>JAHELJ010000061.1:0-6314 GCA_024644235.1 Lewinellaceae bacterium
ATGGTGGGTGTACGGAACAAAGCTGATGACGGCCTTGATCTATGTACCGAAGTCTGGATCAATGAATTGAGATTAAACGGACTAAATGAAAAAGGAGGAGCGGCAGCCTTAGCTCGATTGGATCTGCAACTGGCCGACTTCGGTCGCTTATCCTTTAGTGGAAACTATAGCAGCATTGGCTGGGGAGCCCTTGATCAGAAACTTGCTCAGCGAAGCCTGGAAGAGATGGTTCAGTACGACGTTGCGGCAAATCTGGAACTGGGCAAATTCTTCGGAGAAAGATCAGGCCTTCGCATTCCATTCTATGCTCAATACTCCGCCACTAGTTACAACCCACAATATGATCCTTATGATCTTGACATTGAGTTGAAGGACAAACTGAGGGAAGCACCCGATAAGACCTCTAGGGATTCCCTCCGAGAACAAGCCGTGGATTTTACTTCGATTAAAAGTTTCAATTTTACCAATGTCCGGAAAGAGCGCACCAGCACAAGGCAGCGAAGCCCGATGCCCTGGGATATTGAGAATTTCAGTTTTACCTATGCTCAGTCTGAGATCAAGCGGCATGATCCCATCATAGAAAACGATGAAACCGATGAGTACCGGGGAGCCATCGACTACACATTCAGCACTAAACCGCTTTATATTCAGCCCCTCAAAGGCATTCAAAAGGATAAATGGATCAAGCTCATCACTGAACTGAACTTCAATCCCGTTCCAAATTCGTTCTCATTCAATACTGCACTAAATCGGCAGAAAACCACAAAGAGTTACCGGTTTTCTGATCCTCTATTTAAAACCTGGTTTACCAAGAAATTTACCTGGGACCGTAACTATAACCTCAACTGGGATTTGACTAAATCGTTGAAACTGAGATTCAACGCAATCAATCAATCGGTGATCGATGAATTGAATGAGCGTGATCCCGGCTTCGATCAGGAGTTGGCCAAAGATTCCATCTGGACCAACCTCAAAAACTTTGGAAGAACTAAGAATTACACGCACAACTTAAACGTGAGTTATAACCTTCCCTTCCAACATTTCCCATTGTTGGACTTTGCCCAGGTACGAGCTCAGGTTAACACCACCTACGGATGGAGCGCTGCAGCCCTTAATGTAGATTCATTGGGAAATATCATCCAGAATACTCAGACCCGTCAGATCTCCGCAGATCTGAACTTTGAGAAGCTTTACAACAAGATACCTTACTTACAAAAAATCAATCAGGGTGCCAGACAAGACACCCGCTCTCGTGGAAATTCCGATCGCCAGTTGCCAAGCCGGGGAGATCAACAGGCAAACACGGACAGGGAACAAAAAGAAGCACGCGAACCTGGAGCCATCGAGAGACTATTTATCCGGCCTCTCATGTCACTGAGAAAGGCCAAATTGCAGTATTCGGAAAACATTGGTTCAGTGATCCCCGGTTTTACCCCGCGCACCCGATTTTTCGGAATGAACAGAGACTGGAGTGCTCCGGGAACCGAGTTTATTCTCGGATTTCAACCCGATGACCAATGGTTTGAAGATGCCGTTTTGCCGGAAAATGATTGGATAACGAATAATATCTTTCTTAACCAGGAAGTGCTGCTCAATAATACCAAGAAGTGGAATGCCAGCGTGAGTATAGAGCCCTTCCGTGATTTTCGTCTCGAGGTAAATTGGGATTACAGCTTTACAGAGAATCACTCAGAGTTCTTTAAGAAGACCGAACCGGGTGGCCCGTTTGAAAGACTGGCTCCCCGGGAAGTAGGTTCTTTTAATATTTCCTACTTCACCCTTCGCACTCTTTTTGAACAGGATATCGAGGGGCTGTTTGATCAATTTGGAGAGACCAGGCAGATCATTTCGCAACGTGTAGGTGAAACCGGAACCGTTCATGCATTTGATGGAGAAGATTACACCGAAGGATATGGTAAGTATCAGAGGGATGTGCTCATTCCAGCATTCATATCTTCCTACGCAGATATATCGCCTCAGTCAGTTAAACTCGACATTTTTGACCTGGCTCCCAAACCGAACTGGCAACTTAATTATAATGGTCTTTCCAAAGTACCACTATTCCAAGATATCTTTTCAAGTGTAAGTCTAACTCATGGCTACCGTTCGAATCTGTCCATCAACAGCTACAACACCGATTTTGACTATCTCCCCTCCGACCCTATCGCAAACACTAATGAGGTGACAGGAGATTTCTACAGTAGGTATGAGATCCCGGCAATCATGATCTCCGAACAGTTCTCCCCGCTCCTTGGTCTCAATATCAAAACCAGGAATGATATTTCGCTGAGAGTGGACATGAACAAATCACGTAATCTCACCCTCAGTTTTACCGATTATCAACTCAACGAGTCAAAACGTACCGACTATGTCGTTGGCTTTGGATACCGCTTGCAAAACGTCAATATTCCTTTCCTACAGCCCAAGCAAAACCGAAGAAGCAGGTCGAGAAGAGACCAGCAACGCGAACAAGATGAAAATCAAGATCCCAATGCTCCGGGAGGCCGAGCTCAAAAAGGAAATGATATGGAGATCAATTTTGATTTCTCTTTTAGCGACAACGTTTCCCTGATACACAAATTCGATACCGATTTGGAACCACAGGCTTCACGGGGAACCAAGCAATTACGGATCAGTCCATCAATTGATTATGATGTGACAGAGAGTCTTACCCTTAGATTTTTCTTTGATTATAATAAGACCACACCTTATACTTCAAGATCTTATCCGATCACCAATATTAACAGTGGGATTACTGTTCGATTCAACCTCCAGTAATACTTGCTTTGTTTAGATCTTTCTGATCTGGATATCCTTCTTTTCCTTGGGTTCTTCAAATCGAGCCACAATATCCAGATATTCATCGCCACGCAAGACATTCAGCAAGAGCTCAGCGGGTAGTTCCAAAGATTGGATAATTTCAACAAGATTGGCAGGTTCATCAATCGATTGATCATTGGCCATCAAGATAATATCACCTGTTTGTAGTCCAGCTCGCTCAGCCACAGATCCTGGTACCACCTCACTGACTACCACTCCTTTCTGAGATTCGAGAGACTGAATTTGTACGCCAAGTTTAGGACCCTTTGATGTTGGCGATCCAAAAGGCTGAAGGAATGGTGAATTACCAAAATCCTCATCTCCGAAAAACTTAAATGGTTCGAAATCGAAGCTAAACCATTGGCTAAGATCAAGACTGTCTTCTCCGTTAAAAAACATCGGACCATTTTGATCAAAGCCTCGCAACCACATTTGTGGAGATGAGGATGGGGTCTCTCCCTTAGCCAGCTTATCGATGTCAATGGCCTCTGCATCCTCCCCTTCCAAAACAATCGACTCCGTGGTCTTATTTCCTTCGGCATCGATCGTCTCTTTGGTTATCGTAACTTTGGTCTGCTTTTCGGCTTGTGCTAATGCCGGCAACTGATCCAAAAAAAACAGTACTCCCAGGCACAACATCCACTTTAACATTCTATTCATTTTGTTCTTCATGATGGTCAAAAAATTTGCTAATAAAATTAGTATCCTGCTTGATGGATGGAAATGAATCAAAAGTTAAAACATCGTTAAACACGAAATTAGCGAACTTTGTGAGACATAATTTTGACTTGTTCCCAGTTGAGTACATGATCAAATGATGAAGAGATATATCATATGGATATTGATAGCTCTCATGGCTGTGGCCTTGATAGGAATCATCTTTATCCAAACCAGATGGATCAGCTGGAGCATAAATCTTAATGAGGAAAAATTCGATAAAGAAGTCTTTTCTGCCCTGAATCATGTAGAGAAAGACCTGGCTGCAAGCCAAAATTCACTTGATTTTGACATTCTGGCAGACGTGCCCAGCATCACACCAAATAACCGGTCTAAGCTTGATTTCTTCTATCAAAAGCAACGTCTGGAAGATTCTCTGTTGATTACGGAAGATCTCTCCCAGCTCTTCCCAGGAAACCGTAGTTCCTTCCAACAAAAACTAACCCTGCTTGAGGGTCTTCAGGTGAACAAGCTTTTGCAGGGTCGAGCTTTGTCAGATAGATTAGATATAAAGCGGTTGAACTTATACCTTGCCAGACATCTTAGTCGAAGGGGCATCGACATAGCCTACCACTATGGTGTGTTCTCCAACGAGAGCAATAGTTTTATTATCCTTGATGGCAACTTTGTGGTGGAAGAAGAGGGAAGTGAACAATATAGCAACACACCGATCAATCAAAGTCTCTTCAATTCACGATATCACATCGATCTCTTTCCTCCCGCAGAAGGACCAGCACCAGGGGTCTTGTTTATCGATTTTCCGCAACGAAACCGAATTTTGTTTCGAGATGTATGGCCGACGATTCTGGGTTCGGTAATTTTTACGGCCATTATCCTCTTCTGTTTTGTCTATACGCTGCATGTCATACTAAGGCAGAAAAAGCTATCTGAAATGAAGACCGATTTCATCAACAACATGACTCATGAATTCAAGACACCCATTGCGACGATCAACCTGGCGGCGGATTCGATTACCAGTCCTTCGATAGTAGGTGAACCCAATAAGATCGGACGATTTGCCAAGATCATTAAGCAAGAGAATACCAGATTGCTCAGTCAAGTGGAGAAGGTATTGCAGATGGCGCTTCTTGATAAGAAGGATTTCAAGTTAAAACTTACCGAAATCAACCTACATGATGTTATTGTTCAGGCTGTAGAACATGCGAATCTGCAAGCAGAACAAAAGGGTGGCCGGGTTATAGCGAATCTGACTGCCCCTAAGCCTTCAATCATGGGTGATCAGACGCATATTTCGAATATTATTCACAATTTGCTGGATAATGCCAATAAATATTCACCTAACCAGCCCGTGATCAGTGTAGCAACGCGCAATCTGAACGGAAGTGTAGAGGTTGTAGTAGAAGATCAGGGAATCGGTATGACAAAGGACCAATTGAAACATATATTTGACAAGTTTTACCGGGTGCATACTGGTAACTTACATGACATAAAGGGATTTGGTCTTGGCTTAAGTTATGTCAAGGCTATGGTACTGGCCCATAGGGGGACAATTGAGGTGGATAGTGAGATTGGGGAAGGTAGCCGGTTCATATTGAAGTTCCCAGTGAATGGCGGACAAGAAAAAGAAGTGAATAGCGTTAGTTAGTAATGTATAAAGTCTTATTTAACAATCAATGCATAACGGACAAACCATGATTGAACAAAAGCAGAAAATCTTATTGGTAGAAGACGATCAGAATTTTGGCGATGTCCTCAGGTCTTACTTGGAGATGCATGATTATGATGTCTCCTTGGAAAGCGACGGTGATGCGGGTTTGCTTACTTACAAAAAGGGATCCTTTGACCTCTGCATATTTGATGTGATGATGCCCAAAAAAGATGGCTTTACCCTAGCCAAGGAAATCCGGGAGAGAGATAATGATATGCCTATCATCTTTCTCACTGCCAAGACCTTAAAAGAAGATGTACTAGAAGGATTCAAGATTGGAGCAGACGACTATATCACCAAGCCGTTCAACTCTGAAGAATTGCTTCTGCGCATTCAAGCCATCTTGAAGAGGAGTCAACAAAAGCCAGATCCAAGTGATGAAATCAAAGAGTTTGAGATTGGAAAATTTCATTTTAATTACCCTTTGAGAATCTTGACATTTACCGGTGATGATGGTAGTGAGGTCAAAGAGAAATTATCGCCGAAGGAAGCTCATTTACTCAGATTGTTTTGCATACGTAAGAATGATGTCTTGCCTAGGTCAGAAGCCTTGACAAAGATCTGGGGTGAGGATAATTACTTCACTGCACGCAGCATGGATGTATTCGTCACAAAGCTAAGAAAGTACCTGAAGCTAGATCCGAACATTGAAATTGTCAATATTCATGGAAATGGCTTCCAACTTCTAGTCAGTAATGAAGTGGGAGAAGAATCGAAGTAGTGTAATTCTTAATTTAGGAAACCACGAAAAAGGGCAGCTCTTCATATTTCGAAAGCTGCCCTTTTACTTTTTTTGTCGCTGTCTCTTCTATAGATCTGGAGAGCTTTCCTGTTCTTCGCTCAATGGAGTAGTTTTTTCGTCAGTGTTGGATCCCGGCTCCACCCCATTCTCCAAAGCTTTTGAGTTATCCTCTTTATGCTGTGGTCCTGGATCATATGGTCTGGGTCCGATAAGTTTTTCAACATCCGATTTTAATAGTACTTCCTTTTCCAACAACTGCTGAGCCAGGATATTCAGTTCATTACGGTGCATCTTTAACAATTCCTGAGCTCTCTTGTACTGGGATTCCACCAACTTTCTCACTTCATCATCAATAAGTGTGGCAGT
>JAHELJ010000061.1:6414-16711 GCA_024644235.1 Lewinellaceae bacterium
CCAATTGCATCTATCTCATCTATGAAAATGATGCAGGGTGCTTTTTCTCGAGCCTGCCGGAAAAGATCTCGTACGCGCGATGCACCGACTCCCACAAACATTTCTACGAAATCAGATCCTGATATTGAGAAAAACGGTACCCCTGCCTCACCAGCCACCGCTTTAGCTAATAGTGTTTTGCCCGTTCCCGGAGGTCCGACCAACAATACTCCTTTGGGTATCTTACCACCTAGCGCCTGGTACTTCTTGGGATTCTTTAGAAAATCCACTACCTCCATCACTTCCTCCTTAGCTTCGTCTAGTCCCGCCACATCTTCAAATGTAACGTTGACGCTGGTGTTGCTATCAAAAAGGGTTGCCTTCGACTTCCCGATGTTGAAAATCTGAGCTCCTGGGCCACCGGCACCACCGCTCATCCGTCGCATTATGAAAAGCCATATCGCTACGATCAGGAAGATGGGTAGCAACCAACCCAACATGTTACCCCAAAAATTTACCTTTTCATCATAGGTAACATCAATGCGATTTTCTTCAGGAAGTGATTCGTTCAGCTCACTCAGTTTACTTTCGAATGTTTCAACCGATCCGATATTGAAGCTGTAATTCGGGCTGCCAACGTTAAATTGACTTTTATTAGCCTGATCATGTCTGGAGCTTTCCAGTCGATCTTTCTTTATATAGACGTTTGCATACTTTCCGTTGATTATTTCAACTTCGGTCACATCTCCTTGCTCTACAAAGTGCGCAAAGTCACGGAAGGATATTTCTTCGTTTGATGAAAAGCTAGAATCAAAGAACAGCTGCGAAGCAAGCAACACCAATGCAATTAAGCCGTAAATCCAAAACGAGTTGAATTTATTAAAACGCTTGTTGTCCTTGTTGTCGTTTTGTTCTTCTGACGAATTGTTGTTTTGCATTTCTCGTCATCCCTGGTGATCAATAAATTTCAAATACTCTCGTAGTGTGTGAACTCAGCATCGCTCCAAAGGTCTTCCAAATCGTAAAACAAGCGTGTTTCTGGATAAAAAATATGGACCACTATCGAGAAATAATCGACTAAGATCCATCGCGCTTGCTGTGTACCTTCGGTATGATTAGGGATAAGGCCAGTCTCCTCTTTTACTCTCTTATATAAATTATCAGCTATTGATTTGACCTGAATATTGGAATCCCCCTCACAAATAATAAATATATCTGTTGGAGAGTCTTCAAGATCAGTAAGTTGCAGCTTTACAATGTTCTTCCCTTTAATGTCTTTTATCGCATCCACGATGACCTCAACGAGGTTCCCTGCACTAAGCTGACTTGATACTGACTGCCTCTTTAAATTCAAATTATATTTTTATCGTGAATTCCGCTTCCACACATCTCAATCTGCACTTTAAACAAAGCTAACTAAATAAATTGAGTAAAAATGATAACACTCTGATCGTCGGAAAGGTTCTTGAACACTTCAAGGAGGTGTCATCAACGAATGAAATTGCTTTGAGAAAATTGGCAAGCGGAGATGCTGAAGACGGCATGGTAATAAGTACTGAGTATCAGACAGCTGGGCGAGGGCAGAGGGGATCCCAGTGGGAAAGTCAAAGCGGCGAAAACCTTCTTTTGTCCGTGATCCTGAGACCTGCCTTCCTGAAAGTGACTCAACAATTTCAACTCACCAAGATGGCCAGTCTTGGAGTATCTAGAACCGTGCAATCCTTTGGTCTACCCGTGCAAATCAAGTGGCCGAATGATATCATGGTAGAGGGTAAAAAACTAGCAGGTATACTTATCCAGAACATTATCCAGGCAGGCAAAATCGAAGCCACCGTAATGGGAATTGGACTCAACGTTAATCAATCTGAATTTCCCAAAGTCCCGAATGCCACTTCCATGAGGCGAGAGCTTGGTCAGAAACTGGATCTGATCACCATTAGGTCCAGATTGCTTTCGGCTCTTGATAAATACTATTTACTGCTGAAGTCAACCAAAAAAGATCTGGATGAAGAATACCATTCACAATTGTTCCGGTTAGGTGAAAGAAGCCGATTTCTTACCCCTGACCATAGCGATTTTTATGGCAAAATTGTGGGCGTTAATGAGGAGGGTAAGCTGATGGTTTCTGATGACTCAGGTGGTCTGAAGACATTCGAAATGAAAGAAATAATTTATCCATGAAAGCAACCCTGTTGACAGTTGGTGACGAACTTCTCATTGGCCAGGTCATTGATAGTAATGCTGCATGGATAGCCGGTCAATTGTATCTGCTGGGGATCGGTGTGGCGAGAAAGATATCGGTCGGTGATAATCTGCCGGATATAATCGAAGCTGTAGAGAGATCATTTCAAGACACTGATATGATTCTTATGACTGGTGGCCTTGGACCTACCAAAGATGATGTCACCAAAAAAGCCTTGATGCAGTATTTCGACTGCGAACTGGTTTTTTCGGAGGAAACCTATGAACGGATACGGAAGATTTTTGAAAAACGAAACATCCCGTTAAGGGAAGCTCATCGTAATCAGTGCTTTCTACCAGAAAAAGCAGAACTGTTGTTCAACAGATTGGGCACTGCTCCGGGAATGTGGTTTGAAAGCAATGGTAAGATCCTGGTCTCAATGCCCGGTGTGCCCTACGAAATGAAATATATCATGGAGCATGGTGTCTTGCCAAGGCTCAAGGACCGATCAGGGACTATTCTATTGCAGAAAACTATCAGGACGATCGGTGTAGGGGAATCCAGCCTGGCTGACATGGTCGAGCCACTTCTTATGGAGTCACCGGTCAAAATTGCTTACCTGCCATCTATTGGCCAGGTCCGCCTGCGCTTATCTATTGAAGGTCAATCAGCGGATGGTCTACAAGAACTGCTAGAAGAAAAAGTATCATTGTTAGAACGCGAACTTGGTTCAATCATTTTTGGGTACGATGAAACCACCATTGAAGAGGCTATTGGACAAATGTTGCGCCAGCGTAAACTATCCCTGATTACCGCCGAAAGTTGTACGGGTGGCTACCTGGCGCATCTAATCACTTCGGTACCCGGATCAAGCGATTACTTCACCGGAAGCATCGTAGCATACTCCAATTCAATTAAAACCTCCATCCTCCGAGTATCCCCTAAGACCTTAGAACGTTGGGGAGCGGTAAGCAAACAGACTGTTGAAGAAATGGTGCGAGGGGCACTACGATCTTCTGAGGCTGATTTAGGCATAGCTGTCTCTGGGATCGCCGGACCAGGTGGTGGATCGGACGACAAACCAGTAGGAACAATTTGGATCGCCGTCGGAGATATTGACAACATAATCACCAAAGAATATCTCTTCACGAAGGACAGAATCATAAACATCAAATACACAGGCATTTATGCACTTGACTTACTTCGAAAGTTTTTATTAGCACGATAATTTGCGTTAACTTTACGTTCTCTAATCAAACTCGCGCGAATGGCCAATTTTGACTTGGTAATGCCTAAGATGGGTGAAAGCATTATGGAGGCGACAATCCTCAAATGGCATAAGAACGAGGGGGATCAGATATCAGTTGATGAAAACATACTTGAAATAGCAACCGACAAGGTTGATACAGAGATACCGTCACCTGTAGAGGGTGTCATCACCAAGATTTTCCGGCGAGAGAATGAAGTGGTTCAGGTGGGTGAAGTAATTGCTACCATCCAAACTGAAGTGGCAGCTCCTGTGGCCAATGGCGGCAACGGATCTCCGCCCATGGAAGAGAAGACTGCCCTACGCGAGGAGGAACAATCCAAAGTAATCGTCCGTTCCGTCACACCAAAAGAGAAGAATAAAGAGCTGTCTTCCTCAGGAGATCGATTCTACTCTCCCCTGGTAAGAAATATTGCAAAGAAAGAAGCTATACCCCTTGAGGAACTGGATCAAATTGAGGGAAGTGGCGCCAAAGGAAGAGTTACGAAACGGGATATTCTGGCTTATGTGGAAGAGCGCAATGCTCCCGGACCTTCAGGAGTACCAGTACAGAAGAGCCTCCCTGAAGAGCCTTCTGCTGAACCGGTAAGCAAAATCCAAATAGATTCACCGAAAGTAGCTTCCGGGGAGGATGAAATTGTTGAGATGGATAGGATGCGAAAGCTCATAGCAGAGCACATGGTAGCCTCCAAACGGATATCCCCGCATGTCACCAGTTTTGTCGAAGCAGATATGACCGAAATTGTAGAATGGCGTGAGAAGCACAAATCACTCTACTTCGAAAAACATGGCACCAAGCTGACTTTCACTCCATTCTTCGTGAAGGCTATCACTAGGGCAATCGTAGATTTCCCGGGAATAAATATTTCGGTCGAGGGAGATAATATTATCAGGAAGAAAAAAATCAACATAGGAATTGCTACCGCCTTGCCTTCTGGCAATTTGATCGTACCCGTGCTGAAGCATGCCGATCATTACAATCTGGTTGGTCTTGCACAGATGGTTCATGACCTGGTAGAACGTGCAAGAACATCCAAACTAAAGCCTGATGAAATCCAAGACGGCACCTTTACCCTGACCAACGTAGGAACATTTGGCAATGTGATGGGCACCCCTATAATCAATCAACCGCAAGTAGCTATTCTTGCAACTGGCGCCATTCGTAAAAAGCCAGCAGTGGTGGAAACGGAGTATGGTGACCTGATCGCTGTCCGTCAAAAGATATTCTTGTCATTGTCATACGATCACAGAGTTGTGGACGGTTTTCTCGGTGGCTCATTTCTTCGCAGGGTAGCTGACAACCTTGAGAACTTCAAGTTTGATAATGGGATTTAGCTGTAAGCATTTATCGGACAGCATTCGCTTGTACTTTTGCCTATTGATCATGGTTGTGGCTGCAGTAGATGTTTCTGCCCAAAATACCAGGACCCTCAAACGTCAAATTGATCAATACTATTCGTTATCGAGATACTGGGATGCAAAACCCCTCCTCGAAACCTACTGTGCTGATAAACCCAATGATGAAGATGCCCGGCTGAAACTGGCGATCACCCAGTACCATACGAATGATTTACCATCAGCTATTAACAGCTTTGAATTCCTGGTAGAGAATCAAAAATCCCCCTCTGAAGAGTTAAATCTATGGTTGGCAAAATGCTACCATGAAGCACATCAATTCAAGAAAGCTATTGAGCTGTACAAGGAAATCTTAAGAAGCTCTGAAGCAACTGATCCAATCCTGCGCAATCATATAACAGGTGACATCAAACGCTGCGCTGTAGGCCTGCGGTACAGAGTCCCGGATGATGAAGTCTTTGTGGAGAATATGGGTGGAGAAGTCAATAGTCGATTTGATGATTTCATCCCGGTGGAAAGTCCAAATCACAATTCCAGGGTTTATTTCTCTTCAGTAAGAAGTGTCAGGGTATCGGATGATTTCGATACCCAGGGAAAGCTTAAAGGAACTACTCGTCAGCAGGACTGCGATATGTTTGCCACGGAGATTATCAATGGCGCCTGGTCGGCAGCAGTACCTCTTAATATCAGATTAAATACCGGGCAACACGAAATATTACAAGACTTTAGTGAGGATGGAATGATTGCCTTCTTCAAAAAATCAAGAACATTGGCTGATGGCCCTGTCTACGTTGACACCTTCGATCTGGAAGAATTCGAATCTATGGGTAACATGTGGGTGGGTGCGCCGATTGGTTCAGAGGAAAGCATTAGGGGTTTGTATTTTTTCTCAGACTCAGTGTTGTTTTTTTCCTCTAATCGAGCAGGAGGTCTTGGTGGCTATGATATCTATCTTTCGGTTTTGAGAAATGGCAATTGGATAGATGCCGTAAATCTCGGTTCTGATATTAACTCCCAATTCGATGAGGTTTCTCCTTTCCTGGCTCAGAACGGTCGCAAGCTCTACTTCAGTTCGAATAATTATTCGAGCATGGGAGGGTTCGATGTTTTCTCGATTGATTTCGACGATAAATCTCAACAATGGGGAGATCTCACCAACCTGGGGCAGCCAACAAATTCAGCAGGGAATGAACTTTATTTCCGACTGGGAAGTAATGGATTATCCAGCTATTTCGCCAGTGACCGAAAATCTGGAAAAGGCGGATTGGATATTTACTCTGCTTATTACCGGTCGCCAAGAAAGGAGCAACTTGCCCGATCCACTCCATTGGTTTTTTATCAGGTCAGAGATTATCAGCTTTTCGCGGAAACGTATGTTGATCAGAATCCGAAAAATTCAAACGATGGTACGCGTTCTGTTTCCAAGGTAGTATCTATTCCAACCCTCTTCTTCCGCGACAACGATCAGGTCTTAACTCCTCAGAATGGTGACAAACTAGAAATGTTAGCGGGTTTCTTGAAAACCTATCCGCATGTCACCATTGACATCCTGAGTCATTCAGACATTAATCCAGCCACTGGGTTTGATTTGTTTGTTTCTATAAAACGGGCAGAACAGGTCAGCGACTTCCTACAATCCAAAGGCATTCAATCATCGCGAATATCAGTTAAAGGACTGAGTGGAAATTACCCGCTTGCCCGGACAGAAATTGACGGCCGCATTAATGAGGCTGCTGTCTGGTACAATCGTCGCCTGGACTTCATTGTCCACAATCAACATCAACTGCCTTTTGAAATAAAGTATGACCTGCCAGAGATTAGCGAACCCTTAAGTTCTCCCGCCTACCAACAGTTTATGGAACAACGCCGAGGCCTTGTCTTTTCGATTCAATTTGCAGAGTTGGATCAAATGTATAAAGGAGATTTGTCTATCTTCGGCCGCCATACTTCAATAGTTAAAAAGTCTGGAAGTGATCGGTATCTCTATTTTACCGGACTGTTCAAATCTTTTGAAGATGCTTTAGCGAATCTTTCTAAGGTGAAGCAAATGGGATTTAATCATGCTGAGGTAATTCCTTTCATCGATGGAGTTCTTCTGTCAAAAGGTGACATTAGTCCTTCGCTATTTGAACAATATCCCGATCTCAAAAATTATGTTCTGTACCTCGAATGAGGATAAAATTAAGTGTGGAGTGTCGACAATGAAGTTTTTTCAAGAGGGGTTGAAGAACCTTAATACAGTGGGAACCGTCACCAGGAGTTCCTCATTTCTGTGCAAGAAGATCGTCAAAATGTCGGAACTCTCATCCGCTAAGTGTATCGTTGAGCTAGGAGCCGGAGATGGAGTAATGACTCGTCATATTCTGGCCAAAATGCCGGCTGATTGTAAATTATTCTGCTTTGAGATCAATGAGAAATTCTGTATAACATTAAGGTCTATACAGGACCCTCGATTGATCGTAGTAGAAGATTCCGCCGAGAGATTGAAGGATTATATCGAGCAATATGGCTTTGAGCAGATTGATGTAATTTTCTCCGCACTGCCTTTTGTTGTCCTACCTGAAGAAATTTCTAAATCGATTGTCCAAAATTGCTACGATTACTTGAAACCACTCGGTCAATTCCTCCAGGTACATTATTCATTAATACAAAAGAGCCTTTACTTACGAACATTTGGTAATGTTGATGTCAAATTTCAATTGCTCAACCTACCACCGGCATTCATCCTTAGCTGTGTGAAGATCATCTCCTAGACTATCTGAAGTAGCTGCATACCCCATAACTGATGTGTTGTCAGCTTCTCTCTTGAGAAAAGCAATAGATAGCCTCCTCCTCCTGCACCGCAAAGTTTGAGTCCGATGGCTGGATTATCCAGACATGCCCTCCAGAATGAATGCACTCTTTGAGGAATCAAAAACCGCATATGATTCAACTGAAAATCACTAATTGATCTGACTGTTTCCAAAGTTGATTCCCCGTTTCGAAATTGATCGATTGCCTGCTCATTCATCTTGCTTAAACTCTTAAGGAGTTTTGAATCCATCTCATTGACTTCCCTTTTGAATACGGGCACAAGATCACGGGTAGAGCGAGAGATTCCTGTGTCAACCAAGTAGATGTGATCTTGAAAACGAGATGGTAAGTCGACCACATCGATAGAGCTATTCGTTGCTAGCACCGGCTTATCTAACAAACTCACTAGAGCGTCCAAACCCGAACTTCTTCCATGGAAATAGGATTCGATCATGGCCAGATCCCTCTTTAAATGAGATAGATCTAGATAGTCATCCAGGAAAAAATCAAGAAAAGCTGCACTGACGACCCCTGAGCTACCCAGTCCCTTTCCCGATGGAATCTGAAGTTGAAGATTCCATCTGTTTTGAAGAGCCCGACGAAATTCTTTGGTATCGACTTGATTGTGCAAATCATGTTCTATCCCTTCAATATAATCCAGGAACGATGACCATTCATTATTATCTTCAACCGCATTTCTTGACCACTTTCCAAAAAATCTCCGGTATGGCAACGAAAGTGCCATCCCATCCCATAGTATCGTGTACTCTCCAAATAGCAAGACTTTTCCGGGATAGATTCGATCACGCATTTCTAAGTAAGTCTGCATATGAAGAAGAAACTAACTGCTCAGATTCGATATCAAGAACTTGCATAAACTCCTCGCATGTCTTGATCATGACATCTGGTTCGATACCAGCACCGTCGTCAATTACCTCAATTTCGACATAGGTTCCGAGATCCCTAACTACATCAAGGTGAAATTTTATGTGATCTATAAAATAGATTTCCCTCTTCTTATCGACAATTACGTCCACACCAAGCGCCTTCGTGAGCAGTTGCCGGATTGAAGAGTTTCTTTCCACCGGATATAGTAACACTTCTGAGAGCTTAGGTACATCCTGATCGGGACGCTCATAATAGATAAGGTGATTCTCGATGTTGCCTTGCCGAAGTTTCAGTCGCCCACTCTTCACCTGGAAGTAGGTGTCAATCTGGTGATCCAGGCCGACAAATTTTGCTTTGCGATCGATGAGCCGGTTCCGTATAACCGACAAATCCACTATCCGTGCTTTGATCTCAATGTTTCGGACATCTTTATTTTCCACGAAGACAATGGTACAATTTTCTTCAGATCTCTAGGCAGGCAATTCGTGGATCTGATCTCGCAGTCAGCATAATTTGGTCTATCTTTGGCCGGTGGAAAATCGCAAGCTACTGCTTTCCAAGTATGTTGAAGATGAAAGAGTGCAAGCAGTGGCTAATTGGGCTTCATCTGATCCTGGTACCAATATTCAGATTATGGGAATGGTTGGTGCCCAGTTATCCTTTGTCCTCTCGGGAAAATATCTCATACATCCCAGCACCTGCCTGCTCATCACCAATACGAAAGAAGAAGCGGCATACGCATATCACAATCTTTCCAATTTACTGCCTGCAAAACCAGTGTGGTTCTTTCCCGATTCCTATAAAAGACCAGCAGAGTTCGATACGATAAACAATAATCAGGTACTGCAACGAACAGAGACGATCAACAAGATTACATCGGGCGCAGCTGCAGCCCATGTAGTCGTGACATATCCAGAAGCATTGTTCGAAAAAGTGGTGGCACCGAGCATCTTAGACCAGAATCGGATCAATCTGAAAATCAATGAATCGCTAGATGCCGACACAATGATCGAGGTGCTGGTTGAATATGGATTTGAGAATGTGGATTTTGTCTACGAGCCAGGCCAGTTTTCAATTCGGGGTGGCATCATCGATATCTTTTCCTTTGGAAATGAATGGCCGTATCGAGTTGAATTATTTGATGATGAAATCGAAAGTATCCGGACTTTCAACCCAATTACCCAGTTATCCATAAAAAATATTGCCAGCCTTTCGATTGTTCCAAATATAAACTCAAGCTTTCAGGAAGATCAAAAGGTAAGTCTCTTTCACGTGCTGCCAGAAGGATGTCAGGTGTGGATCAGTAATGATTCCTTTTTGCTTGATCGCCTTCAGACATGCCACGAAAACCTGATCGATCTTCCGCCGATTAGAGATGATGAAGAGCATCCAGGTCCACCCGTGTCGGTCTCCCCTGCGGAAGTTATGAATGATCTATTGGACCTGCCACTCGTCTTCATCAATCATAAACCAGCACATTTTTCTGCTAACCAGGTCTTGGAGATAAATGGTAAACCCCAGCCCTCTTTCAATAAGAACTTCACTTTTTTGATAGAAGATCTTCAACAATTGCAACAGTCGGGTTATTCCTGCTTTCTCTTCACAGACAATGCCAGACAGATCAGACGCTTTGATTCGATCTTCGAGGACTTGGAGGCTGATGTTATTCTATTACCGATCCTTAAGTCGATTGATAAAGGTTTTGTCGATCCTGACTTGAAAATTGCATGTTATACTGATCACCAAATCTTTCAAAGATTCCACAAGTATAATCTTCGCAGGGGCTTTACCCGAGATCAGGCAATGACGCTCAAGTTTTTGAGAGAATTGCA
>JAHELJ010000062.1 GCA_024644235.1 Lewinellaceae bacterium
TTATGGTCGTAAATCAGAACTCTTGAATCGTAGCAAGCTCTGCCATAAGGACAGGAAAATCCTAACTCACATCAGCAAAAAATAACCGATTACCGCTGTACCTGTATTCGCTGGGTTTGATATCCATAGAATGTAATAATCAGAAAGCAAAGGAGGGGAACAATGAAGGCAAGTTTTATGCTACCGCTTGCATCGGAGACCTGCCCCATGATCATCGTCAAGACGGCACCTCCCAAAATGGCCATTATCAATCCCGAACCTCCGATTTTGCGATCACCCTCGAGGCCTGCCGAGGCCAAACCAAAGATAGTTGGAAACATGAGCGACATACAACCTGAAATACTGACAAGAGCGACCACTCCCACCATACCACCTCCCACGATTACTATGGCCGTGAAAAGCATTGCCATTAATGCCATTATAGTCAATAGTTTGCCAGGGGCAACGAATTTCATCAGCCAGGTGCAAATAAATCGAGACAATGTGAACAGAACTAAAGCGGTCAAGTAGTAGGTAGCTGCATCATCCTCGTTCAGACCAAGTTCTTGCATGACATACCTTATAGTAAATGACCAGACGCAGATTTGTGCTCCGACATAAAAGAACTGGGCAACTACTCCAAGTACGTAATGCTTGCTAGACAGCAATCTTCTCAAAGCTGCTCCGATCTGAATATCCGATCCAACATCTGAAGCCCGGGGCATTCGAACTACCATGATGGTGATCCATAAAGCGGCAAGGAAGCCAGCTACACCCACATAAGGACCCATAACTGCTGACAGCTCTTCACTTTGCACCAATTGGAGGTCGGCTGATGACATAGAAGCTCTCGCACTTGCATCAGCGGTATTCAGATTCGAGAGGATGAAGAACTTACTTAGAATCACTCCGATGATTGAACCTATGGGGTTGAAAGATTGGGCCAGATTTAATCTCCTTGTTGCTGACTCCTGCGGTCCCATAGCAAGTATGTAGGGGTTAGCTGTTGTCTCCAGGATAGACAGACCCCCTGCCAAAATGAAAAGTGCTGCAAGAAAATGCCCATAGAGCATGGTCTTGCTTGCAGGGTAGAACAAAACAGCACCAATAATAAACAGACCCAAGCCAAGGAGGACCCCGGCCTTATAGGTAAACCGCTTGATAAACAATGCTGCAGGAATGGCCAGACAAAAGTAGGATCCGTAGAAAGCCACCTGAATCCAGGACGTCTGAAAATCTGTCATCGACATGATTTTCTTGAATGCTGCCAGTAAGGTGTCGGTCATATTATTGGCCAGGCCCCACATCAGGAAAAGGCTGGTGACCAGGATGAATGGAAGCAGAGGTGTTTTTGTCATCTGATTGGATTTCTACTTTAATGATCTATCGAGATGAACATATCCGCCATCTATATACCAATATTGGCCCGTGGTATGACTGCTCTGATCAGATAATAAAAATGCAGTAGCAGCAGCTATCTCCTGCGCAGTAGTCATTCTTTTCTCCAAGGGGATTCTTGATTTGATCTCCTCTTCCTTAGCTTCAGGATTATCAAAAGTAGAATCCAGCCATTTGCGGTAAAGTGGTGTCATCACCTCGGCTGGCAAGATCGCGTTAACTCGGATGGAGAATGGCAAAAGTGACACCGCCCATTCCCGGGTCAATGCCAATTGAGCTCCCTTTGCTGCAGCATAGCCACTGGTCTGCCCCTGGCCGGTTACCGCTACTTTAGAACTGATATTGACTATGGCTCCTTTGCTTTCCTTTAGATAAGGAAGGGCATAATGTACGAGATCGAAGTAGTGATAAAGATTGCGGGATAGCGATTTGCGGAATGCAGTCGGATCATTCTCAAGCCCAACCCCATCATTGACCCCTGCATTGTTGACTATTCCATCTATGCGACCCAGCTCCTTTACTGTATTTTCAATTACGGTCTTACAAAAGGACACCTCCTCTAAGTCTCCTAAATATGCATATGCCTTCTGACCACTATCTCTGATCTCTTTGAGTAACTGCTCCGTTGCAGTCTTGGATCTGGTGGCTATCACTGGAACAGCCCCTTCTGCAGCTATAGTCCTCGTTATGGCTTCTCCAATGCCTTTGGAACCTCCGGTTACCAAAATTACATGATCACTTAGATTGAGATTCATCTGAATATTCCAGTGTATCACCTGAAGAAAAGAATTTTTCGCCGTTCCATCTCCCTATTTCCTTTTGAAAGATGGAAGGAAACCTTATAATCAGAACCAATTGATTTGCAAAAGATCACTAACTTGCTTAACTGTTGGCCTACACCTCAAATCCGGCTAGCATTGATGAGAGCTTCAAATGCTTCGAGTTCGCAATGATTCTATATGATTAAGTTTACCCTGCAGGACGAAGCATTGAACTCTATAGGGCATAAAGTTTGCATTGGATTAACAAACATTGATTTCGAAAATGAAGAAATCTGTGCTTTCAGGAACGAATGACGACCCAATTGATATGGGAAAAAAGAAGGGCCAAGCCAAGAACAAAGGGCAATTGAAGAATAAGGTGCAATCGAAGGACAAAGTGCTGTTGACAGACAATGTCTCGAAGGCCTTTGAAAAGGGTGTCGATAAAAGACCCGTGATCCGGAAGGAGATAATGAACATAATCCGGACTACTTACCGGAACAATATCGACCTCACTAACATTGCCGATAATAAAGCCAACATCCTGCTCAGTCTCAATTCCCTGATGATCACATTTCTTATTCCAATTGTGTTAGCCAATCTTCAGATTATCCAGCAGGAAAAGTTGTACTTACCTTTGATCACACTGGCGCTAACTTGTCTGACCACCATTATCATTGCAGCAATGGCTACCCGGCCAATCCGGATGGGAAAACAAAACGTTACTCGAGGCGAACGGACGCAAACCAGCCCCTTCTTTTTTGGCAACTACTATAAAATGGAAGCGGAGGAATATTTGGAGACCTTGGAAGAAACGATCATGGATCCGCACCTGGTTAAGGAATATATCAAACTCGATCTCTATTTTATGGGAAGAGGTCTTGGAGATAAGTACTCCAAGATTCGAACTTGCTACAATGTTTTTATCGGCGGCCTGATCTGGACTGTTATTGCCTTCTTACTGGTCGTCATTCTTTGATCAAGCTAACCAACCTGTTTTTTCACTTCTTCTAGATATCGTAGTTTTTCTTGAGTTCGCAGGGCAATGGAAGTTTGGGTGAAATAATGATGAGCCTCTAAGAAGCGTACTTGCAATCGATTCCAATCGTCAAAATCTACCACTATACCTTGATCCAGAAATTCCCTGTACAGCTTTTCGCCGGTGGCGAAAAAGTCTGGCCTACCAAGGTAATCTACATCGGCGTCGCAGATAATTTCCTCAAGCTTGTTTTTGGGAGATTGAGGGATCTTCGTTGCCATGATCATTCCACACATTTTTTCAATCTCCTCAGCGTCGAATCCAAATTCAGGCAACTCATTCTGAGCAAAGAGGCAACTGACTTCCTCGTGACCCCGGTAGCAACTCAGAAAGCCTGTGTCGTGATACAATGCCGCCACTTGCAATAGAAGCAAATCTCGAGATTCGATTTTTTCGGCAATACCGATTCTTAATGCCTGCCTGGTAACATCCAAAGTATGTTCTACGGTATGATATGTAAGGGAAGGATCCAGAGCATTTCTCAGCTTGTTCACAATATGCGCTTCTATGGCATCAAGTAGCTCCCTGCTTTCCGTCCTTTCCGATTTTCTCATGCTGATAATGGACTAGTCAAAGGTTCCAGAAAATACATTTCTATTTCTCCAATACCTTTAGTCTCAACCTTACCTCGTAGCACACAGTCGAATTCATCCTTTAGGATGTCGTATGTGGACCTCGAGATATTAATCCTGCCCGGCTCGCTACTACTCTCCATTCGAGATGCAATATTGACGGTATTGCCCCAGATATCGTATGCAAATTTATTCAGCCCTACAATGCCGGCAACGACCGGTCCGGTATTGATTCCGATCCTTATCTCAAATGGGATCGCATTCCGTTCATACTTTCTTTGATTATATGTGTTCATGAAATCCCTGATCTCAAAGGCTGCTAACGCAATCAGCTGAGCATGGTTGTCGACTTCCCTGGGTAAGCCAGCCACGCACATATAGGCATCCCCTATAGTTTTGATCTTCTCTATTCCAAGATCTTGTACTATACGATCAAAAGCAGTAAAACAATAATTCAATTCCGCCACCAGCTTTTCGGGATTCATGGATTCGGTTTTCCCCGTAAAATCTTTGATGTCGACAAACATCACAGTTACAGATGCATAACTCTTTGCCTTTGCAGTCCCTGTCGCTTTGAGTTCTTCAGCAGTTTCTGCCGGAAGAATATTGAGCAGCAGGTCGTCTGCTTTTCTTTTCTCCACAATAAGCTCGTTGGTCCTTTGATCACGTTCACGTCTCGCATTATCCAGATCGTCAACCATTCTGTTGAAGGCAGTTCCTAGTTCGCCGATTTCATCTCTTGTCCTGCTTTTAACCCTTTGACTGAGATCCCCTTCTCCGACGCGATTCGCTGCATCTCTCAAGGCTAGAACTGGTACCGAAATATTCCGGGCTAACCAGAAGCCTATCACAATACCTATGAGAAAGACAATTGAACTCACAATAAGGGAGGTCAGTCTGATCTGACGCTTGCTGAGGACAATTTCGGAGGTTGTAAATCCAAGTAGGACCTCACCATTCATGACCGGAGAATCAAAAGAAGCACGTTTAATCACAGTCGAATCATCGGATTCTGTGTTTACATCGATCTGTACCGAATCCGGATATGTTCGAAACACTGATAAGGCGTGTGGTTGGATGGACTGATTCGATTCACCTTTTTGAAGTATGGAAACATGCTTGAGTCTCGTGTCGTGTATCACATAATCCATCGCCGTCTGAACGCCGTCAAAATTCTGTTCCGTCAAAGCGATCTCCACCCCAAGCGCCACAGTATTTGCAAGATTCTGAACTTCCTTGTGGTAATTTCTTAATAACGATTTTTCCTGTACGGAAGGAAAGTAAAACAAAATGAAAAAGGCAAACATGAGAACCACGGTCAGCACAGTCATCAGAATCTTGGCTTGGACACTAACTCTCATTTTTTAAGGTGTTCAGATGTGACCATATCAGGAGTCTACATTGACTTCAAAGATTCTTCTTTCCATCTACTATGATGATCTTGGTAGATTGGTTTGAGGCCTCATCGAGAATTCCAATTGCACCTTCATTATTAAGCACAAACTCTTCCAGATCTCTTGCTGAAGTGAAGAAAGTAGGAGCTTCACCCTTGCCCTGAAATACCAGAGCCAAGAAGTGCTTGTTGAGATCGTTGCCGCTCATATGAAATACTCTGGCACACGTATCATTGCCTATAGGAGTGTTCGTCTTCATCAGAGCAATCTCGATCTTCTTACCATTGTCCCAACGTTGTTTTTCTCCCATCAAAATCGATGTGAGTTCATCCATCCGGAGCTCGGCAGGAACGCTTTGACTATTACCAATAACCACCAATCCGCTTTCCTGAGCTTGCACTTCATTTACTATCAGACCAACAACAGTTGCGACATATATTACAATTAGTCTGAAGCTTGCGATTTTCATACTGCTAAAATCCTACCGCCACTTGGGCAATTAGTTTATTGTTGTCGCCACTAATCTCTCCATGAACAAATTGGTATTCGAATTTGATCACTGCCAAGTAATTAACTTCATATCGCAATCCAGCCACGATTGCGGTGGATTGCTCATGATCAAAGAAGACTTCATCACGCTCAAAATGCAGATTATCAAATCGCAAATATGGAACCCAGTGATCGTTTAACTTGTATCCCGCGTAAAGGAATGCCGCTGTGGAGCGCGGTCTTAAATCATCACTGACCTTGTTCGTGGCTAGAGTACCCTCCACGAGTAATTCAACCTGAGGCCCGAAATATGCGATAGAGAGCGATAGTAGATATTGCTTAATTCTTTCGCCTACTTCATGGCCATGCACCAAAGCGCCCTTCGAGATTACATCATGATAGAAGGAAGCACCCAGTCTCCAATCAGAATCAGGCTTGATGTGGATTGCAGCCGTAATGGATTTGTGCTTGTCATTATCTGCAATGTCGGATGATCCCAGTCCGTTTCCAATCAGAAACTCATAACCAAATTTCAGATCGCCCAGATTTTGACCCATGATCCCTATTCCTGTTGTATGAATTGGTATGATCTCCGCGCCAAATAATAGTGGTCTTTCAATGGTTGGAAAAAAAACCCTTCCATGGTGATAGGTATCGTTCCAGTAATTTATGGGTGTATGGAGTTTTCCCAGTAAGAGACTATGGTTCCCTTTGAAATTGTACTTTAAGACGATCCGTTCAATGCTAACATTGAAATTGGTTTGAGATGACGATGAAAACCGAAAAACGGTCTCCCCTAGAAAAGTTAAACGGTCAGTCAATTCAGACGTTATAAAAAGATCTTGTTCACCGAGGCCGAAGTTGAACTTGCTGTCCTCATAAAAGGAGTGAACTTCCATAAAGCCCCTGATCACGGTTTTCTGACTCCAGGAAACGGAAGCATCGATGGCTAATAGTGCGAAAAGTAAGCACGATACTTTCAGGTTCATGACATGTCTTTTGGGGACCATCTCAACCTAATATTACACAAAATCAGGCACTTATACCATTTTGATTCTAGGCAATTCGACATTGCCCATCATACTCACATAGAGATATTCTGATCCATCGTTAGGTGGTCTAAACAGAAGTAAATCGATCCATAATTTATCGTGCAAATTCATTGCACGGTGGATTTTTAGCTTTATGTTAAAATTAAATGATTATGAAAAATCTGAACGTTTTTGAAGGACAATCGACCCAGCAAATCATAGATTATATCACTCTGGATCTGAAGAAGAATTTGGGACTCTTTTCTGATGCATCTCCCGAGGTGCTAGCTAATGCCCTGGATTTGTGCCCAGAGCAGGAAGTTTGGATGTATGAACCCGATTTCGATGATCCGAAGGATGAGCTTGTGATTGCAACATATCGACTTACCGCATCTGATGGGTCTATCTTCCATATGAGTTGTCGCATGACTCCAACCAGTGAAGTGCTGGAATGGGCAGGACCTTATGACGTTGAAATTGGATGGGGTTTACTTCCACTTGAAATTGAGAAAGCTGCTTGACCCGACTTGTTATCTCGGTGCATTTTAGCAGAGATTCCCTCACTATCTAATACATTACTCTTTTTTATCATATTTTTGGCACGAATGCTTAACTTAAAACTTGATTTATCAAAATCGTGTTTAAGCGCAATACATGCCAAACCCTCGGCAGAAAGGCTGGGCTAAAAACAAAAAGAGATCTGGTGGATCGGATAGACCAAACAAGAAGGTCAATCGAACCAGTAAGATCAAATCGCAAAAGTTTTCACTTTCTTCCTATTTGTTTGCCCTTACTTTCCTCTTTCTTCTTCTAATATCCCTTTTTGATATATCGAAAGGCTCCGATTTCAACAACAGCCGCGTCCAAGATATCGGATGGCTGATTCCTTTACATTACACAATTTATGTGCTGGTAGGTATCTGCTTTCTATACTACGCTGTGAAGGTTGTCGAATCAAGGTTTCAAATCACCTCCATCGATCGCATCGTCCTTTTGGCGGCCTTCATTTGCTCTACTCTTCTTTACGTTACTTCATTTAAGAAGGAAATATCCCCCAATGGCGACAATGCTGAGTACCTGATCGTAGCTAAATCTCTTGTTGAAAAAGGTGCTGCATACAGGTTGGACGTGCCTGGTGAGCCTCCCAACACGCTAGCATCCCTGGGTCTTCCTTTGATGTTGTCTCCGCTTTATGCGATTTGGGGATATGACTTCATAAAGCTGAAACTCTTCATTGTACTCCTTAGCGTCTTATTATTTCCCATTCTCTTTTTCCTCTTTCGCTCCTTCCTCCAATTTCCAGAGGCAGCTTTATTGACCATTTTGGGCTATACATCTCCTTACCTCATTGGTACATCCAGTCTGTTGATGACAGAGGCACCCTACTTGTTTTGGTCCATGCTCGGACTTGCCTTTGCACTCCGGTATATTTTGAATTCTGGCTTCTCCTGGAAGCTCTATCTGGCCGTGCTATTCGCTTTTGCCATGACGTATTTGACCCGAGCGGTGGGGCTGGGTCTTTTTGCTGCAGTGATTCTAACTCTTTTTCTGCGAATTAGCGACCGTAAACAGCTACAGAACGGATTCTTGGCTTTGCGGGACTCACCATACCTGAAAAAATTTGTCTACATGCTTTTGCCTCCCCTGCTCCTACTTACTCTGTTTCAAATATATCAGGGAGCAAAAGGAGTTTCACAATTCACGGTATTTTTACGACTTGACAACTCTGAAGTTTTAACGAGCCTGGACTCGGCATATCGGGTGATTTCTCAAATGATCTTCAGCGCTACAACGTTTCGGTGGTCAAATTTTTCTGCCCTGGATGTGCTGCCTCCTATGAACATCTTATGGCAAGTTCTATTTATAGTCTTGCTAATAGCCATTCTGGCCTCATTTTGGCGTAAAAACCTGCTGGGAATATATGTGTTAATCACCGCACTCTTGATCTGCCTTGGAAGTGGTACTCCCGCAGAGATGGTTATATTGCGATATCTCAGTGTTTTGTGCCCCGTTATCATCTATCTGTACTATAGCGGATTCAAAGAGATCACTAAATTTATCGCTGCAAGAATCAATAGGCCACAGGCACGAAAGTTACCTGTGATGATTGTGATGTTACTAATGAGTCAGATTCTGTTTACAAACTTCAAAGGAGCACCTACCAATGTGGCTTTGGCTGTAATCGGTAACGGCCCTAACTATGCTGACTACTATGATGTAGCAAAATGGTGCTCTAAGAACCTGCCTGAAGACTCATATATTTTTTCGACAAAACCTAGACTTTTCTATCTGTATTCAGGCAAAAAAGGTGCACGCATCACGGGCTCTTATGAGGAATATGATAAAGAATTTGAACGTAAGAAGTTGCAGCAGCTTAGAAATGCGGGGGCGACCCATATCGTAATCGATCACATAAGTGCTTATACCCGGCTTAATATTTTTCCGATCGTAGAGAATCACCCTCAATTATTTACGCCGTTGTATGTAGCCGGAATATCTGGAACCAGTTCGGTACTTAAAATTGAAAACTTAGACGATTATTTATCTAACTAAACTCTGATCCCCTTGGCTTTTTATCAATGGTTGGTACCGCTCATCGCTGTCGTTTTTGTTTACAGGATCATTAAGCAATACAATAGCCGTAAGAGAATTTTTGGCAGTTTGGTTATTTGGATCCTATTCTGGATAATCATTACAGCACTCGCCATTATTCCCGATTCAATATCCTTCAAGATTGCAGAGCTGTTGGGCTTCAAATCCAACATTAATGCAGTCATCTTTGTGGCTTTGGGCTTCCTATTCATTTTCATGTTCTATATGAATGCAACTGTAGAAAAACTGGAAAAACAAATGACCGATATGGTACGTAAACTGGCGATAGAAAATCAAAAATTGAAGGAGAGACTGGACAAGGGTGAAAAAAGAGAAGATGAGGATTCTCTTCATTCTTGAAAATTACTATCCAAATGTCGGAGGTCTTGAAACCCTCTTCAAAAACCTGGTAGACGATCTTTCTCAGAAAGGGCATGAAATCACCATCATAACCAACAAAACTGATCCTACCTCTCAAATACATGAAAGGTCAGGCCTGGTGACCATTCTTCGATACAAATTTATCAACAGGTACCTATTTAGCTTTTTGGCAATTTTCCCAGCAGTCCGTCACGCCACTCGGCACGATCTGATCCATACGACATCTTACAATGCCGGTCTGCCTGCCTACCTGGCCGCCTTATTCACTGGGAAGAAATGCATCATCACTTTTCACGAAGTTTGGAGTAACCTATGGTTTAAACTTCCCTACTTTAGCCGATTGCAGTCGATGTCACATTTCCTTTTTGAAAAACTTTTACTAAAGCTACCATTCGACCGGTTTGTTGCCGTGTCTAATTACACTCGAGATCAATTGATTCATGCCGGAGTTCCAGACGACAGGATTACCCGAATATATAACGGTATCGACTACAGCAAGTATCAGCAGCACGGTGCCGTGACTTCTCCCACTTTCCAGTTTCTCTACTTTGGCCGGCTGGGCATTTCGAAGGGTCTGGATATTTTGCTTCCTTCAATAAGCATCCTCAGGAAGGAAATCATGAATTTCCAAGTAACCATCGTCATCCCAAAAAAACCGTTACGACTGCTCAGAATAATCAAAAACAAGGTGGAAGAGCTGGATATCTCAGATTTGGTTGACTTTCAACACAATTTGTCAGAACATGAACTTCAGACACTAGTTCACTCCAGCCAAGCTGTCCTAATTCCCTCCTACAGCGAAGGATTCTGCTTTGTAGCCGTGGAAACAATGGCCTTGAATATTCCCATTATTTCTTCTCACCAAGGTGCACTGTCGGAAGTAGTGGGGGGCAAGCATCTCGCCTATGCCCCGCAAAATGATCCAGGTGCCTTGGCCGCTGCTATGTTGTTGGCAATACAAGGTCAATGGAACCAGACCCCCACCAAGAGATTTCCGATTAGTAAGACCGTCGAGGATTACCTTCATCTGTATAATCAATTACTGGAAGAAGTGCGATGAAGGTAGTAATCCTGGCCGATAGCATCGCTACCCAGCAAACCGGTATCCATCGCTTTGGTACTCAATTGGTAAAACACCTCGCCAGGCAAAGAGAAAGATTGAAGTTGACCTTGGTGACACCGCGTTATCTGCCTGATTTTATGGTGCCCCAATTGGTCGTTCCCATCCAGAGCTTCATTCCACTACACTTGAGGCTAAGGCAGCTTTTTCTATTGGGTAAGAAGGTGATGAGACTCAAACCGGATGTGGTGATCGAGCTTGCACATTTCGGACCCTTTGGTTTGCCTGCATCGGTTGCTAAAGTCACGGTTGTTCATGACGTCACCCCGATCACTTTTCCCAAATACCATGACCTACCCAGTGTGCTCTTTCATCGATATCTCTTTCCAAGAGTGCTTGGCAAAAGCGACATGATCATCACCAATTCAATGACCACCAGAAATGATTTAGTAGAGATCTTGTCGGTGAAGGCAACCAAAATCAATGTTTTTTACCCCTCTCTCCCTGAGGTGGATGACTCACTCGAAACTATTATCAGCCCCCGGCTACGCCCTTATTTTTTGACCGTGGGTACCATCGAACCGCGAAAGAATCACGATAGCATTATCCACGCATTTGAGATTTTTTCCAAATCCTTTCCGGATTATGATTTGGTCATCGTGGGTAAGAAAGGATGGAAGACCAGGAGATTTCAAAACAGCGTTGCGAAATCACCTGTTCAGGACAAAATTATTCAGACTGATTTTGTTTCATCACAGCAACTGCAGGGCCTCTACCGGTCAGCAGTGGCTTTTGTTTTTGCTTCACATTACGAGGGGCTGGGTTTACCGGTGTTGGAAGCGATGCAGGCAGGAGTTCCTCTTATTTTGAGCCGGATCGGCTCCTCGAAGGAATTAGTTAAAGAAGACCAAGCCCTTTGGTTCGCTCCCGGAAATCCTGAAGAACTTGCAGGTCACCTCGATAGATTAGTAAAAGACAAACCATTGATCGCGACGCTGGTTGAGCAATCTAAAAGTGCTTATGAAGATTACGAAGTGAAGGTAGGCAGCCAAGACCTGGTAGGACGACTCTTAAGACTTAAATCTTAGTAAAAGGATTGAGCAACCTGCCCAGCATCATGAGTCCATTTCCAAAACTTTGGCCCTTTGCCAGGGTTTCCTTCGTATAAGAGACATTCACAGGCGTTTCAGCGATATTAACTCCGGCCAGTTTGGCTTTCTTGATGATGTCAATGCAGAACTCATAGCCGTTATACTCAATGTAGAGCTGCTCTGCAAAATGTCTTGACATAATCTTCAGACCGCTTTGGCTATCAGACAGCAGAAATCCCGATTTCCAGAAGCTGATCAAATTACCAACTTGGTTGTAAATGATTCGTCGGAAGGGAATTCGGTTATATTTCAAGAACCTTGAACCAATCACTAAATCCACGGTCTTTTCGCTAATATCTGCTAATAACTGATTCAGGTCTTCGGGATCATTTTGGTGATCGGCATCGATCGTAGCAATGTACTCAGCACGCTTGCTCAGGGCAAATTCTATTCCGGTCATCGTCGAAGCCCCTGGCCCCAGGTTCACGATATGTTGTAGCTTATGAACTCCTTCAACTGTAGGGATTACATCCCAAGTTTGATCGGTACTGCCGTCATCCACCACGACGATATTTGAGAATCCAAGGTGTAGCAACTTACTGATCACACCACCGATCCTGCTCTCTTCGTTGAAGGCAGGAATGACAACATAGACGGTAGGGCTAGTTACTGTCATAAATTACTGTTGGTTATAATGCTGGCGCCTTCGTAAAACTCGACGAATGGTCTTGATTATCAACCAGAAAGTTAATTCAATTAATGATAAAGGTACGAATTTTGCATGTATAAGAAATAATCGTCATATGAAGCAGATTACTCATGACTCTGCTACATTTGCAACGATCTTAGTCCATGTTGAAAAGTGTAATATGCTGGGTAGTATAGTAGGCAGAGCAGTTAAATATCTACCGGAAAACAACCGTCTGGAGCGCATTTGGAAGTTGGCCCAGATCGATTTTCTTAGAAGATACTACAACGACCGGCTGGGACTATTATGGGCTCTAATCAATCCTCTGTTCCAAATTGCGGTCTATTACCTTGTCTTCACCAATATCTTCAACAGTCGCGAGGAAAACTTTATCCTCTTTCTTTTTTTGGGAATTCTTATATGGGGCGTTTTCAGCGAGGCCACTAAAGGCAGCCTTGCCATTCTTCGATCAAAGCGATACCTGATCGAGAATATTCAGGTCAATAAGCTGGATCTCTTCATCTCCCATACAATCAGTGTATTCATGGGCTTCGCTTTCAACATCACCATATATCTAATTTTTGCCGTTTTTCTTGAAGCCAACTTCAATCTAAATATCTGGGCTATTGTTCCGGTCCTAATAACACTTTTCATTGTCTGCATGGGCACGGCCATACTGCTAAACACTGCCTACATCTTCATAGATGACATCAAGCATTTATGGGACATCATCGTCTTTATCGGATTCTGGAGCTCAGGCATCCTTTATAGTGTGGATAAGATCGTTGAGGTTTTTCCTGCTTTCGTCTACTTGAATCCTTTTCTCGGAATCTTGAAGAATGCAAGAAATGCTCTGTTATACGGTATTCCACCAGACTACTTCCTGCTGCTCTATAATCTAACCTATGGCCTGGTTCTCGTTCTTGTAGCCAATTTTGTTTTTAGAAAGTGTGAACATCTCATCACCGAAAAGCTCTAAATAGGAATGGGTATTGAACCGGTCATAGAAGCACGACATCTTAGCAAGACATTCTATGTCAGGGAAAAGCCAGTGCGATCCATCCGGGAAGTAGTGCTCAATTTCAGTCGGCTAGCTGCACAAAAGCACAAAATTGAAGCTCTTAAAGACATCAATTTCTCTGTGAATCGGGGTGAGGTGATTGGCATCATTGGTAGAAATGGATCCGGCAAATCAACTCTCTTAAACTTAATCATGGGATCGATGAAGCCGGATAAGGGAAGCTATTTGAAAGCTGAAGGTCGCATTATGAAGTTGGCCCTGGGTATGGGGTTCGATCCCAATCTGAGTGCCAGACATAACATCTATGTCAATGGCAGCATATTGGGACTAACATTTAAGAGAATTGGAAATGTTTTCTGGGACATTATCGGTTTTGCTGACCTTGAAGACTTTGTTGATACACCAATCAAGTACTACTCGACTGGAATGAAAACCAGATTGGCATTTTCCATCGCAGTTCATGCCGATGCCGATGTCTTTCTTCTCGATGAGATAGTGGGTGGAGTCGGTGATGAGGGATTTAAGAAGAAGTCCCAGCAGATTTTTAAAGATGCGTTCCTGGCAAAACGAACAATCCTTTTTGTGAGTCATGGCCTCAAGAATATAAAGGACTACAGCGACAAAGTGCTGCTGATTGACAAAGGCCGACAGGTCGCCTTTGGTGATCCCGCCGAGGTCTTGGCTGAGTACAAGAAGCTCTCCAGGCAGTTTGAAAATCCTCACCTTGTGACGAGCTAATCTGAGCCGTAATGGTCCAGGGCAGATGGTTTCTTTTTTAGATAAATTCTAACAAAACGGTGAAAATCATACGGCAGGAAGAAGGTTTGATTTCTTAGAATATCCCAGGACGTACGAGGCTTGATCTCTTTGAAAAAGGCCCTTCGGGCTCTTCCAATTATCCGCAAATCTCTTGCAACATCACTACAAGCTCCAAACATAATCTTCAGATGTTTAAAACGCAGAAAGAGGAGGTTCAACAGTAAAAGGACAAGAAATTTTTGGAGGATAAAAGGCAACCCCACCAGAATTGCCGGCCATGGCATCAATTTGAAATAGGTGTACCAAATCTTACCCTGAATCATTCTCGCATAAGAGACATCAAAAATCTTATTAATGGATTGTCCACCCTTGTGATAGGCAATTGCCCTGGGAGCATAGATGCATTTAAAACCGGAGACAAAAGCCCGCAGACCAAACTCGGCATCTTCGTAGCCGGTGGTAAAATATTCATCAAAGAATCCTATTTCCCTGATCATTTGCATGCTGTATAAGCAGGCTGCCGCGCAAGCCCCTACATTTTCGAATGAAGAATTGAAATCTTCAGTGGAACGCCGGTGGCCGATGGGAAGAATTTCTCCTGTATTTAAGATCTGATGACCTGCATTATCCATCAGTGATCGCTCGTTATGCAAGATCAATTTACTAGAAACAACCTGCGCCTTTTCAGCGTCAGCAGCTTGAATTAGGCTCGAGAGCCAATTGGATTCAACGACCACATCATTATTCAATAAGACGAAATACTTAATTTCATCATTTAGGAACTCTTCAACGATTTGGCAATTGGCTTTGGTGAATCCCAGATTTTCCTCCAGGCAAATCACATTCACATGTTCCTCCTCACGAAAAATTTGAAGCAGGCGTCGTCCCTCGCCGTTTGTGGATCCATTGTCAACGAGAAAGATCTTAAAATCTGTGTATGTCGACTCAAGAACTGAACGAACACATTCTAGAGTATCATCTATCCCATTCCAGTTTACAACAATGACCGGCACCAGTATGGATTCGCTTTTCTTTGAAGACGCCATTTATCTCATTTTATATTGCCGGTGCCAACTTAATTGAAAATTCTGATGTCATGTGATGGTCATCGCCTGAATTGTGATCGTTTCCGTATTATAATTTTAACCCTATAGGCAATATTCACATGCCGACAATGTTTTATCTTTGAGTTGAATCCAGGATCTTCGCGAGCACACCATCATCAAAATTGCACTCCATGTCTCTCGTGAAGAAGTACTTTTTCTTAAGTCTGTTTTGTTTAATATCGACTGTCTGTTGGTCCCAATTAAGTCTGGTTGAAAGGGCATCGGGGTTTATAAATCCGGTAGATATTGCTTCGGCGGGAGATGGATCCGGGCGTATCTTTATTGTGGAGCAGGCAGGAGTTATCAAGGTGCTGAATGCATCTTATACCGTGATAGGTACATATCTTGACATCTCCGCCAAGGTGGATGATTCTGAGGGCGAACTGGGTCTGTTGGGTCTTACCTTTGATCCGGACTTTGAAAACAACGGTTTCTTCTACGTCTACTACTCCAATAACGTCAGCAGTCTCAAGACCATTCTGGAGCGATATCAGGTTAGCAACCCTGCTTCCAATGCAGCCAATGTGATAGACACCGATACCATCGTACTGATTCCCCAATTTGACACGAATCACAACGGAGGAGATCTCAATTTCGGACCCGATGGATTTTTGTACTGTGGAGTTGGCGACGGTGGGGGCAGTAATGGTCCCGGAGATTCCAGCCAGATCATGTCAACCTTACTGGGCAAACTGATAAGGATCAACCCCACTTCTCTTGCCGTTGAAATTTGGGCATCCGGTTTGCGCAATCCATGGCGATTTAGTTTCGATAGCCAGACAGGAGATTTATGGATTGCCGATGTCGGACAGAACGCACGTGAGGAAGTTAACTATGTCCCTGCCGCTGAAAATGTACAGGGCATTAACTATGGTTGGAATTGTTGGGAAGGCACGATTGTCTGCGGAGCTTGTATGAATAACAGTTGTGGCACAGTCAGGTTTCCCGTACTTGAGTATGCACATACTGTTGGCAGATCGATTACCGGTGGTTTTGTGACGAGAGGTCCCCATTACAACGATTTCTGTGGGTACTACCTCTATGCAGACTATGTCGAAAACATCATGTGGGCTTACAATGGAGCAGATACATTGGAGGTAAGTTCAAGCGCTTTCAATGTTTCGGCTTTTGGTGAAGGGGAAGATGGCAAAGTGTATTGCCTTCGGAGAAGCAG
>JAHELJ010000027.1 GCA_024644235.1 Lewinellaceae bacterium
TTGGAGATCCAATCAATGAAATCTTTGACATCCGCTTTTTCACAGGCCCGGCCTTATCTTATGCCGTAAGTAAGAATTTATCGGATGTCTCGCTATTGTCCAAAGATGATTTCAAAGATGCCGTGGTCGGTTGGGGTGCCGGAATCGGTTTTGATGCATCTATTGTCTTCCTTGATGTGGAGTATACCTTTGGAATATCAGATGCGATAGAGACCGGCAATGAACAGTCCGCCTTGAACCTTTTCCATGCCAATGCGGGGATAAAGTTGGTTTTCTAAGTGTGGACTATTCCGATATGAGCTGTTTGACTTTTTCAAGGTATGAGAAATCGAAATCTTGTAGTACTGTATTTAGTTTTACGGCAATTGCATCGTTTCGCAGATTTCCCAGACTGCCTTCATGCGTGTGTGTTAGCTGATCTGGCCGCATCCGTTTACCCTTCTTCATCTCCTGCACTACCAGCTGATAGGCTTCCCTAAAGGGGGTGCCGTGTCTAACCAATTCGTTCACGCGCTCTACGGAGAAGATGAGATCGTACTTGTGGTCTTCCAGAATGTCTTGAGTCACTTGCACCTGTTTCAGACCGTGGTGAGTAATACGTAGACTGGTATTCAGGTTTTGTAAAGCTGGAAATATCGACTCTTTAAGTATCTGAAAATCCCGGTGGTAGCCTGAGGGAAGATGACCGGTAGTGGCCAGAATCTGCGATGGCAGCTGACCCAGGGCATTGCCCCTGGCCCGGACCAATTCGAAGACGTCGGGATTTTTCTTGTGTGGCATGATACTGGAACCTGTCGTGAATTTTTCCGGCAATGTGATGAAGCCAAAATTCTGGCTGGCGTACAAGCAAATATCCATCGACAACTTGGCGAGGGTATTGCCGGTGGTAGCGCAGCCAAATGCCATAAACATCTCACTGCGACCTCTGCCGGCCTGGGCGTGAACAACGTTATAGTTCAGATCACGAAAGCCCAGGTAGTGCGTTGTTTTCGACCGGTCGATCGGCAGTGAAGTACCATAACCGGCTGCAGAGCCCAGCGGATTCTGATTGATGATATCATAAATCGATTTCCAGAGCGTGAGGTCATCCACCAGGTTTTCGGCCTGGGCGCCAAACCACAATCCAAAGGATGATGGCATTGCTGCCTGCAGGTGAGTGTAGCCTGGCACAAGCACGTCTTTGAAACGTTCACTTTGATTCAGGCAGAGCCGCGCTAGCTGTTCCATCCCCTCTACCAGCATCCGTATGGCTTCCCGGAAATAAAGCCGTAGATCGGTCAGAATCTGATCATTCCGGGAACGGCCGGTATGAATCTTTTTGCCGGTGTCACCCAGTGCCTTGGTGAGATCAGCCTCCACCTGCGAATGGATGTCTTCCACACCAGGTTGAATAACGTACCGATCTGCGGCAACTCGCTTGAATATCTCTTGGAGCTCAGATCTTAGATCCTGCCACTCTTCCTCTGAAACTAGTTTTACATCACGTAGCATCTTGGCATGAGCCAACGATCCGATCACATCGTGAGGAGCCAGCATCAGGTCGAAGTCGGGGTCATTACCGATGGTGAAAGCTTCAACTTCCTGGTCAAGACCAACTTCCTTTTGCCATAACTTCATGATGCAGGTCGGTATGCTGTGAGTAAAGATAGGTAGGTTTTTATCCCTTCCTCGATTTCCCTGAGATAAATAAACTCGTCTGCCATGTGTGATCTTGAGGAATCACCAGGCCCGAGTTTTACTGAAGGAAAAGGACACACAGCCTGATCAGAAAGGGTAGGGGAGCCATAGGTTTGCAAACCTTGCTGCAATGCCAGCTGTACAAACGGATGATCCACTGGGATAGCGGATGATTGCAGTCTGAACGAACGGGGCTTCAACTCGCTATCTGTCAGGACCGACTTCAGGATTTTAAATACCTCTTCATTGGAGTATCGTTCGTTTACTCGTACATCGATCACATAATGACACTCAGACGGCACCTGATTATGTTGTTCCCCGGCGTGGATCTGGCTTACGGTAGCTTTGGTAGTACCTAGCAATGTCGAACTTTTTCCGAAGGAAAAATCCCTTAGTTTCAGGATCTCCGCTGCTGCAATCTGGATGGCATGACGATCAAGGTGATGGGCAGCATGTCCCGCCACTCCCTTGGTTAAGGCGTCCACCACGATGAGACCTTTTTCGGCAATGGCCAGTTTTAAACCAGTTGGCTCACCTATGATTCCCAGATGAATTTCCGGCAACTCGTCCAATACACTGGAAAGACCCCCAGCCCCGGTAATTTCTTCTTCCCCTGCAGCGACATAGACCAGATTTACCGGTAAAGATTCATCCGAAAGCAAGTCAAAGGCGGCTAACAAAGCTATGAGCGGTCCGCCCGCATCGTTACTCCCCAAACCAAACAGTTTGCCATCGATCACCTTGGGTACGAATGGATCACGGGTGTAGCCCTGATTTGGCTTTACCGTATCATGATGCGAGCAAAGCAAAACTGCCGGTTTGTTTGGGTCGAACTTGACAGCCCTGGCAATGATATTGTTGTGACAACGACTCACGATATGTCCCGCATCTCGCAGAAACACATCAAGGACTTCTGCAGTACCATCCTCCTCCTTTGAGAAGGAGGGGATCCTGATCAGTTGCTCTAAAAGATCAAAATAGACGTTGATATCTTTTTGCTTTAGAGACATATTCTGGTTCCGGTGGGTTCTTTTAAGTTTTTGAGTGAGTCGGCATGGGTAATGTATACCTTCTGAACCCCTTCTTTCAAAGCATCTAGAGCATTATCAATTTTCGGGATCATACCCTTACTAATCGAGCCAGCTGCTGCCATTGATTGGTAACTTGCTGTATCCAGTGTTTTTACAACGGTACTCTTGTCGCTAACATCGGAGAGTACACCGGGCAGATCGAGACATAGCCAGAGATTGACTTCGTAGTCGTCGCTCAGGGCTATCGAAACCCTGGTGGCAATCGTGTCTGCATTGGTGTTGAGTAGATGGCCATCATCGTCATGTGTGATCGGGCACAAAACAGGCATCAATCCCTTTTCTATCAGGGCATGCAGAAAGGTGGCATTAATGGAGACGATGTCTCCTACCCAGCCAAAGTCGATAGTGGGATGAATTCTTTTCACGGCCTGAATCACATTGCCATCGGCTCCGGATAGGCCGACTGCGGGACACCCAAGTTTGTGCAATTGACTTACGATCCGCTTGTTCAGGAGGCCGGCATATGTCATTGCCACTACTTCTATGGTTTCGTCATCAGTGATGCGCCGTCCAGCTACCATCCGTGGTTGGATTCCCAGCCGGCTGAGCCATTGGTCGGCTACCTTTCCACCACCATGCACCAGGATCTTGGGTCCGGACAAATAGGCAATATCCGATAGCGTGGCTTCAAGCGCCTGATGATCATTGATGATGACACCACCGATTTTTATTACTTGAATGGATTCCATAGCAACTCAGGAAAGATAGCCATTCTACCTGATTACACATTCGATACAGAGATTGCATCATTTGAACTAACTTTAGCCGTGATTCAAAAAAAATTAAGTAGCCATGACCTTCTCGAGATCCTTCCTATTCTCAATTGCTATCATTATCAGCTGCACGAATACATGGAGTCAGCGCACTCAAAAACCGATTATCCATGCCAAGCATTGGCTCGCTATCACTGGCAAACCTCTGGGTGCTACCGCTGGTGCCATGATGTTTAGCCAGGGCGGTAACGCCGTGGATGCCTCCTGTGCCATGCTGGCTGCCACCTGCACAATGTGGGATGTGCTAAGCTGGGGTGGAGAAACCCAGGCACTCATCTATAATCCGAAGACGAAAAAAGTGATCGGCATTAATGCCCTTGGAGTAGCACCTACCGGTGCGACCGCCAAATTCTTCCTAGACAAAGAAATGAAGTACCCTCCAAATTATGGTCCTCTGGCGGCTGTCACACCCGGCACTCCGGGTGGACTTTTCACGATGCTGGCAGAGTATGGTTCCATGAGTCTGGAGCAAGTGCTCCAACCTGCCATCGATATGGCGGCCGGCTACCCAATAGAACGAGTCACTGCCAACCTGATAGAACGGCACAAGGAGCGAATCAAGCAGTGGAAGTATTCCAAGGAGATCTACCTGACCCACCTGGGAGAAGAAGAACGGGAGGCCCCCTATGAAGGAGAGATTTTTGTGCAGAAAGATCTGGAATTAACTTTACAAAAACTTGTGGAAGCAGAACAGACTGCGCTCAAGGCCGGAAAGAGCAGGAAGGAAGCGATCTATGCTGCCTACGACCGGTTCTATAAGGGCGATATCGCCGAAGAACTGGTAAGAGGCACGCAGGAAGAAGGGGGGTTGATCACGATGGAAGACCTGGCCAATTGGAAGGTATATATCGAGGAGCCTGCCATGACCAATTACAAAGGCATTGACATCTATAAGCTGACGCAATGGGTACAGGGACCCGTGATGCTGCAGGCGCTCAATATGCTTGAAGCCATGGACGTACAGGGCATGGGTTACAATACAGCGAAATACCTCCATGCGTTGTACCAGGTAATGAATATGACTTTCGCCGACCGCGACTTCTATTACGGAGATCCCTACTTCGCTCCGGAAGAGCCGATGAAGGGCCTTCTTTCAAAAGACTACGCTAAGAAGCGTGCCGAAGAAATCAATTGGTCGAAGAACGATCCGGATGCCAAACCGGGTGACCCTTATCCGTTTCAAGAGGGGAAAAACCCCTATTTGAAGTATTTAGAAAAATGGAGTAACACGAAAAGAGCTGATGAAGAAGCAGATTTTCAGCCAATTGGCTTCCAATCGGATACCGAATTTCCGGTAAGCGATCAGTACCTGGGTACTACATCGATCCAGGCTGCAGATGCCGAAGGATGGGTGGTCTCCATCACACCCAGTGGAGGATGGGTGCCGGCGGTAATTGCCGGCAAAACGGGCGTAGGCCTGAGCCAGCGGATGCAAAGTTTTGTGCTGAATGAGTGGGAGAATCCCTTCAACGTTGTGGAACCGGGCAAACGTCCCAGGGCGACACTCACTCCTGGCATCGCCTTAAAAGATGGCAAACCTTATCTCTCGTTCGCTGTACAAGGAGGAGACAGCCAAGATCAAAATTTGCTGCAGTTCTTTCTCAATATGGTGGAGTTCGATATGAATGTGCAGGAAGCCGTGGAAGCAGCTAACATGAACAGTTACCAACTCCGGGGCTCCTTCGGCGATCACGAAGTGGAGCCGGGCGTTATGCTGATCCAGGAAGGTACACCGGATTGGACCCGCAAGAAGCTACGAGAAATGGGCTATCAGCTTCAAGTGCGAGATCGCACTTCCGGACCGATTAATGCCATCTTCTTTGACTGGGAGCAGGGCAGTATGTGGGGCGGAGCCAGCAATCACGGTGACGACTATGGGATAGGTTGGTGATGTGCGGTATGCGGTCTCCAGTTGCCGGTAATCGGTAGACATACAACTTTTTTAGTCATGGGCTTCGCTTAGCCTTTGGCCGTTGATCGTTTGAACCTTTTGACCCCTTCCACATTCAGTGAACAAGTCGGTAATCCCAACGGGATTGCTCACATGCATTAAATCACTAAATACTGATCACTGATGGCTACGAACCGCCACTGCCATTTGATACTCCGTTTACCTGCTGCTGCTTCAGAAAATAATTGGGATGCAGGCCGCACTCGCTCTGCCCCGTGTTTTGCCAACGACCACTTCTGCCTTCCCCTTTTCGGGTGCAGTGGGTACAGCCGACGGACCCATATCCATGCTTTTCCAGTGGATGCTGGGGCAAATTTTGTAGAGAGAAATAATAAAGGAAATCGCCTTCTGTCAGGTCGATCAAAGGGTGGAACTTGATTATGTCTCCCTGGTTTTCGAAGATGCGTAATCTAGACCTAAAGTCGGTTTGCCAACCCATGAGACCAGCGATCCAAATCGTATGATTTTCAATTATTGGCTCCAGCGGAGCGATCTTATTTATCGTGCAGCACATGCGCGGGTGATCCATCCACCAAGATTCTTCCCGGGTGATGGCGTTGTGTGCCAGTTCCGGTTGTACTTCAATCACTTTGAGTCCCAGCTGAGCGCTCAAAGTATCTCGGTAATCGAGCGTTTCCTGAAAGTGATAGGTTGTATCAATGAAGTGCACTTTTTGTAGTGGCTGAATTTCACTGATATGGTACAAAAGGAATGCAGACTTGGTACCAAATGAGGAGGTACAAAGAATGTCATCCACGTCGAAGATTTCATAAAGTCTCCGGATCCTCTCCACAAAATTCAGTGGCTTGAATATTGCATTGAGCTCATCAAGCGAGATTTTTTGTTTGGTGGCGGTACTTAGTGTCATGTTCGGGTCGGTTTACGAGATCAAGGATTTGGTTACTTCGTTCAGGTAAGTGACTTTCTCCGAGAAATTTCCCTGGAGGCGGTCACGCAAGGTGCGTAGGTTGGTGAGCAATCCGTCTACTTCCTCGGGCAGGATGTCCTCCAATAGTTGCCGAAATCTCTTCGCAAAAGTAGGGGACTGGCCATTGGTTGAGATAGCGATCTTGAGATTGCCGCGAGTCACAATTGACCCCATATAGAAATCACAAAGATCCGGGGTGTCAGCCACGTTTATCAAAACGCCAGCCGCCTTGCAGGCTTTGTAGATCTCTCGATTAATATCCCTATGGTTAGTGGCAGCAATGACCAGATCAAAATGAGGCAGGACGACGGGATCGAATTTCTCATGAATAATGTTGACGTGATAAGTATGTCTGGCAAAGATCTCTATGATGGTATTGTCTATTTCAGGAGCCACCACAGTGACGTGCGCATCGGGACTGCTTTTTAGAAGAAAATGTAATTTTTCAATGGCGACGCTTCCGCCTCCCACGATTAGCAGTCGTAGCTTATTCATCTTAAGAAAGACAGGGTACAAGGTATTTTGTTCGTTCATTTCCATGTTCGGGCTACGTTTACCACCTGATTGACATACTCGGGATGAAGACTCACATTTTCACCGATTACAATGATGCCTGGTGTACCAATTTGCTTTTCTTCAGCTTTCTCAACGATATTTTCAATCCTTCCGACTACGACTTTTTCATCCGGAAGGGTGCCATTTTGTATGATCATGACTGGGGTAGCATCTTTTTCCAGCGACTGGTAGATCGCTGCGATTTGCTTCAGTTTTCGTATTCCCATCAGCAAAACCACTGTCGCGCTCGACTGTGCAGCTAAATGAATGTCTCCGGCCAGTTTATCGGATTTGGAAGTGGCGGTCAGTACCCAAAAACTTTCTGCCATACCCCTATTGGTCAGAGGAATGTGTTGACTGGCAGGTACTGCAATAGCACTTGAAATCCCCGGTATCACTTCTACAGGAATATCAAAAGCCTTGGCATATTGCAGCTCTTCATGACCCCTTCCAAACACGAAGGGATCTCCCCCTTTTAGACGTACAACCTTGCCATATTTGTAGGCATGCTGCACCATCAGCAAGTTGATCTCCTCTTGCCGGTAGCTGTGCAATCCCGCTCGTTTCCCGACAAATTTGAGAATGGCACCTGGCTGGGCATAATTCAACAATTCCTGATTGACGAGTGCATCGTATAGAATCACATCTGCTCTTTGGATCGCCCTTAGAGCTTTCACCGTAATCAGCTCCGGGTCACCTGGTCCGGCTCCCACTATCGCGATGTGTGGTCGGGAATGTCTCATTCTGTTCCGCATTTAGGCTTTGTAGTAATCTCCGATGACCAATTTGTCTTTTGCACCATCTAATTCACTTTCTCGATCTTTGATCACCCGGTGAACAAAAGCCTTGGCTACATCCACATACTTGCTGATCACGGATGGATCCTCCTGAGCATCTCTCACTTGCAGGATAAGATCTTTAAAGGATCCATCCAGCGCGAAAACTCCTGGCACTACTGCGTGCTCATCGAAATCCTCAATAATCTTGATTTGTGTATTACATGAGATGTCGTTTGATAGCAACCATGCTTTAGCGGCAATGACCATCGCGGTGTAGGCGTGATATCGGGCTTCGGTAAGGAATCCATCCGATCTGCTTTCATTTGCTTCCGCGATCTTCTCGACAGCATCACCAAGGATGGCTCCGACCATATCGTAGGATACACCTGCACATTCCCCAACACCGATGGATTGTATGTATTTGCTGTCCTGCCCCCAATCGAATAATTCACTTGGGTCGATGGCATCTGACTGGCCAAGGTGCTTCAGTAAATCATAGAAGTATGGCTTTCCCTGACGTTGGTAATAGTGGTTGAAGAAGTCTTCTTGCCGGTTCGTATGGTAGTCATTTAACAAGACTCTGATGGCTTCCGGTATCCGCTTGGTCGGGAGTTTGATGACTTTATCAGCTACTCCTCCAATGCCTGTGTTTGGGTCAACTCCTCCTCCCAGCACGACCTGCATGGCGGGAATGACCTGCAAACCCTTCTTGATTGAGCTCCCGTGGAATCCAATAGCGGCTGCCATGTGTTGCCCACAGCTATTCATGCATCCACTGATCTTGATCTCGATGTCCTTCTCCTTTACCAGATCCGGAAATTCATCTCTGACGAGCTCCTGAATGGTAGTCGCCAGCCCCGTGCTGTTGGTCACTCCCAAGGCGCATGTGTCCGTACCCGGGCAAGCGGTCACATCTGCGATCGAAGCCCGCCCCGGATCTGCCAGGTCAAGTTGCTTTAAGCCTCGGTAAAGAATCGGCAAAGATTGTGGACTAACAAAGCGAATGAGCAAATTCTGATCAACGGTAAATCGAATGTCGTCTGCTGCAGTTTTTTTCACGAGTTCGGCCAGACCGAAAGCGGTCTCGGGTGTCAAATTGCCCAACGTCACTTTGATGAATACGCCGAAGAAGCCTTCCTGTTTTTGCTCGAATACATTGGTATCGAGCCAGGTCTGGTAGGCTTCATCATCAGAAATGGTGACAATGGATCCATTACTCAAATTGGGAAGTTGGGGTGCAGGTGCCGCTTCAGTGATTTCAACCTCTCGTACATCAAGGCCTTCCATTTCCCGGTTTACCAGATCGAGAAAGCCATCAAGTCCCAGGCTTTTGACCAGAAATTTCATTCTGGCTTTTTGTCGCTTTTGTCGCTCTCCATGACGATCAAAGACACGGAGGGCAGCTTCCACAAACGGGATAATCTCATTGGCCGGCATAAACTCTGACACAGTTTGGGCAACAAGAGACTGGGCACCCAGACCACCACCAACTACAACTTTGAATCCTCTCTCGGTAGTCCCGTTATTACCACGAAGCCTGGGGATGAATCCAAAGTCATGGAAGTAGGTATAGGCAGAATCTTTCTCAGAAGAGGAGAAGGCGATTTTGATTTTACGCCCCATGTCTTGTCCCACCGCATGCCTCAGGAAATACCGGAACATATGCTCAGCATAGGGGCTGACATCAAATGGTTCGTCCGGGTCAATCCCAGCTTTGGGAGATGCTGTTATATTTCTCACTGTGTTGCCACAAGCTCCTCTTGCTGTCATCCCAGAATCAGCAAGTGCAGTCCATATCTTTGGCGAATCTTCCAACTTTACGAAGTGCAATTGGATGTTTTGCCGAGTGGTGATGTGTAGATTCTTGTTGCCGTACTTATCAGCTAGATCTGCGATCACTTTGAGTTGGGCAGAAGTGACTTTTCCGTAAGGAATTTTGGTGCGAAACATCTGCACTCCAAGCTGTCGTTGGCCATACACACCACGGGTGAGGCGGTAGTGCCTAAACCTTTCTTCGTGCATCTCTCCCGACTTGAATTGACCAATTTTCCGGGATAGTTCCTGGATGTCTTTCTGGTCTCCCAGACTACTTTGTTGTTTTATATCGACTGCCATGACCGTTTGTTTTTAACTGAAAAAAGCCTTTCCGAATCTCTCCGGAAAGGCTTTTCTGAGGTTTATCAGAGTATTATTTCCTATCCAGAGTAAATAGAAAGCATCATACAACAGCAACATCCTGCTGCATTCTTGCACATACTATTTACCTGGTGTAAGTTCATATTACTTTATTTTAATACAATTCTTAAGCCAAATATAAGATCAATAAAAACAAGTAGCAAATATTTAAAAGAAATTAAAAAAGGGCACAATTTATTATAAAATCATTAAAATATAGATTCTTAAGTGATTATTTACATATTATCATATATTCATATGACGAAGAATCTGCTCCAGAACGGTGAGCATGGCAAATGTTCGATTATTTGCCTGTTGAATCACCAAAGATTGTTGGCTGTCGATGATTTCATCGTCTACGACGACATTACGTCTGACCGGAAGACAATGCATAAAATAAGCGTTATTGGTTACAGAAAATTTTTCCCGGTTCACCCTAAAGCCTGAGTCCTGCGATAGTATTTGGCCATATGATCTATAAGATGACCAGTTTTTGGCATAGACAAAATCAGCATTTTCGTAAGCTTTCACAGGGTCGTACTCGATGGTGGCTCCATAAGTAAGGGCAGGATCGAGTTCGTATCCTTCAGGATGAGTGATAACCACGTCATATTCCATGGCAAGTGACCAGGCCGCAAATGAATTGGCAACAGATTGAGGTAAAGCTTTGGGATGTGGTGCCCAGGTGAGCACAACCTTCGGCTTCTCTCTTCTCTTATTTTCTTCAATGGTGATCATGTCAGCAAAGCCCTGCAGTGGATGCCGGGTGGCAGACTCCAAGTTGATCACCGGGCTTGAGGTATTGGCCATAAAACCTTTTATGACCGGTTCGTCGTAGTCTTCATCCCGGTCCTTCAGTAGCGGGAAAGCCCGGATGGCGATCAGGTCCGCGTACTGGCTGATTACTTTACCGGCTTCTTTGATATGCTCACTTTTATCCCCGTCCATTACAGCCCCTTCACCGAATTCGATCGGCCAACTCTGCCCTGCATTTAATACATAAGGTGTAAGACCCAACAAATGACAGGCCTTCTCCGAACTTAATCTGGTTCTCAAGCTGGGATTGAAGAAAATGAGTGCTACAAATAACTGTTGAGCTAATTGCTGTGGTGGATCAGATTTATTTGTGATCGCCCGTTTGACTAAATCATGTACATCTCCTACATCGTTTATGGAAGTAAAATGTCTCATCGCGTATTTTTTATGAGCTAGCAAGTTCCGACCGAAAGCTGTCCAAACATCGGCTGACATCTTCGTCACTGATAGACAGCGGAGGTAGCAACCTGATTGTGTTGGGATTTGAAGAACTACCCACAAACAGGTGCTGACTGAACAACAGGTTCTTTCTCAAATCCCTTACATCGTAATCAAACTCCACGCCTAACATGAGTCCTCTTCCTCGCACCTCGATCACCCCTGGCAGGGAAGTAAGACCATTGCAGAGGTCATTGCCCTTCAGTCTGGCATTTGTCATCAGATCTTCAGACTCCATCACCTCCAGGACAGCCTGAGCTGCGGAGCAGGCGAGGTGATTTCCGCCAAAAGTGGTGCCCAACAGACCATAGGAAGCTTGGAATGCTGGACCAATCAAAACTCCTCCGACAGGGAAGCCGTTACCCATTCCTTTGGCCACGGTGACGAGGTCTGGGATAAGGTCCGGCACCTTCTGATAAGCGAAGAATTGGCCCGTCCGTCCGTACCCGGATTGGATCTCATCCAGGATCAAAACTGTGCCGGTTTGCCTGCAGAGATTCTGAACATGCAAAATGAATTCCTCACTTGCCTCGTACATCCCTCCAATACCTTGGATGCCTTCGATAACGACTGCACAAACATCCCTTTGAACCATAGTTTGTTCAATACCATCAAAATCCTCAAACTCGAGAATGATATTGTCAAAGCCCTTGTTGATGGGCGCTTGGATCTTGAGATTGTCTGTAATATTTACTGCTGCTGATGTGCGACCATGAAATCCCCTCCGAAAGGAAACGACCTTTCTTCTACCGGTATGAAAGGAAGCAAGTTTTAATGCATTTTCAATAGCCTCGGCACCAGAGTTGACCAAGAACAATCGATAGTCCTTCAGTCCTGATATTTCTCCAAGCTTGCGGGCTAATTCCTTTTGCATAGGAATCTCTATCGAGTTGGAGTAGAAAGCAAGACGGTTGAGTTGCAAGGTCATTTGATGGACGAAATGCGGATGACCATGACCAATGGAGATCACTGCATGCCCTCCATAGAAGTCGAGATATTCAGTACCATTTGCATCGGTGACTACCGATCCGAGTCCGCTCACGATTTCGATCGGGTATACCGGGTATACGTCAAACATCTCCATCAGAAAGCAACACTTTTCAGTTGTAATCCCTCGGTCTCGGGATATCCCTGCATGATATTCAGGTTTTGCACTGCCTGACCGGATGCCCCTTTCACCAGATTGTCCAATACCGAAACCATATGGAGAATTTCACCATGCTTTCTAAGATGCAGCAGACAGTAGTTCGTATTGACCACTTGTTTCACATTTGGATTTCGCTCCACCACCATAGCAAAGGGATGGTCAGCATAAAAATCTTCAAAAAGGGATAGAACCTCCCTTTCACTCAGCTCTGTTTTAGTATGGAGACTGGCCAGAATGCCTCGGGTGAAATTACCTCTCACCGGCACGAAATGTAATACGGGCAGGTCGTCCGGCTGCAGCTGCTCCAGGCTTTGACGGATCTCGGCAACGTGCTGATGGTGAAAAGCTTTGTAAACCGAAATATTATTGTTTCGCCATGAGAAGTGGGTGGTGGCACTCGGTTTTTGACCAGCTCCCGTGCTACCGGTGATGGCATGGACATAAATCTCATTTTTTAGCAGGCCCCCGGACGAAAGTGGTAATAGGGCCAGCTGAATGGCGGTGGCGAAACATCCTGGATTGGCAACGTGCCCAGACTCCTTTATCGCCCCACGATTTAGCTCAGGCAATCCATAGACGAACTGGTGATCCGGACGGTTGATCCGGAAATCCTGACTAAGGTCGATAACCTTTCGCTCCAGGATCCAGGGGTTCTCTTCAATAATCTGTCGAGATGCTCCGTGGCCTGTACAGAGAAATACGACATCCACTTCAGGGTTGGGCTCGCTGGAAAATTCAAGCCCCTCCAGAAAAAATAAATCATCATGCACTTCGGAAATCTGCTTCCCAGCCTGGCTGCGGCTGGCCAGGGATCCAATTTTAAGCTCGGGATGCTGTGCGACAATCCGGATCAGCTCACCTCCCGTGTATCCTGCAGCTCCAACAATCGCTATCCTCGTCATGATGGGTCGCTTTTCTCCAGGCTATGGTAGTTCTTCAAAGGGGTAGACATCAATTTGATAAATCCTTTCGCCTCTTCCGCCGACCAACCTTTATTTTCTTCTCCGTATTGACCAAACTTAGCCTGCATCAGATCGAATGTAGATTCAACCCCAAGCAGCTCAAATCGATATGGCATTAGTCTGACCATGACATTTCCTGAAACTCGGTTCTGGGTATCCTCCAGAAATGCTTCGATGTTTCGCATCACCGGATCAAGATATTGCGCCTCGTGGAGAAGCATACCGTACCAGCCTCCCAGTTGCTCTTTCCAATGCTGCTGCCACTTGGTGAGGGTGTGTTTTTCGAGGAGATGGTGGGCCTTAATAATCAGAAGAGGACCACCTGCTTCAAATCCTACCCGTCCTTTGATTCCCACGATCGTATCTCCAACATGAATATCTCGTCCAATAGCATATTCCCGGGTCAACGCATTCAACCGGCGAATCGATTCCACTGCGTCCAGATCTTCTTCACTTACCCCGGCAAGTTCACCCTTATTAAATTTAACCTTCAGTTCCAGGCTATCCTCTCTTGCCAACTGACTTGGGTAAGCTTTGCCGGGTAAGGCTTGATGAGAAGTCAGCGTCTCTGCACCACCTACACTCGTTCCCCAAAGACCTTGGTTAATTGAGTATTGTGCCTTTTTCCATTCCAGGTCTACTCCATATCTTTTCAGATAATCCATTTCTTCCTGCCGTGACAATCCCTGATCACGGATCGGAGTAATAATGGACAAGTCATTTCCTAGGATCTGGAAAGCCAGGTCGAATCGAACCTGGTCATTCCCGGCTCCGGTGCTGCCGTGAGCCACTGCCTTTGCACCAATACGGTTGGCATATTCCACGATTTCCAATGCCTGGAAAATTCGTTCGGCACTGACCGAGAGCGGGTAGGTGTTGTTGCGAAGCACATTACCATATATTAAATATCGGATGCAATCACGATAGTATCTATGCACGCCATCTATTCGTTCAAAGTGAGCAGCACCAAGTTGGAAGGCACGCTGCCTGATATGTTCCATTTCATCCTGGCTGAACCCGCCGGTATCCACCAGTACTGCATGCACCGATAATTTCTTCTCTTCGCTCAAATACTTGATACAGTAAGATGTATCAAGTCCTCCGCTGTAAGCGAGCACTACCGTTTCTTTACTCATCAGATTGTTTCTTTAATATGAGATTGCTGAGATCCATCTTCATCACTTCTTCTTTGGATGGCGCCAACATCCCTGTACACATGCACATCTCGTAGTTCTTACTGGTCAAAATACTGTAGTTGGGACAACTCGAGCAGCCCTTCCAGAAGGTGACGTCCTTTGTAAGTTCTGAAAAAGTTACCGGCTGGTAGCCGAGCTCAGAATTAATGCGCATGACTGCCAGGCTGGTGGTAATTCCAAAGACTCTGGCGTAAGGGTATTTATCCCGTCCCAGATTGAATATTCGCCGTTTGATCTTCCGGGCAATACCTTGCTTTCGATAGTCAGGATGTACAATTAAACCGCTATTTGAAACGTACTTTTTTTCTTCAAAGCTTTCGATGTAGCAGAATCCGACAAACTTGTCTCCCTCCAGGGCAATCACCGCATCACCTTCTTCCATTTTTTTCCTGACATACTCTGGGCTGCGTTGTGCTATACCCGTTCCCCGGACCCTTGCCGATTCCCGGTATTCCTCGCAGATGTGATCGGCATACCGGTAATGCAACTCGCTAGCAACTTCGATCTGAATCTCCATTCGGAATGAGATAAGGAATTTTGAATTGAATAATTACTGAATGAAAAAGGGACAACCTTTAGCCCCGGTCGGAGGAAGGATTAGTGCATACGGCCAAGCCGCCGACGTATGCTACAATTACAACTGATATGTATTGCATTTATCTGCATGGAGATCAAAGGTAAGGACATTTCAAAGAAAGGCAAGATATTTTTGAAAATTGATGGAAAATGATTTGGTGTGATATTGTACTTCCAGTTACACCATCAAACTACTAGTGTCTTTCCTGAACCATTCGTAAAAACCTATGTTCATCAAGAGCAGCAGCATGGCATAAAAAGCATCTTCCACTGGTATCGTTCCCATTCGGATACCAAAGTTCTCAGCATCGTTGTACCAGACCACCTCCTCTGTGATCCAGGAACCGGTGAGGACACCATTGACTACAAAGAAGGGGAGCAGAATCAAAAGATATGCGATGAGAAAGTGAAGGCTGTACTTGAATTTAACCCGGTCTATAATGATCCATGCCAGGCCCAGCAATGTGAATGTGACTTGCGGATAGGCCTTCCCCCACGACGCTAGACCAATGATCAAAAAAAAGATGCCAAGCATCCACAATTTCGGAATTGGATTTGCTGGAATTTTGGTGAGTTGAGACAAAGCAAAGTAGGTAAACACACAAGCATAGGGGATACAAAAAAAGAAGAGGTATTCCTCCAAAGGCATCTGCCACCAGTTGATACCTACCAGATGTTTCTCATTGAATCCCCATACTCCCCAGGCGGTGAAGTAATGATCCCATAACAAAAAGAATGCAGCTGTGATTAAACAGGCTGCAAAAAAGTACTTCCACTCTTTGTAGAAAGGAAAGCGGGGATGAAAAGAAAAGAGAAGGGGAATGGATATCGATGCAAGATTTACCCACAGGTAAGTACTCATGCCACCCCTTTCATGGCCTTTCGGGCTCGCGCCGCTTCTTGAAAATATTTCCACGGAACCCAAAGCATGCCAAAGCACTCACCATCTTCCTTGCCCAAGTGCTTGTGATGCACTTTGTGTGCTTTGCGCAATCCCATCAGGTACACGTTCTTGGAGCGGGTAAACCATTTCAACCTTTGATGAATAAAGATATCGTGAACCATCACGTAAGCCAGACCATATAAGCTAACCCCTAATCCAATCCAGAGCAAAGGGTTGACTACCCCATTTTGATAACCCATCAGGCAAAGTAAAAAACCAGGTACACCGAAGATGAGAAAGAAAGCGTCATTGCGTTCCATCACATGGTCATGGTCCTTTTTGTGGTGATCACTGTGCAGGACCCACAAAAACCCATGCATCACATACTTGTGTGTCATCCAGGTGATGCCCTCCATGACTACAAAAGTCAAAATCACTATAGCAATGTTGGTGATGATCATATGGCAAGTGTTCTAACTGAAATTTGCTCGCACATAAGCTATTGGGAGCAAAAATAACTTTTTGTAATTCGGAATTCTCACCCTTTCTTGCAGGATTCGGGCTTCCGAGCAAGATTTAATTTTTTGAAATAGTTTTCGATAATAGATATAGGCGGTCCAAACACCCAATCGGGCTTTTCTGGGTAATTGGCGAATCCCTTTCTCAGCCAGGTGAAAATCAATTTCAATATCCTTCTCTATTTGCTCCTTGTCAAATTTGTTCCATTTGCGGAGATCGACTCCCGGGAAATAGGTACGTCCTAAAATCTCATAATCGGCATTTAGGTCACGAAGAAAATTTACTTTCTGAAAAGCGGCTCCCAGCCTCATGGCCGGTGCTTTCAAGTCATCGTACCTGGTCTGATCTCCCTCAACAAAGATTTTTAGACACATGAGGCCTACCACTTCGGCTGATCCCAAGATGTAATTATTGTACTCCGATTCATCCTCGTAATTTTTCTTGGTTAGGTCCATGCGCATACTTCGAAGAAAGGTGCGAATCAATTCATGATCAATTTCAAATTGATTCACCGTCATTTGAAAGGCATGAAGTACGGGATTGAGGGAGATCCCTTCTTTGATGGCCAGGAATGTTTCTGATTCAAACCGCTCGAGTAAGTCTTGCTGATCATATTGGTGAAAGGAGTCGACGATCTCATCCGCCAGGCGTACAAATCCATATAGCGAGCAGATAGGCCTTCGCATGGTATGATGAAGCATTCTCACGCCAATGGAGAAGCTGGTACTGTAGGTTCGGGTGACCTTGGTGCAGATACTTCCGCTTAGCTCGTCATAGATTTGCTGCATGCTTGTTTTTCATTATCAGATCTGCCACAATCTTCCCGGAGATCAATGAAGGAGGAACTCCCGGGCCAGGGACTGTAAGATGACCTGTGTAATATAAGTTTTTCACATTTCGGTTTTTTAGCCGAGGTTTTAGAAATGCAGTCTGCCGCAATGTATTAGCCAGGCCGTATGCATTTCCTTTAAACGCATAATAATCCTTTTTGAAATCGTTCATCGCGTAGGAACGAAAGTGAACGATATGATTCCTGATATCAACTCCGGTACTTTTTTCGAGTCTATCAGCAACGATATTGAAGATCTGCTTCCTCATCTCCATATCGTCCTTCAGACCTGCTGCCAACGGTATAAGTATAAACATATTTTCCATGCCTTCGGGAGCTACGGTAGGATCTGTCTTTGATGGAGAGCAGACATAGAAGAGGGGATCTTCCGGCCATTGGGGCTGATCATAAATAGCCTCGATGTGCTTGTTGAAATCTGCATCGAAGAAAAGGTTGTGATGGATCAAACCCGGGACTTTGCGGTCTACTCCGATGTAGAACAATAGACTGGAAGGAGACATCTGTCGCCGATCCCAATACTTTTCTGAGTAATTCGCGTTGCCATTCTCAAGCAGTGCTCGATCGACATGATGGTAGTCAGCAGAAGCCACCACATATTCGCTGTCGATAAAGGCATTGTTAGCCCTGACGCCTTTGACCATACCCTTGGCGGAGATGATCTCATTCACCTCGGTATTGGTTTGAATCTGTACTCCTTGCGAGATTGCGACTGTGGTCATCGCCTCCACAATTTTATGCATACCCCCCTGAGGATACCAAGTGCCCAGCACCAGCCCGGCATAATTCATCAAGCTATAAAGGGCGGGAGTTTTTGCAGGTGAAGCACCTAGAAAAAGGATTGGAAATTCCATGAGACGACGGAGACGATCATCACGAAAGTATTTTTGAACATAGTGGTCAAAGGGAGTGGTGAGATGTAATTTATTCATCGACTTCAACAGGCGGGGCTCTAAGAACTCGAGAGGGGACAGCCCCGGACGATAAACCAGGTCATGCATACCCACTTCGTATTTATATTTTGCGTCGGACAGAAACCGGCCGAGTGCTGCTCCGGTGCCTGGTTCGATGGAATCAAACAGAGAGCGCAATTGCCCCTGATCTGCGGGGATATCGAGATAGTCCCTAGATCCGTAATAGACCCGGAATCCTGGGTCTAGTAATTTCAGATCATAGTGCTCAGACGCAGTTGTATCAAAGCTCGAATAATATCGCTCAAACACATCGGGCATCCAATACCAGCTTGGCCCCATGTCGAATCGAAATCCATCACTGGTATACTGGCGAGCCCGACCCCCGAGAGATTCGTTTTTTTCGAGCAGAGTAACCTGACAGCCTTGGCTGGCCAGGTGTGTTGCTGCGGACAACCCGGAAAACCCTCCCCCAACGACTATGACTGTTGACATTTGTTTAATGAAATGTAAAAATAGTTAAACAAATCAAAATGGGAAAAGTTCAGATAGTTTATTTGGGAAAAGAACAGTCCCGAAAAGGGCAAACTTCGGGACTGCTTAAGATCGGGAAACTAAAAAATATCCTTCTCTACTACGAACAGAGACCGGATAGAGGTGCAGGTGCGTCTAGTCTCTAATTGTTTTCATTTAGTAATGGTAAATCCATATAATTCACCACAAAATAAAGATAAGCATAATTTGAAGGGTAAAACCCTACAAATTCACTTCATGAATACATGAAGGACCTGACATATAAGGTGGAGGAGAGAGAGCTGATACGTCAACAACCCTACATTTAAGGGCGTGAATCATTTCATGCGCTCCAAAAAATCGATCAACTTTTGAGCTCTGCTGTCAAGCCCGAGTTTCTTTTTGATGCGGTAACGGGCCACTTCCACCGCTTTTGGTGAGATATGTAGTAAGTTGGCCACCTCTTTATTGGATAGCTTCATCTTTACGTACGCACAATGTTTCAGATCATTCTGAGTGAGGGAAGGATTTTTTGCACTTAAATCTGTAAAGAAATCCGGATTAACCTCCTGAAAATACATTTGAAATCCTTGCCAGTCCGCTTCTTGATCGATATTCTGTTCGATATAGGTCTGCAACTTCTTCATTTTCTCTCTCAGCGGATTGTCAACATCGAGATAGAGCTTTTCTAGAGATTCTGAAATACTCGAAAGCAATTTGTTCTTTTGGGTAATGAATAGAGTAAATGAAGTGAGTTCACGATTGCGATAATCCAACTCAGCCTGTTTTTTAGCCAGTTCCAATTCACGCTGCTCGAGCGCTTTGCGGTCGGTAATGTTTTCGATGATTGATATGGACCGGACAAATCTTCCTTCCTCATACAGCCCTTTGACATAGGTTCGGGCATATACGATCTCACCATTCCTGGTGATATATTTTTTTTCCAAAACCGCACTGCTGACTTCAGCAGTGCGCAATTTTGCTGCTACTTCAATGGTTTTTTCGAGATCATCAGAATGGGTGAGTTCTTCTGCTGATTTCTGATAAATCTCTTTTTCACCATAGTTCAGCATTTCGCGGAAGGCTGGATTGATCACTTCGAAGGCACCTTCAGCATTTGTGATCACAATACCAAAAAGGTGATTTTCGAATACCGATCGATATCGTTCTTCATTAGCTTTTAGGATCTGCTCGGTTTCTTTTCGCCTGGTGATATTCTCGCAAGTGATCAAGATGGCTTCATCTCCTCCCGGCCAATCGATCGAGCGGGCAATTTCCTGCACCCAAATGATCTCTCCATTTTTCTTGACCTTTCTCAATTCCCACGAGGCTTCTTTGTTGGCGCTGTCCAAAAAATCCTTCACCTGTTTTTGCACCTTCAATTTATCCTCCGGATGAAACACTTTGACGACATTTTGACCAACCAATTCTATTTCCGGATATCCCAGTTGATCAATAGCGGATTGATTCACTGCCAGAACCTTTCCATGGTGTTCAATAGCAAAGATCATCAGCGGATTATTCTGGAAAAGATTTCGAAAACGTTCTTCAGATTCCTGCAACACCTTTTCTTGTTGTTTCCTAGCCGATATGTCTGTCAGTCGTGCAATCACCCAGGGTCTCTCATTCGATGAAGGAAGTTTGTCCAGGCGGATTTCCATCAATTTTTCTTTGCGCTCCTTGGTGTAGTGAACCCACTCAAATATGGGTTTTTTCCCTTCTACTGCTAGTTGAATCTTGGAACGAATGACATCTTTTGATCTCTGACCATCCGGTTGTTTTTTCGGACTGAGTAAGGTCGGATTCATTTTTATCAATTCTTTCCTCGAGTACCCAAATAGTTTCTCAGCCGCCAGATTCAAATCCAGGAATCGATTTGAATCAACATCGAAAATGAGTATCCCATCCGGTGCATTTTGAAAAATCAAATGGGCACGTCTTTCAATGCTTTCCAGCGCAGCCTCGGTTTTTTTCTCTGTGGTCAGATCCTGAATGGTAGCGACACAGTATTGAAAGGTTCCATCTTTCTGATAAACTCCATTGACCATCGTGCGAGTGGGAAGGGAGGTGCCATCTATCCTTCTGAAAGATTTTTCTGCGACAATTTTCTTGGTTTTACCGGTGTGTAATTCCTGAATGAGCTGGTGACTCTCCTCCTTATCTTGAGGAAAGGTGAACTTATCAATGCTCTGGTTCAGGAGATCTCCCTTCTTGGCCTGCATCATCCGGCAAAAAGCCTGATTGACTTCGATGATCACATGTTCCTCGTCGATGACGAGAATGCCAACTAGCTGATTCTCAAATACGGAACGGAATCGCTCCTCAGAATCACTAATGGAGTGTGATTGTGATGCCGATGGCTTGGTCATTCTAAATGTGTCCTTTGTAAAAGATAGGCAATGTATTGAAATATGACAAGTATTCTGAGGGAATCTGGTTGTTTTGACAATGACCCTACAATAACCCTACAGATACACATAAACGAATGATATCACAGTTTATCCTGCTTCCATTACGGATAGTAATAGAGCTGTTATGCAAATGCCTCACTTTCAGCCGATCCAGCAAGCGGAACGTAGAATACCTATGCTAAAACCAAGTCATCATTTGATATATAAATTACTCAGATCTGTAAAATCATGATTTTCAATTTTTTTCAGATTATATATTATTATATATGAGGATATATTTATATTTGTCGTGATGTGTACTGTGAAGTGACATCACGATTCGACTAAGGAGTGGTCAGTACACCATTCGGACAAACCAAAAACACTACTTGACCATGAGACTACCGGTCTGGAAAACTACACGTGAACACCTATTTCGTGTTCGGCAAGATCATTTAAGGATGGTCTGCCAAGCAATTCTTTTCGCAGTCTTCTTATTTCCATCAATCAAAGCACTAGGGCAAGAGGCCGATATCACATTTACTGCACCCGACGCCATGACGGTTTGCGGACCCTTTGTTTCCGTGACCGTGATGGTAGAAGCCACTGATACTCTGAATGATATCACCGGGACTTTTGACCTAAGTGCCCTGCCAGGGATCGATTTTGATCCGGCTTCTCTGATCTCTCCAGATGGTGTGACACTGTTGGGTAATGTATTTCAGTTCCCCGACTTGTTGGAGGGGGAGTCAGCTTCCTTCACCATCGACTTTCAAGCGGTATGCGGGGCAGAGGTATTAGATGAAGACTACAGGTTTGTTTTTGATTTGGACTATTTGATCGATGGAGTTGATCAGGGGATGGACCAGGGAGTCAGTCCCGATCCCGGTTTCACGGTGTTAAAACCAGGTCTTGATTTCATTATGGCCGGTACCGACATCTTCCGGCCGGTAGTGAACGAACCTGATACCATCGTCAAGCAAATTGCTAATGCCGGTGACGGTGACGTCGACTCGGCCCTCTACTTTGTGATCGATCACCCGAATTTGGCGCTGTGTGAAATCTTTGTGGAGGGGACCAACGGTGGTGTTTCAAACGGGAATACCTACGTCCTTAATCTGGCGGGGACCAATGCCGATACAATGTTTTACTGGATCGATGCCGTTGCGATAGCGACTACCGGAGATAATGATGCTATTTGGGATGGATTGGCAGGGGGGCAGGAAATATTTATAGTGAGGGAAGTGTGGAAGGGCGTAGACTGTACAGACCCAGCTCCGGATATCACCAGAGGAATTGGCTATGGATGTGTGCCAGGTAATTCCATTGGTCTTTGTACTTCTCAGGATAACAACTCTGCCGTGGTTTTTGATAAGGAGCCGAATCTGGTTTCAGGAATTTATGACTGGGGCAATGAAAGACCTGCTTGCTATGCAGATGACCCAACTCAAGTGGGGTACTTCCTAACCAATGAAGGAGAGGCTCCTGCAGACACCGTGGTGGTCAATTTGTCAACTTCCAGCCAGGGTGATGTGGTCATGTATCAATACTCTCTTACCGGTCCCACCGGAATTTATGTAGACGGACTCACCGGGGCTATGACCAGTTCTGGCTGTGGTGGCATCAATCAAGTCACTGACACCATTTACGACGCCAATCTGGCTGTAGGCGATACCCTCTGGATCCAGATCGAAATGCTATTCGACTGTATCTGTAATCCATCCTGTGGAATCACAGGCATTTACGAAAGTGATCTCGCTCTGGAAGCGATCGATCGCTGTGGGGATGCGGTAACAGGTACGGGTTCTAGCTGGGCAGATTATGGGATCAATATCTCCGGATTTGTGGAAGGCCCATTCGATATAAAGGGCGGAGAATCGGGATGTGTCACCTACACCATTACCAGCTATCGAAATGATTGGTTCAACGGATCTTATTCCAATTCTTACTACGAGATGGAGTTTGCTTTTCCGCCTGGCCTCGAGATCGATCCAATGATGGTAACCTGGGAAGATGCCAATGGAGATCTGTTTACACCGACTATGATAAGCTTTGTTGATGGTGATGCAACAATGCCAGACACTTTAACCGCAAAATGGAATCAGAATGATATCCCTGCCGGTTGGTCTCCTGGTCCAGGCACCCAGATCGAGATCTGCTATGATGTGGTCTGTTCGTTGCCTTGTTCAGGTGAGACCAATATTGATGTTACTGCCCAAATGGACTTTGTGATCGATCCCATGTGCATGACCTGTACTCAGGAGGAAGTCTTTTGCCCTCCTCCATTGCCAATGGTTCTCAAATGTTACGATCCAACGAATCCATTGTGTGCATGTGTGGGAGTGGGCGTACTGGATCTGGATATCAATCGTGTCAATTATGGTTTGGGTGACAACAACAACAATAACAACCCGGAAGGCGGAGAAAATATTGATTTGAATCTGGTGGAGAGTAAGAGATATCTTCAAGGGGATACTCTGAAGGCAGTGGTAACCGCAGTGATCAAAGGGTCACCTATGAATCCATGGATCAATTCAACCTTTCAACTGGTCACGCAAACGAATACCATCACACCGATAGCCGGTTCAATCCGGGTGGTTGATGCCAGTGCCATGTCTGAATACAATTGTGATGCCCTAAGCATGACGGTCAGTACCTCACCATCTGGAGATACGATAGAGGTGGATCTTTCCACTACTACCCTTGCCACATACTGTCCTGCAGCAGTTCCTCCTGTGCCACCGGCATACGAGGATGGAGATACGCTCGAGCTTTGCTTAACCTATACAGTCAAAGAGGAACAGACCATCCAACAAAGACCGGTTCTATATCACACCATTTGGACCGTCGATGACGGTATCAATCCTCCTCAGAGCTGCAACCAGGAGTCAGAAAGACTTACCCAAATCGGTATTGTAGAAACCTACGCGGTGGATCTAGACAACTCTTTCGGTGGTTGCGAACCCTCTTCCGGCTCTGTGCGCGAGCAAAGGTATTTCGGTTCACGCAATTTCGATGAGTTTCCTTTTGAGGTCAGGCAGTTGGGGATCCCTGAAGAATTTGTTTATGTCAAACCGCCGGAATTTGGTTTTCGCTCTGATTTATTCGGTTTCCGGATGGATGGACTCTTGGTTACTACCGGGATCAATCTCAGCGGAGGAAGTCCAGCGTTGGCGCCCTACATATTGATATCCGGTGATACACTTACGTTTAAGGCGGGAGATTATCTAAGAAGCCTGGGTTCAGCAGTCGTTCCACCGGACGAAGGATACGATACAAGGTTTTTCCCTCGGGTTCAGGGAGACTGTCGCTCCTTTGCGGGTGCGTTTGACAATACTGCCTGGATGTCAAGTTCGGTAGAGCCCATTACATTCTGTACTCCGCTGATTGATCGTGTACCGGTCACCCAACAGGTGATGTACACTGGGGGGCCTCAACTTCTGGTCACTCCGGATGCATCAAATATTGTCGTGGATCAGCCAAACCAATGTATCGGCTTTACCCTCACCAATACGACCACCATATCGGCACCAAATTCATTCCTGTACATTACTAGTCCTACCGGGAATGCCGTGGTGAATAGCTTAGTAGAAACTACCAATGGAGGTACAACAGTTATTCCCGGATCTGCACTTGGTATCTATGAGTTGGGTTTTACCCCGGGCTCTCCAGACCGTACGTTTGAGATTTGTGTTACGGTGAATAGTTGTGGCACGGAGCAATTGAATTTTGTTGCTGGCTGGGATTGCATTCAATATCCTACCACAGTGCTGGAAGCCACGTGTCAGGATCCATCAGTTGTCACCTTTACGACAGGTACGGCGGGACTTGGCTTGCTGGTGACAAAGCCGAGTGTAGATACGGTGGTGAATCTTTGCGATACTATTCTCTATGAAGCTATTCTCAACAGTACGATGGCAGGTAATCTGCGTGATATTGTGCTGTCATTTGATTTGCCGGTTGGTCATGACTATATCGAAGGCAGTTTCGAATATATGTGGCCACAATTGCCCGCGTCAGGCTTCATCAGCACGTCAGATCCTGACAATCCATATGGCAATTTCTTTACCACGACTATTACCGATGCGGATCCGATGCTAGCCTCAGATGGACTGCTCGGAAATAACAATATTCCCAACAATGTCATTACGATTCGCTTTAAAGTGGCTACAACTTGTGATGTGATATCAGGCAGCGCAGCTTCGTTTTTTGCCCGGGCTCTGAACGCTTGTGGTGATCCGGTGAATAGACGGTTTTTCCCGGGTAAGCGAATACATATTGATGGGGCAGTTGCCTCTTATGATATTAGCCTCAGTGCTACCGATTTGGTACTTAACCCATGCACGCAGGATATGAGCCAGATTGACATTGATATATTGCTCAGTGCTGATCCTGGGATTATGACTACGGTGGGTGATACGATCAGGGCGACACTTCCGCCAGGGATATTCTACAACGGCATGTCTTACCAAGCCGGAATCAATGCAGTGATCACCGATCCTATCATAACTGATTTGGGCGGACAGCAGCTCCTTGATTGGCCAATCATGACCGGACTGGTCGATGGAGATCAGATCCAATTTTCCTTTGCCGTTACTGCCACTGATGCATCCCAGGAATGCCGGGATTATGATATGTTGGTTCAGACCTTCAGTACAGTTGGTGCGGAATGTGAAACATCGTGTGAAATTGGAGTTGAGACAGGCTCAGCCAGAGCTCCCTTTACCATAGTGAAACCCAATCTGGTTCCTACCCTGTTTTCCGGAATGCTTATTCAATATCCGCCGGTTGAAGAAATCTTGATGTACACCCTTGAGGTATTTAACAATAGTACTGTAGGTCTGCCCATGGGTACCGTCATACCACTTAAGATATATGAAGATGTAGATAACTCGGGCACCCCGACCGCGGCGGATGTACTCCTTTCCATTGATGATATCGTCATAGACTCCGTTCCGCCAGGTCGAAGCTTTGAACTGATGGCATCAGATACCTTTCCTGCGGGGTCAGCATGTAACTTGATTGCCGTTTTAGATCCTGACACTGCCTGCGTCTGCGCTCTCGAACCCTCTAATCAACTTAAACCTCAAATCAAATTCGACTTCCCGACTGAGATTGAGGTTTGCTCGAATACTGACACCTTGATCGGTCCTGAACCTGTGCCCGGTTATGACTATACATGGTTACCGGTTGGCGGAGCATTTATGGGAGCCTTAAGCGATCCTGATACCACTCGCACCACGTTTCAGCTCCAGAATATTTCAAGTGAAACGATAGTACATCAATATGCTTTGCGAGCAATATCGGGTTCATGTTTCATTTACGATACCGTTACGGTAACGGTTTACCCGGAAAGGGCTGATACCATCGGATTTCCGGCATGTTTGAATACACCTGTATTACTGCCGGGACCGATAGATGGATCCGATTTCATGTGGACTCCTAACATTGAATTAGATGATCCTACCGCTATGTTCCCAACGGTGACACCTACTACTGACAGGCAATATGTACTAAACTACCTGGACTTAAATGGTTGTCCGGCGACGCTCGTGGTAAATCTTTCCATCGTAACATGTGTTGCCGGAACGGCAATAGGAGATACCGTTTGGTTTGACGAAAATATGAACGGACTCTATGACGACGGTGAATTACCAATTCCGGGAGCGGTAGTGCTTCTCTATCCTGCGATCAATCCAAACGGACCACATATCCGGGTAGACACAACTGATGCCAATGGCATGTATGAGCTAGACAACCTGGTGCTGGGAAATTATATCATCCGCTTCATTCCTCCACCCGGATTTGAAATAACCGAACAGGATGCCGGAGCTGACGACATAGACAGTGATCCAAATCCAGCAAACGGTTTAACCAATGCCTACTTCTTGAATAATGGAGAGACCAATTCAACGGTAGATGCCGGACTGATCTCACCATGTGAACTCAGTATGTCTGTTGACGTTGGGCCCTGTCGGGTCTCTGCCGATACCATGCTTCGAAATGTTGATGTCCATATCTCCTGGAATGATGCAGTCTATACTTATGATTATCTGTACGGGGAGGACACCATATTCTTGAACTACCTGGGAGTAGAGGACACGATCATAGTTGACACCCTTAGCGGAGAAGCGCTCGTGAGCTTCACTATTGGCAACTCCGTACCAGCCAACTTCGACATCTTCGCGGGGTTTAGCTTAGACACTACTTGCCGGGATACTTTCATGGTGGAGGTGCCTTCACCGTGCATCTTCGACCTTGCATTGACCAAGAAGATTGATTCAACAGGAACATCATTCCCGTTAGTCGATGACGACACAGTCAAATTCTTGCTGACTTTGCATAACCAGGGGACCGTCACGGCTTCCAACATTATCGTTAAAGATCATATCCCATGCGGATTTACCGCCTTTCCAAGTCTGGGAGATTTGATCTTGGCAGATTCCACGATTTATTTTGCCGGACCGGTGATACCCGGAGACTCAGCAACAGCTTGCATTTATTTTAGACTGCAACAGCCGATCGATCTACCTGCTGCTTGTCAGGGTAATAATATTTACGACAATTATTCAGAGATATTCTATGCCGAAGATCTCTTTGGTGATCAACCGACAGACAGAGATAGCGAACCAAATAGCAACTCGCCGCAGGAACTTTCGGTATTGCCATATGGTCCCGGAGACGACGATATCCTGAGCATGGGAATCGGAGACATCGGGAGTGAAGATGATCACGACCCAGCCAGTGTTCAGGTGCTTGATCTGGCTCTCCGCAAGAGTTTTGATCCATCCACCCCAGGCCCATATTTCGCTGTGGGGGATACGATTAAATACCTGATTACGGTGTTCAATCAAGGAAATGTTATTGTCGATAGCATTGTGGTGACAGACACCTTGTTTGACGGTCTGGAATTCATCAACGGGGGGCTAAATCCTGACTGGACCGACCTGGGAGGAAACCAGGTTCAATTTGATACCTCCTTCCAATCGGCAATGATGATGGGAATCGACACATTCATCTGGGGCGATTCCTTTAACGTTTGTATTCACCTCAGGGTGAAGAGTTCAATTGATCCTGGAGCTTATGTGAATATGGCGAAGATCAGTTCAGCCCGAGATACCTCTGGGACTACCCACAATGGAGATAATGACTCCTCTTTTGACATGAATTTTTCTGGGAACCCTGGTGGAGCCCCTGGTACCTTAGCAGACGACTTTGTAGGTGGTATAGGAACGGGTGAACCAGGAAGTGGAGATCCCCGGGGAGATGCTGATAGTCATGACCCTGCATTTTTTCTCGTTCCTGTTTCAGTAGGAGATACAACTTTTATCGACACCGACTTGAATGGGTTGCAGGATCCAACGGACCCTTCTTTGCCGAATGTAACCGTTACCCTTTTTCAAACTGATCCAGCTACGGGTATAGGTAATCCAGTCACTACAGATGCATTTGGAAACGTATATGATAACACCAGAACTACCAATGCTAATGGAGCGTATCTCTTTGACAGTCTACCTCACGGCCGATACTACGTGGTATTTGATGTATCTACTGCATCAAATGCTAATCTCCTGATTCCAACTATTGCAAATGCGAATGGTTCCTCACTGGATCCCGATGATTCCGATCCCCAGACCATGGGTATCAGTGATACCACGGGTTACCTGTTCAGTAACGAGGCAGATCGAACTCTCGATGCCGGATGGTGGTTTCCATATGCTCTGGGCGACACTGCATTCGTAGACCAAGACCTCAATGGTCGGCAAGATGCAAGTGACCCAGGATTGGAAGGAGTGATTGTCACCGTTTATGATGTGAGCACCGGAGCGCCTGTTACCATAGATGCTTTTGGAAATATTTATCCGTCTGGCATGATGGATACTACAGACCAGGATGGCTATTGGATCATCGATAGTCTTCCTTCAAATAGGAGGTACTATGTTGTTTTTGATGTCAGTCAGGTGCCGGATGGCCTTCCCTACCTGCCCACATTGGAGAACGTGGGAGATACTATCGGCGATAGCGATATAAACAGTCAGGGAATAAGTGACACCACCGATATTCTGTCACAGCCTGATACGATCAGAACCCTAGATGCCGGTTTCTTTGCTCCGGTAGTGGTCGGAGACACAGCATTTGTCGATGTCAATTTCGATGGCCGGCAAGATGCAGGCGACCTTCCCCTAGAAGGTGTAATTGTCACGTTGTACGATGCAGCCACCGGCACGGTTGTCACGATGGATGCATTTGGCAACAACTTTCCGATGGGCATAATGGACACCACTGACGTAGATGGATTTTGGTTGATGGATAGTCTGCCTCCGGGCCGCCAATATTATGTGGTGTTCGATGCCAGTATGACGCCCGATGGACAGCCATGGGAGATGACCATGGAAAATATTGGTGATACAGTCGGTGATAGTGACATCAATCTCCTGGGTGTCAGCGATACAACCGTGGTACTCCTTAGTGCGGACACCAACCGCACCTTAGACGCCGGTTACTTTGTGCCTGTGAGCATAGGAGATACTGTGTTTGTAGATGTAGACTATGATGGTAGACAGGATGCCGGTGACCAACCGCTAGAGGGCGTTATAGTGACTCTGTATGATGCAGCCACCGGAAGTGTTGTCGACACGGATGCCTTTGGTAATGCTTTTCCTGGTGGTCTCATGGATACCACCGATGCCAATGGATTTTGGTTCATAGACAGCCTTGCCCCTAATAGAGAATACTATGTAGTTTTTGATGCATCCCAGACTCCCGATGGCGAGAAATATGTTTCCACCCTCGAGAATGTAGGTGACACAATTGGAGATAGTGATATTAATACATTGGGCTACAGCGATACCACTGGGTTAACGACAAGTGGTGATACGATACCCACCCTGGATGCCGGATATTTTGTACCGGTCGTTATTGGCGACACTGCCTGGGTAGACCTTGACCTTGATGGACAACAGGAGGCAGGTGAGCCGGGGCTCGAAGGAATTATTGTCACTCTTCTGCATGCAGCTGATTCGACGCCCGTCACTGTCGATGCCTTCGGAAATATGTTTCCGTCCGGAATGATGGACACGACTGACGCAAATGGTTTCTACCTACTGGATAGTCTAATTCCTGGAGACTATATCGTGTTCTTTGATTTGACTATGCTATCAGGTATGCCTCCCGTGGGTCCCACATTGCAGAATGTGCCTCCGGACGATGAGATCGATAGTGATGTGAGTAGCTACGGTTACAGTGATCCGACCGGATTTATGTCCAGTGGTGATACGATCTTGACCATAGATGCAGGTTTTGTTTTTCCGGAAATCAAACTGGCCAAGGCAATCACGGCAATTGAACAAGCGGCTAGCGGCGTTGCCGGTAATCTTGATGTTAGATTCAAATACACAATTGATAATACCGGTGGAACTTACCTCGATACGATAGATCTACAAGATGATCTTCCCGGACAACTGGGTAGTTCCTTCGTGGAGGTTACCGCCGTTCCTGTGATTGCTTCAGATGGTAGCAGCGGTGTGACAGCTAATTCAATGTTCGTAGGAAGCACTCCGGGTACCTCGATACTTAGTGGTACTGATGGACACCTGCACTATGACTCAATCATTTGTGTGGAAGTGGTGGTAGAACTAGATCCCAACACACCAGATGGACTTGACTCTCTAAAGAATCAGGCCATTGTTTCGGGAGATCCAACCTTTCCAGATGGTGCCCCGGTAGTGCTAAACGGTATGCCGATGCCTGCTCAGATTGATTCATCAGACAGCGGCTTAATTCCGGACAGCACCAATCCCGATGATCCTGGTGATCTGGGAACCGAAGATGATTCCACTCTCTTATGGTTGCCTGGAATCAATCTGTCAAAAGGCCTGGTAAATGTCGAACAAGTCAGAGACCCCATCAATTCACCTTCCACGGCTGGTAATGTGATCGCAACATTCAAGTACACTGTCAAGAACACTGGTAATACCACTCTTAATCACGTAGAACTGAGCGACGATCTTATCGATCAACTGGGTGGGATTTTTGTCCAGATAGATTCGATCGGAGAACCAATGGGGCTGGGAAGCGGTGTGCTTCACAATGCAGCATGGAACGGCGAGACTGACACAACTTTGATATCTGCTGGTCAGCTACTCCCTAATGATTCATTCATGATCTCAGTATTCCTGGAGCTCAATCCAAATGCACTGTCGCCCGTGGTGCCTCCAACGAATCAGGCTCATGTTGAAGCTACTCCCTGGGATACGCTCACCATGGATACGCTGACCGGAGTCTCAGGGATAAATCTGCCGGATGTGAATGACCGTTCGGATTCAGGTATTTTACCCGAGTCACAAAATTTCGGTGCTCCAGGAGACTCTGGTGGATCAAATGATCCTACCCTGGTCTATTTGCCTAATGTCAATTTGTCTAAGGAGGTCACGAAGTTCCAACTCTTGTTGGCACCACCTGATGCTGTGGGTAACTTTGCCGTAACCTATCAGTTTAAGATAAAGAACACCGGAAATGTACCACTGGATTCCCTAACCCTCTATGACAATATTTTTGATCAGTATGGAGGAGCAACCGGTGCATTTTTAAGAGTTCGTCCCGACAGCATGGTGCGTATCTTGGATGGGGGAGGAACCTCCATTCTTGCCAATCCGGATTTCGATGGTGGTGTCACAGATTCAGCGCTGACCATACCGCTAATTGGTCCGGGTGGGTCACTGCAGCCAGACAGTACAATTTGCGTGCAAGTGACATTGGAGATCAATCCCAATGCGATGAACCTCCCCAACGATCCCCTGCTGAACCAGGCGATCGTAGATGCGCGTCCGGATGATGGCATGGGCAACGGACTACCCGGACCAGATGGTTCATTGCTGGACATGATCACGGATCTCTCCGACTCAGGGACTGATCCCGAGGACGTCAATGACGATGCCTTCCTGGCAGATCCGGGGTATACCAATGACTCTACCGCTTTGCAGCTTTCAGATCTGAACATCGCCAAGGAGATCATTGCCTATGAGTCTAATTACGATGATACTCTACCGGGGGATGCTCGTATGCGCTTTGCAGTCCGGATCAAAAACAAGGGAAACATTCCAATCACCAATGTGGTGGTCTATGATGATATCGAAGAGGAATTTGGGCCCGTATTCATAGAGGTGCTCGAGCAACCTACTTACGTGGTTGAGCAAAATCCAGGGGTATTCATGCCGGAGGTTGTAAACCCGGTAATGGGAATGAACTTGCCCGGAGACTCAGTGCTATTTACTGCGGATTTAATTCAGCCCAATGTGCAGATACGTATTGAGTTTGAAATTCGAATTGATCCAAATGCGGATGGCAGACCTGAACCACTCATAAATCAAGCGAGTGTTGTGGGCGAAGCAATTGTTGGTGGAATACCCGTAATGTTGATGGACGTCTCTGATTCAGGAGCTGATCCGGAAGGGTCTAACCCTGATGTACTGGGCGATACAGGAGGAGAAAACGATCCGACAGAATCACCTGCTCCTTCATTAAACCTGGCCAAAACCATTCCATTCCCAGGCGTGCGAATTGGATCCAGACCCAAGAATTTAATTGTGACCCATATACTGCGCATTAAGAATACCGGTAACGTCACATTGGATAGTCTGAGGTTAAACGACCCAGTTGGTGATGCTTTGTGGTATGGCAAATGGGGAGCTTTTGTCAAAATACCCACGACACCAATGATACTCCATCAACCATCAGACGGCCAGTTTGAGATCAATCCTGATTTTGATGGATTATCGATAGGAAACCCTGAAGTCTTGTTGCCCAGTGTGGATCGATCAGACTCCATCCCAGTCAATGACTCCCTGGTGATCAAGGTCGAAGTAGAGATCAACACAGAGGTGGTTCCGCACGATCAAGATTCGATCTTGCTGAACCAGGCCGTCGCCTTCGGAACTGGATTACTGCCTGACGGAAGTAGGGGAGAACAGACTGACGAGTCTGATTCCGGCGTAGATCCGGAATCCAATAATGAGATGGATCCCCTTCGACTTTCCCAGGATTTGGTTGACATGGGTCACAATGATCCGACACCACTACCAAATTGCTTTTGGTGCCCGACACCATGTCTTGATGAGGTGAACACATCCTTTGATGAGAACTGCGAGGCAGATATTATAGAGATCATGAAAGGGGCTCTTCGGGGTGTTCAACCAATATGTGTTGATCTTGGGTTCTTTGATTTTGAAATCAAGAACGAATTTGGAGGACTGGTGAGCAATCCGGTTAGTGGCGAAAATGTGAAAGATGAGAAGTGCTTCAAAGTAAGTGCAAACAACATTTTGTGTCCCCATGATCCCTGTTGGACCAATGTCTGCGTCAAGCGATTTGACACGCCAATCTTCCAGGGCAAGAAGACCACAGTATACTGTGGGGATCCCTTGATCGACGGGCCGGATCCATTCGAAGAGCGGTTTGCAATCGTCAGTTGTCAGGGCCAAGTTCCTGCCACATTTACGGGCGATTGGGCAAAAGTTTTTGATTGTGAGCCAGGGGTACAGGATACGATAAAAATTATATATAGAGAGTACGAGGCAACCAGTAATGCTGGCTTTCGAGGTACGGGATACGACACGATTTGCGTGTTAAGGTTACCTGAGATTAGTGTAGACAACATCTATTGTCCGCCCATGGATACCACCTATTGTGGTGTTGATGATCGTATCGGTCCGTATATGGTTGTGGATGGCATCGATGGAGCTGGATGTGAGCGACTCTACTTTCTGAATCCGGACGGTACCGCCGCTGAGTTTGACGCGAAGTGTGGACTGTCAGTTCACGTCGAGAAGTTCGATTTTCCTTCAGCAGGCTGTATAAACCAAAGTCGCTACGATGTCCAGGTCTATCAAAGTTGCTATGGTGCTTCACTCAACCAAAATTGCACAGTAGAAAATACCGAAGGACCACACTTTGAGGTCACTGGTGGATCCGGAGATGCAGTGATCTTGAGCTGTTCATTCTGGGTGATGGACTTCGATACGACTGCACCGGTGGTTGAATGCCGATTGGAGGAATTGGGTAAAGTTGAAGAAGTGAATGGCGTTGATGCGGTCGTAGTTGAGGCTACCTCTAATGATTGTAGTACCGCTTCGGCATCGCTACCTCCGGTCTCCGTATTTGAAGCATGTGGAACGGTGAAGTTGGTGAAGGCAAGGTTAGAAGGTTTTGGCACTTTCATTTATAAATTCAATCCGTCAACGGGATTATTTGAGACCGATGAAGTGGTTGATCTTCCTCTGAGGGATGAGCCTTATGAATTAATTTTTGAAGGGGTAGATGATTGCCACAATATCGGACAGGACCGATGTTATCTTATCGTTCAAGATCCGATCATCCCCATTGCGGTAGCTCACAAGGGATTGACCCTGAGCCTGGGAAGCAAGAAGGTATGGTTGGCTGCCGAGGACCTCGACAATGGAAGCTACGATAATTGCAACTTGAATATCGTACTGGCGAGGAGGACCGACTGGCTCACAGCTTGCGTTGACCTATGTGATAGCCTAGTCGTTGATCATGTTACTACTGAAGGAGATACCGTGTGGTGTGTCTACCTGAGTGATGATCAACTAAATAATGAAGTAGAAAGATCATACCGTGAAACCGTCGAGTGGTTAAATGAAGACGGAGGCTTATGTGAGGAACTCGTCGCCGACGCATGGTACTACGATCTCTGCAGGTATGCTACAGTGGATTGCAAGGGTAGTCTTACCGAACAAGAGTTTGCTGAACTTTTTGCCCAAGATGCCCATGGTAGCCGTGCCGCTCAGCTGGGTGGCGGCTGGTCTGCTTCCGTGCCATTTGATTGTATTGATGCCTGTGCGAAGATACCGGTGGAACTGTTGGTCATGGATTACTGGTGTAATTGGTCGACAAGTTGGACTGACATATTGGTGGAGGATAAGTCACCGGTAGAACCAGTGGTGGATGTAACTGATACGGTCACAGTCAGCTGTACAACTTATAAGAACGACAGCATATACACCTTGCCAGGGTCAGATGATTTGCTGCCATTGGCTGAAGTAATGGAACGTGCTCAAAACGGTGATGCCGATGCCCTTAGCTTATTGAATGATGCATTAGGTGGATACCATAAGGCATGGCGTGATCCGTATGGCCAGTATGTGGATGCAATGGGCAATCCAATTGATGCTGCGGTTGAATTTACTGATCGAGGAATATGTACCTGCACCACCAGCATGGAGCAAGTCACCTACTACGATGAGCAGTCACAAGGTTGGGTAACGGAGGAGCAGGAAGTCACGAATTGTTATTATGATGAATCGAGTTTTCCGCTAGCCAATGGTATTTTGGAAGTTAATTGTGGTGAAAACAGTTTTTGCAGTCAGGCCGTCGAAATTGATTTGGACGAATGCTGCACGGGCACAATTACCCGCTTGTTCAAGATTTGGAAGGAGTGTCCGCAAGCACCTGAGCAGCCTGATACCCTCTTCCTCGAACAAGTAATCCAGGTGGGAGATACCTGTACATTACGGAAGGAGATGTTTGATCTTCCTGGGGATGTGGAGCTATTTACCTGCACTCCGGAATATGACCCGGCAGGAAGTGGTAATGTGATTGGTGATGCCCATCCCGATAGCATTGGTAGGCCGCAATACCTGCTCGACAGTGATTGCCGTATTATCGGTATTGCTCATGAGGATAAAGTGTTCTCTTTTGTGGGATCTCAGGAAGGTAATTGTTATAAAATAGAACGCACCTGGTACTTTGCCGATTGGTGTGGTCAAGATGCTCAATCAGGAACCTGGTGGGAGGATGAAGATGTGATTGCAGATACTTACGTGCAGAAAATCATACTGAGGGATACCGTTCCGCCAGATTGTGAGGTCTTGGTAGATCAGCAGGTGAATGATTCAATTTCAGTCGCTGCTTGTTCGATCGATCTCGAAGCAACAGTCCAGGCAATGGACAATTGTAACCTGAAGAGCTATGACTGGACATTGCGCCATGCTGATGGTATGGCTGTCGATAATGGCACCATCGAAAGCGATTCAACTGCGATGCAGGAGATCTCATTTGATTTGTCAGGTGTCGAACCAGGTACCTATCACCTCATGGTGAGGGTGTTTGATCATTGCATGAATGAAAGCTACTGCCGTGATACTTTTACCGTCGTGAGTACCCTTCAACCGGAATTGAATTGTGTCGGTCCAACAGATGTTGAATTGGTAGGAATGGATACGGGTGGTGGCCCCGAACCTGATACTGCGACAGCCACTGTTTTTGCTGAGCCTTTGGTTATTAGCAGTAGTGTAGTATGCAACGACACCGGATTGATTTACCGGATCGAAGATATCGATGGAATTGGTGATGATACTTACGAAGATGATGCCGACTCCCTTGTGATTGGCTGTGGCCACCTGGGCGATACCCTGGTACGCGTGTGGGTTGTTAGTATGCCCAGTGGCAATGCAAGTTTTTGTGATGTCTTGCTCCAGGTAACCGATAGCGAAAATGTCTGTCAAGACATTAGCAGGAGTGATGGAATTGTCGGAGTGGTGCAAAATGAGCTGGGTGAAATCGTGCATGATGCTATGGTTTCTGTCCGAACCAAGGATGATGACATCTTAGATGAGCCCGTGAATGAGAATGGGAGATTCAAGTTTATGTTACCGCTTGCTGAGGTTTCAGAAGTTGAAGTCATCAAAGACAAGGACGATAGGGAAGGAGTAAGCACAGCGGACCTGATAAAGATTCAAAAGCATTTGTTGGCTCAGGAGAGGCTGCCGAATAAGTTCAGGAAGCGGGCAGCAGATGCCAATAAAGATGGTAAAGTAACTGCCTTGGATATCATCACCATTCGCAAACTCATACTTGGCTTGGAGGATGAATTTCCGAACTCACACTCGTGGAGATTCTACCATCATGCCTCCGACCAGGAAGTAGTGACTAATATATCTGAGCAAGAGAATGGAATTGTCGAAATGAATTGGACGGGAGTGAAAGTGGGTGATGTAAATCTTGACTATGATCCGTCGAGAGCTGCAGACCGGAGTCACCGGCGATTGGACTTTGTCGTACCTGACATCCGTCTTGAACCTGGTTACACATATCACATTCCATTTACTGCACCTGATCTGGTGAATATCGAAGGGTATCAGTTTACCATTGCACTCGACACAAGACATGCTCGACTGATACGGGTGTCACCAGGTCGCGAACTGGCAATGGATGCCGGTCATTTTGGTCGACAGGATATGGCTACCGGAAAGATTACGACCAGCTGGAATCGGACTGACTTTGAGGAGGATTTGAATGTAGCACCTACCGCTGAGATTTTTAGCCTGGTGATCGAAGGACAGGCTGAGGTTTACTTAAGTGATATCATGACCATCAACAGTTCATTCACGAAAGCAGAGGCTTATAATGACGAATCAGAGATATTGGAGATAGGACTCCGATTCTCTTATGATGTTGGGTTTCAGGATCGTTTTGCCTTATTCCAGAACCAGCCCAATCCATTCAGGGGCGAGACAGAGATCGGATTTTACCTTCCAGAAGAGGGGGAGGCTACTTTGACCATCTATGATGTACATGGGAAAGTGTTAAAGCAAATCGATGGATTCTACACCAAGGGCTATCATGAAGTAGTGGTTAACAGGAGGGAGCTTCGAACCAGCGGAACCCTCTACTACCAACTTGATTCAGATAAGTTTACTGCCACGAAGAAGATGATTCTGGTACATTAAAGAGCGAAGGTCATGACGATGACTGATTGATGCAGTTAGTGTAAATTTTGGTTTGAAACCCCTCGCAGGAGCGAGGGGTTTTTTTAATGATAGATGAGCATGGTATCTCCTGTTCTCCTGAGTCAAATTGTACCTCACTGCAGTTTTCTGAAAACTTTCGACAGAAAATCCCGGTGATTTGACCAAAATTCGAATAGCCTCCCGAAGATGCCTTTGATGCGCGTATCCTTGCCTTTGAATTGGAAATTAGCGCAGTTATTTGTTCCAGTTACCATTTTGTAGGGTAAACTCCCTACAGTTATAACAATTTAAATTACAAAAACGTAAAGAATTTGTTTTACATATTATTAATAGTATATATTTGTTATAACAATAATATCTCATAATTGTAAAAAACATTGTTATGAAAAAACTATTAATATCCTTTGGATTTTTGATGTGTGCGATTCTGTTTTTGGTTTCTTGCGAGAAAGAGGCTGATGGTTTGACTGATGATCAAGAGGTGCCGAAAGTGGTTTTGGATAATCTGGACCGGCTGGGATTTAGTACCGACGGTGTCAAGCGATTTCGGGATGGCTTTCTGGTGGAAGGGGATATTTATATGGATGAAGAACAGCTGTTGAGTCAGCCCACTGAGTTGCGAGTGCCTTATCAGGAGCAGTATCACACCTTCAACCTGGTAAGAAGGACTCCAAGAACCTTGAAAGTCTGGGTGAACCCGAGTTTGGCTCAGATCTTTATCGATGCTACCGATAGCGCGGTTGCCCGTTACAATGTTGAACCCTTGGACTTGACTTTTGTACGCGTAACGAAAAAGGGTGGCTCCGACATTCAAATCGATCCTGATCCTTCCGTGGGATTGGCTTCCGCTGGATTTCCCACTAACGGAGGTAAGCCCTATAAGAATATTTTAGTGAATCCAAATGCGCCGGTATCAAACGTACCTACCTGGACCACCATCATTGCCCATGAGATCGGCCATTGTATTGGCTTCAGGCATACAGACTGGTATGACCGAAGTATTAGTGGATGTCCAGGAGGAGGTAGCGAAGGACAGGAAACCAATGGAATAGGGGCGGTACATATACCAGGTACCCCCGACAAAACAGATCCGGATGCCGATCCGGGATCCTGGATGCTATCCTGTATTGGAGCAACTTCAAATCGACCTTTTACATTTGCAGACTCAGTAGCGTTGGATTATTTATACTAGGTGTAAACTGGTAATATTTAGAAAGAGTCCCTGCAAGATGTGTTCCTTGCAGGGACTTCTGATTTTGGCTATCCTCTTTGCTCTGACCAGAGGGATAGCAAGGAAATCATCTCCATTTGGCATAGAAGTTGAAGTACTTAAAGTGTTTTAACAAATAAAATACAAATCATGGTATCCCGGCAATGATTTCATTTTAATTTGTCAAGTACCATGAGACATCATAAAGGAGTAATTCAATCATACACCGCCCAACGTATGTTCAATGGTAACCAGTCACAGAATCTCCTGCGGGAGATTTCTGCCATATGTTGGAGAGCTGTCTTTTCCTTTGTACTCATCTGCAGCCTGGTAGAGTATTCATCTGGCCAATGCTATTATCCTGTGTCCATGGTTACTACATCGAGTGGATCAGGTAATTGTAGTTTTACCAGCACATTTACACTGAATGCAGCTGCGAAAAAGAACTATTCCATCAACTTCACCATCCTGGGCTTGTATCAGGAATGTGTCACATTGCAAAATGGTCAATTCACCGTTGAGCTCAATTACAATGCTCCCTGCGGTTCAGAAATAGTAGTTACTTATCAGGCCTTCGAGAAATCAGCTAGTAATCCCTGCGGAGTGGTAGTATGTGAGGCCGGGTCTTGCGAGAACAATGGTCCTTGTTCAAATTCCAGCAGTCAGTCTCTGCCAATCTCTTTGGTTTCATTCGAGGCAGAACCCCGCTCTAAAGGGGTACTGATCAAGTGGAAGACAGCCAGTGAAATCAACAACTCGCATTTTGTAGTGGAGAGATCATCGGATGCGGTTGATTGGGAACCCATTGCGTCGATCAACGGAGCTGTAAATTCTGAACTTTCTCATACCTATGAGATTGTTGATTTTGAGGTAACAGCAGAAAAATGCTACTACCGGTTAGTCCAATTTGATCTGGACGGTACCTCATCAATCTTTCCGATGGTGGCCGTTGAGTTTCCAGTGGGTAATGAGGTATACATCGATTTCAATTCATACAGCCATACGTTGCAGGTGAATAATGCGGAAGATGATGGTAGGCTACAGGTTTATGATTTTCATGGACAAAAGATAAAGGAGATTGAAGATTTATCGGGAGCCGGGCTAATCGATTTAGGTCTCATTGTACCCGGCGATTACATCGTCCTTTATATTTCCAACCGCCATACGAAGTTTAAAAGGATACGATTTTATTGAAAATTACTTTTGATTAGGTGCATAGTATGGCATGATTTTCACTATTAGTCTGCAATAAGATTTAAGTAGTGTAAGTTTGGTATCCCCTTGGTGTTGGTAACTGGGGGGATCTTTTTTTGCCTCTCTCTAAATTTTTCCAATGATCTCATCTTTCGATCCTTCCCTCGATGGGCATTGAAACTATTGTGCATGGCGAAATGACGCCCTTTTTAGTCCATGAACGAGACTGGGTAGTCGGCTTATTTGGCGCTTTGATAGATTTTGGCTCTTTAGGTGTAACCATAGCCTCACTTTTTCGTCTATGGAGGTAACCCGAGAGCAAGAACGCAAAGCCTTCCATTCGTCGATAATTGTTGCTGGATGATAGGGCGAGAGTATACCTTCGGGACCGAAAGCGAAACTCTAAAAAACAGTTGCTATGATTAAAGTTGCTACTCTCATTTTCGCCATTTTCCTATGGTTTCCCAGTACTGCCAAGTCTGGTGGTGAAATCTCGGGATCTCTGGTGACAGAGGCTGGAGACCAAGTTTCCTACGCCACCATAATGCTCAATCAGGCCTCTGACTCTTCATTATACAAGGCAGGGGTGAGCGAATTGGACGGATCATTTCAATTTATCAACGTACCTGAAGGGTCTTATTTCATTCATATCACATATGTAGGCTATGCCTTCTACACATCAGATGTTATCGATCTGGCCCAGGGTGAAAAATTGAGACTACCGGTTATTACTATACGACAAGAGGCTGAAGAGCTTGATGAAGTTGTGGTGAAGGCGGCTCGACCATTGATCGAGGTACAACCGGATAAAACAGTCTTTAATGTAGATGGCAGCATCAATGCTGCCGGCAATGATGCCATGGAACTGCTAAGGAAGGCTCCCGGGGTTGTTGTCGACAATAATGATAACATTCTTTTGCAAGGTAAGAGTGGAGTCAAAGTCTACATAGATGGTAAGCCATCACCTTTGAGCACCTCGGACCTGGCAAACTACCTAAAGACCATGCAGTCGACCGAGATTGATGCCATTGAAATCATTTCCAATCCCGGAGCGAAGTACGAGGCAGAAGGAAATGCAGGGATCATCAACATCCGCCTGAAAAAGGACAAAAGCCTGGGTACCAATGGCTCGCTTAATCTTGGCTACCGGTACGGTCAGAGCAGCAAATACTCTGCATCCACCAACTTCAATCATCGAAACAAGAATGTGAACATATTTGGTTCTTACAGTTACTTCGATGGTGACTTTAACAACGACTTTAGCCTGTACCGCGAGCAAAGCGGAATGATCTACGATCAGTCGAATAACAACGGCTACAGTACAAACTCACATAATTTCAGGATGGGTAGTGACTTCTTTCTCAGTGAGAAAAGTACCCTGGGCCTGCTTGTCACCGGCAATATCAATAATTGGGAGAGTCTATCAAGGAGTAATACTGATATTGCCCCAATTGGTGGGGAACTGGCAGAGGTACTAGATGCCTCCAATGACGGAAATGGTGATCGGGACAACTTTAATTTCAATATCAACTATGCACTACGAGGGTCGGAAGGAAGCAGCTTGAATATTGATGTGGACTACGGAAGATATCGCAATGCCGGGAACTCGTACCAACCCAATACCTATTTCGATCCGACCCGTTCTAACATAATATCACAAAGGATTTTCAGCACCATTACCCCGACGGATATTGATATCTATACATTTAAGTTGGATCGGGAACAAAAGGCCCTGGGAGGGCAATTGGGGTATGGTGCCAAGTTCTCATTGGTACGAACCGACAACACTTACGACTTCTTCGATGTCATTGATGGATCTGAAATTCTGAACGCTGACCGGAGCAACAATTTTGTCTATGAGGAAAATATCAATGCAGGATACCTGACCTGGAAGGGGAGCTACAATGATAAGTGGACGGTGTCAGCTGGCCTTCGAGTGGAACACACGTATTCAAAAGGAGATCTCACCAGCGCAGTGGCGATTGATGACCAGGTAGTGGAAAGAGATTATTTCAATGTTTTTCCTTCTGGCGGTGTCACTTACCAGGCTTCCGAGAAACACAACCTTCGTCTGAACTACTCGCGCCGCATAGACCGTCCTAGCTATCAAGACCTGAATCCATTTGAAGATAAGTTGGATGAACTGACGTTTCAGAAAGGGAATCCTTTCCTGAATCCTCAGTATTCAAACAACATTGCTTTTACTCACACCTACAATTATCGATTGACGTCAACCTTGAGTTACACCAATACCAAGGACGTTTTTACCCAGATTACGGATCAACTGGATGAGAGGTCAGCTATTCTCACATATGTGAATCTCGCCAAGCAGACAAATCTGTCTCTCTCAGTAGCATATCCATTCTCGATTACAAAGTGGTGGGATGCCTACGGAACGGTAACCGCCTATCGGTTACATAATGAAGCAAACTTTGACGGAAAGATCATTGATCTGAATGCAAACATCTTGAACTTCTATGCTCAGAATACCTTCCTGCTTCCGAAAGGATTCAAACTCGAATTGTCAGGTTGGTACAATTCTCCAGCTATCTGGCAGGGTAACTGGACGACTAACTCCCAGTATGACATCTCTGCGGGGATTCAGAAGAAGGTCTTTAATGATAAAGGAAACCTAAAGCTTTCTTTGAGCGATATCTTCCTGACGAACTCATGGAGCGGAGAGAGCCGGTTTGGGGATTTATTCATGACCGGAGGAGGTCAGTGGGAAAGCAGACAGGTGAGATTGAACTTTAGTTATTCGTTTGGGAATCAGCAAGTTAAATCATCTCGACGTCGAAGCACTGGCTTGGAAGATGAACAAAGAAGAGTTAAATCGGATAACTAGCCATAGACATTGAATTAAGATATCAGGCCGTGTATGCAAACATACACGGCTTTTTTTGTGACTGGGTAGCAGCAAAGAAACGTTTCAGGTGTAATGCTAAATCTTTATCTTCACTGCTTCTAATCCGGACAATTGATGAAATCAGATCGTTACACCTTTGAGGAGATCATGACTATGGCCTCTAATGGTGAGTTACCCGAAATAATTATTTGGGCCGCACCAGTAATGTTCTCCCTGGTTGCAGTGGAATATTTCCTTGAGTTTAAACGCAATAGAAAGGCATACGATGAGAAGGATCTTTGGGCATCTACCGCAATCGGCATCGGCAACGTCATCGTCACCGTTCTGAGCAAGTTTGTTACCTTTTTTGCCATTTGGGCATGCTACTACTACTTGGCTCCATGGACCATTCCTGCCACTTGGTGGTCATTCATTCTCTGCCTGATTGCTCTGGACTTTTGCCGCTATTGGGCACACCGTATCGCGCATGAGCAAAGGTTTTGGTGGGCTACCCACATTACTCATCATTCCTCCGAGCAATACTATTTTGGGGTGAGCTTCAGATTGAGTTGGGTGCAACACCTGAAGCTGATTTTCTTTTTGCCAGTAGCAATCGCCGGCTTTGATCCTGTTATCTTCTTCATCTGCCATCAAATCGAAGTGTTGTACCAATTCTGGATTCATACCGAGTACATTAAGAAACTTCCCACTCCGATCGAGTATATTTTTACAACACCTTCACACCACCGGGTTCATCACGCTACCAATGACCAGTACATTGACAAGAATTATGGTTCCACATTTATTATCTGGGACCGGATGTTTGGCACGTTTGAACCAGAGAAAGAGCAGCCGGTTTATGGTATCACTACCCCGGTGGAATCCTACAATCCGGTATATCTGGTGTTTCATGAGTTCATCAATATCTTTCGTGACATGAAGAAGCTGAAATCATGGAAAAATCGCTTTCGGTTGCTTTGGAGTTTGCCTGGCTCGGAATATGATGGAGATAAGGATGCCTTTATCAGAGACAAAGGCATCAATACTTGATCGAGCGCTGGACTCAGATTTACTAGGTCAATTCCTATCAGCCAAAGACTGTTGTTCTCCGTAGTGGCTACCTAGGATATTCTTTTTTATGAAAAAAGTTGAAATAGGACCTACTCTTCGTCCCACTTCAGCCCCGCCAGGATGCCGTACATATAAAATTCTGCATAGCGGAGATACATATCAAAGACCTGGCTGAGCCGTTCTGATAAATTGCCTTTGTATTTGCTCAAAAACAAACTTCTGCGGCTTACAACTTTGAAGTGTCTGCGGAGATATTGGTACAAGTTGATACCCTTGGAATCAGCCAAAGGATAAATATTAAAACTTACTGCCCCTTCATTATGGCGACCGGTCAAGAAGGTGATCTTCAAAACACGGGTAGAACTTCGAAAAAAGGCGGTGAACTTTCCGGATCCTGAGCTGAAGATCTTATAAATCTGATGGGTCTCCAGTTGAAAACCGAATCGTTCCAGCAACGGAACCAGCCTGGCTATTTGTTCCTGAAACATTTGTTGCCGCTCCACCAGAGCGGACATCCATGGATTGCGGTAATGAACTTCCATTGGTCTATTAGGGGAGGGAAGGTATAAATTAGAACGTAGAAGCAGCGGCTTTCGTTTTGAAATTACTGTTTTTATATGATTTGTAGGTTGAAATTGTACATTCACACATGGCCCGAACTCGCTTTCTAATCGCGAAGTATCCATGGCAAACATGGGTTGGGCTTGGCATGGTCACCTTGTTCTGGTATCTAAACTGGGGTCTTTCCGGTCTTCGCACGCATTGGGCGTTCTTTCCGCTGTGGCTCGGTTATATCTTCTTTCTCGATGGCCTTGTCTATCGTCGGACTGGTGCATCTCCCTTTCGCCGTTCTTTCTGGAGATGGATAGGATATTTCATTATTTCAGCTCCAGTCTGGTGGATCTTCGAATGGGTAAATATACGAGTGGGGTATTGGGACTACCAGCCTATCGAAACTTTTAGTGAGGCGGCCTACGTATTCTATTGTACTATCAATTTTTCCATAGTCATTCCAGCTGTTTTTACCACAGCTGAATGGTTGGATAATCATTTTGATGAGAAGGCATTTACTAGGGGACCGGTGATTGGTTCAAGTTCTAACTCCAGAATGATTGTGTTGGCATTAGGTGTAGCTATGCTCGCAGCAACACTGATTTGGCCTGCCATTGGATCCCCGTTAATCTGGATTTCACTTTTCTTGATCCTAGATCCAATTAATCATTTTCTTGGATTCCGGAGCATTCTGAGTGAGACTGCCGAAAGGAAGTGGCGAACAGTAGTAATCTTATTTCTGGCGTCTTTGATTTGTGGCTTCTTCTGGGAACTGTGGAACTTCTATTCATTGCCTAAATGGATATATCATGTGCCCTATGTTGACTTCTGGCATGTTTTCGAAATGCCTGCACTGGGATATTTAGGTTACCTACCTTTTGGATTGGAGCTATTCGCGATGTATCATTTCATCGTGGGTGTATTGGGTGGCATTCCACATATTAAACTAGATAATAATATTTAATTTGTATTGCTTGTACAATATTGCGTTGTTTTTAAGGTTTTAAAATCATACCACGGTAATACGAACTCCTCGATTACTACGAACCATTTTCAAACACTTACGATCCAACTCTGCTAATAATCTTGTAATACCTTCTTTGCAAACAGGCTAACGGTTTGTACCGGTTTTATTAACCCTTTACAACAAAATTTGATTGCAATGAAGAAATTTTTTCCGACCCTTCGGGTAATGGCATTATCATGCCTGATCCCAGTGCTTTTCCAACTCCATGCAAAGGCTGGCACTGGTGCCAAGTGCGAGAAACCGGTCAATCTTTCGGTCTCAGAAATTAGCGACTCTTCAGTCGTGGTGACATGGTTGGGAAATTCTGATGCTATACTTTACCATATTGATGTAGGAAGTAAGGAAAAGACACCAAAGTTTGATCTCAAGGTAAGTACTTCTGATACTTCCCTCGAAATCACTGGTCTTTCACCAGGCGGATACTACAAATTCAGAGTGAAAGCCACTTGTATGGATGGGTCCAGTAGCGGCTCATCGAAGTGGCATGACTTCATGACATCCGGCCAGGGCAATGAGAAGAAGAATGCCTGTATGAAACCCACTAATCTGGCATTACATGAGGTTACCGGCCAGACGGCGGTGCTGTCATGGTATGGTGGTACTGATGCTGTGGAGTTTCGGCTCGATGTAAAGAGCAAGGAAAAAACTCCCAAATATAAGTTAGAGACTGTCACTTCTGACACTTCAATAATGATAGACGGACTGGTACCCGGGGGAAAATATCAATGGAGAGTAAAGTCAACTTGCAGTAATGGTGCATCCAGTGGTTCCTCAAACTGGGTTGTTTTCGTGACTAGTTCAGAACCCGGGGATTCTACCGGAGTATGTCCTCCACCTGCGTCATTAATGGTATCAGACATCACCACTACTTCGGCCCTTATTTCCTGGATGTCTGATCCCAGTGCGACGGGGTACCTCCTCCGGGTTATGAATGCTCCTGGCACTCCAGACCTCAATGTCGAGATGGAATTGCCGGGATCGCCTTATGTTATCGATGGGCTATCTCCCGGAGGAAGCTATCAAGTGGTTTTGAAGGCACTTTGTGATTCAACAGAAATGAGTGATGAGATACTCTTGAGCTTTGCAGCCGATTCGGGTATTTCAGATGATTCATGTTCTAGCCCGGATTCCTTACAGGTCGAGCCTCTCAATGATTCTATGTCGATATTGAGCTGGGTGGGTCCTGATTCCGCCGGTTTCCGGGTGGAGGTAGAGAGTCTTGATTCGGCAGTAATCTACAATGCGGATACAATCATCAGCGTAACAGTGTTATTACTGGAGAATTTACTTGCTGGGGTGCACTATCAGTTCAGAGTTGCCACGATATGCGACACGACTGCCGCGTCTTCATTTTCAGAATGGCAACAGTTTATCGGTGGAGTGGACTCAACCTCTTTGGATAGTTGCACCGTACCACATGACCTGCAGGTGGTGGCAACGACTGATACAAGTAGTGTTCTTAGCTGGTCGGCACCCGATAGCAGTTCGTTTCAGGTAGTAGTGGAGAAAGTAGATACGATGATGATGATTTTGTACGATAGCATTGTATCTGATACCTCTCTTCTTGTTGCTGATCTTGATTCCAGTGACACCTATCGCTTCCAAGTCAGAACCATTTGCGACAGTGTCACTACTAGCGAGTATTCTGAATGGCTGGAATTCATCACTGGGGCGGATAGTCACACCGATACATGTGAGACTCCCTCAGACCTCACTGCATTGGTCTTGAGTGATACGAGTGCTACATTATCTTGGAGCGGGCCTGACTCTGCCGAATTTCACCTGGTAGTGGAGAGACTTGACTCGGTAAATGAGGTAATCCTCGACACAGTTACTGTAGACACTTCCTTTAGCATCGAGCATCTCGATAGTGCCACCAACTACCAGTTTGGGGTGGTCTCCATTTGTGATCTCCTTTCAATGAGTCCTCCATCGGAATACCATCAATTCAGCACATTGCGCGACACCATGGCTCCAGAAGCCTGCCCAGTAGCCGAGCTCACAGTCGATAGTGTAACTATGACCACGGTTTCACTTTCGTGGACTGCGATTGGCGACTCTTCACAGTATGAAATCGAAGTAGAGAATATTGGAGTTACACCGCCCTTTTCATTCGTGACTGTTACTGCCGATTCCGTTCAATCGGTGGCAGGTCTTTCGCCGGGTGGCCTTTATCATGCTAGAATAACCACATTGTGCAACGATTCTACGGCGAGTGAGCCTTCAGCCTGGGTAGAGTTTGAAACGATTGCTGATTCGCTGGAGGTTGCCTGCCCAGTTCCAATTGACCTTTACGCCATATCGTTATCCGATACCACAACGGAGATAGGATGGACAGGTTCACCAAGTGCGGTGCAGTATGAATTTGAAATCCAGAGCCTGGATACGACAAATGCATTTCAATTCATAAGTACAACTTCTGACACATTTGAAATTATTGAAGGACTGGAGGCAGGGGGCTTGTACCAATTTAAGGTCACTGCTTTTTGTTTAGATGAGAGTGTCAGTGAAGACTCAGAATGGTTTGAGTTTTCAGTGGGAGTGGGAGATAGCCTTTCTGTCAGTGCAAATTCCATAGCTCCTGCTTTCCCTAATCCGGTTTCCAACCAATTGACATTGATGGTTCCCGAAGGGGGATTTGGATACCTTACCCTGGTACAACTTAGCGATCTGGGTGGTCGGATCGTTCATCAGGAATCTTATGAAGGCTTGCATGAAGGCGATGAAATAACACTTGAGACAACCTCGCTCAGGGAGGGATACTATCAACTCAGAGTGAGGGGGCCGGTGCGTACCCATCAACAGATGATTTTCGTATCGCGTTGACCTCTAAGTTCAGTTTTCTGTTTGAGCCCGGTGATCATATTGCCGGGCTCATTATTTTCTTATGAAGGATCGTCAACAAAGAGGGTTAGAATGCCAGCGAGCACAAATGATATTCCACCGACCAGCAAGGCATAAATCGCGTTACCACCGAATAGCGAACCGACGATGAATCCCAGAATCGTAGCTGCTACAATTTGCGGGATCACAATAAAGAAGTTAAATACTCCCATGAAGTATCCCATTTTGTCTGCCGGTAGGGAGCCTGTAAGAATTGCGTAGGGCATGGCTAAAATGCTTGCCCAGGCAATACCGACACCCACCATAGATACCAGAAGCTGGTTAGGGGAGGTCACAAAGAATATTGAGATCAAGCCCAGGGCACCAAGTGCCAGGGCAATGCTGTGCGTGATCTTGCGACTTGTTTTCTTAGCCACAACCGGCAATAAGAACGCGATGGCTGCAGCCACACCATTGTAGACGGCAAAGCAAACGCTCACCCAATTTGCTCCTTCATTGTACAGCGATGAAGTCGGATCGTCGGTACCATAAACATGACCTGTCACCGCGGCGGTGGTATAAATCCACATGGCAAAGAGTGCGAACCAGGAAAAAAATTGCACCCATGCCAATTGCCGCATGGTCCGGGGCATATGCATCAAATCATTTATCATTGTTGAGAAGCCAGCACCTGCTTCCCCACCCCCTTGCATCACCCAGGATATCAGCAATAAAATTCCAAAGAGAATCACACCTCCACCTAGCACATAAAGCTCTTTGGCCAATTCATAGTTGGCAACCGACCAGGTAAAGGATGCACCTAAAAGAATCAGTATCATACCTATACGCTGCTGCTTAATGGCATTTGCCTGAACCTGAGCCGGTGTCCAGGATTCAAGTTGATAATCAAGCTCCTGACTTCCAAAGGCCTCAAGTTCTTTGGGACTGTATTCAAAAGATCGCACTACCGTCCAGAGCACTGCCAGAAAGAAGATTGATCCTCCCAGATAAAACGACCATTTCACCGAATCAGGGATAATTCCTGCAGGTGCTTCGTTAGCCACTCCAAACCAGTTTGCCAGGACATAAGGTAACATAGAGGCCACGACTGCCCCGGTTCCGATAAAGAAACTTTGCATGGCAAACCCGGATGTTCGCTGTTCATCCGGAAGATTGTCACCAACAAACGCCCGGAACGGTTCCATCGAGATATTGATCGATGCATCCATGATCCAGAGCATGCCGGCGGCGATCCAAAGGGTAGGGGAGTTTGGCATGATGAATAGGGCGAGAGAGGCGAATACAGCACCGATAAGAAAGTAAGGCCTTCTCCTGCCCAGTCGGTTCCAGGTACGATCGCTAAGGTATCCGATAATTGGTTGGACGATCAGCCCGGTTATTGGAGCCGCAATCCAGAGAATAGGTATGTCATCTATGTTTGCCCCAAGGGTCTGAAAAATTCGACTGACATTGGCATTCTGCAGGGCAAATCCAAATTGGATACCAAGAAATCCAAAGCTCATGTTCCAGATCTGCCAAAAACTAAGGCGCGGTTTGTTCATTTGTTCCAGGCTTGGCCCAGCCAGCAAGATAGTAAATCGAAGGGGTTGATCCTTCTAGTCTGGAATTTTGAAAACACGCTCGAAGTAACTTCCTAGTTCTTGTACAATCGCTGTTTTGTCTTCAACGACTTCGATACCTGCCAGAATCCGGGCCAGTCGTTTCTTGTACTCCAATTGCATCAATCTGCCGATAAGAATACGTTGCGCCTGAGGCGATCCGGCACCATGCAGACTTTCAGTAAGATATCCCACAGCGTTTCGTCCCAGGGTCATATTTTCGATCAAACGCAGGATCCGGATTCGGTGTTCGGTTGGAATTTCCTTTTTACCCTGCAGATATTTTTTCAGCAGAGCGCCGATCTCAGGATGGTTGATTTCCTTTTCGCTGGGAAGTGTCACCACCAGTCCTCCTGCCAGGTCTTGAGATAGCCGGCTGATTTCGTATGGAAACTTGGTGACGTGATGTTTACAAACGTTTGATAACATTGGATCGCAGATGAAGGCACCGGATTTGGTGGCATAGCCCTGATAGGATGAAGCAATGCCAGTACCATAAATCGTTTCATTCAGATGCGTCATCTGCACCAGTTTGTCTTTGATGTGGGATGCACCATCTACTCCGTTGTATTCAGCTATCGAGGCTGCCGCACCGATCAAAGCATCACCGACTCCGCTTTTGCATACATAACTTCTCCTGTGGTAAGTCGTGAATCGCTCTACAAGCATTGAAGCAAAATCATATTCGCCGTCCATGAAGATCAGTTGATTTGGGACAAAGACATTCTCAAACAGCACCATGGCTTCTTGTCCCGAGTAACTGGAATTTCCCTGATCTATTGAGCCGCCCTCCATACTCCTGGTATCGCAGCTCTGCCGGCCATAGATGTAGGTGATTCCGGTAGCGTCAACTGGCACAGCCGCAGCCACTGCATAGTCCTGATCTTCTTTACCGAGTTTCATTGTCGGCATTACAATCATCCAGTGCGAATTGATGCAACCGGTCTGGTGGGCTTTGGCTCCCGAGATATACACCCCCTCCGCAGTTCTCCGGCTAATGTGTACAAACATATCGGGGTCTTCCTGCTGATGGGGAGCCAAACTTCGGTCCCCCTTTACGTCTGTCATTGCTCCACCTACCACATAATTTGCCTGGTGCATGCTAGTGATAAATTTCTTAAGCCGCTCATGATATATTGTGGAGTATTTTTCATCCACTTCAAAGGTGACCGAATACAGTGCGTTGAAGGCATCCATGCCTACACACCTTTGAAAGCAAGTGCCCGTTTCCTGCCCCAGCTTGCGTTGCATTTTGTTTTGAAGGACAAGGTCTTTTGTATCTGTGCAGATATGAAGAAATCTGCTTACCCGCTCACCTGTGAACGGTGATATGACGCTTGCCAGTTCCGGAGCTTCATGGGCCAGATCATATGTTTTGGCAACGGCGTTGATTGAAGGCCGTATCATCGGATGATCCACAGGCTCATCCACTTTCTCTCCAAATAGATAGATTTCCAGATCCCTGTTCCGGAGACTCTGGATATAATCCTGTCCGGTCCTGATCTTAGTTTTGCCGCTGACCGCTGAACCTTCTGACTGCTTCATACTGTGACATTATCCTGTCCTTGAAGCTACTGAAATTCTCAGCTGTAGTTTTCACGACGAGCTATCAGATTTGCAGATGATGACCATTCTGAAGAATGACAAATGTATCAGATGCTATTCCTTTTTCGGATCTGGCGGCAGCCAGCTCTTGGGCTGGTTCGTCCATGCCGTCGTCACCGAGCGGAAAAGTACCATGGTGACAAGCCACACTCTTGGTCGCTTGTACCATCTCATGGATTTCAATTGCCTGAGCCGGTGAGCAATGAATTGGCTTCATGAACCACTTTGGTTTGTAAGCACCGATTGGGATGATGGCCAGATCGGGGGGACCAATCACTTCCGGAAATTTGTCGAAAAACGTGCCGTGGCCGGTGTCTCCAATATAAAGGATGTGTTTATCTCGGCCCTTGATGGAGAATCCGCACCAAAGAGATCGATCCCTGTCGAAAAGACCTCGTCCGGAAAAATGCTGTGCCGGAGTGCTAAGTATCTTCAGATTTAGAAATACTTCATGATCCCACCAATCCAATTCCTTCACCTTATCAATCCCTTTGTTGGCCAGGAAATGCCTGACCCCGAGCGGCACTATAAATTGAGGATCAAATTTCTCAGATAGTTTTTTCACAGTTGGTAGATCTAAATGATCGTAATGATTGTGACTTAGCAGGATCAGATCAACAGGAGGGAGGTCTGTAAAGGCTATTCCCGGCTGACGCATTCTCTTTGGTCCGGCAAACTGGAATGGGCTCACACGTTCAGAGTATACCGGATCTGTGAGAATATTTATACCGTCTATTTGAATCAGAAAACTCGAGTGATTGATAAAATAAACATGGGTAGCTGGATTCGATTTGGAAGCCGGTTTCGAAAGCGTCGATTTACGGGCTGTAAGATCTTGCCAGGCACCCTTTTCTCTTTTGAACATCCATTTAAAAACCTTGCCCAGCCCCTGGGCTTTTACTCCAGCCGGGTTAACAAAGCGCGTACCATCAAAATGGTCAGAGACCGGGCCGGCATACGCCCGGGTGGACAACCACCAGCCAATTCCGATGAAACAACCAGTAAAAACAAGCAGGAATGTGATCAAAATTTCCACTGGTCAAAAATAGCAATTCGAATCTAGCAGTCGTTGAAATCAAATAAAGCGGCTTACAGAAATATTATATTTGATCGTAATATTACAGTATGTTGAATATCGCAATAGTCACTGGTGGTCCTTCTGCGGAAAGGGGAATCTCACTAAAGAGTGCCGGTTTGATTGAAAAATACCTTGATCAAGATAAATACATACATCGAACGATCCTTCTCGAAGAATCTGGTTGGATAGATAAGGCCACGGGAATTGCAGTTAACATGAATGATTTTTCTCTCTCGATTGAGGACTATCAAATCAAGTTTGATTTTGTCTTTTTCATCATTCACGG
>JAHELJ010000170.1 GCA_024644235.1 Lewinellaceae bacterium
CGGTTTCCAAAGATTGAACATTTCTGAACCGGCAATCCGCTTCAGTTCACTCCAGCCCCCCAGTGCATCCAGTCCATACCAAGTCACGAGGATACTTCCCAAAATTAAAATCACAGCCTGAATCGTTTCTGTATAAGCCACCGCTCGAAGACCTCCCAGAATCGTGTATGCACCGGTCAGAATGATGACTAAAATCGAACCAATCCAAAAGCTATTCAGCCCCATAAAATTCACCTCCGGCAGCAAAACACCGAAAACGATGCCTCCGGCAAAAATTCCTACTGCCACTTTGGTCAGGACATAGGCAACCAATGAAATCAGAGATAGCACCCACCTGGCTGTTGGTCCGAAACGCTTCTCCAGAAATTCCGGCATAGTAAATACCTTGGACCGCATATAAAATGGAGCCATCACCCAACCCAAGACCAGTAGGCACCAGGCATGTAATTCGTAGTGTGCCAATGCAACTCCATCGGTGGCTCCGGAACCTGCCAAACCAACTAAATGTTCTGACCCGATGTTAGATGCAAAGATGGAAGCTCCTACGACAAACCATCCAAGGTTCCTGCCGGCAAGGAAGTATTCATCCGAAGTTTCTGTCTTTTGACGAATCACCCACCAGGCGATTCCCAGAATAAGGGAGAAGTATAGAAGGATCAGAATCCAGTCGAGGGTCGATAAAACTGACATGTAGAGCAGGTTTTGATTTGGTTAGATTCGAAAAGTAGTAAAATCGGCAGAGAAGAAGTCAATCTAGGCTCTTACTAATCGCTTTGGGATGACAATGCCAAAAGCTCTTCCAAATGCAGCGATGTGAAATCGGGAATACATCTAAGCACGTTAGAGAATGCCATGAACTCGACTTCGTCGTGAGTAGTGGTTAAGATGATTGCCGATGCACCAGCTCTTCTGGCAGTTTCGGCTCCCGTTACACTATCTTCAAAAACGATGCAATCTGTCGGCAAGAGATCCATAGAAGCCGCGGCTTTGATGAAGATTTCCGGATCTGGTTTGCCTTTGCTTACGCTCTTTGCATGCATCACTCCTTTGAAGTAATGCCTTATTGCCAAATTATCGAGGACGAAATCAACATTCTCCGGAGGTGCTGCCGAGCCGATTGCCATGGGCACTTCCTTCCTGTGACAGGTCTCCAATAGCAATGATAAACCGTCAAGCAATTTCAGTTCACTCAGGAAGGAAGAGCGGTAGATGGTCTCCTTTTGATCCGACATCTGCTTTCTCTCCTCGGCCGTGAATCTATCTCCGTACAACCGCAGGAGAATTTCTTCATTGATCCCATGAACTTTAGCTTTTATCTCCGAAATTGACATTTCGATATCGTAGTTTCTAAGCATTAGCTGCCAGGCTTGATGATGGACCATCATATTGTCGACCATAGTTCCATCCATGTCAAAAATCAGTCCTTTCATTCTTGTCCGTAATATGCTTTGTCACCATGCTTCCGCTCATAATGCTTGCTTCTGAGCGCTTCCTTTAGTCCGGCTACTTCCGGATTGATTTGGAGCGTGAGATAGGCCATACGGGCTAATTCCTCTAGGACGGCGCTATTATAAACAGCTTTGGCCGCGCTGGCACCCCAGGTAAACGGGGCATGACCTGCAATCAGCACCATTTCTACCTCGCTGGGATTCAGATTGCACCTGTTGAAATAATCGATAATCTGCTTCCCTGTCTGGTGCTCATAGTCTCCCTGAATGCTTTGGTCGTCCATCACCGGAGCGCAGGGAACGTCGATGGTAAGATGGTCAGCATGGGTGGTCCCAAGGATTGGTATTGGCATTTGAGCCTGAGCCCAGGAAGTAGCATAAGTTGAATGAGTATGACAAATTCCTCCTACTTCGGTCCAGGTCTGGTAGAGTACAGCGTGGGTTTTGGTATCAGAAGATGGACGAAGTGTGCCTTCCACGATCCTGTCCTCAAAATCGACAACTACCATATCTTCCGCTCTTAGCTCTGAGTAGGGAACTCCACTTGGTTTGATCGCGAAAACGGAAAGATCCCTGTCTATTGCACTGGCATTGCCAAAAGTAAAAAGCACCAAATCTAACAGGGGCAATTGCTTGTTGGCTTCATACGCCTCTTCCTTGATTCTTTTGTATTTCACTACGTTACAATTTCATTAGAAAATCCTGCATCTGAATCCCGAGTTGTTGATATTTTCCGTACAAAGAATCATAAATCTTGGCTCTCTTAGGATCCGGTTGGTATTCTTGATCAAAGCCTGCCCCCATCTTATCCATAGCGTCCGATACGGTTGGATGAATTCCTGCGGCAACAGCAGCAAACATTGCAGCTCCAAGGGCGCAGGTCTGATCAGAACGGGTAATCTTTATCGGTCTGTTTAGCACATCAGCCAGGATCTGCATGATAAATGGAGACTTTCTGGCTACTCCACCCAGACCGATGACGCCCTGAATCGGCACTCCTTCAGATTCAAACCGGTCGTTGATCGCTCGAGCTCCGTAGCAGGTAGCCTCTACCAGGGCCCGGAATATCTTGGGAGCATCCGACCCGAGTTGCAACCCCAGGATCCCTCCCTTCAAAGCCTGGTTGGCATCGGGAGTTCTCCTTCCATTCAACCAATCCAATGCCAGTAAATTGCTCACCCCTGGCTCCACCTGGCTCGCCTGCTCAGACAGCACCCGGATGGTGTTTAGCTCTACTTCCTGAATCACCGAATCCAGTTGCCTGGAATCCAGCACTTTTGAATCTGCCAGAACAGTCCTGAGGTTCCAGTTAAGCAGCCTCTTAAACCAGGCATAGACATCCCCGAATGCAGACTGTCCTGCTTCCAGACCTTCCATGCCTGGTATGATTGAACCGTCGACCTGTCCACAAATCCCTCTTACCAGTTTTCCCGCCATATCCTGTGAAGGGGCTACCAGCATATCGCAAGTGGAGGTACCCATTACTTTACTAAGAAAGTAAGGCTCTATCTGTCCGCCCACTGCTCCCATATGCGCATCAAATGCACCAACAGCAACCACAACTTCCTGAGACAATTTGAGTCTATCCGACCATTCCGGACTAAGTCTTCCAGCGGGAGTATCAGAGGTATAGGTCTCCCGGTACAACCGGTCTACAAAGCCATCGAGAAGGGGATCGAGAGCGGTAAAGAAATCGTTGGGTGGTAATCCTGCAAACTCCTTGTGCCACATCGCCTTATGACCGGCGGCACAACGGCTTCTTTTCATTTGATGTACATCAGTCCCTCCGGTCAGCATGTAAGGAATCCAGTCACAATGCTCGACCCAGGAATATGTCTTTGATCGCACCTGCTCATCTGACCTTAAGACATGCAGTAATTTTGCCCAAAACCACTCGGAGGAATAGATTCCACCGACATACTTCGTATAGTCTACCTTCCAGGTAGCAGCCAGGTGGTTAATCTCCTCTGCCTCAGCAATAGCAGTATGGTCCTTCCATAAGACGAACATCGCATTCGGATTAGTTTGGAAATTCTCCAACAGAGCCAGAGGAGTCCCACTTCGATCAACCGCAACCGGCGTAGATCCAGTTGTGTCTACACCAATTGCCTTGATAGCCATTCGATCTGTTTTCGACAGATCTTTGCAAACATCAAGTATCGATTGTTCCAGTGATTCAACATAGTCGAGAGGATGTTGCCGGAATTGATTTGAAGAAGGATTGCAAAATGCTTCCTGGCCCCACCGCTGATATTGCCTGATGCTACTGGCTATCTCGCTGCCGTCTTTGACATCAACCAGGACACAGCGAACCGAGTCCGTTCCAAAATCCAAGCCTAAAACACTTGATGACATTTAGCCAATGAATTAAAGCAATTAAAAATAATGAAAGGAAGCTTACAAGTGCCTTTCAGATATTTACGATTGGCTTTACATCCTATCTAAACCCGGCGAAAGTACTTTTTGTATAAGCTCTTCCTAGGCAGAAAGCTCAAATATAATATGGGATAAAGCAGAAAAGTCATGAAACGGTTTTGACCTGCAAAATGGATGTCGTCAATGATAAAAGACTTCTCTTGACTCAAATGCCTGACTACATGTCGATGTCGCCACTT
>JAHELJ010000171.1 GCA_024644235.1 Lewinellaceae bacterium
CCGGCACCAGCCATCCAAATCGTAAAGCAACGAGGGTGATGGTCCCGACCATAATTGTCTTTTTCGAGTTTGCCCTGTGAATAGCATCCACGTCCAAATTCGCCTCCCCAGATTACCAGGGTGTCATCTAAGAGGCCTCGCTGCTCGAGATCTTTCAACAGGCCTGCAGAAGGTTGATCAGTGTCTTTGGCAAGCATTTCGATGAGATGAGGTAGCCCACCATGCATGTCCCAACCCTGATGATAAAGCTGAACAAACCGCACTCCGTTTTCCAGAAGTTTTCTCGCCAGCAGGCAGTTGTAGGCGTAAGTGCCTGGTTTTCTGGCATTAGCCCCATATAGATCGTAGACATGTTCTGGCTCATTGGTTATGTCCAGTACCTCAGGTACAGAAGTCTGCATTCGGTAAGCCATCTCATACTGTGAAATTCGAGACAGAATATCCACGTCTTGGGTGTGTTCAAACTGACTTTCGTGTAGCTGGTTTAAGTAGTCAAGCATTTTTCTACGACCCTCCCGGTCTAATCCGTCCGGATCATTCAGGTAGAGTACCGGCTCATGACCAGATCTGAACATGACTCCCTGATGCTCAGATGGCAGGAATCCGTTTCCCCACAGCTTGGCATACAAGGGCTGGCCACCGTTCCAGTCACTCCTCGAGAGCAAGACGCAAAATGTAGGCAGGTTGTCATTTTCGCTACCAAGACCATAGCTTAACCAAGCGCCCATACTGGGTCTTCCCGCTTGCTGTGATCCGGTTTGAACAAAAGTCACGGCCGGATCATGATTGATGGCTTCGGTGTACATGGATTTGATAAGACAGATTTCGTCGGCAATCTTATGGTGATATGGAATCAAGTTACTCATCCAGGCACCATTTTGTCCATATCGATCAAATGTGTAATCACCCATAGCGAGGGGAAAAGACCGCTGATCTGCTGTCATGCCGGTGACCCGCTGATTACCCCGCACCGAGGCAGGGAGTTCTTCGCCAAATCTTTCTTTCAGAATGGGTTTGTAATCAAACAATTCCAGTTGTGACGGAGCACCACTTTGAAACAGATATATGATTCGTTTGGCTTTAGGTGCAAAATGGGGAAGCATCTCTGAAATGTGCTGATTAGAAGGCCGGGCAGTCAAGTCCTTCGCTGCCAACCCTCCTAAGGCAAAAAGACTATTCCTGAGGAACATCCTTCGTTGCAGGCTACCGATGGCTTTCTGAATTTGAATATCCTCCATAACTAGCGTTTCATCACGAACTCATCGTAATTCATGATAGTCGAAGTTATTAAAGTATAGGCTACCAATTCCGACTTATTCAATGAGCGGTCATATGGATATTCTCCGACGGTAAGTAAATTCTCCATGTCGGCCGGATCGGCATTTCGCCAACTTTCTAGTTCTTCTCGAAACTGATTTTCCAACACTCTTTTCTCATCCTCGCGGGCTTTGCGACCGATGAGTAGTTGAAATGCCCAATCGATTCGATCACTAAGATTAGAAACTTGATTTTTCATGAGTCGTTCGGCAAGAACCCTTGCCGCTTCCACAAATTGCGGATCGTTCATAAGCACAAGAGACTGCAGTGGGGTTGCCGTTTTCTGCCTGCGCACTACGCAGTAATATCTGTCAGGAGCATCAAAATTCAGCATTGAGGGTGGTGGAGAACTCCTTTTCCACACGGTATACATGCTGCGGCGGTAAAGGCTGTCGCCATGTTGCTGGATATATCTGGTGGCATTGCGGGTAGCCAAGGCTTCCCATATGCCAGGAGGTTGATAGGGATACACACTTGGACCTCCAATCTTTGGTACGAGCAAGCCACTACCGGCAAGCGCCATATCCCTGATGGTTTCTGCTGCCAGCCGGTGTGCTGGAAACTTGGCATATAGCAGTGTTTGAGGATCCTGTAGTCTTAATTGATCGGTCCAGTCAGATGATTGTTGATATGTTGAAGAGAGCATGATTTCCTTCAGCATTGCCTTCATGTCGTAATCGAGTTCGATAAATCGGACCGCTAACCAATCCAGTAATTCCGGATGGGAAGGCAAATTTCCCTGAGAGCCAAAGTCTTCCTGGGTAGCAACCAGACCTTTGCCAAAACAGATGGCCCATAAGCGATTTACCATAACCCTGGCAGTCAATGGATTGTCATGACTGACCAACCACTTAGCCAATCCAAGCCGGTTCCTTTCCAAGCTCGGTGATCCGAAGACTGAGGGAACTTGCGGGTTTACCTGCTCGGAAGGAGCATCGTACATTCCGCGGTCTAGAACGTATGTAGGGCGTACTTCTTTTCTTTCCTGCATAATCATCACCTCGGGTTGGTCAGTCAAAATCAGGTTTTCATTCTCACGAAGTGCCGTCAATTCATTCAGAACATTGTTGTATTGGGTATTTTGTCCGGATAGCAAATAATAACTACGCCAATCACTTGAAGGAGATATTGCGAGATCTATGAACTCCTTTTGATTGGCAATGGCTCTTACCTCCAACGATGAAAGCTTCCTGGAATAGACTCGCAATTCATCCATCAACACATCCTCAATACTTTTTCGCAATTCCATGCCCAGAATAAAGGGCTGATTTGACCAGTTGCTTTTCTTGACGCCGTGAAGAAGGCTCTTGTGGAGATTGTCCTTCCACAGCTTGTGAGCAGGTATTTCTCCATTTACGTAGAACCTGATACCACTGGCTTTGCTGCTCCCATCATAGGTAAGAATAATGTTTATCCACTCCTTGGCAGGTAAGGGATCCAACGTCTGAAAATCAATACAGTTATCGGGCCATACATGATTGAATTGGAAGGATAAGGTACCGTCTGGGTTCAATTTACAAAGCCATCCTCGGTAGCCCTCAAAGTCACCATTGGTGTTACCAAAGATTGGTCCTGATTCTCCTTCCTCCAGCATTTTCAACCAAATGCTAACCGAGAATGATTGATGTCTGTCAAAATCCAGGTCCCGGTTGAAACGGATACCCGCATCACCAACAAACTGCACGCCTTTTCCCACTACCCCCTCGGCAGCTATAGGCCGGTCGTCCTGGTGTCCCCAGGTTTTTGCATCCAATCTGCTCTTTGCATTGTTCCAGTAAGCAGTCGTTTTCCTTTTAACCTTAGGAGCTTTTAGCGGCTTAGGTGGATTATCAAGATATACGTCATCATCCGGTACAATGAACTCTTTTTCAAAGTCGAAATTAGCCAATAGGTTTCGGGAGGAGACTCTTTGAGCGTTACCGGCTACCTTGTCAACCCAGTTTTCAAAAGCTGTCTGATACTGATCCGGAGCTAGTTTGTCGACAAGAGGTTGCATTTGATTTCTAATGGAGTGAAGTTGGAGCTTTGCCGAATCCGAAGTCAATATGATGGTGGGAGCAGCTTCTCCATTATATGGTACAATGCCAGCATCATTGTTGTTATTGAAGTAGGCGAACAACTGATAGTAATCCCGTTGAGATATCGGATCGTACTTATGATCATGGCAACGAGCACATTCCAAGGTTAACCCTAGCAAAGCTTTACCAAAAGTATTGGTTCGATCGGCTACATATTCAACGCGGTATTCTTCATCTACCACTCCACCTTCCTGGGTTTGCGGATGATTTCTATTGAAGCAGGTGGCCAACAGCATTTCATCAGTTGGATTTGGCAGCAAGTCTCCGGCTAGCTGCCAAAGCAGAAATGTGTCGTAGCGCATATTTTCGTTAAAGGCCTTTATCACCCAATCGCGCCAGGGCCAGGTATTCCTCATTCCATCATCCTGATAGCCATGCGAATCAGCATAACGCGCAAGGTCAAGCCATTCAAGTGCCATCCTTTCCCCAAAATGAGGTGATGCCAGTAATCTATCGAGCACCTTTGCAAAGCTTGCAGTACTTTCATCCTTCAGAAAATAGGCGATATCATCAGTGCCCGGTGGTAAACCCTTAAGATCAAGTGAAGCTCTCCGCAATAGTCTTTCTTTTGAAGCAGGAGGAGAAACAGGGATGCCCGCCTCCTCAATTTTTTCAAGAATAAAGAAGTCGATTGGTGATTGGGGCCAGTTCTTGTTTTC
>JAHELJ010000063.1 GCA_024644235.1 Lewinellaceae bacterium
GGTCAGCTTAAGGCGCGGTATTAAGACAGCCAAGTATTTTCTTATGGCCTGGTCGGCCTTCCTGGTGATGGTCATCATTTTTATTCTTCAGATGAACAATGTGGTCCCGAGTAATTTTTTCACCTCCAACGGGATTTATCTAGGGCACATGACCGAAGTAGTGCTGCTATCCTTTGCCCTGGCAGACCGAATCAACTTGCTTAAACTGGAGAATGAGAATAAACAAAAGGAAATCATCACCCACCTCAGGGAAAACCAGCAGTTGCAAACCAAAGTAAACCGTGAGCTGGAACAAAAAGTGCAGGAAAGGACCGCCGAGGTCGTTGCTCAAAAAGAACGAAGCGAAGAACTATTGTTAAATATTCTACCTGTCGCGGTGGCGGACGAGCTAAAAGCCAACGGCAAGGCCGAAGCAAAACAGATCAATCAGGTCACCGTGCTTTTCACCGATTTTAAAGAATTTACCGCCCTTGCCGAACAACTATCGGCCACCGAGCTGGTGGAGGAACTAAATTATTGCTTCTCCGAATTTGATAAGATCATGCAGAAATACGGCATCGAAAAAATCAAGACTATCGGAGATGCCTACATGGCAGCCGGCGGACTTCCTGTACCAAATCAGACCCACGCTACCGATGTCGTAAATGCCTCTTTAGAGATTCAGCAATTCATGCAGGAATATAGGAAATCACGAGCCGCCGCTGGCCAACCATATTTTGAAACCAGGATCGGCGTACATACCGGATCGGTGGTGGCAGGAATCGTGGGATTAAAGAAATTTGCCTACGACATCTGGGGAGATACGGTAAACATTGCCAGCAGGATGGAAAGCAGTGGAAAGACCGGGAAAATTAACATCAGCCAGACCACATATGAGCTGGTGAAAGATACCTTCCAGTGTGAACCCCGGGGCAAGATCACCGCTAAAGGAAAAGGAGAACTGGACATGTATTTTGTGGAAAGCCGTTTGAACTAAGACTATAGACTTGACTCGGGTGAAATGCGACATCGACATATTTAAGTTCCCGAGTGTCTTCCTACTCATTATTCTGACAATTGCTTGTCAGTCAACCAGTGAATCAGAGACCTCTAAGGTCCTTAACATCCACGATGAGATCACGATCGATGAAATCCGGGAAGCTTTCGAAAGAGGCGAGTATTCCATCAAAGAGCTGACTCAATTCTATTTGGACCGGATCGATTCATTAAGCTTCAACGGGCCGGAGTTAAACGCTGTCATTACCATCAATCCGGACGCCTTGGATATTGCTACTCAGCTCGATGACGAAATGCAGAATGGAAATACGCGCGGACCGCTTCACGGAATTCCGGTCTTGCTGAAAGACAATATTGATACCGGCGACAAAATGCCTTGCACGGCTGGTTCTTTGATGATGAGTGCATCCTATCCGTCGGAAGACAGTCCGATCGCCGCTCAGCTGAGAACGGCAGGAGCGGTGATTCTGGGAAAAGCGAATCTGAGCGAATGGGCCAATTTTCATTCTACGTTTTCCTCCAGCGGATGGAGTGCACTAGGTGGGCAAGTCAAAAATCCCTATGATCTAACCCGAAATCCCTGCGGTTCCAGTTCTGGTTCGGGCGTGGCTCCGGCTGCCAACCTTTGCGTCATTGCCATCGGAACCGAGACCAATGGGTCCATCGTCTGTCCGTCCAACAACAATGGAATCGTAGGTATAAAGCCAACGGTAGGCCTGATCAGTAGAAGGGGAATCATTCCGGTTTCTATCTCCCACGATACGGGTGGTCCTATGGCCAGAACCGTTAAGGACGCCGCAATATGCCTGGGGGCCTTGACTTCACAGGATTCTCTGGATAGCAGAACAATGGCGACCGGGCGAATAGCACATGAAGACTATACTCCATTTCTGACGACAGATGGCATCAGTGGAAAGAAGTTGGGCTATTGGAAAACACCGGCAAGTGGTCACTCACGATTGAAAAATGTGATGGAGGAAGCCCTCGATTTCTTCAAAAGTGAGGGGGCTGAAATTATCGAGCTGGACGAGATCATCGCACCCGAAACCCGGAGTCATTCATATCAGGTCATGCTCTATGAGTTCAAGGACGGATTAAACAAATATTTTCAAAACCTAGGTTCCTCAGCTGCAGTGAGAAATCTTGAGGATCTCATCGAAAAGACGTTAGCGGATAGCATCGAAATGAGATATTATGATCACGAACTATTAATAACGGCCCAAGCCAAGGGTGACCTGAATACTCCGGAATATCAGGAAGCTCTGGAGTCAATGTGGGAATTGAGCCGCGAGGAAGGCATTGATAAAATAATGACTGCACATGACCTGGATGCTATTATCGCTCCTACCGGTAGCCCGGCCTGGAAAACGGATCTAACCAACGGGGATAATCTGGGAGGTGTGTTTAGTTCGTCACCGGCAGCGATTGCCGGTTATCCCAGTGTCACCGTTCCCATGGGACAAATCGACGGGTTGCCGGTCGGCCTCTCTGTATTTGGAAAGCCTTGGTCGGAGTCCCTCCTCCTAGAAATTGCTTACAGCTATGAGCAGGGTACCAAGCATAGATTTACGCCTCAGTATCTGGATGGCAATGAGTGAGCCTACCTTTCCATAGATTACATCAACCACTTTCCGATGAAATAGGATGCAGTAGCTACCGTGGCACCCAAAAAACTGCCCCAGGCGATGTCTGCAAAATGAAATTTTTATACAGGAAACTTTGTCACCGACCCTGCCCTTATGAAGAGATCCCTCATAAAATAGGCAGTCATTGACATGTAATCGATTCATTTTCACTAAATTAATTGGATGGAATACCTGGAGATTATCATTAAACTGATTATCAGCCTTAGTGTGCTGAATGTTTGGCTACTCAGGGCGGATAAACCGTCACAATGGCGGGGAGCCGATGCCACATCTCTAAAAGATGAGTTTGAAGCTTATGGGTTTTCCGCGGGAGTCATGAAGGTGGTAGGCTTTGTTAAGATTGTACTCGCTCTGATGATTCTTGCTTCAATATTCTACCCACCAATTGAAGAGATTGGTGCAATCGGAATGGCTATTATGATGTTGGGTGCAATAGCCATGCACATCAAGATTAAAGACGAACTCAAACGTTCACTCCCCGCCTTCATATTTCTTAGTCTTTCCGTGATTATATTGTTTCTTTAAATTAGCCAGCGAGCTTTCCAAATGCTGCGAAAGATTTCGTAGAATACCTACCAGAACTAGCAAGCTCTAGTGAAGGGTTTATTTGCAAAATGCTTTTATTCGATCTGTCACCACTAAGGAATAGCAAATCTCTCTGAACAACATGGATCGATTCATTTGTTCCTCCTATAAAAAAACTTATTCCTTCAATTTAAATTACCTGTTATCATGTCTGAAAACACAAACCAAGATATCTACAGCGATTTTCATGATCTGGTAAATATGAGCCCCTCTGAATTGGAGGAATGGCTGGAAACAGAAAAGTCAAAATCCGTTGGTCAAGACAGTGGAGACGGTGAGTCGATTGGACATAAAAGCGGACGTAAAATCATCCAAATAAAAAGAAAGAAAAAAGCCGATTTATCCGACAACGATTATGAACATATGCAAAAAGTAAATGGATATATCGCCCGTCACAAAGCACAGCGACCCGATGGTGATGTGAAGGAGACAAATTGGAGATACTCGCTAATGAACTGGGGACATGATCCTCTGAAGTAATTAGCTCACCCTAGAAATCTCTTGCAGGCTACAATCCACAGTTCTGCTTAATGTGTAACTACCGTTTCTAGACAAATCTTTCTCACGCTCCGAGAAGATTACCACTGGCGAAACATCCCTCAAGCCGAAGCTTTACAAAGTGTAAGACAGCGCGAATGACGCAAAGTGGAAATAGGCAAAATTATATACCTGGTCCACATCAGCACCTCCCTCAATCAATCGATAGCCGGCTTTCAAATTGAATCTTGGAGAGGGCGTATACTGCAACCCGAGAAAGAAATCCTCTGCCCGTCCCTGCGGACCAACGAGCGCATCTCCCTTTAACATTGCTTCAAGCTTGGGATTGATGCGATACCTTGCCTGCAATGAAATTAAGGGCACAAAACCCAAGTCGGTATTGCTGGCTTCGTCGTCATTTTGCGATATCGTTATGACCGCATCCCTGGTTAAAATGGTGGCACCAAGATCTGCCAGAAACTTTGACCGGCTGATGATTCGATACCGGTAACTCACCCGATAAGTGTTGAATTGATATCTACCATTGATCTGATCACCTTCGAACATCTTGCCCTCGAAAAGCAGTAAGCTGCCCTCATATCCTTTTGACTCAACTACCAGCGGTGCTGCCGTGATCTCTATGGTATGCTTTGAGTTAAAAAAATAGCTTGCCTCTGCCCGAAAATAGACGGGACTTTCAACTTGTTGAAAATCATCGGCCAGAGAAAACAGCGAACCTTGATCACTGTTTTCATTAGGTGACCTCACGTCATTATATTGAGTAAATGTCAGTCCCGACTCAAATGAGATCGTGAATTGAGCAAACCCGGTAAACGATACAAAGCAAGCCAGTACCGCAGTAGAGAATAATTCCTTCATCACTCTGATTTATCGAATTTTCCCAGCATGATCGTTTCCTTCTCTGTTTCCTTTGTCTCTTTCAGATTACATCAACCACTTACCAATGAAATAGGAAGCTGTGGCCACTGCGGCACCCAAGAAACTGCCCCAGGCGATGTCTGCAAAAACAATCTTAGCCGGCCAATCTTTCAAGGTGGCCCAGTTGGTCAAATCGTAAGTAGCGTAAGTGATAAAACCAAACACCGCCCCATAGAATAAAGCCTTTTGCCATTCCCCTTTTTCCAAAGCCGGCGAGACGGCAAAGAATAGAATACCGACAATATACATCAGGTAGAAAGCGATGGCAGGTGACCAATTGACCTCCTTCGCCATGAGATGCCCGATATTGTTTCTGTACAGATCTTTTGCTAACCAGCCGAGCCAGATCATGTCGATTAGAAAGAAGACGGGAATGGTGAGGAGGTAGAGTTTCAGATAAAAGATAAAGTTCATGAACCGGGATTTTTCATCTTTGGAAAAAAATGAAACAAAAGGCACTTACTAATGTTCACCGATACAGAACTTCCACTGATCTATTTTGTAGCTTTCTTGCAGCTCCTGCATTAGTGCCGCTTGCCCCTGACGTTGTTCCCAAGTCAGGAGCAGCCTTACGCCATACCCCACCCCCCTGACGTTGTGCCAAGTCAGGACCGGGCGCGGGGGCCTTCTTTGTTCCCGACGCTTATGGTCGGGATGTGCCACATTGCCCCACCTTGCCCGCCGGAGGTACGGAGGCGGGAAGAAGCAAAACTCTAGTCAGATCCAAGGTAGTGGATGCTTTTCTTTTTTTAGATTTAAGCAAGGTGAGATTGTTAATGAGAGTAATCTCGAGATTTAAATTTGGTTCTGCTGAATCTAGAGTTCCTGCTAGTTGGGGTGCGCTACTACCCGTAGCTTTAGCTTCAGTACCGCTGGCCGCGGAGGCCTTCTTTTTCATTGCCAAAAAGAAGCAAAAGTCTAGTCAGATCCAAGGTAGCGGGCTTTTACATGGTGTTTCGAATAAAGCATGGTTCAGTGTTCCCTCTGAGTGTTCTGGGATGGAAAGCCGCGTAACCGCTGTATTTGCTTAAGCTGTATCCGTGAGTCCTTACCCTTCCGTAAACCAGATTATCACTTGAAGAGAACTTGTGACTTTTCGGCTTAACCAAATAAGGCTAAAGCTTGTCACCCGTGACTTCTCACGAGATGTATTGGGAGTTCTTCTCGCTTTAAAGTTCCAATCTTATCGCGTCTTTCTCCGGGGCTACTGAGGATCTGACGGATACAAATATTAAAAGAAGACTTCTTTGATCACGAAACTGGCGGTCAGGGTGTTCCACTTTCCCTCATGTGCCGTAAACAAAAGGCCCTTGCTAATGTTCAATGACCTGAAGCAGCTATGAAATATCTACTATATACCTTATTAATAATGCAAACAATGAGCTCGAAAATCATTTTTGATTTCAACAAACAGGCGGACATCCAAGATTGGATTGTGGTTGATGATGTAGTCATGGGGGGGCGTTCGTCTGGCACTTTCGCCTTAAATGATGATGGCTTTGGTGTCTTTGCAGGGAATGTATCATTGGAAAACAATGGCGGGTTCTCGTCGGTACGCTACCGCTTTGACAAAATAGCGGTAGAGGATTTTACGAAGATGGTATTGAGACTGAAAGGAGATGGCAAAACCTATCAATTCAGAATAAAAGATGAGGTGACTACCCGCTATTCCTACATTGCCTCATTCCCCACTTCTGGCGAGTGGCAGGAAATTACTATTCCGCTCAATACCATGTATCCTGCTTTTAGAGGGAACAAACTCGATCAACCAAATTTCTCGCATGATCACATCGAAGAAGTAGCGTTTTTGGTTGGGAATAAGAAAGCTGAAAAATTTAGGCTGTTGATTGATAAGATTGAAATGAGGTAGCATCGAATACATTCCTGCTGAATTCAAAGTTTCTGCTAGTGTGGTTGGCTGTTACTCGTAGTTTTACATTCTCTGCCGCTGCCCGTGAAGGCCTTCCCTATTTTCATTATTAATTTTGACTTGGGGTGGAGGTTAGCTTAGAAATACTCGCGTTTTACTTAGCCTGAGTTTGAAAAATAGGGATGGTTTGAATTCAAATCTATGATTGGGGCAATTCCTTGAAATTTATATTTTTTACAATCTGAAAAAAATCGAACCTAACAACAGCAGTTGGCTTGCTTGAAATATTATTGAAATGAATAAGCATCGATCGAATTCACTATTACCAATCAAAAAATCTCTATGAACGCAGCTGAATTATTCGTTCGATGCCTCGAACGGGAAGGCATCAGACATATTTTCGGAGTGCCGGGTGAAGAAAACGAAGATCTCCTCTTTGCCCTCGCCAAGAGTGATATTGAGTTTGTTCCGGTGCGGCATGAGCAGGGAGGTGCCTTTATTGCCAACGTCTATGGGCGGCTGACCGGTAAAGCCGGGGTCTGCCTTTCGACACTGGGTCCGGGTGCGACCAATCTGATCACCGGCGTAGCCGACGCGTTCTTAGACAAAGCTCCGCTGGTAGCCATTACGGGCCAGGGTGGCCTGGAGCGGTTGCATCACGGAAGTCATCAAATCATCGATGTGGTATCCATGATGAAACCCATCACCAAATGGAATTCGACGATTCAGGATGTTTCCGTGATTCCGGAAGTGGTGCGGAAAGCGTTCAAAATTGCCGAGCAAGAGAAGCCGGGTGCTGTACACATCGAACTACCGGAAGATATTGCCGGACAAAACGTAGATGGCAATCTTTATCCCCTAGATTCTTCAATCGTACGTCGTCCCAATCCAAATCCGGATGCTATCCAACAAGTGGTGCAACTAATTCAATCCGCGGAGAAACCTATGATTCTGGCGGGCAATGGCGCTATCCGGAATCGTGCCAGCAGGGCATTGACAGATTTTGCCACCGTATTTCAAATTCCGGTGGCCTGCACATTTATGGGAAAAGGAGCCATCTCAGATCGCTCGCCCCTATCCTTAGGTGCTGTTGGATTAGGCTTTAAAGATTATGTGATCGAAGCTTTTGAACAAGCGGATTTGGTGCTTGCCATTGGCTACGACATCGCAGAATACGATCCCCAGGGCTGGAATACCGGACGACCGAAAAAGATCATCCACCTGGATTTTGAACCTGCCGAGATCTTCTCCGACTACATTCCCGACCTGGAAGTGATCGGTGATTTGGCAGCATCCATAGAGGCGATACATCATTCAATAGAGATAGACCCATTCCCTGCGTGGTATGGAACAATACGAAACCGGATCTTCGAATCTATCGAGCAGTACCAACTGCAACCCAGAGATCCTTTTCATGTGCCCGGTGTCACGCATCTTGTTCGAAAGATTTTACCTGACCATGGTCTGCTCATCAGTGACGTGGGTACCCACAAAATGTGGATCGCCCGAAATTTCCCGACCTATTGTCCCAATGGTTGCATCATCTCCAATGGATTGGCTAGTATGGGAATCTCCCTGCCAGGTGGCATCGCGGCAAAAATTGCCAATCCCGACCGGCCGGTCGTTTGTCTGATGGGAGATGGTGGCGCATTGATGAACATTCAGGAACTGGAAACGGCCAAGCGGTTAAATACCGGCTTCACGATTATCGTATTGAACGATAACAACTATGGCCTGATCGAATGGAAACAGGAACAGAGCAAAGGCAAATCTACCGGCACCAGAATCGGAAATCCTGATTATGTGCAACTGGGCAAAAGCTTTGGCATACCCTCCTACAAGCCAGATAGCATCGGAGCCCTGGAACAAATTATCACTGAAAGCCTGGCATCGAATCAATTGACGCTAATTGAGATACCCATTGACACAGACGTTAATGGAGAACTGACTCGATCCTTGGACGCCTATTTTCAAAATAAATGATCAATATGTCGACTATTATATCCACCAATCCGGCTACCGGAGTACAAATCAAAACCTACGATCTTCATACTGATGAGATGATCTCGGACCGGTTGGAAGCCGCTCAAAAAACCTGGCAGGAATGGAAACAGGTATCATTCGCCAAACGGAGTGAGCTCATGATGGAAGCCGCACAAGTGTTAGAAAGCAAGAAAGAAACTTATGCGAAGATCATGACGGCAGAGATGGGCAAGACCTATCGTTCGGCTGTTGTGGAAGTGGAAAAATGTGCCTGGGTATGTCGCTATTACGCGGAAAATGCCGCAGGCTTTTTGGCTGATGAGAACATCGACACCGATGCCACCAAAAGCGGCATCTGTTATCAGCCGTTGGGCGTAATATTGGCGGTGATGCCGTGGAATTATCCTCTGTGGCAAGTCTTTCGTTTTGCGGCTCCGGCATTGATGGCAGGCAATGTGGCGGTGCTAAAACATGCTTCCAACGTGCCTGAAAGTGCACTGCGTATTGAAGAAGTCTTCCGGTTGGCCGGATTTCCCAAAGGTGCATTCAATACCCTTTTGATAAAGAGTGACCAGGTTAAAGCTATCATTGAAAATCCGGTCGTCAAGGCGGTAACACTCACCGGAAGCGAAGGGGCAGGGGCAGCAGTGGCTGCGGCTGCCGCTAAGCAACTCAAAAAGTCAGTACTCGAACTTGGGGGAAGCGACCCTTACATCATTCTGGAAGACGCCGATCTCGAACATGCCGCCGAACAGTGTTGTCAATCCCGGCTCTTAAATGCCGGTCAAAGCTGCATTGGAGCCAAGCGTTTCATCATCGTCGAGCCGGTCTATGAAAAATTCCTGCAACTCTTTGCCGACAAAATGAAAAATGCAAAAATGGGAGATCCCATGGGTGAGGTCGATCTGGGTCCGCTGGCTCGACGTGACCTCGAGAGGAAGTACACAAACAAGTGATGGAAAGCGTGCAAATGGGCGCCAAACTTCTGATCGGGGGAGAAGTCCCGGACGGAGATGGCGCATTTTATCCTCCCACCATTCTGACCGACGTAGCACCAGGGATGCCTGCCTACGAAGAAGAGATCTTCGGACCGGTCGCCTCTGTATTCAGAGCAGCGGATGAAAGCGATGCCATTCGCATTGCAAACGATACCACCTTTGGACTCGGGGCATGTGTATTCACCGAAGATCTGGCGCGGGGCGAAAGAATCGCTAAGAACGAATTAGAGGCGGGATGCTGTTTTGTCAATGCCTTCGTAAAATCGGATCCACGCCTGCCGTTTGGAGGCATCAACCGCAGTGGATTTGGCAGAGAACTGAGTCACCTCGGCATTCGGGAATTTGTGAATACGAAGACATTTTATGTAAAATAGTCCCAGAGCAGCCACAAAAACGGAATATGTAATATGAGGGGTATACTTGGCGTGAGTCCTAAGTCATGCCAGGAAAGTACGAGAAGATGCAGAGTATCATAGAAACCTTTAGGCAAATCGGGGAGCTCTCGAAAAAGAATGAAGAGGCACTGCTGCGTGCGATCAAAAGAAGGGAATACCCACCCAGGACTATTCTGCAAAAGCAAGATAAGATCAGTGACAAGATATACTTTGTAGAGAAAGGGAGTGCCCGTACTTACTACTACAAAGAAGGTAAAGACATTACCTATTGGATTGCGCTTGAAAATGATTTTGTGGGCTCCATGTCGAGCTTTTTTATGAGAGAACCCAGTAATAAGATTGTGGAAACTATTGAGAGCTGCATTCTTTGGGACTTCGAATACGAGAAATTAGAAGCTCTTTTTTCTTCCAACCGGGAAATGGAAAAAACCGGAAGGCTATACGCCAATTATGCCATTTCACTCCTTGAAAAACGCTTTGATCATCTGCATTTCAATAGCGCAAAGGACCGGTATGAGATCCTGATCAACCGGCAACCGGAAATCATCCAAAGGGTACCGTTAGGCATGATTGCCTCCTACCTGGGTATTACCCAGGAGACACTGAGCCGGATTCGAACCCAAGTCTAGTTTTTGACATATATCAAAGGAAGTTTCAAATGTCTTCTCGTCCTTTGCAGAAAAGAATTCATGTACAACATTATCTGGTTTTTGCAGGGACTAATGGCTTTTGTATTCATCTTTTCAGGAATAAACAAAGCTTACTTCGATGAGCAAACACTGGTGCGCAAAGGCCAGACCGGGGTGGAAGGCTTGCCATCATGGTTGATCAAATTCATCGGGATTGCAGAGATTCTCGGAGCCATTGGACTACTCGCTCCGATGCTTTTAGGCCAGAATGTCATTTTCACTCCCATCGCCGCTATTGGCCTCGGACTCATCATGATACCAGCGGCTTTTATTCATTACCAAAGGAACGAAGTGCAGACTGTTGGGATAAATCTTTTTATTCTCGTCATTTGCGGAATAATCGCATTTTATAGATTTTGAGGATTGGAGAAATCAGTATTGAACTCCTATATTTCTACCATATTTTGATCACTATTCGGTAAGAATTCTTAGACTACACTGTCGGATAAGATAGGATCATCGAGCTTGCCCGCATGAGCTGGTGCTCAACATCGGGAATTGTGAAAAGGATTAATTCATTGAAAAATAGAAAGAATGGATTCAGCAGCAAATAATTTCGCCATGGCAGATATGGCCATCAGAAAACCTATCGATGAAGTCTTTGAAGCATTTATCGACCCGGCCATTACGACCAAATTTTGGTTTACCAAGAGTTCCGGCAAACTAGAAGCAGGTAAACAGGTGGAATGGACCTGGGAAATGTATAACCTCACCGTACCTGTATTTGTAAAGGAAATTCAAGGCAACGAGAAAATATCGCTCGAGATGGGCTCGGGCGATCAAAAATCCTCAGTGGAATGGCAGTTCAAAGCACTTAATCCTAGTAAAACCTTCGTCACTATAACCAACTATGATTTGCCTGGAACCGGTGACGACTTAATCAATCAAATCAGGGATTCCACCGGTGGATTTACCATCGTGCTCGCAGGTCTAAAAGCATACCTGGAACATGGAATTGAGCTTAACCTTGTTCTGGATAAGTATCCGAAGGAATTGATGGAAAGTGATAAGTGAAATCACGAAATTTAGATTTGGCTCCTGCTAAATCCAGAGTTGCTGCAAATACTATTTGTTACTGCTGATAGCTTTAGTTCAGTGCCGCTCTGTAAATGGTTGTTAGCTGCTTGCATTTTCTACTTATGTGTCGCTTGCAGCGGCCTTCTTTTTCCTGGACGCTCTAGGTCGGGACATGCTGCGCTCTAGCTCTGCGCCCTGACGCTTCAGGTTGGGACATTCTATGCATGAGCTCACCGTACGAGACTTCGGTAGGCGGGGAAGCAAAGTCTAGTGAGATCCAAGGTAATGGATGCTTTTCTTTTTTAGATCTAAACGAGGCGAGATTGTTAATGAGAGTAATCTCGAGATTTAAATTTGGTTCCTGCTGAATCTAAAGTTCCTGCTAGTTGGAGTGGCTACTACCCGTAGCTTTAGCTCCAGTACCGCTGGCCGCGGAGGCCTTCTTTGGCATCGCCCCAAAGAAGCAAAAGTCTAGTCATATCCAATGTAGCGGGCTATTAGCATGGCCTTTCCAATGAAGCCTGTTTCTGTCTTTACTCTGGGTGTCCTGGGCTAGAAAGCCGCTCTAACCGCTGTATTTGCTTAAGCTCTTGCCGTGAGACATCATCCTTTCATTAGCCAGATTATCAACTGATAGTAGCTTATGATTTAAGGCATAAGCAAATAAGGCTATGGACCAACACACGATATTCATCACTTATTCAATTATGAGTTTTTTCGCTTGAGCCGTTAGACTAAATCGCGCCTTTCTCTCATGGCTACTCTGGATCTGACGGATATTCTAGAACAAAAGACACCTAGTCTGTAAAATCATTAGCACGGAGGGCAAATGAAAATTTGGATCCGAATCCCTTATGCTGCTCTTGTTCGCGGTAAAATAAAATCATCGCCTTTTAAGTGGACTAAATCGCGCCTTCCTCTCATGGCTACTGTGGATCTGACGGGAATTCTACAACAAAAGGAACCTAGTCTGTAGAATCATGAGCTACAAGCCTCAGTTTTCTCAATCAACTTGATACCTGCTCTTCCGAAGCAGAATTGTACTACTATGATATCCTGGTGGATATCCAAATAATATTCTAATGATTGTTATTATTTGAGAATTCCTTCAGCTGAACCAAAGGCGGAAGGCATCTGGCATCCAGAGCTTTCCACCTTCAGATCATTACTACGATTGCCGGGCATCTAGTGTATGCCCAAGCGGTCAACTGTTTTCGTAGGCTATTTTAGATATTCTAGTTGCCTCGTCTGGGTAAGAGAGGACAAACAAAGTACATGGAGGTGGACTCGAAATCGTCAAGATCCAAATCCTCAACACTACAGGCATCCGCGTACTTGTCGGGATCGACACCTTGTTTCAGGACATTCATGTGCCAGCGTCCACCGTTGTAATCCTGGTCTCCTGGCACGCTTTCGGAGATCAAGGGTATTCCATCCAAGAATTCAGTACCTCCATACAACTCATCAAATGGGCCATTTGGTGGCAAGGAAGTCGGTGTGACGACACTCATAAACAGCTCGCAATCCCCCCACGAATGTGGCCTTGGTCTGGCTCGTTGCTCCACTCCGTTGTCGATCGCTGGATTGAGGATCTCCGGATCAAGTTCCGAAGGACTGGCAAGTCGCTCCGAAGCTGGTTGGGCCTGCTCTGGTTCAGTGCAATTGGTCAACAACAGAACGGAGAAGGACAGCAAAAATAAAAATGGCAATGTTTTCATAGTGTCAAGTTTTAAAATGATTAGATAAAGTGGCATCTGAAATTTCGAGTAGAATATGCTTGTCATTTGGAAAAGGTTGCCTGGTGCTTTTTCAAAACTATTTTTGCGACCACGAACCACAAACCAGACTTTGACAGACTGGACATCAAACAGCATCTCTAGATATCTTGATTAAAACAAATCTTATTCTTCGCAGATCCTACTCGGATTTCCGCATCTGTAAATTTGATCGTGTTCACTTCCACTATTAGTCACGAGGGTTAAGATTTCCATATATAAGAACACCTAAAATTCCCACACGTGGAACTATTTTCCATATTTTAGCATTTTCAACAAAGACATGCGAGTAGTCACCCCTAGGCGACCTTCTGAATTCTCGAGAAAACATCCTGTAGCTAAAGCGCCTCTGCTTCATTGGCATGAAATCGTGAAGGGAGCCAATTGGAAGAACCTAAATGATGTTAAGAGAGATTTCCATCGATTATCTGGGAAATAACCGCTATGTCTTTGATAAAAAAGGAAATGATTTCAGAATCGTTGTCATCATCATATCTATTTCAAAAAAAGTATATGTCAGATTCATCGGAACTCATGATCAATACGATAAAATTGACGCTACAAAAGTCTAAACAATGAATGCCAAGGAATACAGAACTGCGAATATTAGGATGGAAGAACTCCTGACCGTTCTCACTGATAAGGGAAAATTAACCAAGCGACAACAGCAAGAGCTGGATCAGGTTTCGGAGCAAATCGCACAATATGAGGAAGAGCATTATCCTTTCAAACCGGAAACATTGATTGAGATGATCGAACTCAGAATGTATCAACGAAAATTAAAGCAAAAGGATCTTGCAAAGATACTAGGAACCACCCCATCACGAATCAGCGAGTTACTTAACGGAAAACGTGATTTAACTATTGATTTGGCGCGAGGTCTATATCAAAAATTGAAAATTGATCCCAATCTTATTCTTCGGTGATCCTACCCGATCTTCCGCATCCTTAAATTAGCTGGAGTCACTTCGAGGTACTCGTCATCGCGGATGTACTCCAGCGCTTCTTCAAGGGAATGCCGTATGGGCGGTGCGATACGGGCCGCATTATCTGACCCGGCGGCACGCATGTTGGTCAGCTTCTTTCCTTTGATGAGGTTTACTGCCAGGTCGTTGTTTCGAGTATGCTCTCCCACCACCTGACCTTTGTAGATCTGGTCTCCGGGCTGCACAAAAAATACGCCGCGGTCTTGCAGGCGATCGATGGCAAAAGCCAATGCCTTGCCGGCTTCCATAGATACTAGACTGCCGTTGAACCGTGTCGCAATTTCTCCCTTAAACTCGTCGTACTTCAACAAGCGGTGGTTCATGATAGCTTGCCCTGCGGTGGAAGTCAGGATACGGCTGCGCAGACCGATCAGGCCTCGGGATGGGATCTCGAATTCCAGGTGCTGCACATCGCCCCGGGGCTCCATGATCTTGAGGATGCCTTTTTGTTGGGTGACCAGCTCGATCGCTTTCCCGGCATACTCCTCCCCTACTTCAATCACAAGGTGTTCGATCGGCTCGCAGGTCTTGCCCTCCAGCTCTTTATAAAGTACTTCAGGTTTCCCCACCTGAAATTCGTAGCCTTCACGGCGCATCGTCTCGATCAAGATCGACAGGTGCAACACACCCCGGCCATACACCTGGAATTTTTCTTCGCTGTCCGTTTCCTCCACCCTCAACGCAAGATTTTTTTCCATCTCTTTAAACAGCCGGTCGCGTAGGTGACGGGAGGTAACAAACTTGCCCTCCTTCCCAAAAAATGGCGAGTTGTTGATGGTAAATAGCATACTCATTGTGGGCTCGTCCACTTCGATCCGCGGCAGCGGCTCTGCTGCCTCCACATCGGCTATGGTGTCGCCGATCTCGAAATCTTCCAGACCCACCACAGCACAGAGATCGCCACTTCGCACGGTATCGACTTTCTGCCGGCCCAACCCTTCAAAGACAAAGAGCTCTTTAATCCGGATCTTTTTCTCGGTCCCTGATTTCTGGCAAAGCACATAATCTTTACCGGCTTCAATTGTACCCCGGAATACCCGGCCTATGGCAATACTCCCCACATAATTGGAGAAGTCCATGGTACTGATCTGCATCTGAAGCGGCCCCTCTTGTTGTGGAGCCTCAGGGATCTGATCCAGCACACAGCGTAGCAAGGGCTCGATCGAGTTGGTGCGCTGCTTATGATCAAAACTCATCCAGCCCTGTTTGGAAGAGCCAAAAACCGTTTCGAAGTCCAGCTGTTCCTCGGTACCGCCCAGATTGAACATTAGATCGAATACGTCGCCCTGCACCTCCTCCGGCCGGCAGTTCTCTTTATCACATTTGTTGACTACCAGGATTGGCTTGAGACCCAGCTCAATAGCCTTGCTCATCACAAACCGGGTCTGCGGCATCGGCCCTTCAAAGGCATCTACCAGCAACAACACCCCATCTGCCATCTTCAGTACTCTTTCCACCTCTCCCCCGAAGTCGGCGTGACCAGGAGTGTCGATGATGTTGATCTTTACCCCTTCATAGATCACCGCCACATTCTTGGAAAGGATGGTGATGCCCCTCTCCCGCTCCAGCTCATTGCTATCCAAGATGAGTTCGCCCGCCTGCTCCCGCGGATCCAATACCTCACAGGCGTGGATGATCCGGTCCACCAGGGTGGTCTTCCCATGATCTACATGGGCAATGATGGCAATATTTCTAATGGACTGCATTGATCTCTCTGTGTTTCGGGGCGCAAATGTATGATCTTTTTCCTATCCCCGGGATTTCTTCCTGTCCCGGAAATGTATCCAGAGGGTGACCACCACCAGGAGGGAAGTCACAATTGCCGTGACGTGATCGACCAAGGCAGGAGGCAGGTCTGATCCAAACAGCTTGTCCAGACCATATTTAATGAAGGAATTGGGCAAAGGAGTCTCACCCAGTTCTGCCTTCACCTGCCAGTTCCAATCGGTGAGAAAGCAATACCCGAGTCCATACCAAATGCCAAGAATCAGCCAGGAGCCAAGGGTAAGGAGCAATACCAGCTTATGCCACCTGCGGGT
>JAHELJ010000172.1 GCA_024644235.1 Lewinellaceae bacterium
AGTATTTCCTTCGGAATGGTTCACATCACGCTGGGTTACAATTTTGCCGATCAGTTGATCGGTCAACATATGCAATTGAGTTCTAAGAATGCACAATGCCTGCGCCCCTGTTTAACAAATATGCATTACACCTTTAATAAACTTGCTGAATTCGCACAAAGGCAGCAGAGGGAATCTCTGGATCATCAAATAGTCCCTTGGATGTTTGTTTACTTTCTCCAGGTTTACAATGAAGTCATCCGCAGATACAGTTTGATTTCCCGTGGGCCATTACTGGGAAGCGGGATCAGGCGGTGGTGAAGTCACTTCAATTGGATCGAAGTGGCATCACCTTCATCAATGTAATGCATTTTCGAACCATAGACTTCGAGATATTTTGATTGGAAGGGGAATGATGTGGAGATCGAGCTGCGAATAACTTGCCATTGAAGGAAGGAAATACTAACTTAAACTATCTCACGCCATTTCCTCTCAGGAAAAACCTCCTTCCCGAAGATATTTCTTCATTTAATTCCAAAAGATCATGAAACTTTTCAACCAATTAACCAAAGTCTTGGCGATCTCTTTGCTATGTATAGCAATAACAGGTTGCCATCAGGATCCCATTGCTGAGCCAATCGAGAGATCTGAGAATGTAAACGCATTTCAATTAGACCAAGTCAGGGTCCAAGAGTTGGCTAAACAGTACCTCTCTGAAAACCCAGTCCTCAAAAATTCTGCAAGGTCAGCCTATGGAACGTATTTGTTTTTTGTGGGATTTCCTGGATTTCCTGACGAACCAACCTTTGCAATGGCATCACAAAACGGCCATACCATCGAAATGCTAGGTGGAGGTGCGTTTAACGCCCATCCAAAGGAGATCTTATTCGGTGATGGCACGTTTGTCCATAGGGATGAAAATGATGTTGAGGTTTTCGCCGGCACTTGGACTGCTGAAGATCTCCTTAGTTTCCAGGATTACGGACCTTCGCCAATCGGTGCTACACCTCCTGATTGGAGGGCAGGTTATGCCAATATACGTGTTAATCTCGTGGAGCCTGGGTTAGATGCCATCTTGCGTGTATATTGTCTATTGCCGGGAGTGCAGGCAGCCCACAACGCGCCGGCAAGTACGCCAGAGGGCTCTGTCATAAACGTCCAGGGTGGTTTGAATTTTAATAAGATTGTGGAGCTATTTCCTGGAATTCCATTTGGTGGACCAACTCTGTTTGTGAGCCTGGATTAAAGAGATGATTTCATAGCCCTTGAGCTCACGTTCAGGCACCATGAATCTCACAAGGGTCATTAGCAATTAAATTATAGAAAGAGGCAGTTGCAAACTGCCTCTTCTTTTAATATACGTCAGACAGGTTAGATCAAATTCTTGCCCTTATCATATTTTAGACTTTCTAGAAAACAGATGCTTAGTTGCTCTATGCCTGGTGCCAGAATAAGGGAGAAGCACCCCCGCAAGTGACAGGATTTTGGGCTTATGGAGATGGCGCGAAGGTCCGTAAGTGGATCGCTGAAAATGAAATAACCACCACTACTGAAGTCATTCTAATTTAATTGAAAAACCATTTGTTCTCCGGTGACTTAAGCCTCTACAACTTTTGAATAGTCAAATATCATTTGGATGCGATTTCCTGGATGAAAGGAAACATCGACTTGTTCCCGTTTCGTGTACGGTATAGGTAGCAATTAAAAAGAGAAGTTTACCCGATTCTTGATCGGTGATCTTTTCAAAACCTCAATTTCCTTGCCGATTTGTCCATCCCAACTTCTGAACCAGCCCGCCTCCACAGGTCATTTTCAATCGGTTCGGCGATAATTGTTTGGATTTCGCTTTGGGAACCTGGGTGGAAGACAACGATCAGTTTATAGTTCTAGTTCATTTTTCCAGTAAGTTGACTGACGAGAATTTGACCTATTTGCTTAAAAGACCACCTTTCAAATACGAAACGACAGTTTCTGTGAGATCTCTTCCAGCACCAGTGGTGTAGGGTGATACGCTAAGCTCATATCCCCCAAAGCCTACCTCCTCTTCGGTAAGCATATATCCCATCCAACCATTGGTATAACCGTAATAAAACGTGTAGGGAAAAGGTGAACGATCTCTGATTTCATTTGAGATTTCACAAAAGAGTTCCAGGGAAGTTCCCCAGATGGCGATATCATCATCGATCTTGAGAAAGTTAATTGGCAATAAGATCAGGTTTCGATCACCTGATCTTGCAGAATAATCTCCCAGATCATCCGGCCATTCAAGACCCGGTTTTCGAGGAGTCTCAAAAATTAACTTGTGAAATTGAAGCTCTACCTGACTTCTATCAGAAACTATGTCTTCCTGGGCCTTTAGGATTTTATCACCCAGGAGTAATTTAAACTCCTTTAAGTGTCCTGATTCCGGAGTGGGGTAGACACTGTAAATGGGAGCCAGGTTACCGGCCGCACCATTTATGAAAAGGAGGGGCGAACCAGTTCTTTCCTCTACATATTCTGAAACGATGCCCGGGACGTCACCGCTAATCCGTAAATTTTCTCCACCCAGTACAGTGCCATGTATGGCATAGTTGGCTATTAAGCATATCAGTTCTTCAGACTGTTGATCCGTAATCTTCAAAATGCCAATGCGCCTGTCCACTGGTCCATCCGGATTCAGACCCAACCGGGTATTACCATAGATATCCCGGGCTCGCCGGTTAATGTTGGCTTGACTGTATCCCCAGCCAACACCTAACTTCGCAGGTCGTAGTTGAGACAAGGCTTCATCGATTCCCGAGAGCAACTCCTCTACCACAAATCCCGATAGGCAGTGTCAAAATTGTGCTCGTAACGGTCCCCCAGGAAGATCTCAGGCAATCCGGGTGGCCCAACTTCCGGGGCTGAATGGGTATGCGTCACCGTCCACCAGAATTGATCAGCCTTTATTCCATGATTTTCGATAACCTTGTCCTTCACCCGGTCATACTCTGATGGAGAAATCAAGCAGATATCGCTGGAGATTAGATAGAAGGAAGTGACTCCATCGTCAAGAATGGCAATTCGATGATAGATCGAGTCGTTCACACCGTTTGATTTTCTTGCTCCATATCCCAGCAGTTGTTGCGAAATTGAAGGTGTGATATTTTTTTTAACGACACCTGCCCTCAAGCTTTGAGCCGCAAGCGGAGTAGCATACGTGAATTGAGAAAATGCTACTAAGAGAAAGCACCGCATGGGGAAGGGAAATTCATATCGCATTGTAAAGGGTTTTAATCGCTGTAGGGGTGCAAAGCCTAACAGAACCTGAGATCGGATTTCTCTCATAACGGTAATTGATCCCCATCATTTGCTGCTAGATAGTGATGCTAGTAATTTTAAAGATTTCGTGAGGTGGTTGGCATAAAACTATGAAAATGAATCGATTGCCTAAAACACATTTGCCAACAAGTTCCCTGTATTGGTTACTCACCATGCTCTTATCATTGGGGTTTGCTTTCGGCATGTATGGTCAGGAGCCGATGGAGAGCACTCAGCCGATTGTACCCATTTCTTTCTCCGACATTCCAGCCCGGGCCGTATCAGAAAGTACCCTCCTTGAACAGGCCCAGGCCTTCCTGGATAGATCTAGAGTTTTTGATCAACTGGAAACCGACTTGCTCAATGGCGAGCAACAGATCAACGAAAGACTGGTTTCACTTAATCCCTCTCTTCAGGTTGCATCTTCACGGGAAGCCCTTGGTGAGATCGAAAAAGACTGGTTGGACGTCGAGAAGGATATGCGTGGTTTGGAGTCGGAATTATTAGACCGAATTGGAATTATCGAACAACAATTAATCCGGCTCGGGACCAGTCGTGATGTATGGCAGCTGACCCTGGATACCGTCGAAAGAGCAACTATTCCCGATGAAGTACGCAATCTGACTACGACAACTAAAACTGATCTTGACCAAACGTTTGCCTCGATGCAGCTCTTGCACAACCGGGTTTTGGCCTTACAGGGCAGGGTTGGGCAGGCCCTGGGAGCCATTCGCGAAGCATT
>JAHELJ010000064.1 GCA_024644235.1 Lewinellaceae bacterium
TGCCCCGGATATTCACGTCAACATTGAAGCCTACCATACCGCTTTCGTTATTGACCATCACTCCGGGGCTCAGTCTTTGCATGGCAGATTCAAATCCGCCACCGGGCGTCCTTTGAATCACATCGGCAGAGAGCTTGGGCAGAGTGCCCTTAATTTCCTTTCGAGGCTGCATGCCAAAACCGATAATACTTACATCGTTTAGCATCGATGCGGATGCTTCAAGCAGTACTGGGTCATTCTTATATTCACCAGCCGTCAGCACCAGGGGAGTCCTGTCTCCCGCATTCAACACTGTACCAGTGACTGTTTCTTGTGCTGTCACCCGGTGAGTGGACAAACTGATAAAGAAGAGGAACAAAAACGAAAACGTTCTTTGTTTCATGGCGGTAGGCTTCTCTTCTTAAGATACTTAATTTCGAGTGATAGGTCAGGTGAAGACGAGGGACTGCAACAATGGTAAATGCTTTGAGACAATAGGACAAGACAAAACCTCTTACAGTCTCACGTCTGGATCTATCCCTCAGTATGTGCGAGGTGGCAGGCCTTCTTCATCTCAGTGCGGATACACCTTAAAGCTTACAGTTTTTCCGTTAAAGTGAACTTCCAGACCAGATCTGAGGTCTTCAACACCCTCAACGTCCACATCCACGTCGTCTTTTTCCACGACTTGATAGGTAATACCGTCTTGAGCGCTCACAAACCACTCCGGAAACTGATTGATCCGGGGCCAGTCAAAAGGCAGGTTTAATGCCTCGCGATGCCGGGGTTTATCAAAGATCAGCCGCCCCTGCCAGGCGCTGTCTGCTTCTAGGGTGATCCACAGGGTATCCTGGAGCATCTCCGCACCTAATCGCAGATCTACCCGCCATGGCTGAGCGGTTAGCCCTTTGGACTTCCAAAGACAGTACATAATGGTGGTGCGGGCAAAGTTGCCGTCGCCATGCCAGCCCTCGATCACGCCATCCTCCTGCTGCTTGGCCCACATGACTTTCATCTCACTGTCCATCCAGTCTGCAGTTGGCTCCACTGGATCGCGATTGAATAGATTGAGGGCGCCTTCGATGGCATCGGCATAGCCATCGGCGGAGGTGCCCTCCCAGGCATGATTACGATATTTTGGGGCAAGGGCACTTAGAGCTTTAACTGTGGCCTCCCGGTAGGCCTCCACCGAATCGATCTGATATACTGCATAAAACCCGTTTAAATTGTATCCGAAATTATCAGCGATACGAGCGTTCAGGACTTCGCCATTTTGAGGATTCACCACATCGTAGAAGAGCCCGTCTTCATTGCGACCTATCTCCAGGATGCGGTCCAACATTTCATGGATATGAGGCTGATACATCGCTTTCTTCTCCGGCTGGGCAAAATGAATAGTGACATAGAATTCGCAAAGACCGGAAACGATTTCGCAACCGTGATCACGCAATCTAATTGATTCGGCGTGACGAGTAGGGTGATGGTCTCCCAATAGATAATAGTCGGCCAACCTGGCCGACCATTCCAAATATTTATCATCTCCCGTCATCCAATAGACGCGAGCCATCACTTGTAATAGCTCTCCATTCACTTCCACATTGGTGGAGGGAATCTTGCCGTATGGCGACTCAACATCAGCATGGGCCCAAATATCATCCAGCATACCCAGCATCCGATCCGACCAGGGACTGACACCAAGCCATTCGGTCAAAGGCATCAGGCCATCTTTGATGTACTCCGATGCGCCGAAGATAATCGCATCCATATCTACAGCATCTACGTCGAATCTTCTCTTGCTAAATCGGTAGGTGTCTGGTAGCCTGCCAATTCGATTGGTCAACTGCTGCTCGGTCTCGAGAATTTCACGCATGCTTCCGGCGAGTAGCGCTGAATCGGTCAAAGCAGCCGTAAGTACCATAAAGGGGTAATTGTCTGCAGCAGCATCTTTGGCGTTCCAGATATCCCGGTCTTGATCAAGATTTCGGGGGATAAGACCGGAAATGGAATCGGCATGCTTTAGCCAGCCTTCCACAAACCGACGGCAACGTTCCAGTCCCTCATTGACTAATTCACCGTTTTGCGAAGCCTTTGCCCATTGGGATTCGTCGAAGGAAGTGGGTGAGTAAACCGGTTGATTCCGGCAACTCAAAAGAGTGAGTAGTCCTAAACAACAGATTTTAACAGGAAAATGCATGATGGTCAGGCCAGTACGCCTTGGACCACTTCTCCATGCACATCGGTTAATCGGTATCGACGTCCCTGATGCTTGAAGGTGAGTCGTTCGTGATCGATTCCCAAGAGGTGCAAAACGGTGGCCTGGAAGTCGTGCACATGGACGCCATCCTTCGCTACGTTGTAGCTGAATTCATCGGTTCTTCCATAGGTAGTGCCGGCTTTGATCCCGCCTCCCGCCATCCAGATCGAGAAGCATCGGGGATGGTGATCACGTCCATAATTTTCACGGGTCAATCTTCCCTGGGAAAAACTGGTGCGACCGAATTCTCCTCCCCAAATTACCAGGGTGTCGTCCAATAAGCCACGCTGCTTCAAATCAGTGACCAATGCTGCAGAAGCCTGATCGGCGGATCGTGTCATGATTGGCAGGTCGTTCGGCAGATTTCCATGTTGATCCCAACCCATATGGTAAAGTTGAATGAAAGGCACATCGCGCTCTGCCAATCTCCGGGCCAAGAGGCAATTAGCCGCGTAAGTACCTGGTATTCGGGCATCTTGCCCATAGAGATCGAAGATATGATCCGGTTCATCCGAAAGATCCGTCACCTGCGGTACACTCGTCTGCATGCGGTAAGCCAGTTCGTATTGGCTGATTTTCGAATCAATCTCCGGATCGCCCCAGACTGCCTGCTGTTCTCGCTCCAACTGTTCCAGGTAATCGAGTTCCCTTCGACGGCTGGAACGATCGATTCCTTCCGGATTTGAAAGATATAGGACTGGATCATGACCCGAACGAAACCGCACTCCCTGATGATGGGAAGGTAAAAATCCGTTGCTCCATACCTGCATATTCAAGTTCTGCGTATCTGGTCTTCCTTTTGACAAGAGAACGATGAAGGAGGGCAAGTCTTTGTTGGGACTTCCCAGACCATAGCTCATCCACGATCCCATACTTGGGCGACCGACCTGTTGTGATCCAGTCTGCAGGAACACAATCGCTGGCTCATGGTTAATGGCCTCTGTGTACATAGAGTTGATTACGCAGATATCTTCCGCAATGTTCGCTATGTTGGGGATCAGCTCACTGAAATAGCCTCCCGTTTTGGGATGCTGAGAGAAATCAAAATTCGAACCGACCAAGGGGAAGGTGGATTGAGCAGCCAACATGCCCGTAAACCGCTGATTCCCCCTCACGCTGTCCGGAATTTCTTCTCCCCACCATTTATTCAGTTCCGGTTTGTAATCGAAGAGTTCAATTTGGCTGGGAGCTCCGCTTTGAAATAGATAGATGATACGCTTGGCTTTGGGAGCATGGTGCAAGGCCTCCAGGATGCCTCCATTGCGGATAGGATCCACCGGAGCAGCTTGCGCTATTGGTCCCTGATGTGCCCATACATTTTCCGGATATAGCAACGAACCGATCGCCATAGCGCCAAGACCCTTCGTGGTGGTGCGCAGGAAATCCCTCCGGGTTTTGAGGTATTGCGCCTTTTGCAGCTCGTTATTTTCGAAGATTGCCATTTAAACCTCCTAGTTTTTATAAAATGATTCAGTGGAGTTCATGATCGTATTCGTCACTCGGGCCAGCGCAGCAAGCTCAGCCACTGGCAGGTCCGGATCGGCTGGCCGGTGGCCGACATCCAGGTAGGCTATACCGTCAGCAGGATGCTCCTGAAAGTGTTTTAGTTCATCTTCGTATTGCCTAATCAATAATGTCTTTTCCTTTTCGGATGGGGCCCTGCTGGTCAGTACGCGGAAAGTAGTGCTCAAAGCCAGATCCGGATCGCCCTTTCTGTCGCGAAACACCTTTTCAGCAAGCGCCCGGCATCCTTCGATGATCTGAGGATCATTGAGGAGGACCAAAGCCTGCAGCGGTGAACTGCTCCTCTGACGGCGGACCTGACACTCTGCCCGGGTCGCAGCATCAAAAATCAACATGCTGGGGGGAGGCATATTACGCTTCCAAAACGTATACAGACTTCGCCGGTACAACCCATCTTCATAATCGGTTTCGTACTCAGGGAAGAACGTATGGGTCATGACTTCTTTCCACAGACCAGGCGGTTGATAGGGAAATGCCGATGGCCCCCCAATTTTAGTCTCCAGAAGTCCACTCGCTGCCAGGATATTGTCTCGGATCATTTCAGCTGACCGCCGGTAACGCGGTCCCCGGGCCAGCAAAATGTTGTCGGGGTCAATGTCATCCAACTCAGGGCGTACAACCGATGATTGCCGGTAGGTAGCCGAGCACACCATTTGTTTGATTAACCGCTTGAGATCCCAACCATTATTCTGAAAGTCGACGGCTAACCAATCGAGTAGCTCCGGATGTGTGGGCAGGGCACCCTGGCTGCCAAAATCTTCCACGGTTTCTACAAGACCCCGTCCGAACATGAGGTACCAGAATTGATTAACTGCAACCCTTGCTGTCAAGGGATGATCGGAATGAATCAACCACTGGCCTAATCCATAGCGATTCTTCGGCAGCTCTTCGGGCCAGGGCAGAATACTTTCCGGAACGTTACGCGACACTGGCTTACCGTGCGAGTCGTATATGCCGCGGTCCAAAATATAGGTTGGTCGTTCGTTCTCCATATCTCCCATCACCATGATCTCCTGCACCGTGTCGATGGTTCGTATTTCTCTCTCTTGAAGTTTACGCAGTTCTAGTCGCTGTCTTTCCAGTACCGGATCAATAAAACGATCATAGAATGGTTTGATCAATGAAGGATCATTCTCTAGTGCAGTCTCAAATGATTGTGTTCCTTTTGAAATATCGTAGAGATAATGGGCGGTGATGCGATCTGCTTCATTATTCAGCACTCGAACCTCATCTAAGAGTCCGCCAGTGAAGTCCTGGTCATAATGCCGATTGCCGATGATGATCCCCTTGTAGGGTTTATATACGGTAGCTTCCGGAATAAGGTAAGGCTTGGTTGAGCGGTAGAGATGATTGCGCATGATCTCCAAATCATCTGCCTCACCGTTCCGGTACACACGCATGCCTTTTGCATCGCTGGAACCATCATAGGTCCAGACGAAATGCACCCATGTATCAAGCGGAATCTTCTCGGCCGTCCGGATGTCTAGAGACTGAAAAGGATGGGCGTGATTTAATCTAAAATGAATATGACCCTGATCCATCACCACATCCCAGCCGCGATATCCCTGTATGCGGTCGTTGCCATTATATAGTACATGTGCTTCGGAGAAATCTTCCGGTGATTGTATCCAAAAGCTGACCGTAAAGGGTTCGTTGCGCTCAAAAATGGCCCGCTTACCATCACTGACGAATTGACCATCGGCATCGCTACGAATTGCTTTCCCTCTAATCCCAGGGACACTTCTGATTTCTCCCCAGTAAGTCGCCTTGTTTGATTCGGGGGTCAAATCGGTCGCTTGTCCGTCTTCCATATCATCAAAAGTGAGGTGGGATACCGTGGCTTTTTCAACCTCTCTGACCAGGGACGAAGCGTTCTTTTGTAGCGGCAACCACTGTTCGAATTGCTGCTGGTTTTTGTTCGTGTAGTCCTTGATCGCCTCCTGCTTTTCTCCAATCTGGGTCAAGAGATAGGCTCGGATCTCCTCTGTCTCTTCATCTGGTAATGCCAGCACCGGACCGGCATTCATCGCCAATTCGTTTGGTACGCCGCCGCTGTTTTCGATAGCATTCAAACTAAAAATGCCGTCACCACGCTCGACGGTAGAATTGAAGAAACCGAAAAGCTGATAATAGTTCTCCTGGGTGAAGGGGTCGTATTTGTGATCGTGGCATCGTGCGCATCCGACCGTTAGACCCATGAAAGCAGCGCCGACCGTATTGGTGCGATCTGCTACATAGTCCACCCGAAACTCTTCAGGAATTACGCCCCCTTCGGAGTTCTGCTTATGATTACGATTGAAAGCAGTGGCTAAATTCTGCTCGCTGGTAGCATCCGGAATCTGATCTCCGCCGACCTGCCAAAGGATGAACTTGTCGTAAGGGAGGTTTTTATTGAAGGCTTCGATGACCCAGTCGCGGTAGGGCCAAAATGAATGGTGAAAGTCATCGAGATATCCTTCGGAATCGGCAAAGCGGGCCACATCCAGCCAGTGTACAGCCATACGCTCACCGAAAGTAGGTAGGGTCATCAGGCTGTCCACTAATCTTTCATACGAATCCGAACGTTTATCCGAAAGCCAGCGGTCCAGATCTGCGATCGAAGGGGGTAATCCGGTCAGGTCAAAAAATAGTCTTCTGATCAGTTTTTCTCGTGAGGCCTCCTGAGCCGGCTCAATGTCGTGCTGCTTCCAATTGTTGGCAATAAATCGATCAATTTCGTTTTGTGCCCACCCTTCACCAGCATCTGGGACGGGAGTTTGTTTTGGCTTGGTAAATGCCCAATGAGGCTTGTACTCACCTCCTTGCTGTACCCACTTAAATAGAATCGCTCTCTCTCGGTCGGTCAGTGCCAAATTGGATTCTTCTGGTGGCATCTGAAACTCGAGATCATCGGAAAGTATCCGGCGAACGAGTTGACTGCGCCGAGTGTTGCCCTTCGCGATGGCTTTTCCCGATCCACTTGTCAGACTACCATGGGCACTTTGGGCTACATCGAGTCTTAGTTCCGCTTCTCGTTTTTGAGCATCAGGTCCATGGCAGGCGAAGCACCGGTCGGAGAGGATTGGCTTTACGTGGAAATTGTAATCAATTACCTCTGGTAAGGTGGAAAACTCCTTTTCCACTTCTTCCGGTAAATTTCTACCGCATGAAACCAGCAAAAGGATCAAAGAAAACACGCCTAGTACGCTCAGACGATGTGGCATCAATCACATTTTTAATCTGCCCCCTGAAGATAAGAAAATCGAAATTTTGCTTAGACCATCCTATGGATTCGACCGCTTATACTTGCGCCAGAGTGCTTTAAAGGCCCTTGCCATCGACTTGGCTGTTTTACTGTTGTAACGGATCACATCTCGATTGTCCTCCATACCGGGAGCGGCGCATGCTATACAATCCGATGATGCATTATAGATGGCACTTTCGGTAATAAACGGGTTGAATTCTGAAGCAGGAAGGAACAAGAAATTGTTGGCTATCTCGGCGTCAGACACACCGTACATCTTCTTGTAGATCTTGATATTCTTCTCAATCTGAGTGGTAGCCGGCACGATGTAACGGTACTTGGTTTTCTCGCCCAGATTTACGCTCACCATTTCTGAGAAATCTTTGTTCTCCGTGTCATAGTGCAGCCCCGGACTGATTACCCATACTTCCTTGGCTTTTTCTTCCAGTTTAATGAGTTGCTTTATGGTCATTTGAAGTTGTTTTTATCGAAAGTCTAAAAATAGTATATCACAACTGACTTGTACTTTGCTGAAAGCCCGACGGCGGTTCTGGCTAAGAAACGTGCGGATGCCAAGTTTTTATTTTTGTGTACAAAATTTCATTTTACCCTGTCAGCCCGCATGTTTTCCTAGCCTTTGTTTGGGCATCGTGCTTTCTATTCTTTTTGTTTTCTGTCCAAAGTATCAACCAATATAAGTCCATATCGGTACGGCAATATCAATGTTCCGTCTTCTAAATCAGTCGTATCCAAGTTGCATAAGCTCTTCCCATTATTGAGCATTCAACTGATTTCTTCTTGTTTGATAATGCAGTAGGTAAGCCCTCTTGGTTGAGTCACTTAAGAACGATCTTTGAACAAGATCTTCAACAGTATCTTGTCTGGTTAAAAAAGGTTTAAGCAGTTTGTCTCTTCGCTTAGCAGAAATGCTTAAACGTTTGGCAAATTCATAAAAGTCCTCTAAACCTGCATGGCCACTTTTTCTTAACTCTGCTGATTGAAAATCATCCTTGAACAATCCTCGGTCCAAAGCAAAATCAGTATCGTTTACATGTATTCTTGTATTTATCAAATCATAGGCAGGACTTAGCACATAATCCCCATGTGGTGTTTCCAATAATGAGAAGTTTTTTAAGTGAGCATCTCCATTCGAAAATAAATAAGTGAATACAATCAGTTTAAACAGCTTTTCTATCTCTACCACATGAGCAGGAACGTAGAGCTGAACCAGTTCAGACACCTCTTCATAGCTATAATTGTACTTGAAATTAGGTCCAGCATTTTCCGTTGTTTTCCCGGCAAGTGATGCAAAATCTTCTTGGCCCCATTTAGTACCATCTTCTTTAACATCAAACCGTTTTGTGATGTATGCAGGATCTCCATTTTTAAAAAAGATTAGTGCATTTTCTGCGGTCGAAATTCCATAGATCTGTCTGGCAATCTGCATCGTTAAATGCTCATTTGCCGGAACCTGATCCACCTTTTTCAGGTCTCTTGGTATAGGCTTTAAAATGTACGTACCTTGTTCATCTTCTTCTGTAAGGCGTAGTTTGTTTTTATCAAGAAGAAACGAGAGTTTTTCTTGCACACCTGAGATAGATATGCGTTTTCGATTTTCCAGAAACTTCTCCGCATCTTCTTCACTAACTTTTGGAGGATTGTAGGGCAGGACATGGGTTACCTTCTTCCCATTAAATACTTTCTTTAGGCACGTTTTGCTATAAGTATCAAATCCCTCAGCCAATGTCCCGGGACAAAATTTTATTTGAGGTATGCTCATTCCCTTTCTGCCGGTTTTATGGTAATTGCTCCAATTGTATCTTTTGTAGCAGTGGCTGTAAGCAGACCGAAATAGTCACTTTCGTCAATCTTTAGCTGGCGGCATTGCAATTTTCTGTTTACTCCTTCCGACAGTATATTAAAGAAGAAAGGGAAAAGATGATCTGCACGATAGGTTTGCTGTGTTTTAGGTAGCGTTAGGCTAATAGCCGGCCTACCGTCATTGGCAAACCAGTCATCATCATATCGGAATTCATAACTTTTAGAGTTATTTTGAATTAAGACTCCAGCCAATAGCCCGTTATGATACACTTCCGCTTTGCGCATTTATCAGGCTCTTAGTATTTTTACCTCTAGTTTAAGCTCCATGCCCATAACATCTGCCAACTTGCTGAGTGTTTCAAAAGTTGGATTACTTTTCCCGCTTTCCAGCGCCTTTATCGTACGCAAGCCAACACCCGATAGTTCTGCAAGATGCTCTTGTGTTATAGCCAAAACTTCTCGTCTCTTTTTCAATACGTTTATAAGTTCTTCCAAGTGCATTATACAGCTCTTTTATTTGCAAATATAAGCAACAATGCAAAAAATACTCAAAAAAGAGCATTAAAAAGCACTTTTTCTTGCTATAACATCCGAAATATGCTTTGGATACAAGCAATAGTGCCGTTTAATGCGCCTCTATGCTTCTCCTAATATTTTTTGACAGAATTAAATCTAATATTCAGCATATGCCCCAACAAAATAATCCATGGCAGTCTCTGTTTCCCTGCTGAGTTCAAATCCAAATTTGAATACTGGCTGATCAAATTTCGATGCCCCATCAAATTATAGATCTTTAGGCCAAGAATAAATTCTTCCCTTCCAATGATGAGAGTTCCCATCTACCTATTTGTAATAATGCTACTTCATGTTACCCCGATCTTTGGTCAGGCAGAGGAGGATGACTCACGACCCAATGTGATCATCATTCTCACCGATGACCAGGGATATGGTGATTTTAGCTGCCATGGTAATCCTGTCTTGAAAACACCAGCGATGGACCGCTTGCACGCTGAGAGTGTTCGCCTGACCGACTTCCATGTTGCTCCCATGTGTACGCCAACTCGCGGACAGCTCCTCACTGGTATGGACGCGATGCGAAACGGGGCCACCGGTGTCTGTCAGGGCAGATCCATGATCCGCAATGGAATTGCGACTATGGCTGATTACTTTCGACAAGCCGGTTACAAGACCGGCCATTTTGGGAAATGGCATCTGGGTGATAGTTACCCTCATCGACCTCAGGATCGTGGCTTTGAGGAAACATTACATCATCCGGCATGGGGGATCACTTCGCTGGCCGATCACTTTGGCAATTCATACTGGGATCCCTTCTTAAGATATGTCTCGGAGGAAGCCGAATCAAAGGAACATATCCAACAGCAATACAAGGGTTATTGCACTGATATTTTCTTTCAGGAAGCGATGAGCTGGATTTTGAAACAAAAGGAAAAAGAGAAACCGTTTTTCCTTTATCTCCCCACCAACACCCCCCATGTACCTAATTGGGTTGACAAAAGATACGCTGAGCCTTATGCAGCCATCGGTGAATATGCTGGCGTAGAAGTACCAGCCAATTTTTACGGCATGATCGTCAATATCGATGAAAACCTCGACCGGTTTGAGCAATTCCTAATGCAAGAAAAACTAAAGGAGAACACCCTGGTCATCTACCTTAATGACAATGGCACCCAAAGTCGAAGTGCGGCATCGATCTACAACGCAGGTATGCGTGGGCACAAGACCCAAATGTATGAAGGAGGACACCGGGTGGCTTGTTTTTGGCGATGGCCACAAGGAGGACTAAGACATGGTGAAAATGTGGATGCCTTGACTCAGGTACAAGACATTTTGCCGACACTGGGTGCCCTGTGCAGCCTTGATCTGAAAGGATTTGATGGCAATGGAACATCATTAGGGGATATTCTGCGGGACCCGGAAGCGGAATTGCCAGATCGAAAATTGATTATTCAATATTCTTTTCAGGAAACTTCAGGAACCCCATGGAACCGGGCAATCGTATTGTGGAATAAATGGCGGCTGGTAGGTCCCCATCAGCTTTTCGACCTCAAGACTGATCCGGGGCAGGTTCGTAATGTAGCACATTTGTACCCGGATATCGCGGATCAGATGCGGCATTATTATGAAGCCTGGTATAAAGAAGCAAAAGTGTGGTACGATGTACCGCGTATGATTCATATTGGCAACAGGAATCAAAATCCGATCACCTTGCACTCCAATGATTGGGAAGGCGGCTATTGCGACAATCCCCCTAACCTGATAGCAGCTAACACGACTGGATACTGGAATATATCTGTCGAGCAGACAGGTACTTACCAAATTCAGTTGAGAAGGTGGCCGGAAGAATCCGGACTTCAGCTGACGGAAGGAGTCAACGGGGCGGATGTCAAAGCGCACGAAATCTTTGAGGGAGAGAATTTGGGTGCCAGGCCTATCCATCGTGCCTGGCTGCGGGTGGGGAATTTCGAACAAACCAAAGCAGTAGATGAAGAGGCTGCTGCGATTACTTTCCAGGTTGAATTAGAAGATGGGGAAACCCGGCTTGAGACGCTATTCTCAGATGAAGCCGGATTGCCGCTCTGCAGCGCAATCTATGTAAAGGTTGAGAAATTATTTTGATGGTCTATGTTCGTTTCCAAGGATCATCGGATTGATACTGCTATCAGGCCCCATGCTCCACTCATACCATGAGCCATCATAATTAGTGATGTGATCCCATCCCATGTCATATGCAAGAAGCCATGCCAGACTGGATCGCCAGCCCGTGCCGCAGTAAAAAGTGACTGTTTTGTCAGCAGAGATCCCGATGGATTCGAACAGGGCCATCAAATCCGCGCGGGCTGTTAATCGGCCGTGACTATCATAATAGTCTGCCATACCGATGTTGCCGCCTGCACTTCCTCCAAATCTGGCACCCGCAATTCTGCCAACTTTCGGAATATAGGTGTAGATGGAAGTATCTCCTTGAAACTCCGGAAAGGAACGTACATCTATGATGACAGCATTTGAGTCTTTTATTTCGAGGATTTTTCGGATGACACTTGTCGTATTTCGGTAATTGGGCTCACCGGCTAATCGACGACCAAATAAAGGAGCTGGCTTTCTCGGCTTCATGTTTTCAACAACTTCGAAGCCAGCCTCTTGCCAGCCTGCAAGTCCTCCATCCAGCATCCGGACCGAGTCAACACCTGTATAGAGAAGGCACCAGACCATCCGACTGGCTGCTTCCGGGATTTCCGAGTAAACGGTGATGGATGAAGTTGAAGTGATCCCTGCGAAAGCTAAGGCTTTGAACAGCAAAGAATCCGGATATAGGTTCCAATAATTTCTCGGCAGCGTATCCTCACTTGACAATCCCTTTGCCGAATCTTGTTCTGGGGTAGTGGTGCGACTGACCGTATTACGTGACCTGATTTCAAAATGGTCGTATTCGATTTCGTCCGTGTTTATATAAATGGAGTTTGGAATAAACCCTCCGGATGATGGACCATACCCTACTTTGATCAATAGGATGGAGCTATCTATGGTGAGTTCCTGGTGAAGCTCTTGTGATGTCACAAAAATATTTCTGGTACTCTCCTCCATCGAATGAGATTCACGATATGCTTTACTAAGACATGAAACCAAAGAGAGACATAGTGCGAATAGTGCCAGACCAAGCACTTTGATTGAGATACGCAGCAAGTCAAAATGATAATGCCCTGCAATTCCGATCATTAGTAGGGATTCGAAGGCATCATCTCCCAGGAAGTCGCACTGATGACTTTGGCATCCCCATCTTTTGCAAAAAGCTTCACTCCAGTTCCGCCCAGCCTCGGATATATACGCCTTGCTATTGCCTGACGGTCATTGGCAAAAACCTCTACGACTGATCGATCTATAAAAATCCGGAGCTCAAGAGGCTCAGCTGGTCCCAGCTCAAAAGGTGCCTTTTCTATCTCTCGCACACCATAATCTAAGCCGGATTTCGTCGCATCCACACAAAGTTGTTTGGAGGAGGCATCATAGTAAATAGCAGTTTGCTCCTTGCCATCCACCGAACAGTTCACTAACACTCCTGCCTGGCCGATGATATCCGGAGCGATGACGATCTCTAATTCTTCCAGCTCATGTCCAAAATCAGGCATCTCCAATTCTGAGTCTGATGCAACCAACAGGTTTTTGTTTTCTTTTTGATTATATCTCAAAGTCTCCAACTCTTTGACAGGTCGCATTCGCAGGGTACCATCTTCGCCAAGCCACAGAGACCTTGGTAATCCGAAAGTTCCGGTCCATCCGAAATAGTTTTTTTCCCAACGTTCGTCACCGCTCATCTCCTTTTCATCATCAGGAACTCCATCATGGATCCAGGCCCACATGATCTGCCGGCCATTTTCATCCAAAAGTGCTTCTGGTGCGAAGTAGTCGTTGTCTACCCAGGTCATCCTTCCATGATTTTCGGGAAAGAATTGATTGTTACTGTAGCTGCCTACATAATATTGGCATCCCAAATTATGACTGATAAACAACAGTAAATACTTGTCGCTTGGTGGCCCACCATCTGGAGAAGAAGGTAATGGTAGGAAACTAGGGCACATGTTGTCTTCCGTTATTTGGGTCCAATCGGGATTTCGCTGATAGAATTCACCCACATAATCCCATTGCTTAAGATTATCTGATTCGAAGAGGTAGAGGTGATCCCCCTGGTGTTGTAAGGAATCAGCTCGGGCAAGCTCCCCCGATCCATATTTCCTAAGGACCAACAGGTTGCCGGTGAGCATATAATATTTTCCGTCTTTCTTCCAAATCTGAGAAGGGTCAGCGGAGCCATAGATCAGCTCATTATCTTCTTGATCCTTGGTTACTGTGATTCCCCAATGCGTGGAAGATATGAGCGGATTTTCCGGAATCTTTGTCCAGTTGTCGAAATGCTTATCGCTGCTTTTTGCAATGGCTATACCCAGCTTTCCATCGGCAAATCGATCGTCATTTTGCCAGTCTTTTACAAATTGCCAGTAAGTGATGTAAGCTGTTCCATCGTCATCCACAAAAGCACCCCCGCTGAACACGCCATCTTCTTGATTGCCGGGCCCGTCTTGTGGACGACCTTCCCCTATCGCATCGGGATGGTGGCGCCAATGCAATAGATCACGGCTGGAAACATGACCATAGGAGAAGCCCCCTTCCTCACGCAAATAGAGGTACATGAGATGATATCTTCCATTGGCATAAAAAGCACCATTGGGATCCCCTGGAATTCCTTTGTCTTCGGGTACTACAAAATGATAGCCTGGCCGGTGAGGATCTGACAGCAGTCTTTCCCGAAAAGAACGGGTGGATTGGATCACTGCCTTTGGAACCGGTTTGTCCTGCTCCCAGCCAGTGTAACGCAATTCGTTCGAATCAGCCTCACCAGAGTTGCTTTTACATTGGATCATGGAAAAACATAGACAGACAGCCATTAGATGAAAGACAATTTTTCTCATAATTTTTGACATTAGGGTATCCTATGATTCAGTAAAATAGGCGAGGTCTGACACTTGCGCATTTTCATGCACGACTTGCACCAGTGCTTCGGTCATCGCTGTGATGTCATTATGTTGCCATACGTTTCGACCAAGCGCAACGCCGGCAGCTCCGCAGTCCATCGCATCTCTGACCATTGAAAGGGTGTCAATCGATGCACCGGTTTTGGGACCTCCGGCGACTACCACTGGTGCGGGACAGCATTCAACTAGTTTGCTGAAGGATTCTCGATCTCCGGTATAAGAAGTCTTCACGATGTCTGCACCCATTTCTGCCCCGGCCCTGGCTGCAAGTAGATGAGCTTCGGCCCCCATCTTGGATACCAAATCTTCAGTGGGATACATCATCGCTAGGAGCGGGACATTCCATTCTGAACATTCCTCACTTATTATCCTGAAATTATTGAGCATGAGACGTTCGTGCGGAGAACCAATCATGACTTGTACCGAAACGGCATCCGCCGCATGCCGGACTGCGAAATCGACATTATTAATAAGTGTTAGATCATTGTCGGAGGTGATGATGTTGGTCAAATTGAAGATGCTGCCACATTTATTTAAGTATTCCGGATATATCCAACCAGCCAAACTTGCATTGAAGAGGATACTGTCGGCACCACCAGCCACCACCTGCTTAACTGTATGCCTCGGATCCTCAATGCCTTCGATGGGGCCCAAAATGATCCCGTGATCAAGGGGAATGATTACCATTTTGCCAGTGTCGGGATTGATGATGCGATTTATGCGGACCTCCTTACCTACATTACTGAAGCTGAAATGTGTCATCAACAATTTATTTATCAAATTCAGGATCTTTCCTCAGCAGGATTCGTTTGATCGCCTCGAAGTGTAGATAGGATTGCTGTCGCTCTTCCTGTATTTGAGCAAAAGCTTTTTGGCAGATTTCACTGGGAATGATTTTTAGAGGAGACCCGGTAGACATGGCCAACACTTGTACCTGACAAGTGCGTTCAAGGTAATACAGATCATCGAAGGCAGTTGCAATATCTTCACCCGTTACGATAACACCGTGATTTGCCAGAAATAATACTCGCTTATGGTGAAGTAGTTGAGCAATACGATTACCCTCTGAATCATCCAGGGCCAAGCCATTATAGTCGTCGTCGTATGCTACCTGATCGTAAAATCGCATTGCATTTTGACTGACCCACATCAAACGCCCTTTGTTCAGGGCACACAAAGCTGTTGCATAGGGCATATGCGTATGAAGAACACATTTTGCAGATGGCACCAGCGCGTGAATTTTCGAATGAATGAAGAAGGCGGTAGGCTCGATTGGCCATTTTCCTTCGATAAGTATTCCTTCACTATTGACGGTGATAATATCACTGGCAGTGACCTCAGACCAATGAATTCCCTGTGGGTTTAATAAAAATAGATCATCGGTACCGGGAATGGCATAGCTAAAGTGATTGCAGACGCCTTCACTAAATCCAAGATGATCGGCCCAACGCAAAGCCGCAGCCAAATCAATCTTAAATTGATGGTAATCTATGTCCGGTTTGGCTGCAGGATCCATATGCGCATCTTTCATCCCGAATAAGGATAAAATGCCTCAAGGTAGGAGTACAAGTACCACATGTTAGTAAAATCTTTTGAGAATAGAGGGATCTAAAGGTAAACTTCAGCCCGTTAGAACCTCGAGCAACCATAGCAAAATCGATCTTTTAGTAAATTGGAAACTGGCTCCTTACCAATAATTTGATTATCGATGGGTATGAATCGCACTTTACTTTTTGCATTAATTCTTTTCGGATTCGTCTGCTGCGGTGAGCAAAGTAAAGATGTAAACATAGTCTACTGGGGTAGTGAATTTCCCAGTGACTCAGCAATCATCTT
>JAHELJ010000173.1 GCA_024644235.1 Lewinellaceae bacterium
GTCCAGACCCTTGGTTCGAGGCCGGGGGCATATTCAATGATGGCGTTGTCGGGAGCTGTGTGAGCAAGCATCAGCTCGATCTTCCCATCCTTCAGCGCCAGATGAAAACCTCTGAAGTTATAAATGATGGCTCCGTCACCCTTGTGCAAGATCACTCCATTTTGCAGCCCTTCCGGAATCTTCAGCCAGAGGCCGGTCGAAAACGGCTGATGTCTTTCAAACTTCCCTACCCCACCCAGATCCAGCCAGGCATCACCGTCCAGTTCCAGGCCTCTTCCAAATTTACCTTCTACAGGATTCGGAGGAATGGGGGTAGCCACGAATTGCTGCTTAAAGACCGCTTCTTTTCCCTGTATACGATCCCGGATGGGCATCTTGTCCAGATCAAAATGCGCAATCAGTCCCTTGGGCAAACGATCCGGACGAAAATGATCGTGCACTGTTGCAAGATAGTCTGACCTGTCTGTTGACAATACCCGGTTATCCAGGGACTCGATCTCAGCTTCCAACTCGCTGATTTGCTGACTAAGAAATGCCTCTATGGAATCGACCTTTTCGGTGGTTAGCATTAACGTGGGTACCGGCATGGCATCATCAAAACTGATCTGACCGGATTCGTTCACATTGTTGAAGAAGCCAAACAACTGATAGTATTCCTTTTGGGATATGGGATCAAACTTGTGATCGTGACACCGGGCACATTCCATAGTCATGGCCATGAAAGCCGTGCCGAATGTATTGGTTCGATCAGCCACATACTCCACTCTGAATTCTTCGGGCACAATGCCGCCTTCCATGTTTTGTTGATGATTGCGGTTGAATCCGGTTGCCAGTACCTGATCCCTGGTCGCATCCGGAAGCAGATCTCCTGCCAACTGCCAGCGCACGAACTGATCGAAAGGCATATTCTCATTGAAAGCCCGTATTACCCAATCGCGCCATGGAGACATATCCCGGTAGCGGTCGACCGTGTAACCATGGGTATCGGCAAAACGAGCTACGTCACACCAATCAACGGCCATACGTTCGCCATAGTGCGGCGAGTTTAGAAGTCGATCTACCACCTTTTCGAAAGCCCCTTCAGAATTATCCGCCAGAAACGAATCCATTTCCAGGAGGGATGGAGGCAAACCGGTGAGATCAAATGTAACCCTGCGTAGCAAGATTTCTTTCGGGGCTTCTTCCTTTCCTGAAAATCCCTTTGATTGGTGTCTTGCGTGTATGAAATGATCAATCGGGTTACGGACCCAATCGTCGTTTGCCACCGCCGGCAACTTTGCCTGTCGGGGTGGAATGAATGACCAATGCTTTTTGTATTCTGCCCCTTGCTCGATCCATCGAATCAATATCGCCTTCTCTTGAGCACTAAGATTCAAATCCGATTCGGGCGGAGGCATCTGATGCTCCGGATCACTACTGATGATACGGTGAAACACCTCGCTCCTTTGAAGACTTCCCGCTCTGATGGCAAATTTTCCGGGGTTCTCCGGAAGAACACTCATGGCAGAATCAGCTAAATCAAGCCGCAGCCCCGCTTTACGCTCGTTGGCATCCGGACCATGGCATTTAAAGCAACGATCGCTAAGTATTGGTTTTACATGAAGATTGAAATCAATTTCCTCCGGCAGATCATCAAAGGCTGTCGCCACCGAGTCATCATAAGATGGCTTGCAAGCTATCAAACCACAGACGCAAAACAGTAAGATGATCAGACTCGAGGCGTTGTGGTTTGGCGTTGCTTCGTGCAAAGGATATCTATTCTTCAGATGTCGTCCATTCTTCATAAAGATCGCCCAGTTGGTGCGGATCGTCAAACTCCCGCTGTAGCTCCAGCAGCTCACTAAATAAAGTTACGGCCTTATTACGATACTGCGGGGAAGTACTCAAATCCTGAAGCTCTTCAGGGTCTGATGATAAATCATATAGTCTCACTCGCGAAATTTTCGGATAAACAATCAACTTATGATCGTCTTTCCGGATCATACGTTGCAAATCGACGTAAGCGCCGTAGATCCCATCGTAGTGACTTTCTTCCCGGTCGCCATGAATCAATGGCAAAAGGGAATTGAATTCTACATATGCAGGTTTCTCAATCCCAGCCAGCTCGAGTGAAGTGGCCATGATGTCTTGCAGATAGACATCTGCGTCGATCCGCTTTCCGGCAGGAATACCCGGTCCCATTACGGCCAGTGGTACCCGCATGCTGTGATCGTACATGTTCTGCTTGCCAAGGAATCCATGCCGTCCTACGGCCAGACCATGATCAGATCCGAAGAAAACGCAGGTGTTTTCCATTTGTCCAGTGGCTTCAAGTTGGTCAAGAATCTGGCCAACTTGCGCATCAAGATGTGATATGATACCAAAGTATTCACGCAGATGAGTTTTCACTGCAAATTCTGTCCGGGGGAAGGGTGCCAAGGCCTCATCCCTTAACATCTGAGAACAGCCGATGTCGTCTTTGTAAGGATACTCCGGCAACCAGCTTTCTGGAGTTTCTAAGTCCTCGATTGGATACATTTCTATGAATTCCTGCGGCGCCTGTCTGGGATCATGAGGAGCATTAAATGCCAGGTACATGAAAAACGGATTTTCAGATCGACTCGCCTGGTCAATAAAACCGAATGCATCATCTCTCACCACCTCGCTCCAATGCTGTCCTCCTTCCCAAAAGCCACCAAAGCTGGAGTCAGTCGGCGACCAGGATTGGTCATTTTCATCAAGAGGTCGATTATAGCCTACTGGCATCACCTCCGATAGGCTTACATCGTCGTTCTCCAACTTTTCCATCATGGCACCGTGGCTCCATTGATCAACCGGCATGCCAGGTCTGATGTGCTGAGCGACCTGGAATACCGAATCAGCAGGTGCAAGCACATGCCACTTTCCGGTCATATATGTATCATAACCGTTGGATTCCATCAGTTGCCCCCAGGTCTGACTTAATGCCGTGCTGTCCAGATTACGCCAACCTTCCTGAAAAGCACGAGCCCGCCATATGGATCGGCCAGAAATCATCATCGCCCGTGATGCCACGCAGATGGCACCGTTCCATCCTCCCATGTTGTAGGCATGGGTGAAGCTGGTACCTCCCTCCACAATCCGGTCAATATGGGGAGTATTTATATCCATATTTCCCAAGGCATTGACGGCCCGATAAGTTTGGTCGTCAGTAAAAATGAATACGATATTTGGTTGTTGATTTGACACTTCTTCGTTGTGACTGCCACAACCAAAAATCAACATCAAAAAGTATAGACAGAATGCAGTTCTCATGAGTAGAAAATTTGCTTCACGGCTTTCCAACAGCCGTTTATGATTGTCCTGACATTGCAGATTTCAGCGACCTAAGATAAGCGTTGTTGATTGACTCATGAATCTAACTTTCGTATTTCCCATCGTCATTCCCTGGCTGACTTTTTCACCGCCCCTGATTAATTCATTATATTAATCAATGACACACCCAGTCCCCACGGACGATATAAGATACCACTTATGAAGAACCCCCACCAGCTATGTAAGATTCCTGACCTCGAAGATGGCCCCAATGGATTTGAATTGGATGGACTGGATCTCGTGGTGGTTAAGGTTGGTCAAAAGATTTCGGTACTATATGGTCGCTGCTTGCACCGCGGTGCATTGATGGCGGATGGACGTGTTGAAGGCCAAAACCTGATCTGCGGTGTGCATGGATGGGACTATCGATGGGATACCGGAGTGAGTGAATACAACAATGACGAATCCCTTTACAAATTTAAGTCTGAGGTACGGGATGATGCACTCTGGATCGATCGAGCTGAAGTGCACAGCTACCTGGAAGAGCATCCACAACCTTTCCAGAGAGATGAATATTTGGGACGGTATGCTGATACCCATCCGGAGGACACCGAACCCTATACCCGCTATATCAAGGAACTAGCCACCAATGGCCT
>JAHELJ010000065.1 GCA_024644235.1 Lewinellaceae bacterium
GGCAAAAAGTCTTTTCATAAGTCAAAGACATCTCAGTCGTCGGTTTAGGCATCATGTAGGCCTAACCATAAAATCATTCTACAACATTCACCGTTTTCAGCGTCTTCTTCGGTCGATTAGCGAGCACGCCGAAGGTAGTAGCAGTCTCACCAATGCCGCCTACAGCGCCGGATATTATGATCAATCCCATTTGATTAAAGACTTTCGCAGATATACCGGGACAAATCCTTCAGAGTATCTTTCTTCTAGGCACCTCTTCCAGCAGGAGTGAACAAACTGACCCATTTCCTAAAGTCCAATTTTTACAATTATTGAGGTGAGCGGTAAAATACCTTTGGGCTAAATAATCGTAAAACAGATAACAATGAAAAACGCAATGCTTAGAATCACTTTGAAAGGCATGATTGTGTTCATTCTTTTCATGCTGGCTACTCCCCTACAAGCCCAGGATCAAGCCGATAAAGCCGGAGACCAGACTTCACTCTATACCATAATCATCTATACTCCCCAGATGAAAAAGCTGGCAAAATTTTATCAAGAAGGACTAGGACTTTCATCACCCACAATAACTTTGGATAATCACATCGGTTATTGGCTGGGCTCAAATTATGTGGGCTTTGAACCTGTAGATGAAATCGTAAAGAACCCCGGTGGAATCACTGCATGGTTCAAGGTTGAAAACATCAATTTGATTTTTGAGCGATTGATTGATCTGGGAGCCAAACCACAAATGGAACCAACTCCCCAGCCTTATGGAGACATTCATGCCACTGTGCTTGATCCCCATGGAAACCTCCTGGGATTAATCAAGAATACTACTCAATAAAAAATTCATATAGGGCAAAGATGTATTATACCACTTGAGATTGCTCGAAATATCTTTGTTGTTATTTTTGACGATCTGTCCAGTGGTAGCATGAGAATAAAAAATTGGGGCTTTCATAAAATATGGTCAGTGGGAGCATTCACCCTCTTGCTGACCACTATTTCTGCCGCCCAGGTTACCGATTTTCAAAAATTTGCCTTGACGTCTAGGTCAGAACCTGACCGGGATTCGCACGGAGATAATCCTTTCTATGTGGTGAGGTGGAAATCTCATGATTCAATATCCGGGTGTGTCGATGTCATTCGCGAGCTATCACCTCTTACCCATATTATCCGCAATGCCAGTTGCGATCGAAGCTTAGTGGATCGAGTGGACTCCATAGCTACGGCAAATAATCAATGGAAACTCAGTCCCAATTTGGCAGCAGCAGGGATCAAACCAGGGAGAAGCATCAGAAACTATAATATTGGTGTCCTTGATGAGAAGCGCTTCATTCTAGATCTTGAGACACTTCACATTGCCGGTGAAATTCGAACTGGGACCGGCAGCTACCAGGTACGGCTTACCTACCAGCAAGTGCTGGCACTGCTTGACAAACCATCGGTCTTTTTCATAGACGATCGATCTTCCCAACCTCGTCCTGAAAGCCCTCAAAGAAATTTAGACTTAAATGTCAACCGGATCAGATTCCTGCAACATGAGTATCCCGAACTTCAGGGCACCGACCGGGTCCTCTCTTTGAAGGAGACATTATTTGATCTTGATGACATTGATTTTAAAGGTCGATTCATTCCTTCAGACCTCAGTCCACAAGGAGTCTCTACCCATGCAACCAATATGGCAACCATGATGGTGGGGGCAGGAAACTCAGCACCTGAAGGAGGAGGAGTGGCACCCCGTGCATCAATTACTGTCACGGATTTCTTTCAGCTTACGCCTGATACCTCCGATCATTTTGAATCTACAGGAGCCGCAGTTCAAAACCACTCCTATGGTGTGGAAATCGAGAATTACTACGGTTGTGAAGCACAGGCCTACGACCATCAGGTGGCTACTTACCCTCACCTGGTGCACGTATTCTCCGCTGGGAATTATGGAGACAGCACCAGCCGGGCAGGGTTCTATCAGGGTGTCAATGGTTTTGCCAATCTCACCGGAACCTTCAAGATGGCTAAGAACGTGCTGGTGATGGGAGCAATAGACACTATCGGAAAGATCGCTGATCGAAGTTCCCGGGGTCCGGCCTTCGATGGGCGTATTAAACCCGATTTGGTAGCTTATGGGCAAGATGGTAGTTCTGGGTCGGCAGCGATCACTAGTGGTTTGGTATCCCTAATTCAAGAGGCCTACCACAATCAACACCAACAGCTACCTGATGCTGCCTTAATTAAAGCTCTGCTGATCAGCTCCGCCGAAGATATCCACGTGCCAGGACCTGATTTCTTATCTGGATTTGGAAGCATTCATGCCGCTCGCACAGTTGAAAACCTGGAAGAAGGCAATTTCTTCCAGGACGAAGTATCCGCTGGGCAGATCAAGGAGTTCGAGTTGGAAATACCTGATGGGACCCGTAAGATGAATGTCACCTTGACTTGGACTGATCCCGCTTCTTCATTGAACACGCATCGTGCTTTGGTCAACGACCTTGATCTGACGTTAAGCGATACATCCGGAGAGGAATGGAAGCCCTGGGTGTTGAATACAAGATCCCAGGCAGACTCTTTAGCGATGCCCGCGGTTCGAGGTCTCGACAGTTTGAATAACATCGAACAAATAAGCCTGGTTAATCCCATTTCCGGAACTTACAAATTCACGGTGGAGGGTCGTCTCATCCAAAATGGCAACCAGAGTTTCAGTGCTGCTTTTAGCGCTATTCCCAAGGATCGTTTTCAATGGACACACCCAATTAAGCAGTCCATCTTAAAGGCTGGGGATCCATCTTACCTCCGATGGGATTGTACCTATGAAGATCAGGCCGGACAGGTTGAATATAAGCCTGTCTCTGATCAAAACTGGCAGCTCCTGGATTCGCTGGTGAACCCTGCGATTGGCCACTTTTTGTGGAGTGTGCCGAAGATTTTTTCCCCCGCCCAGCTGCGCTTGGTTCTGGCTGATACCATTTTCACTTCAGATACTTTTATGATATCTCCGACGCCCAGATTGAAATTGGGATTTGATTGCATTGATTCGCTCCTTTTATTCTGGTCCGGGGTTGACTCAACCGCTCATTACCAGTTGCTTGGGTTGAGCGATAAGATCATGGAACCCATCGATGATTTGACTCCGGATACCCTGGCTGTGTTGAAGGCTACAGATGGGACTAGACACTATAGCGTTGAACCGATTCATCCATCCGGTTTTCGAGGAGCGCGATCACGCACCATCAATGTCGATTTCCAGGCAGCAGGATGCTACGTGGATAACTTCCTGGCCGATTTGGAGGAAGATCAGGTGCGTTTGAGGCTATGGCTAGGTACGGAATATGGCGTTGAGGAAGCTTTTTTTGAAAAGCTCATTGATGGTGTCTTTACCCGAATTTATGTAGTAGACGAAGCCAATACAATGATCGAGCATCGCGATGTTATTCTCCGGGACGGCGCCAACATTTACCGGGCTGGTGTAAGACTGATTTCAGGACAAATCATCTTCAGCGATGAGCAATTGATTCGATACACCTCGAAAGATTTTCTGATTGTTCCCAATCCGGTTTACCGAAATGATGGTTTTTCGATCATTTCGAAACGTGTCGAAGACTATGAAATTCACTTGTATGACTTTCTTGGGAGGTCAGTATTGTCTGAAGAACTCTTCAGCCGATTAGAGTTCATCGACACTGAACGCCTAAGTCCAGGAGTATACTTCTACACGATTACGAATGCTGAAACTGCACTTGCAGAAGGGGTACTCCTACTGCAATAAAAAAATCGGTACAGTCAATTCTACTGCACCGATTCTGGTTATTACGGATCTAGTGCTAATTACTAGTATAGATGGTTAAGGGCCTTTTTGTCATCGTTATTAAATGGTCGATCGCTCCCATCTGTACAGGAAAGCATCCAGGATTTGTCCGATAATTTTGCCCCGGTAGGTGTTCCGTCGATGTGAACAGCACCTACACCAGTCGTTTCTTGACCTTCACTACCACCACTTCCGCAACTTATACTGCGATTGAACCAGTCAGTATGCCGGAAACCAATGCAATGACCCATTTCATGAGCAATTATCGTGGCAATGCCATTTTCTGAAAGCCCATACCTCGACTCCAGTATACCACTCATTTTAATCTCACCATAGGGATCACCACTTCCTGTAGGAAAACCAGCAGATCCCAGAACCCCTCGTCGCTCATCACCTTTACTTAAGCGAGTGAACACAATGTCGGCATTCGAATTATCGGTTCGTGAAAAGCTCAGATCAAGCGGCTCTGAGTTGAATCTGGAAATGGCTTCATCCAATGCTGCTCCATATGTTGAACTGAAATCACCTGAACCTCCGCCACCTTTTTTTCCCTTTCCCTTTCCATTTCCTCCCCCACCTCCGGAGCCCTCAACAGACATATAAACGCTAATCGTCCTGCCTCCGCCAGCAGAAACCAGATTGAATGTGTGGTACTGTTCGGCATTTGGTACCCGGTGTTCAGTGGGAGCAACAGCTAGATTTTCATGGGTAATAATAATGTCCCGTTCAATTCGGTAGCCCTCTTCCACCCTCTCAATACCGTCCGGGTTGAAACCCATTTTCGAAATTTTATCGATGACCTCCGGTGATATAGCGTCATCAGTCACAAGATTGTCCTGCTCACAAGACAGGACGAATACCCCTAATAGGAACAAGGGGATCATTAGTTTCCAGGATCTCATTTCAACTTTGTTTGTAATTTGGTAATGTTCGTAGCATTATACAGCAGGTAAAATAAGATTTTGATTGCAATCTTCTTAATTATCTGGGTCCAGATTCAGCGTTTTTCCCTTTCCTTCAATTATTTGCTTCAGATTTAGCAAATTATCAAATCAGGCAGGTTCAATTCCCTTGACATTTTATGAGAATCTATTTATTCCGAAAGGTTTTCAGCTGAACTTGCAACGAAATGGAATTAGATTGCGTCTTTACGTTAAGATGTGAGGGTCATGAGTCTTCACCAGGTTAGGCATTCTCCTGATCCATTCAAAACCAAAGCAATGCTTCAGAATTACCTAAAGGTGGCCCTTCGAAATCTCTGGAGATACAAGGGAAACACGCTTATCAACATACTCGGTCTGTCGATTGGCATGGCATGCGTTATCCTGATCATGCTCTATGTTGGCAGTGAGCTAAGCTACGACCGTTATCACAGTAAGGCCAATCAGATCTATCGGTTAAATATTCAGTCAACCAATCCACAGACAGGAGAGACTAATGAACGGTGGGTCGGTCCTTATCGAATGGCTGATGAGCTCGCCGTAGATTTCTCTGATTTCGCCAATCTGGTACGCATCGGGATCCCGGGAAGGGAATTGATTACCTACCTGGAAAAACAGTATACAGAAAACCGATTAAGCTTCGTTGACCCGGAGATTTTTCAGGTATTTGATTTTCCTCTGGTGCACGGAGATCCCAGGGAAGCGTTAGAAGATCCTTTTTCAGTAGTGATCTCAGAATCTACTGCGAAAAAGTACTTCGGTGATTCTAACCCGCTAGGCAAAGTGCTGAATTTTCGCGATCAAGACTTTGAGGTGAAAGGGGTAATGGAAGACATTCCTGAAAATTCACAATTCCAGTTCGACATCATGGCATCGATCAATTGTGGCCCACAGATTTTCTCCCGGATCATCCTGGAAAACTGGGGTGAAGGCTTTGGTGCTACATTTGTGGAACTCCCTGAGGGAACATCTCCGGCCAATTTCGAAGATCGTCTCGCGGCCTTCGTTTCCGCTAAATTGGAGGCATGGAGTGCTTTTTCACCGAAGATCTCTATGCAGCCTTTGCCTGAATTATATCTCTATTCACAAGACATTGGGAATTTTATCCCCAGCGGAGACATCACCTACGTGTACGCATTTTCATTCATAGCGCTCTTCATCCTGATTATTGCTTGCATCAACTTTATGAATCTGGCCACCGCCCGATCCACCCTTAGAGCTCGGGAGGTCGGACTCAGAAAAGTAGTCGGTGCTCGCAGAGGACAACTCATTTGGCAGTTCCTCAGTGAGAGCATCCTCCTGTCTCTCCTTTCTCTTCTCCTTGCGGTGTTCATCGCCAACCGCCTATTGCCCTTCTTCAACCAATTAGCAGGGAAGGACATGGAGTTACAGATATTTTCAAACCCTTCACTAATTGTGACACTCCTTGCAGTCGCGCTTGTGGTCGGTATCCTCTCCGGTGGATATCCTGCTCTGCTATTGAGTGGATTCAAGCCAGTCACCGTCCTAAGTGGCAAACTGGCATCCAGGATTAAGGGGAGCACCCTGAGAAAAGTCTTGGTGACATTTCAATTTGCCAGTTCGATCTTGCTATTGATTGTTACCGCAGTCGTGAACAAACAACTCGACTATTGTTACAACATGGACCTCGGATTTGATAAGGAACATCTGGTCTTGATCAATGGGAACCCTATCGACTTCAGGGATCAGTATGATCAATTTCGATCCGAACTGTTGTCTAATCCTAGCATCGTAAACGGGGCAGCATCGTCCCGGGTCCCTCCCGGCAATCTTAGTAGCTCCTTAAGAGCCAGGCCGGAAGGGGTACCAGAAGATGAGCAACGCGGTATGCAGACTGTGTGGACCGATTTTGATTTCATAGAAACAATGGGATTTGAAATGGCAGCGGGCAGAAGCTTCTCAAGAGAATTTCCGGCAGACGCTCAAACAGGTTTCATTCTCAATGAGGCAGCAGTGAAGGAAATCGGATGGACTATTGAAGATGCCATCGACAAGACCTTTGGCAGTAGTGAAATCAAAGACTGGAATGCAGGCCAATGGCTGGAGCGCGATGGAAAAGTGATAGGTGTATTGAAGGATTTCCACTTTGAATCACTGAAACAAGAGATCATTCCTACGGTCTATTTCATTGCACCGTATATGGCATGGAATTATGTAGTCAGGATCAATGGAGATGACATTCCCAAGACCATAGGTTTTATCGAAGAAAAGTGGAATCAATTTAATCCGGAAGTACCATTTCAGTATGCTTTCGTCGATGAAAATTTCGGACAATTATATGCAGCCGAACAGCGGCAGTCTAAAATATTCACTGCCTTCTCCGTCCTGGCAATCTTGATTGCCTGCCTGGGACTAGTTGGGTTGTCGTCTTTTACCGCTGAACGCAAGAGGAAAGAGGTTGGAATCAGAAAAGTTCTCGGCGCATCCAGTCTAAATCTCGTGGTTTTGCTAACAAAGGAATTTACTTTATTAGTACTGATCGCTTTTGCAGTGGCTGCCCCCGTAGCCTGGTTTATCATGAATAATTGGTTGCAAGATTTTGTATACCGCGTACCGCTTGGAATCATGGTTTTCCTAATAGCGGGAGGTATTGCTCTTGGTATCGCATGGATCACAGTTGCATATCAGACAGCAAAGACTGCCTTCAGCAATCCGATCAAGGCACTGAGATACGAATAACTGTATACTGCTTCAGTGGCTAAGACTCTACATCTTCCGCCCCCAAGAATTGAATATCTTTGGGTCAATTTTTCGCATAAAAATCTCGATGTGATTATGAAATCCTTTCAAAACATAGCCAAGGCTTTCCTTTTCCTATCTGCGATTGGACTGTCAATGATGAACCTACAAGCCCAGGGAGATCAAGAGCAAAAGGACTCTTCGGAAGTCTCTGCAGAATCCAAGAAAGATTCTTCGAAGACTAAAAGCATTGCCGACGTCATTGAGAAATGTCAGAAATACGAAGGTCTCTTCACCATGTACCAGGACACCACCAATGGTAAAACTTATCTATTGGTCACCAAGGATCAACTTGGCACTGAATTCCTTCACTTCTATCACGTTGAAAATGGATCTTTAAATGCCGGTTGGCTCAAGGGCTTTTACGGATCTGAATCACTACTCAAATTTGACCGCTACTTCGACAGGATTGAGATCACGGGAGTAAATTTCAACTACTTTTTCGATCCGGATAACCCATTGAGCAAAGCTGCAGATGCTGACATCAACAAGCCGCTGATTGCTGTAGAGAAGATTTTGGCTCACTCTGAAAAGGAAGATACTTTTCTCATCTCATCTGACAAACTATTCCTTACCGAGGCCTTTGCTCAGATGAAATATCTGCCTTCCCCAGAATCGACGGCGAAAAATCCATTCAATATTGGAAATCTGAGTAAAGAGAAAACCCGATTTGAAAAGTTGAAAAATTACCCTGAGAACACTGACGTTCTGGTAAACTATGTATTTGAGAATCCATATCCTACAAACTTTGGCCAACCGACGGTCACTGACCCCCGATATATAACCATCCAGGTACAACATAGCCTGATTGCCCTTCCAGAGAATGACTTTCAACCTCGATACGATGATCCGCGGATAGGGTATTTTACCACGAATGTGACTGATCAGATTTCTCGTGAGGTTACCCCCTACCGCGATCTCATCCACAGGTGGCATCTTAAAAAGAAAGATCCATCAGCTGCTCTGTCAGAACCAGTGGAACCTATTGTATTTTGGATGGAAAACACCACTCCTGTTGAATTGAGGCCATTAATCAAGCGAGGTGTAGAGGCATGGAACATTGCCTTCGAACGAGCGGGCTTCAAAAATGCCATCGTGGTCAAGCAGCAACCTGATGATGCCGATTGGGATGCCGGAGATTTACGTTACAATGTACTCCGATGGACAGCCGCCCCAATGATGGGATCCGCCTGGGGACCAAGCTTTGTGAATCCTCGTACCGGACAGATCTTGGGAGCCGATATTATGCTGGACTGGGCTTTCATGAGGGGTATGTTGACTGTAGACCGGCTTTTTGGTGACGAGGCAAAGTCGCTGGAGGAAATGATGTTTGATGAAGATAGCCAACTTGATCTGCACGTACATTCGCGATGCGAGATCATGACTCACAAAAAGGAGCAATTTCGAGCTGCCAAATTGATGGCCAGAGCTTTGGGTCATAGCGCCGAAGACCTGAAGCGAATTGAAGAGGAACAGATCATCGAACTGATGTTGCATGAAGTTGGTCACACCCTCGGGCTCAACCACAACTTTCGCTCTAGTCAGCTTTGGGATCGATCTCAGATCAATAATATCGAACTAACGTCCAGAGAGGGTCTGACGGGATCAGTGATGGACTACAATCCGTATAACCTGGCTCCGGATCCCGCCAAGCAAGGCAACTTTCAGAGTGTTGTCCCCGGGCCCTACGATCGTTGGGCCATTGAATATGGTTATTCCGAAGCAGCGACGGATGCTATGCAAGAAAAAGAACGTCTAAATCAGATTCTGCAAAGATCTACCGAGAAGGAACTTACGTTCGGTAATGATGCCGATGCAATGTTTGCACCAGGGCGAGGGATTGATCCAACAATCAATATGTGGGACATGTCCAATGAAGTGATTCAATACGGAAAAGACCAGGTGCGACTCTGTCGTTCGATCATTGGTAGACTTTCAGAAAAATTTATCACCGAGGGAAACTCCTACCAGGAACTGAGAGATGCCTACTCCATCCTATCCGGAACCAGCTATCGATCGCTGGATGTCATCACTCGATACATTGGTGGCGTGCACATTGACCGGGCATTCATAGGCCAATCCGGTGCGACTCAGCCATATTCTCCCGTTCCTTATGCGCAACAAAAAGAGGCGATGGATGCATTGGTTCGATATGGGTTCAGTCCCCAAGCTTTCCTGGTTGAACCTGATCTTTATGCTCATCTTCAGCCTCAGAGGCGTGGGTTCGCCTTTTTTAGCAGTACAGAAGATCCCAAAATCCACGCTCAGATCAATGCATACCAAAGGAGTTTTCTCTCACATTTGTTGCATCCCAGTACCCTGCAAAGGTTGACTGACACACGCCTTTATGGTAACACTTATTCGGTTTCGGAGATGTTGGGTGATCTTACCGATGGGATCTTTCAAGCTGATTTGACGACATCCGTCAACACTACCCGGCAAAATTTACAGATTATGTATGTCGATGCCCTGGTCGGTGCCATGAGTGATGGTCGTTATAGTAACCTCGATAAATCGGCGGTATTCGGACAGCTGGACGAGATCTTGCAAATGATGAAACAATCAAAGATTAAGGAAACGGAGACAGTCAACCATCGAAAATTTATAGCCTATAAAATTGAAAAGGCACTGGATATCGAAAAGAAGAGGTGATCGATAATCTACCTAGCGCAGAAACAACTCATCCAAGTATCTTTCGCGAGTATTTACCGAATAGTTATCAGCGCATGCTTGGCCTGAGTGCATAATGCTTTTGCAGAGTCCAGCCTGATCTTGCTCATCCAGATGGGTGCGGTAAAGCACGCAATGACCTAACTCATGGAACACCAACTTCTCCTTCTCAAAATCATTGAGAATCGGCCAGAATAAATTGTTGATGGTGATCATGTTCTGGGTTTCGAAATCGTAATTGCACCAGCCCAACTGTACATCCCTTTCGTGCAGTTCAATACGTGCCTCCACCGGTTCTGTTTTGTAATCTACTTCAATGCCTCGCACAGCCGCTTCCTCACTAAATCTCTCCAAATAGATTCTTAATTCGGCATCCACAAGATCTGGCTCCTTACTGCAATGCAAACTCATAATCAGACAGAGTAAAAATACTACACTTCCAAATCGATGCTTCATAGTAGCCAGGCTCTTACAAACATTAAACGTTTCCCTCACCGATTTTGTGTTTAAGTCCGTGGATTATACAGCTGCACTTCTATGCGACGATTCTTCATTCTGCCTATGGATGTATCGTTAGTAGCCAGCGGATACTTTTCGCCATAGCCCTTTACATGTATACGATTTTTCTCAACCCCCTGCTGAGACAGAAATTTTGCTACGGCAAGTGCTCTCAATCTGGATAGTTTCTCATTGATGAATTCACTGCCATCACTATCGGTATGACCATTTATCCTCAGGTCCAGGCCGGGATTTGCCTTCATCAGGTTCATTAATCTGTAAAGATCAGGAAATGAACGTTTGCTGATCGAAGTGGATCCGTCTTCAAATTGAATGCTCTCCAACACGATGGCATCCCCTCGAATCAGCTGTCCCTCCAGCGCCTTGTTAAAAACCAACTCATCGATAGCTAAGTCAAAATCTAATTTTTCAAAGCATACTTCATGGCGGTTGTTGTAGCGACCAGTAGCAGCTGTGATGCCCCAATAGACGTGTGGATTTCCGGCAAAGATCTGCTCGGTAATATCTCCGGTATAGGCGATTCTTTCCTCCCCATCGAGCTGAACACTCAGCCGCTTGCTGGTATGGTCCCAACTGATCCCAAACTGATGAAGTTCACAATCTTCCACATTCTCTATCCGCTCAGGACCTGCCAAATTGTAATAGTGGTGGACATGTCCGTGCTGCAGAATGGCAATGTGATCTTGCCAGGGATCGGCAAGATGATCATTCTCCCAGGTGTCTACCTCAATACCAAGAGAAGGCTGAAGGCCGGAAAAGCCCATTCCCTCACCTTGATAACCGAGGACATCCCGGGTATCTGCAAACACAAAAACAATTCCGTCTGCACCGGACTCATCATCACATCCGAACATGATGTTCAACTCCATTTCAAAAGAAAAAGTCAAATCTATAGACTCCTTGTACCAGATAGATCCCGATGACCAATCCTCGGCCGGAGTGAGCCGGACACAATGATCACTGAGTGGAATGGTGTTTCCGTTTGCGACAAAATCTTGCAAGCTCACCGTCGCCCCCTGGCCCCATAAGGCTGTAGGACGACATATATAGGTCCCAAGGATAATTGTCAAAATGACCAGGGTCCTGAACCCCGGGCAACTGCGGTTTTGAAACATAGGGAGAAGATAGGAAGAAGGCAACGAATTCGCAATCCTCGAAAACTATGATTTAGCTCAGTTGGAGGATTGGTTTTCTCAGCGACCAATCTCTTAGCAATGAGGCAGATCATCTCAAGTCATCTTCCATTGAATTAATTTTGACTATATGCCTAGTTCCAGGTCTTCCATTCCATTGATCGCTCTGATCTTATCCTTGTCATGCAGTAAGCATGCACCCATCGCAGAGTTTCCATTTGATCAACAGATTCAATTTGACCGGAGTTGCAGAGTGACCGAAGAGTGGATTCAGCAAGGAGGTCTGATAGCTCTGGATATTCTTTTCATGGTGGACGACTCAGAATCTATGCATAACGACCGAAGAACCATCGCTCACTTTCTATATCAATTTTTTCAGTTGCTTGATTCCGCTGGTGTGAGTTTCTGTACGGGCCTCATGCTGGGACATGCCGAAGAAGGAAAAGCAGGTGTTTTCATTTCTACGGATGGTCGAGAGCATCAGAAAGTGATGTGCAATTATGAGTGGACCATTGACGAGATAGCATCCCAGATGCAGCTCAATATGCTAAGCATAAGTCTTCAGGGAAGTGCCGGTGAGGCTGGTCTGTATTCACTTAAGGAAGCAGTGACGACCAATCTTTCTGCTAATCAAAGGCTAAACTTTTTCCGCGATAATGCCGCACTTGCCGTTATTTTCATCAGCGATGAAAACGACATTAGCGAATCGCGTGATCCTGGGACTTGCCCTGAAGGTCCTTACACATTCAATCCCATCGGCCTGTCCGTTGTCGGCAATAATTGTGAGGAGGCTGCTATTCGAAAGAAATACTATTCGCTGCAAGACGGGTTTTTGAGATGGGGTTATCACCAGGTATATTCGGAAGTGGTCAAACTGCAAGATGGCGATCCTCTCTTTTCTGCTTCAATTGCCTATCAGCCAGGAGTCGAGGGCCAAGGTTTCACCGAAGATTATGGATACGGATACAATGAATTTGTCGATCTCACCGACAACGGATCACGAATTGATCTGAAACTCGTAAGTCTGAATCATCCTGCTGTATTTCTTCAGGCTTTTCTTGATTTCGCCACCAGTGTTGCAAAGGGTAGCTACCGGCAAAGCAAATTCGAACTAGCTTACACTGCTGCCAACTCAACGGTGCACGTTTGGGTGGAAGATGAACAACTGCCTCGGGATGTAGTTTTTCATGAGGGAGATATGATCAGGCTACACCCATCGGTTTCAGGTAACGAGGGAGAGATCATCAAAATCACATACACCCCCATCGGCGGATGTGATCCTATTCAAGGTAGGGAAACCAAACGTCCCCAATCGATCGATCCGGCGATGTTGAAAAAAGGCGGATAATTGAAACCTCTAGTTGAAGTAAGCCTGGTTACTCCTCAAGTCTTGCTTGAATGTGCTTTCGAATGTGTTCTCGTTGATAATCAGGCACTCGATCCCCGCCATCTCAGCAAAGTCTTCCAAGTGCTCGCTGGTGAGGCAATTGCTGTATCCGGTATGGTGAGCCCCCCCAGCCAACAGCCAGCAGGTTGTTGCGGTGGTAAAATCGGGTAATGGTTTCCATAGCGCAGAGGCTACTGGTAGTTTGGGAGTTGAGTGTTTGGATTCTACGGTTTCTACATCATTGACAATCATTCTGAATCTTTGCCCGATGTCAATGATAGAGGCGTTGATCGCTTGTGCCGGTGCAGCACCAAATACCAACCTAACTGGATCCTCTTTCCCTCCGATGCCAAGTGGATGGACCTCACAGCGGATTGCACCATTAGTGATAGAAGGACAAATCTCCAACATATGGGCGCCCAACACGCGTTCGTCTCCAGTGCCCAAATGATAGGTGTAATCTTCCATAAATGACACTCCTCCTTCCAATCCGGCAGCCATAACTTTCATCGATCTCACCAGTGCGGCTGTCTTCCAATCACCTTCGGCACCAAAACCATAGCCTTTCTGCATCAGTCGCTGCACGGCAATGCCGGGTAACTGTCGCAATCCATGCAAGTTCTCAAAGGTGTCGGTAAAGGCTTTGAAGCCATTTGATTTCAAGAAACTCTCGATTCCGAGTTCAATTCGTGCGGCTTCGATCAAGCTTTCCCTTTGCTCGCCACCACCGCGTAACTTATCCTGCATGTCATAGGTATCATCATACTCCTCAATCAAAGCAGCTATCCTCTCATCCTCAATGGCATTGACCGACTGTGCGAGATTTCCCAGGCCATAGCCGTTCACCAAATATCCGAATCGCATCTGAGCGGCCACCTTATCTCCTTCCGTCACGGAAACGTCTCGCATATTATCACCAAAGCGGGCAATCTTCATCTCTTTTGAATCTGACCATGCCGCTGCTGCTCTCGTCCAGACACCTATCCGGCGGATAACCTCTTGGTGTTGCCAATGTCCCACCACCACCTTTCGCGAAATATTCATCCTGGTCAGCAGATGACTGAACTCACGATCACCATGGGCGGCCTGGTGCAGATTCATGTATGCCATGTCAATCTCTGACCAGGGTATATCCCGGTGAAACTGCGTGTGCAGATGTAAAAGGGGTTTGCCAAAGTTTTTCAAACCATTTATCCACATCTTGGAGGGAGAAAAGGTGTGCATCCACATGATGCAGCCAATACATTCGGCTTTATTGTTTGCTTCCTGCAGGCAAGCAGAGATTGATTCTGAGGTGGTCAGTACTGGTTTGTAGACAATCTTAATTGGGATTAGCTCCTGCTTGTCAAGAAACTCAGCAATTCGCTTGGCGTTGTGACTGACTTGAGCGATCACCTCGTCACCATAAAGATGTTGACTTCCTACAACAAACCAGAGCTCATATGTCTTCAGATCAATCAATCGCTAACCGCTGAAATAAATGTAAGCCGCCAGTATCAATAGCACCACGAAACCGGAAGCGATCACATCTCCCCTGACATAACTCGATTTATTTTCGGCAATATCCTCCGGAGTAAGTGTAGAGAAAGTAAGACTCTTGACCTGTTCGTAAGAGGGCGCTTCCGTTGCCTTGCTTACAATAACCATCACTGCGGCGGAGACCAGGAATATCAAGAGACTGTAGTATTGGAAAAATGTCTTGTTGACGATCCAGAAAAACGATCCTTCGTCATAAGCAAAAGAATCTGACAAGGCGACTGGAGTATCTATTGCCAACCGGAACAAACCCATGGCAAAACCAACTCCAAGTGCTGCCAGGCATCCCTTCGCATTAAGCCGCTTATTGAAGACGCCGAAGAAAAAGACGACGAATATGGGCGGTGCAAGATAACCCTGTACACTCTGCAGGTAATCATAAAGTCCCCTGCTTCCCTGAATGACTGGAATCCATAGCAAGCCTATCAGCACCATTACAGCGGTAGCAATTCGTCCGATGCGTACCAATGATTTCTCCGAGGCTGCTGGTCTGAACTTGGAATAAAAATCCATTGTAAACAAGGTTGAGGAGGCATTGAATACTCCTGCCAGCGAACTCATCAAGGCCGCTAGAAGACTGGCAACCACCAGACCCCGGATCCCAGATGGCAATATCGTCGCCACCAGCAATGGGAATGCCTGCTGTGCATTGGCATTGACGATGTTCCCCTCACTGTCCAGCAGAGCGGTGGAAATGGTTTCGATTTGTCCAGATTCTGCCAGAGCAAAGCAGATGATACCGGGTATGATGAAAATAAATACCGGCAGTAGCTTGAGGAATGCCGCTGCAATCGTACCTCGTCGGGCTTCCGTCAGGTTTGCCGCACCGAGTGTACGTTGGACGATATATTGATCGGTGCACCAGTACCATAAACCGATAATGGGTGCGCAAAACAGCATCCCAACCCAGGGGTAATTGGTATTGAAATACCATGCCATCCTTCCTTCCTCAATGACAGGTGCCCAGGTGCCTTCCACTCCATCCGGAACCAGCGGTTTCCAAAGATTGAACATTTCTGAACCGGCAATCCGCTTCAGTTCACTCCAGCCCCCCAGTGCATCCAGTCCATACCAAGTCACGAGGATACTTCCCAAAATTAAAATCACAGCCTGA
>JAHELJ010000174.1 GCA_024644235.1 Lewinellaceae bacterium
ATGGAGTCCATATTCATGATTTCCAAGCTACGATTTTACATTTGCTGGGAATTGACCATGAACAGCTGACATACAAACACCAGGGCCGTCGCTTCAGACTTACGGACGTGCATGGAAAGGTGATAAATGATTTGATCGCCTAGGCACGTCACTGACGAATTCCATTGCATGGCTATTCGAGACGGTAGTTCATTTGATACTCCGCCTTCAATAGGTCCTCATAGAAGCCATCTATGTAGTTGACTAGGTCTTTGCGCTCCCGTTCACTAAGTTTTAATTCTTTTTCGATCAGACCAATCAACTCATTTCGTTCAGCTCGAAACTTGGAAAACACTCTCGGCATCACCCACTCATTTCGTGCGTATCCGAGATACACTCTACGTACATTGTTGCGATTGACCAGGCCGGGATACGCGTAGGGCGCCTTCACAAATAGGGAAAAATCAAAATCGTAAGGAACGGGAAGAAACTTCCTTCCTTCGTCAAATCGCAATAGCCGGACGTTGTGCTGACTGGTCAAATGCATATCTCGATTACCGATCATGTATTGGAAAAGGGCAGCAAGTTCAAACTGATAAGCATCAACCGAATCCACAGACACTCTATCACTTTCCACCCATTCACCCCTGAGCCGATGACGCAATTCCGCATTGCTTTCAATTAGAAATGCATCAGCTGATAGCAATGGATGGCCCTTCTCGTCAATATAGTGTATCGTTAGCCATTTGGTGCGGAAGCTCTTACTGGTGAGAAGGGAGTAAAGTTTGTAGGCAAGGTACTCTTTGCATACGATCTGATTGGTATCTCTGGAATCATTGCAATGGGTGACTAATTTGTAATTATCGGTAGGGGAAAGTTCTTGCTGGCCAAGAGCGGATTTAGGTAAGTCCAGTGCTAAGGGTGGGAAATCACACTCTTTCAGGCGAAAATTACCTCTCGGAGAAACCTTTGCATTGGATGAGTAGATCACTAAACCGTTCGATCGGGCATCCAACCTAGTCGAAAAGACTATGTCGCGTCCTTCACTTTTCTGTAAGCGAACGGGATCGATTGTCAAAGTGAGTTCTAAATTATCGTGGTCATATAGCAAATCAAAGAAAGTCCGAAGAGATTCATTTTGAGCATGCAGTATGCATGAACACCAAAGTAAACCGAGTAAAAATGCTGTTGTTCGATTAAGCACGGTTCAAGTATAATTGGAAAGTACCAATAGTTCAAGCCTAATCATGGCTAATGAACTACCCGGAAATATTTTAAATCCCATCAGCGAATGGGTACCACCTGCGTCAGAAAAAAGCCATTGAATTGTTTACCTTTTATTATCGTTAAACAATCAATGGCAGTTAAAGTAGTTGAAGTGGTCTGATCGTGACATATTGAAATCTATCAAGAGCGGAAGAGAAGAAGGATTGATTGCCCTTTATAAAAGTCACCGGCAGGAGTTCACCTCTTGGGTTGCGGGAACATATCAGGTTGATCAAAATCTTGCTGCGGATGCTTTTCAGGAAGCAATCCTGGCTTTTCGCCAAAATGTTGCTTTTGACAAGTATCAGCCGGGTTCAGGAAGCATCAAGACTTATCTCTTCGCTATTGGAAAGAACTGGATCTTGACCTATTTGAAGAGAAGAAAATTGGGTAAGTACAAAGCTGAAGAAATGGCAGAATCCGTCAATGACACACCAAAACAAGAATTATCTGGAAGGCAACTTGGTATTAGGGATGCAGTATCCAAACTAACCGAACCATGCCTTTCCATCATAAGATATTTTTACTACGATGGCTTACCGATGGAAGTGATAGCTCAACGATTGAAATATAAAAATGAAAAAGTAGTGAAGAGTCAGAAAGTTCGTTGCATGCAAAAATTAAGGGAACTAGCCATGGTGCAGTTACAGAAGTAGAGATCTATGAAAGACAGACAGGAAACGATCGAGCGATACCTTATGAATCGGATGGATGAAGGTGAACGATCAGATTTTGAAAAATCTGTCGGGGAGGATCCGGATCTTGCCGAAGCATTGGCCTTGCAGCGAGACCTGATGATTGGAATTCAATCGCATTTTGACCAAGCTCTGAAAGAAAAGTTGCAAGCAAGCTCGAAATCAGAAAGCAACGATCAGGCTAAGGTCGTAAAGATGCAGTCAAAAGTCATATGGCGCTGGGCGAGCGCAGCTGCGTTGGCACTGGCACTGGTGGGTGTCTTCTATTTCATGAATCAAGGCGATAAAACAGATCGGTTGTATGCCCACTACTTCGAATCATTTCCAAATATTGTTGAGTTTCAGCAGCGGGATGAACAAACGAACCTATCGGAAGCGTTCTTCTTCTATCAGAATGGGGACTGGGAGGGTGCAGCAGCAGCCTTTGACGGGCTGCAAAGTCAATCTGATGAAATCTATCCCGTCTTTTACAGGGCTATTTGTCAAATGAATCTGACTGATTATCAGCAAGCAGAAGAAGGATTCATGGAGGTTATATCCTCGGGAGACAGTCGCTTTGTCGCTCCTGCCACCTGGTATCTTGCCCTGACCTACCTGGCTCAGGAGGAGTTAACAAGATGTAGAGAAATCCTGATTGAAATCTCCTCATCACCTGGTAACTATCGTGACGACGCCCTGAATCTATTGGAAGAAATAGAGTAAATTGTAAGTACTCAACTGCTTCTCCCTTCTATGCCTCGCTTACTTTTTGTCTTCATTCTTCTCTTCTGCCTAAGTCACACTACCACTGCACAGCTTCCGGCCGACTCCATTATGCAGGATGGTATGGCGAAAATTGAAGAGCGGCAGTTTGACGAAGCTTACCAGCTTTTTGAAAGAGCCAGTGATCTCTACCTCAAGCAGGAGGGATTTCGTGATTATGTGAAAGCCCGACTTGAAATGGCTAAAGCAACTCAATTCACGAGCGAGGTGAGTCGTGGCGCAATTCAAGATATTTTGGCTAGATCCGGTCAACTAATCTCTGAAGGGTTAGTACCCTATTTCGATGAAACCACAACTTCATACTATGTGGTTATGGGTCAATATTACCGGACAGTGATAGGTGACTATCAGGGGGCTCTCCAAATGTTTGACACCGCCCTGATCATCTGCGACTCATTGGGAGATCCTGCCCGGCAACAAAAAATTGAAGTCCTGGTAGAGAACAGCCAGATTCTTGCCAATCAGGAGAAATTTAATGAGGCCGTGGAGGCAGCTACGGGAGCTTTAGATCTATCACGTGAATTGTTTGGAGAAGCCAGCCCATTATTGGGCCCGCGTTACTATAATCTTGGTTTTATCAATTACCGAAAAGGGCATTATGACGCAGCTGAGGAAATTATCAAAAAAGGAATTGAGGTTTTGCAGCAGGGTGATGGGCCTGAGATGCAGATCGCTCTCGGCTACAACAACCTCTCAGCTGTCTACGTAGCCCAAATGAATCTTAGCGATGCGATTGAAAATGCCGCTAAGTTCGAGCGTATTGCCCTCAAATACCTGGGTCCAGGGCACGAAGCAATGGGCATGATTCAGTGGGACCTTGGCCAGCTCAATTTAAACAGGGGGAAATTCAATGATGCCGTATTGTCACTAACTCGGGCGATTGAGATCTTCACCAATCGTTTTGGGAGTGAATATCAGCAACTCCCGGATCTCTATCATCAACTGGCAGCAGCGCATGCCGGTATGGATAGTTGCGATGTAGCACTGGTTCTTCACAAGAAAGCTCTAGAATTAAAAAAATCTCTCTTTGTTGATGAAGCAGCAAAACTGGCAGAAAGCTTCCGTTACCTTGGACAACATCATTTGGATTGTGGTGACTATGCTCAGGCGCAAGCATGGGTGGATCAAGCTCTAGAAATCGCCCAAGCCTCGCTCGACCCCGGTGCTTTGAGCTTATCCTGGCTTCATGATCTACGCGGTGATATTTATT
>JAHELJ010000175.1 GCA_024644235.1 Lewinellaceae bacterium
AGTGCGCGTGTTACGGTAGCCGAGCTGGTTACGAACATAGCGACTATCGAGATGAACATGCAGACGGTAGATGTATTAATTGAGGGCTCGTACGGACAACGGATCTATTATGCCCAGGGATTGATAGGGATGGATGAGATTGCGTTGTATGCGTGTCCTTTGTTAGGTCAGCAGTTGAAGGTGAACGTGAACATTACTGGAGGTGGCGGATCCTGTTGGAGCTATTTAACGTTCAAGCAGGGGAATGCACCGATCATACTGGGACGTTCAAAGACTGTATACTGCTTTGACCCCTTGGTAAAGGGTGGAGACATTCACGGCATTCCACCGATAGCGATGGTACCCTGTCGTGGAGAGGAGGATGCTACGTTTGTAGCGGACTGGATTGATGCGCGTGCGTGTATAGCGGATAGCTTGGGCACGGCGGGCAACGATACGGCGAAGATCATCTATCGAGAATACGAAGCATTCAATAAGGATGGTCAACGGGGAGTTGCCTACGATACGATTTATGTATTGCGCTTACCCCAGATCACGTTTGACAATGCCTTTTGTCCGGAGCGTGATACGGTGTATTGTGGAGTTGGCGGCAAATTGGGACCGTATATGGTAGTTGGTCGTGAATTTGAATACGGAGCGATGGACTTGATCGATCGCTATCAGGCGATAGCGTTTGTCGAGACGAACTTCAACGAGAACACTGGGATGCTGGAATTTAAGGCAGCGGAGTTTGATCCTAAGTGTGGAGTGAGTGTTCATGTTGATGCGTGGAAGGTAGGCGATTCGGAATGTAGCAGCCAGTATCGAGTAGAGGTAGAGATCAAGCAGAGCTGCTGGGGCACACCTGGATTGTATACGGCGCTTGGTTTGACGGATGCGACTAACTTTACAGCGACGTTTCATCCGAAGCATTGGGAGTACACCCGCTCTACGGGAGGCGACATCACGATCAATGGCAGCAACCAAAGTCCGTTATCGGCCTTTGACGGCTCGACGGCTGATCTGAACCCTGATGTGAAGCTGATCGATGCAGCTGGAGCGACTTCAATGGATATCGATGATGCATCGATGTGTATCCAGGCACCTCAGGATGGTGACTTGACCTTCGACATCAGTGGCTCTAATGGAGTGGACGCTGGTTACCGGTTGAATGGTGGTGCGTTAGTACCATTGTCGAACGGCGTCGGCCAAACGTTGAGTCTACAAGCCTGTGATGAGATCTGCTTTGTAGCGGTGGATGGTGAGGAGTTTAATGTAAGTGGACTGATCTGGGTAGAGACTGCGATAGCGTCACCATTGGATTCAATAGCACCTGGTTACTGGCGGTGTGAATTCTGGGTAGTAGACCTGGACACCTTAGCGCCGATCGTAGAGTGCAAATTGGATCTGAAAGCGAATCCTGATTTGATCCATGAAGATACGTTGTATGTACCAGCGGGAAGTCACGATTGTGGAGCACATACGTATGTGCCACCGGTAGAGGTAGTAGATGACTGGAGTGGAGTGAAGTATGTGAAGGCGATCGTAGAAGGGGTGACCACGGTTGTATTTGAGCAAAGCGCGAGTGATCCGGACATTTATGAGTCGCACAAGCAGGTGAAGATACCGCATGGGTTGCCAGTACGGGTGATCTACGAAGCATATGACAGTTGTCACAACTACGGACGGGATACGTGTTATCTGAAGGTGAAAGACCTGACGCGCCCGGTACCGGTATGTGACAAGGGAGTGATCGTAGGCTTGAGTGGCAAGAAGGTATGGGTAGATGCGAGCACGTTTGATGAAGGCAGTTGGGACAACTGTGACATCAATTTCTTGCTGGCTCGTCGAGCGGACTGGTATGAAGCATGTATCGATCTGTGTGACGATGACTACCACGTAGCGTGTTATGATGAGCACGACACGATCTGGTGTTCAGATCTGGAGACGGATAAGCACGTAGATGAGGTAGAAGCGCATTATTACAAGACGATGAAATGGCTGAAGGAAGATGGCCGTCCTTGTGCGGATATCTTGTGGAACGCCTGGAAATATGACCTATGTAAGTATCGCACGTTGGAGTGTGTGGATCATCCCTATCCGGTAGATGACCACTACTTCAAGAAGCTGTTGAAGGAACTGAACTGCGAAGACGAGTTTGAGATTGAAGGTGAGATCACCGATGCGGATATTGATCTATGGGATCAGATCGGAGGAGGCTGGAGTGATGCGGTACCGTTTGACTGCGAGGATGCATGTCAGGAAGTGATGGTAGAGTTGCTGGCGATGGACTACTGGTGTAACTGGTCGAAGTGCTGGACCTGGGTATGGGTCGAGGACAAGACACCGGTGGAAGTGGTGCATGATGTAGATGACCGGGTAGAACTGACCTGTGGAGCGTACAAGCACGAGTCTTATGACTATGCAGGCTCATCACATCCGGTAAGCATTGAGTACATCGTGAATCTGGCCAAAGAGGGTGATGAGGATGCATTAGCAGCCTTAGATGGATTGTTTGGCGGATACGACAAAGTATGGAGAGACGAGTATGGCAATGTACCGGCACCGGATACAGCAAGATACTATGACAAGACCTGTCATTGTGATGAGTATTCCAAGAAGGTAAAAGTGTTTGATGAGCACCTGGGCTATGTCTGGAAAGACATTTACTATGACTCATGCTACTACGAGAAGGAAGAGCATGAGAAGTACTATGGACAGGTGGTGGTGAACTGTGGAGAGAGTGTACAATGCGAGCAGACAGTATGGTGCAGCTTTGACCACTGTGGTCAGGGGTATATCTACCGTAAGTGGAAGTTCATACCTGGTTGTGACTACTCTGGCGACAAGTACAATCCTGGTCACCGCAAGGACACGATCGTACGTAAGCAGTTGATCTGGGTAGGCAACAGCTGTGAGTTGGATAAGGGTATGTTCACCCATCCTGAGGAAGCTTATGTAGAGACATGTGGAATCGAGTACGATGAAGCGGGTAATGCAACGGGAGCGTTGTCACCGGAGAACACCGGGCAGCCGGAGTATCTGTTTGATGACGACTGTCGTATCATAGGCATCAACCACACAGACAAGGTATTTAAGATAGTAGGCGGTGACGAAGCTTGCTACAAAGTGATCAGAACGTGGTACTTCATCGACTGGTGCTACCTGGGCGAAGAAGGCAAGCCGTTGAATGATGACTACTGGTGGATTAATCCTGAGTATCAGGGCATCACCAAGTCATGGGAGCAGAAGATCATAGTACAGGATACGACCCCACCGGTGTGTACCTTTGAGGAGCCACTGGAAGAGGTAGAGGCAGCCGGATGTGCATATACGCTACGTCAGACAGTGAACGTGACGGATATGTGTGGAGCGCTGAGCTACTTCTGGGAGCTATTTGAGCTGAAGGGAGACGAGAAGACGAGTATAGCGACTGACAGTGATGAGCTGGAAGGTACCGACACGAACTTCGAGGTGGTAGTACCGGATCTGTTGACAGGAGATTACAAATTGAAAGTACGGGTGACGGATGAATGTCAGAACGAATCATATTGCGAGGATTACTTCACGGTAGTGACCGGGAAGAAGCCAGCGGCGATATGTATCACGAGTCTGACGGCTGAGTTGACCCCGATGGATCTGGATCAGGATGGTGATATAGATACGGCGATGGCCACAGTATGGGCCAACGAGTTTGACCGTAGCAGTGCACCAGCTTGTGACAGCGATAATGAGGTCTCCTTCAAGATCGAATTGATCGACGGAATTGATGATACGACCTTCATCGAAGATGAGGACTACATCACGGTAGGATGTGAGAACCTGGGTACGCAAATGGTGCGTCTGTGGGTCATCGACGAAAGTGGTTCGTTTGATTTCTGTGATGTATTGCTGGTGGTTCAAAACAACATGGGTGGTTGTG
>JAHELJ010000176.1 GCA_024644235.1 Lewinellaceae bacterium
TCACGGGGAAATAGATATGAGATCCAGACCGAATCTGCAAATGGATCTATTAGAATAGAATACTCATCATGGGTAAGAATGAAACTAGCATGGGCAATATATTCGATAGTCAAAGTTCCAGCGCTAACTTTCTCTCCTTCATTTTGCTTGGGACTTTTGGCTGGAGCATCGCATCCATAGCTAACGATCAAAACCAAAATCACAAGGATTTGGGGAGGACGTAGAAAATCCAGTCTTAGTTTCATTTTTTACCTGCGGTATCGCCTCCTTCCAGCCAGTGTAGTAACCAGGGAACATTATAAATATGGGTCCAACCAAAAACCCGAAGGCCTTGAGTGGCTCCCCAATTTGGCGCCCACCTCCTCCGTGTTGAAAAAAAGCCGAGATCCGGCAAATTGGATGCCTCTTCGAGAGCAGCGGCTATTTCTCCTTGAGTTCCCAACTCGCTAAAGGATTTCATAATTGGGTTCGTCTTTATTACTTCGGACCGGCTCAATGCCTCATCAAGAAAACCTTTGTCGCCAGTCAACTCGAAGCCTAGCACTAGGCTATGGATTGTGGCAAGTAGAGATTCATACTCATGATTATAGGGAGGATTGTCACGAACGGCACGAGCGTGTCTTATAAGTGCTTGCTTTGCACGAGAATCAGCTGTGAGCTGATAGTATTTATAGAGACCATGGGATACGTACACCTGAGAATAGCCGTACCGGTCCATCACTAGGTTGTCATATTGATTAGGTCCATTCTGGAGATCGAAAAGGATATCTACCCGGTCCCTGAGATCCTGCAAGTATTTGTCATCCTTGGTGGCATCCCATGCTTCGACAAGGTTCCATATGGATAGGTATAGTCTTCTTCCGGTCAAACCATGTCCTCCCCAAATCTTTCGAACATGGGAGTCGGCAGTCAGCCGTGCTATATCCAGTCCTCTGTGATAGCCAGTCAGATAGTAGGATGCGAGCCATCCCTGTACCCAAACATGGGCGCTCAAAAGGGCAAGCCAATGCTGAGTGGCATGTCGACGTCCAATCCCCAGGTAGGGAGTCGCGACAGACTCTGCATTTTTCAATTTCCAGAAGTCAATGGATTCGTTGGTGTCACCATAGTAAGGTGGATCAGTTGGCCAGTGCACATTATCTACATCCATGGTATGCCGGCTCATGGCCTCTGCGGCATGGTAATACTTGGCATCACCGGTTCTCATAAATTGAAGCCAATACATGAAATCAATAGCTGGCTCATTATTCTGCCATCGATGCCAATCTTCTCGAAAGAATGCATTCTTTTGATCACCATAGTCAAACATCCCGTACCAGGGTTCCCAGTGCTGATTGAAGAGCTGCCATTCAAATTTGTAAGACAGTGATCTTTCAAAATCTGGTTGGTCGATGCGATACGGGGAAAAGAATCCATAGACGCCACTTTTAGAGTACGTTTCCGGTGAAGCGTGGGCCACAGCGGGGTTAAGAAAGTAGTCCATCGTCTGCCTTAATTCGGTTGAATCCGAATTTGTGTGGAAGAAGAAAACCAGTTCACTGGTTTTGGTGACTCCTTCAGCGAAGTTGGCGATCATTCCCTGATCGCGACGCAAACTATTTCGGGCAAAACTCATAGGACCAGCTCTTGGTGACCAGAGAATGGCATTGGCAGTTTGGTCCTCAGAATTGTAGGTAATCTCCTTGGGATATTCCTCTAGAAAATTTCTAATTCCGATACAAATTCCCCTACGGCCGTCACTTAAATCAGCCCATCCCTCAGCTCGCTCAAAATGGGTATAAGTCTGATCATCACCGATCACCTCCCCACGGAACCCGTCGATCAGAGAATCTAACGTCGAATTCGGCACCGGCGGAATACGGTCCGGTTTGGGTCCGGTTTGAAAGATGCCCACCGAAGATGAAACATCGTCGAGCTTAAATACTTTTCTGGATCCAGGATCATGCCATTTTCCTCCAAAGTGCCCACAGCTATAACTGAGGTCTTTCTGTAAATTGAATCTTAGTGTAAGGCCAGTGTTGTAGATCTGGTCATTGGGTTGCATCCAGCCACTGTCGCTGGTTTCGGTACTTTCGATGATCTGACCTGTGTCAGAAAGAGCTATATTCTCGTATTGGCCCTTTAAAGGGGTATGATGATCCGGAACGCCCGTGTAGGTGAGTGTGTGAAAAACTTTGATGTAGGACTTTCCGGCATAGAGATGAATACGGATGACAAAAGGTGAATCACGATTATCTTTTCGTTTATAGGTATAGGAGCCCTCTAATCGAATTATGGAGTGCAAGGGGCCGGATCCCCTTTCTCTCACTGTACGGAGAATGATGCACTCCGAGGAGTCAATGCCCAAATCATCAAGGATGTCAAGATAAGATCCCCTGCACGGGACTCCGAAAGCGATCGTGTCCGTTTCATCGAATCCGTTTTCTTCTGCATCAAATAAAATATCTTCAATAAAACCGCTTTCCTTTTTACCAATTGTAAATCTCAAAGGTCCAGTATCTACCATACTGCTTTGGCCTCCCCTTTGGGCGTTCTTAATTCGAATTCGGTCTCCGGTCAGAGGCGCTTTCACGACGTTCTCGCCGTATTCCAGAATATATGAATCGCTCGAGCTTGCAAAGAAGAATAACCAAAGCCACTTAACGCTGTAGTCAAGTGGTTCCCAGGTAGTAACCAATGTAGTCTGACATGGTATTTCTGTACCGTCTAATTCCAGCAGTCGAACCTTGTCTGGACAGGCAAGTTCACCTTTTGGAAAAGGAATTCCCAAGGTAATCGGTGAGCCCGGTAGTCCCTGTTCGACCTTTATCGGTATCTGATTTGCTCCTGAGCCCATCGTTGGAGCCAGCATCAGGATGATCGCTATGATGTAGAGATTCGCTTTCATAGGGGGTCGTTAAGTCTCGATGGATTCAAGCGAAGTCTGCAAACACAGTGCTGCGGCTCCCAGCACTGCAATATCGGGCTGATTGGAGCACAAAATGGACAGGTTTTCGGGAATGGACCGGTACGCAATCTTCCGGATTTGCTCCCACATCGATCGCTGAAAATAAGGATGGGCTTGGCTCACTGAACCCCCGAGAATAATCAAGGGAGGATCGAGAGCATACAGGATGGCCACAATGGCATTGCCTAAATGCCTTCCAAATTCTGCGAGGATGTCCAAAGAAACTGTATCCCCTTTATTGGCTTTCATCGTGGTCTCTTTTGCCGAGATCCCGTACTCATTTTGAAAAAATTGTCCACTGGAGTAGTATTCATAATTGTGCTGCAAATAAGGTATCATACCAAACTCACCGGCACCACAGTTATGACCATTGTACAGTTTGTTATCAATCACAATACCGGCAGCGATTCCAGTGCCGATAATCAATCCGATGAAATCTGAGAACTTCTTTCCCTGGCCAAAATACCTTTCCCCCAGGGCAAAACAATTGGCATCGTTGTTTATGTGAACGGGAACACCGTAGCGGCTTTTGAGTAAGTCACCCAGCGGCACACTTTCCCAGGAGGGAATATTTTGCACGTCATAAACAATTCCCTTTTCCACATCCACGACACTGGGAACCCCAATTCCAATCCCAGATGTATCTTCACCAAAGATGGGATCTATGACACGATACAAGGCATCCATCACCATGTCGACCGACCCTCCTTTGGGAACAAGTTGGAGCCTGGTTTCAATAAGTTGATCACTGTCTACGGTTCCCGCCAGAACTTTCGTTCCTCCAAGATCTACACCGATAACTTTTTGTTGTTTCTTCATCGTGCGAGTTCACCTTTTCTTTCCCTGCCTATGATTTCATTGTTGATCAAGGGCTTCGACCAAAAGCCGATGCTCAATATGTAGAGGAGCGTGATAAAAAGAAAGTACATACCAGTTCTCAGCCCAA
>JAHELJ010000028.1:0-6121 GCA_024644235.1 Lewinellaceae bacterium
AAGTATATCTTCGAGACTCACTTCCATGCTGATTTCGTTTCAGGACACATTGATCTAGCTAAGAAGACTGGAGCGACAATCGTATATGGTCCGAATGCAGAGACCAGCTATGAAATTCATCAGGCTAAAGACTCCGAAATTATTGAAGTTGGCGATGTGAAATTCAAAGTTCTCCATACGCCGGGACACACCATGGAGAGCACAACCTATTTATTGAGAGATGAAGAGGGAAGTGACCACGCGATTTTCACTGGTGATACTCTTTTTCTTGGAGATGTTGGAAGGCCAGATCTGGCGATCAAACAGGGCAAAATTACCCGAGAAGATCTTGCCGGACTGCTTTACGACAGTTTGAGAGAGAAAATCATGCCTTTGGCTGATGACGTGATCGTTTACCCCGCTCATGGTGCGGGCTCAGCGTGTGGCAAGAACTTGAGTACAGAAACCTGGGGATACTTGGGTGACCAGAAGAAGACCAATTATGCACTTAGGGCAGATATGAGCAGAGAGGAGTTTGTGAAGGAGGTGACTTCGGGATTGACACCTCCACCGCAATACTTCGCTAAGAATGCCATGATGAACAAGGCAGGCTATGAGAGTATAGATGTGGTTCTTAAGAAAGGAAATGTAGCCTTGACACCAGAGCAATTTGAGTCCATTGTAGAATCTGAGGGAGCACTTGTGCTCGACACACGGAGTGAGGACGAATTTGCCCAAGCCCATATACCCAATTCAATCTTCATCGGTATCGATGGTAGTTTCGCACCATGGGTAGGAGCATTGATCACGGATATCAATCATCCCATATTAATCGTTGCACCGAAAGGACGAGCCGAAGAAGTAGTAACTAGACTATCGCGGGTGGGGTACGATCATACTCTCGGATACCTCGAAGGTGGAGTAGACGCCTGGCAAAAAGCGGGGAAAGATGTCGATCATATCGAATCCCTAACAGCGGATAAGATGGCAGAACGAATTAGATCTGATAAGAACAGTGTAGTACTTGATGTTCGTAAGCCAACTGAGTTTCTATCTCAACATGTGGTTGGGGCCACCAACTTCCCTCTCGACTATATTAATAAGAACATGAATCAGCTCGATCGAAGCAAGGCGTATTTGCTTCATTGTCGAAGTGGCTATCGGTCGATGGTGGCGGCTTCGATATTGAGATCAAGAGGATTTCAGAATCTTGCTGACATCAAAGATGGATGGAAGGCCATCGAAAATAGTGAAGTGCCACAAACCGAATATGTTTGCCCAAGCACCATCACACAGGAAGTGATAGATGCGGCAGTAGCAGAAGTCATATAACAGATACGAAAGCGATTCTTGATTTGGTTTACTGCATCTCCCCGACTACGGAGATGCAGTTTCTTTTTTGGGTCTTAAGAAATTAAGGAGATTCCTATTTTGCAGTCCAAATATTAAATCAAAGTACTGATGAGACTTATTCTATTTGGACTGTCATTACTCATATTCTCCTGCCAGGGACAAACTCAGGAAGACAAAAATGAATCTACGCCTCAGCTCCATGCCGAATCTGAAGGAACTGAAGCCGGTGAGCCATTCCAGGATATCAGTGTGGAAGAATTTCAGAATAAGTTGTCTGGTGAAGACGTAGTCGTTCTCGATGTTCGTCGTCCTGATGAAACTGCCGAAGGAAAAATTGGTGATGCTTTAGAACTCAATGTGCTCGAGGAGGAAAGCTTTCGAGAAGGGCTGAACAATCTTGACAAAGGGAAGACATATCTGGTCTATTGCCGCAGTGGAAGGAGGAGTGTGACGGCATCCAATATAATGGCAGAAATGGGTTATGAAAGCATCTACAATCTGGTAGGTGGGTATACCGCATGGAAGGAGCATGAGGAGAAGAACTAGTGTAGACCGATAATTCCAAAATCGCCATGGTGTGCTGGTAAGTAGTTTGTTTAGGTATTATTTCACAACTCTTTTTTTGTACAACCGGCTAATTTTTTTATATTCAACCCGCTTATCCCGTCCAAGTTATCCCTTGGCATTTTAACCAACTTTTGATTTCCACAACATTTCACCCTTTTAAGGAAGTCTGAACCGACACCTGGTACGCGTCGAGTCATGGTCGCCTGTGCTTACAATGCGACGGAGACTCATCTGGTTGATTTTGAAAAAATTATAGTTGTACAAGTGATTCATTTGTAAAATGGCGGGTTTGGATCTAAAATCTTTCCGGGCACTTTTTGACCGGCAATATCTCAAGGTGTGTAACTACATACAGGTGAAGACCTCCTGTGACTGGTCGCAGTGCGAAGGTATTGCCAGAGAAGCCTTTGTGAGCTTATGGAAAGGGCGTGAAAGCATGAGTCAGGAACGTTCGCCGCTAAGCCTGCTCTTGGAGATCGTACGTCAAAAACTGCTCACAGACTACGGGATATCAAGTCATACAAATCATCATGATGATGCGACAGTAAGTAGTGAAGCTTTCAGGGATCCGGAATACATCCCATGGGAGTGGGCCCTAAACAAACTTGACCCTACACTTAGAGAAATCTTCTTGCTCAGAAAACAAAAGAACTACAGCATCTGCGAGATTGCTGAGATCCTGGACATCTCCATCCAATCGGTCGAAGAGTATCTCAAGAAAGCGCTTGTTGAATTGCACACGCTACTGATCGACTTTCTACCATCTAATTCTCAGACAAACTCTAGCTTTTCAAGACAAACCTAAGAATCAAAGGTAGCAAGCATGAACCCATACGACTGAATTGGGGTCAACTGGTTCTGTGATGCTGATCATTACAAAGTTCCCATGCGGTCACTAGCTTGAGCATTTCACATTTGAGTTGGTGGGACTTTGATGGTTTTAAAGTTAGCTTGGCGCAATATCTGGAGGAATCGCCGAAGGACGATGATCACTGCTGCTTCGATTGTTTTTGCTGTTGTCCTCTCTGTTTTGATGGATTCGGTCAAGGACGGAATTCTTGACCGGATGCGAGAGAATATTGTCGGTCTGTATACCGGATACATTCAGGTGCATGGGGAAGGTTACTGGAAGGAACGCACATTGGAAAAGAGTTTTCTTCATTCTGAAGAAGTCAGCAGGCAATTACAGGATTACCAAGGTGTCACAACAGTGATTCCTCGCCTTGAATCCTTTACTCTTGCAGCTTCTGAAAGCCATTCGAAGGGTACAATGATCGTATGTATACTGCCTGAAGAGGAAGACAGTATGACCGGGTTGGAAGATCGAGTGTATGCAGGGACATACCTGGATGCCGCAGATAAATCGGTATTGATCAGTGAGGGACTGGCTGATTACCTGGAGCTTGACCTGGCTGATTCCCTGGTCCTTCTGGGTCAAGGTTATCATGGAGTCACTGCAGTGGGAAAATTTCCTATCAAGGGATTGGTACGATTTGGTTCTCCAGAATTGAATCAAGGACTAATCTACCTTCCTCTTCAAGCCGGTCAAGAGCTTTTCGGAGCGACCGGGCGCGTGACAGCCTTTGTCCTTTCTCTGAAGGATATTGAACAAGCAAGGTCCACAGCTGAAGCTCTACAAACTCTATTGGGGCCAGACTTTGAAGTCATGAGCTGGCAAGAAATGACGCCTGAATTGGATCAATTCATTAAGGGCGAGACTACTGAAAACAAAGTTTTTCAAATCGTACTCTATCTACTGATTGCTTTCGGAATATTTGGAACCATCCTGATGATGACATTAGAGAGGGAAAGAGAGTTTGGTATTCTGATAGCCATAGGCATGAAGAAAATTCGCCTTTCCTCTATGGTAATTGTGGAAAATCTGATGATTTCGCTACTCGGCGTATTTGGAGGTTTATTACTGAGCATTCCAGCAGTTTGGTATTTCTATTTGTATCCAATTCCCTTATCGGGAAGTTTGGCTGAAGCTTATGAGAATTTTGGAATGGAGGCCATCTTCTACTTTTCGATAGAATCAGAGATATTCATCAACCAGGCTATGGTGGTGCTGCTATTGTCAGGGTTTTTGTCGTTTTTCCCACTGATCAAAATCGCGGGTTTGAAACCCGTCACAGCAATGCGCAAATAGATGAGATGCTAATACAACTGGCATGGAAGAATATTTGGAGAAACCGGATCAGAAGCCTGGTCGTTTTAGGTTCTGTGTGCTTGGGTTTATGGGTGGGGGCTTTCATGATGGCCTATGCATTCGGGGCAATCCATCAGCGTCTTGAAGATGCAGTGTCCAAAGAGGTATCGCATTTTCAGGTGCATCATCCAAACTGGAAAAGCGATCACGAACCGAGATTCAGCATACCCTTTGGATCTGAGATCCTGGATGTTATGAAAAGCGATGACCGTATACGGGCGGTAAGTGCCCGTGCAGTGGTCTATGGCGTGATTTCATCCGCAACCAGTAGTACTGGAGCAAAAATTCAGGGAGTAGATGCCAGGTCGGAAGATCTTGTAACTGGACTACGGGGAAAGCTAATCAGAGGTGAATACTTTTCATCTGAGGAGCGAAATAAGGTGATCCTGGGAAACCGCTTGGCGGAAAGGCTTGGCGTAAAACTACGGTCGAAGATTGTATTAACCTTTCAAGATATTGATGGGAATATCGCATCAGGGGCTTTTCGTATTGCGGGAATCTACCAAACCTATAATTCCACTTATGATGAGCTTAATGTCTTTGTACAGTATGATGAACTCGGGGCTCTACTAGAACAAGAGGGGGAGTATCATGAAATTGCCGCCTTGGTACATAATACAGATTCTTTGCCCGATATACTTGATGAATTAGGAAGTGACTACAAGAACAATCTGGTAGAGGATTGGAAGCAGATCTCTCCGGAGCTGGGGCTAATGGTAGAATCAATGGATCAGTATATGGTGATTTTCCTAGTGATCATTTTATTGGCTCTTTCGTTTGGAATCATCAATACAATGTTGATGGCGGTTATGGAGCGGACCAGAGAAATCGGAATGCTAATGGCGATCGGTATGAACAAATGGCGTATCTTTTCTATGATCTCTTTGGAAACAATCTATCTCGTCATTACTGCTTCTCCCCTAGGATTATTGCTTGCATTTGTCACTATCAGTTATCTGGGAGCTAACGGTATAGACCTTTCTGCTTTCTATGATGAAAGCTATGCGGCCATTGGCTTTCAAACCACGATTTATCCTAAGTTAGAGGCTAACTACTATTGGCAGATCCTGTTTCTGGTGTTGGTCACAGCCTTGTTTTCTGCAATATTTCCAGCCTTTTCAGCCATACGACTTGATCCCGTGAAAGCGATAAGTACTGCTTAGAAAGGGGTTTGAACAGTTGGCCAAGGTTCCCCGTGTTAAAACTCTTTCAATTTCTCGGCAAGAAATTCATCCGAATGATCGATTTGCATTTCGATCCAAATGGGGTAGTGATCGGACATCTGGTTCCGCTTCCAGTAGCGGTTATAATAAGATTTGTATGCTTCATTGTTGTTAAGAGTGCTAGGATCTTCCTTGTGATCCTTCATATAGCTTTTATAGGATTTGAAGGCTGTATCTGGATAGATTGAGTCAAAGAATTTCAAGACACCTCCGTTATCACCTTCTTCATTGGTGATATTGAAATATTTATTTTTTCGATAAAAGATTTTATCATATGCCTGGGTGCCTGAAACATTTGTGGGCTGACCAACCAGGGATTGCAGTTCCAGAAAGCCGTTGGCGGTCAGTATATCAATCATATCTTCATTATCACTGTAAATATTAAAGTCACCCATAACCATCAGGTTATCTGTCCACAATTGTTTCTTGGAGATCTTTTCTTTGATTACATCGACCAGAGCCTCGATTTCCTGTTTTCTCAGCTTGCGACTGTCTGCATCATTGCCTGGATTTAGATGGACATTAATAATGGCAAAGGATTTCCAACCGGCTTTAAATCCTGTGATAAAGGGTGTCCGCTTTAGCTGGCGGATCATACGAGCTGAAGAGATCTCATCCCATAAAACAATTTCACCAGCGAGGCCCGAAAAGTTCACTCGGCGTTTGTCGTAGATGTAGGCAAATCGCTCCATATTTCCGGCCGTACCACCTGTCATATCATTGATCAGGTAATCCCAGTTTGAACCCAATAGCCTCATGATAATAGACAGGTCCTCCAGCCTGTTCTTGA
>JAHELJ010000028.1:6221-48045 GCA_024644235.1 Lewinellaceae bacterium
ATGTAGCTGACTATCTCACGTTGAAGTGCGATTTCCACATTCACACCGTTTTTTCGGATGGCCTGGTATGGCCGACGATAAGGGTCGAAGAAGCGGTCAAAGATGGTCTGGACGCGATTTCTCTGACGGAGCATATCGAGTATCAACCCTGGGGTGAGGACATTCCAAATCCGGATCGTAATCGATCCTTTGAAATTGCCAGTGAACTAGCGAAGGCATTTGATCTTATCGTGGTACATGGAGTGGAGATCACCCGTGACTTGCCACCTGGCCATGCCAATGCCATCTTTATCACTGATGCGAATAAATTGATGTTGGAGGACTCAATTGAGGTGTACCGAGAAGCAAAGAGGCAAGGTGGATTTATTTTTTGGAACCATCCCAATTGGATCAGTCAACGGTCGGATGGAAAAGCTACCTTGACAGACCTGCATAAGTATCTGATACGGGAAGGCCTGTTAGATGGTATCGAAGTGGTCAATGACATCACCTATTCCGACGAAGCCCTTCAGATAGCTCTCGATAGCAACATTACTATCATGGGCACTTCAGATATCCACAACCTCGTCGATTGGAAGTTTGACATTGCAGAAGGGGGACACAGACCGATCACCCTGGTTTTTGCTAAAGAGAGGACTGCCGAAAGTATTCGCGAAGCGCTAATTGACCGGCGTACTGTCGTCTGGTATGAGAATCTTTTGGTTGGAAAAGAGTCAAATCTGAGGCCATTGATCGATGCATCAATAAGGGTGGTTGATGTGAGTTATCAAGGTCCTTCCTCAGTGGCTCTGGTTCATCTTGAGAACAATAGTGATGCTTCTTTTCTACTACAGAATATTGGTGCTTACACGTTTCACACAACAGCTGATGTGGTCACTTTACCTCCACATGAGACAACGGTGGTTCAGGTAAAAACTGGCGAACAGCTTTCATCTTTTTTCTTGCACTTCGAAGTCTTGAACGCCATAACAGCTCCAAAGCGACATCTTCACTTCAAGCTGAAAGTGGATGTACCTCAGCACTAGGTGTTGCGGGACACCATCCCCATTAGTTGTACGATGACTCTTCGATCGCGTGGCCTCGTATCGAATTCGATGAATACGATTTGTTGCCAGGTGCCCAGAAGCAAATGACCTTTCACGAACGGGCAAACATAACTTGTGCCTACCAGAGCTGATCTCAAATGAGCACTCCCATTATCATCGCCCCAGGTCCGATTATGAACATAGTCTTTGCCATATGGAGCAATTTTATCTAATACCTCCTTAACATCATGGTTGACCAGCCCTGGCTCGTATTCTAAAGTGGTCATTCCTCCAGTGGACCCCACTGCACTTACCAGAACCTGTCCGTCCGCCAGACCACTCTCGGTCAGAATTTCTTGGATTTGAGGTGTGATGTTATGGATCTCTGTGAAGCCGTTTGTTTTGAAGTAGATTTCATGAGTCAGGATTTCCATCTGAGAAATAGTTTATCTGGATGAAATATAAACAGAAAGGGGATTTTATGCCGCCACAATTTCAGCTGTCAGATGTGGTTTATGACTTTCTAATTTGATTTATCTTTAGTCAAGCTTGCGCAAATAAGCTAATTTCCACTGCCATGATTGAGTTGAGTCACGAAATGGATCCAGCCCTACTGCTGGAATACTTGCTTGAGGAGAATGTCACTGAGAAGAAACCGACCACCTGTATTTTGGAGGTGCCCGGTGAGGGCAACATGAATGTCGTGCTCAGGATGAACCTTGACCACGAATCATTGATCATCAAGCAATCAAAGCCATATGTCAGCAAATACCCCCAGATCCCAGCCCCTGAAAACAGGGTAATGACGGAAGCGGCTTTCTATCAGTATATTCAGGCAAATGAGACCCTTCGGAGAATGAGCCCCAGACTGCTCCATTTCGATGGGAAAAACCATCTACTTGTTCTTGAGGATCTCGGTGAAAGTTCAGACCTCACTCTAGTCTACCGGGCTGATACACATTTTGAGAATGCAACCCTTGAGAAACTCATTCAATATCTCAGTGTGTTGCATGATCTCGTGTGGTCGGAGGATAAGGTGAAAGAGTTTCCCAGGAATATTGAGCTACGTCGGTTGAACCATCAGCATATTTTTGTTTTACCATTCGATCAGGATAATGGTTTTGACCTCGATATGGTTCAACCGGGATTATCAGAAGTGGCAGAACGATATCTCAAAGATCAACGACTTGCCAATATGGCGATGGAACTCGGAGAAATATACCTGGGGGCCGGCAAGACTTTGTTGCACGGAGACTATTATCCCGGCAGCTGGCTGCAAACGGAAGAGGGCGTCAAAGTTATCGATCCCGAGTTCAGTTTTATGGGACCAAGAGAATTTGATCTCGCTGTTTTTCTTGCCCATGGTATGATGGCAAGAATGCCGCAGAAAGATTTGATCACCAGGTTTGAGCAGTTTTACGAAGGTTACGATCAATTGGATATGGAGCTCTTGTTGAAATTAGCTGCGGTTGAGATTTTTAGAAGGTTGATTGGATTAGCTCAGCTTCCCTTGGATTTGAGTGTTTTGGAGAAGAAGGGTCTTCTCAATCAGGCGTATGAAATGCTGAGTATATGAAAGGCCTTGGAGTGACAATCCTAATTATTTTGGTCTTGGGCTGTTTTGACAGAAAGGGAGAGTCGTTCCCGATACCTCGGCCTCAGACTTTGCCTGAATTCAGCTTTCCGGATATTAGTTATGAAGAATATCACAATAAAATTCTAGGATTCCTTGTGGGGTCAGCAATTGGCGACGCGATGGGTTCTCCTGTGGAGATGTGGTCGGCCAGCCAGATCGAAGATCGATTTGGTTTTATCGATAAGCTGATTATTAATAGCAGGGCTTCAAGCGCTGAAGGACCTTGGGGGAGTAATATGCCTGCAGGTACTGGTACGGATGACACCCGGTGGAAATATCTTTTTGGAAAGTACCTTCTAGGCCAGTCACGTGCTGATCAACGTTCTGAAAAATTTGCTCATTTCATTCAGCAGCAATACGAGGGCCTAAAAAGAAGTCTTGATGAAACGGATAGCTTCGACGCAGACAAACTCGAAGTAAACATCAAATATCTGCAATGGCTGCAGGAATGGGCGATCGTAGCCAATGCCTACTTCAGTGGAGACATTGATCGGTATAATGAAAGTCTTGCCAAATTCTACGGAGGTGAAATGGCTTGTGCCGGATTGCTTTACGCCCCTCTTCTGGGTATGATTTATCCGGGCGACCCCATCAATGCCTATCTGGCAGGTTGGGATCTCAGCATATTTGACCTGGGATATGCAAAAGATCTGACCTCCATGTCTGCGGCATTGACCGCTGCAGCTATGACGTACGAATCGGTGGATTCTATATTGAATCTCCACCAGTGGGTCGATCCTAAAAATTACACGGATAGCCGGCTCATCGGGAGGATTTGTAACCAGATTCATGAAGGAGCTTTGACGGCTCAAAGACAAGATCTTATCGCAGATTCGGTCAAGGGAACTCCAGACTACTTTCTAGGAGACACCATGAAACACAAAAGGATGTTGGCAACTTTCCAGAGCATGGATCCTCACTTAAAATCCATTCCTTTTCATGCTGATGAAATCTACCGGATCTCGTTAAATGCCCTGGCTTTCTCAGGAGGCAACTTCATGGACGCCATGGTATTTATTACCAACTATGGCCGCGATAATGACACAGTAGGAGCCGTGGCGGGTGGTATCCTCGGTGCCTTCACAGGTTACACAGCTCTGCCTGATAAGATGTGTAGGAAGGTCATTGATGCCCACCGAGACATACTAAATATTGACCTTGAGAGTTTGGCTGAGGATTTGGCTATGGCCTTTTATGTGGGAAGAGATTAGCGTATTGGTGCTTGGCAAAACTGGCTTGTTGACCACTTAACGTAATCAATTGTTACCAAGTTGGCGTATTAGCAAATTAGTGTATTGACATGCTAGCAGGCTGGTGTGCAGCGTATGGGCGTGCCGGCGCGCTTTCGTGTTGGCGTTTTTCAAGCTGGCGGATCTTCCTAGTTTTCAATTGTTGCCAGGACCTGACCATCCTTAAGGAGGTGAGTCTTAAGCTCTTCGTACGATATGTCCTGCACAGCAGCATGATCCGATATAGAAAGGCATGCAACGGTGCCGGCACTTTGTCCAAGTATCATAAAGACGGGCTCCATGCGGATAGAACCGAAGGCGATATGCGAACTTGAAACTGCTACCGGGACCAACAAATTGGTACACTCCGTTTTTTTGGGAAGGATTGCCCCCAGATCAATCTGGTAGGGCTTTTCAGGTCGCACTCCTATGTCCCCTTCATTTTGTACATGGCCCTCATCGGTGATATACCGTTGAGTGTTGTGCGAGTCCATGGTGTAGGAGCCCATGCCAATCGATCTGCTGATTTGGTTTCTACCCAGGATCTCATTTTCAGTCATTACGAATTCACCGACCATTCGACGGGCCTCTCGCACATAAATCTGATGAGGCCAATGTTCATTGTCAACAAATTCGTCTTTGGCTAAACCCCATTTTTGCATTTCGAGTTGGACATCTTCTGGTATCCGGGGATCATTTGCGATGAAGAAGAGAAGTCCCTTCTGATACCTTTCATGTTCCTGGATGATCTCGTTACGGACCATATATGATGCCTCCGGGTAATCGTAGTTCATTCCGATGTTATCAAAGCTAAGCGGCCCATGATTATTCACATCCGTTTTGAGATTTGGTATAGGATCAAACTTATGGAAAGTTTCTCTCCATCCGGATGCGAAGATTCTCAAGAGTAATTCATACTGGCTGGAGTCGTAGTCTTCGGGCCGGGAGAAAGGCACTTTATTGTCCGGGTGAGTGGTGAGACAGGTCCGAAAACAATAAGCCTGAACCCTGTGATCAGCCTGTCCTTTTGTGCCTGGATGTTCGCGGGAAATGCGAGGTAATACACCACTTTGCGGATCATTGGGAACCCGGAAAGGACTTATCTGCATTTCACCAAAATGATGACGATGATGGAGTACGCCAACCTGCACTCCATTCCACTCTTCACTATAGGTGTCATTGCTCTCCCTACCGACATGATAGCTGACTCCGGCTGCTGCCATCAGATCTCCCTCATAAGAGGCATCGACAAATATCTTGGCAGCATATTGTTTTCCTGAGAGCATTCGTATTGATCGGATTTGGTTTTCGATTATCTCTACTCCATTGGACCGGTCCAGCCATTCATTTCGATGCACTTGAATATTTTTTTCACTGATCATGTCCTCGAAAACCCGCTCAGCAATCTGTGGTTCGAAAATCCACATGGTCCTAAGTTCGCCATCCATGGCAGGAGTCCCCTGGCCAACGTTTCCATATGCCTCTTTATCCTGCCATTTCCAGGTTTCCGGCTTCTGATAGTACTGGTAGATTCGTTGATAAAAATTCCTGGCCAATCCACCAATCACACTTTTGTCTCCGGTATCAGTGAAGCCTAGACCAGACGAGGTCATCCCTCCCAGGTGTAGATCAGGACAAACGATCACCACAGATTTACCCATCTTAGCAACCTGAACTGCAGTAGTCACAGCTGCACTTGTGCCGCCATAAACGATTACATCAGCATGGATCATATTCGTCGCCTTGGAATCTGAATTTTTGCAGCTGAGTACAACAACAAGGAGCATGAAACATAGGACAATGACAGGAGCATTCTTCATAACATCTTCTTATAGTTCTTCACCATGCTCTTAAACTTTAATCTCAGTTCTCAATTCACCTTGCTACCCCACCAGTCTGCATTTGGTTCCCAATCTTCTCTCAGAAAATCAAGTCTTTGTTGCTCCAGGCGTGGCATCAAATCATGGCGATAGTAGTCCAGCTTTTTTTGCAGTGAATCGGGATGAAACAAGGGATCATTTGTGGCAAATCTGGCACCGGCTGATTGCAAGTAATCCTGTAATTCTGCTTGCAGCCTGGCCAAAAGATCAGGATGATCTTTTGAGATGTCCATTTGTTCTGATGGATCGCTCTCCAGGTGATATAGCTCCTTTCTGTCATCCTCGTGATAGTGAATCAATTTCCAATCATTTCTCAGGATTACCGAAGACGGTTCTCCACCTTGGTTTCCATAGTGGGGATAGTGCCAGTACAATGGTCTTGTCATTTTGCCCACCGTACCATCCAGCAGGGGTAGTAAACTCTGTCCGTCCTGATGCTGACCTGGTTGCAAGGGGATATCGAGGAGGTCAAGTATCGTCGGATAGAAATCGGCTCCGGTGACCGGTGTAGGATCAGTCCTTCCGTCACCGCCCAACCAGGGTACGTGGACCAGAATCGGTACCTTCAAGCCACCTTCCCATTGGTAACCTTTACCGCCTCTTAAGGGAGCATTCGAAGTCGCGAAATCATCTCCAGAGGCTACCCCTCCATTGTCGGAAGTAAAAACTACGATGGTGTTGGAACTTAGATTATTTGCTTCCAAGACATCGAGGACATGACCCACCGCTTCATCCATCTGCTCGACCAATCCGGCATAAACCGGGTTGTCTTGAAATTTTCGAATCGGAAGGACTCTTTCCATTTCAAAACCATGATCGGCGATTCCTGAGTTCAGTGCCTTATTTCGATACTTTGCCCATTTTTCCTGAGTGGTTTGGATCGGTGCATGTACTGCATAGAAGGAGAGGTAAGCCAAGAACTGGCTGTCACGATTTGCCTCGACAAAAGCAGCGGTCTCACGCGCCAGTTTCATGCTAAGACTCATTCCTTTCTCATCAGGATGATCCTCCATTTTTGGGTTATTGAACGGTGAAAAGAATCCTCCTGTGTAGGGTCCCCCACGTTCGTAACCCCCTTGGTTATAGTCGAATCCATGATCTTCAGGGTAGGAACCTTCACTACCAAGATGCCATTTGCCGGCAAAAAAAGTGGTGTATCCATGATCCTTCAGCACTTCCGGCCAAGTATGGTATTCATGCGGCAGATGATCAACGTAAGATGGAGGGAGAAGCCGGGTGAACCGCTTGCTTTTCCGCCAATCTTCGCCAGTGCGAGCTCCTATCCAGTCAGTGATACCGTGCCGGGCGGGGAATTTGCCAGTGAGTAAACTTGCCCTCGACGGACTACACACCTGGCAGGTTGCATATCCATTAGTAAACACCACACCCTGATTGGCGATCTTGTCAATGTTGGGGGTTTCATAGTATTCACTCCCCATGCAACTAAGATCATGATATCCCAGATCGTCAGCAACAATGAAAAGTATGTTGGGGTGCTTTTGATCAGTGATCGATTTGCTCTGACAACTAGTAATTAGCAGATGAATCAAAACAAATACTACCCATAGGCAAAGTGTTTCTTGCAAGTTATTGCCGTTGTGAGTAGATGCCATGACTCTAGCTAGCTAAATTGTTGAAGAAGAGTTAGTAACTGACGGTCCAACTTATGCCCGTACCAATCTTCGTAATCGACATCTTCCCTCCCAGAATCCAGAACTCCAAAATCACCCTTAAACTCCCAGAGTGCAAACCCGATCTTGGACTCGTGCAAAATGTCGAGCAGATCTGAAAACCAAGCGAGAAATACATTGTGTGGCGTTTTATTCCAGCATCCGCATTCACCACAATGAACTCCAACACCCTGCTTCACCAATTCGATCCAGGGCTGATAAAATTCTTGCAACATAGAGCGATCCAGGTATTGTTGCCCCACCTGGCCCGGCCATTTGGGCTCAGGCAGATCTGATGAATCCTTATAGACCCAGGGAGCCTTATAATGAGAAATGATTCCCGGATTGTAACCGCGACAACTTTGTGCCACTGGTAGATCCGTAATTTCAGGAATCACATCCCTTCCTATGTTATTGCCATCGGCAACGATGAGATGACCAGGATTGGCCTTGTGGATTACCTCCAAGGCGCGAAGTACCAGATTTCGATATTTATCGCCAGGGATAGGACCGCGCTTGCTATGTTGGTCATTCATGTCGTCTCTCATGCAAGGCTCATTGAGCAAGTCGAAACTGATTTCTCTTGGGGAGAGATTTTTGTAGCGCTTCGCCCAGAATTTCCAGTGAAAGCAGAAATCATCAAGCGCTTCTGAGTCGGTCCATAAATTGTAGGGTTCCTGAAAACCGGCATTCACACAAAATCCGGGTGCTCGATGCAGGTTTAGACTAACATGCAGCCCATACTTCCGACCCCAGTAGACTAGTTCGTCAACGTGTTCAACAGCACGCCGATCAATCTTTCTGACGCGGTTTGTCTTTAGGTCTTTGCTGCGATCAAATTTAATGTACGCCGGATATGCCATCGGGATTCGGACAAAATTGAATCCCCAATCAGCCATCCATTGGAAATGCTTCTCTTCAGTCTGTGGCCTGGCCCGGGAAGGATCAGGATTGAAAAGATCCAGGAGATTAAAGCCCTTCCAATAAGGCAGTTTGTTTGCCTGGGATGATTTTGCTGCCACAGCTGCTGCTGGACTAATGACAAATCCAGCGGCCGCCAAGGCCGTACTTTTAATAAACTCGCGTCTATTGGAATCTTTCTTCACTTATTAACTATTTAACCGCATAACCTTTTCCAATCCTATTCCCGGCTCACTAGCCTCTCGTTACTCTCGAGCTTAAGGGATCCGTACTTCCTTCAACTTTGGAACTTTTCCACTCAAATCTCTCATAACCTTTTCCACTCCTATTCCCGGCTCACCATCCTCTCGTTACTTCTCGAGCCTAAGGGCTCCGTAATTCCTTCAACTTTGGATCTTTTCCACTCAAATCTCTCATAACCTTTTCCACTCCTATTCCCGGCTCACCATCCTCTCGTTACTCTCGAGCTTAAGGGATCCGTACTTTCTTCAACTTTGGAACTTTTCCACTCAAATCTCTCATAACCTTTTCCACTCCAGTTCCCTGCTCACCATCCTCTCGTTACTCTCGAGCTTAAGGGATCCGTACTTTCTTCAACTTTGGAACTTTTCCACTCAAATCTCTCATAACCTTTTCCACTCATAACCTTTTAAACTCAATATCTGAGGCTCTTCAGATAAGCAATGCTTTTCGGTATTTGATCAACTACCGCGCTGCTTTCATCTTCAATAAAGTAGTGGGCAATGCCGATCTTTCGTGCGGCTTTCAGGATGCCCGGCATATCAAGTTCACCAGTGCCGAGGGGTACGTTGTTTTCCACATCAGTCCCACCAGTCAGGTCCTTAACGGTGCCCTTCTTCATATCTTTCAAGTGCATCATTTTCCAACGATCTCCATACTTTTCCAGCAGTGCGACCGGATCGCCTCCGCCAAACTGGATCCAAAAGATATCCATTTCGAAAGCGACGTGGTCCGGATCTGTCGATTTGATAATATAGTCAAGTAGGGTGCCTTCTTCGTATGGCTGAAATTCATACCCATGGGGATGATAACAAAAAGTGATTCCCTGTTCCTTGAGGATCTTACCTGCTGTATTGAAAACTGTTATTGCATTCTCTGCATCTTCAATGGAAAAAGCGCCACGCTCGTGTGGTACCCAGGCACACATTACATATTTGGCTCCCAAGGCCTTTGCAGTAGCCGCCACAGCTGCCGGATCATCTCTGAGTTGGTTGAATCCCGCTCCGGTGGAAGGAATTGAGATACCCCTTTTATCACACAACTTTTTATATTCCTCAGGAGGCATCCTCCCAGATCCGCTTTCGATTTCCGTGATACCCATTTCCTGGATTCGGTCCAGGGTGCCGGGTATATCCTTTGGAAAGTAGTTGCGAAAAGAATATGCCTGAACACCAATTGGAGCCACGAAGATTGGTTCAACCTTTGCCGGTTCCTGTGACCTGCTTTCCATTGAAGTCAGGAAAAAAACCATAATGACTGTGAAGAGATATGAGGATTTCATTTTTCCGTTGATTAGAAATATTAATGATCAGTTTTTCTCTTGTACCGTATGATCGAGAGGTCTTCCCAGTTGCTCATACAAAGCCCTTCTGCCATTTTTGTCGCCATCCAGGATGATATGAGCATATTCAGCTACCTTCTCAGCATATTGCCGGGGCACCACCACAACACCGTCACCATCAGCGACTACGACATCTCCAGGATGGATTGTCACCCCGCCGATTTCTACCGGTCGATTCACAGATTCTACTTCGTTCCGACCGGGTCGTATCCCACGGCCTCGCTGTAAGGGGTCAAGATAGACCGGAATCTTTTGTTTAATTATTTCATCAGTATCACGGATGCTTCCTGTCGACAGGATGCCGACGGCACCCTTGGCATACCAAGCCAATGAATTGTAAGAACCCACTGAGCCGGTATCACCGTCTCCGCTGGCATCGATGACAACCACCGAACCTTTCTTTAGAAATTCAACAAAGGGCTCAGATGAAATTTGATTATACCAGGCCCCTTCCCACGAACGAAATTCATCCGGTGGCATGGGGTTGGGAACTACTTTATTTGTAGGTATGTAACGGACTGTCACTGCAATACCACGAAACTGGTGACTAAAGTCGTCCATATCCTTCCACAGCGCTTGAATGCCCGGATCTACTAAGCCATGATCCCGCAGACCTACCATGTCCATGCCATCCGATACATCAGCTACCCGAAGATCTGAATACAGTGCAAGGATCTGCTCATCTGTAAGAACGGAGGAGTCTTGGGCAATGATAGGGCTCGACACATGAAATAAACAAGCCAGGATGATAAGTTTGGAATACCGTGAGTTGAGATACATGAATTCAATGGTTTTGATTCAAGATAAAACATATCTATTAATACCAATCAGATCATGGGAAACAGAATTTCTCTCTACTCTGTTTGTTATTTTTAGTTCTCAGCATCTCCTGGCTACGAATGAAAACTTTCAAATCTTTATGTTTGAAAAGCCTTCTTTTGCTGCTCCTCCTCTGGCTCAGCTCCGAACCTTCATTTGGTCAGAAAACAACCGGGGAAATACAAAATTTTCTAATCCGCCACCAAGGAATCCTTGGAATATCATCCGGTGATTTCGAAGAGATTGAGATCAAAGATCAATACCGATCAGAGCATCTTGAATTAGATCACATCTACCTGCAACAAAGATTTAGAGACATTCCTGTTCACAATGGCGTTCTTTCACTGCACGCAAGGGGAGGGCAACTTATCAGCTATGCAAACCGCTTTGTCATTGGCATTACTCAACGGACGAAATTGGTTATCCCAAGGGTTAGCCCAACCCAGGCTCTGATTCGGGCAGGATCTCATTTGGGGAAAGCAGGTGTCCCTAATCTCGTGGTCAAGGAACAAGTGTTCAATAGATTCGGACAAGTTAGCAAAGCCACTTTTGACAAGGGGGTATGGTCGAAAAGGGATATGGAGGCTTCGCTTTCTTGGGTTAGATCTGATTCAAAAGATCTGAGTCTTTGTTGGATCGTGGAAATATATGATCGAGATCAGGAGAGCTACTGGCTCATTTTTATCGATGCCGTTCAAGGCCGGGTACTGGCACAGGAAGATCTTGTTTTACATTGTGCATTTCATAGAAAGGGAGATCATGAAATTGATCACAATTGCCTTAGTCAGTCTTTAGAAGAGGTTGCTATGGTGGACAGTAGTTATCGGGTATTTGCGATTCCCATAGAGTCGCCAAATCATGGTCCCAGAACTTTGGAAATTTCGCCTTGGAATGCCGCTGGCCCTGGCAATCCTGCTACAAACCTGGGCTGGCACCACGACGGTACCATGGGATATACAATCACGCGGGGCAACAATGTTTATGCCTATGAGGATAGAGATGCCGATGATCTTCCCGGATTAAGTCCCAGCTCCGTCAATCTACAGTTTGACTATTCTTTTGATCCGTTGCTGCCACCGATCGACAATGAGGAGGCTGCGATAACCAATTTATTTTATTGGAATAATATCGTCCATGATATACTGTATCAATATGGCTTTGATGAAGCAGCAGGAAATTTTCAGAACGATAATTTTGGCCGGGGTGGAATGGGTGCAGATTACGTCCTTGCGGAAGCTCAAGACGGTGAGGACACCAACAACGCTAACTTTCTGACTCTTCCAGATGGGAATAACGGTGTTATGCAGATGTTCCTTTGGTCGCCAGTTCCATTGACATCACCTTTTCAGGTAAATACACCAGCTGAGATTGCTGGCAGCTACTTTGCGTTAGAATCCGATTTTAGTACCAACAACAAATTGGAAAATGTAGGGGCAGTAACCGGCGATTTGATTCTGGTACAGGATCAATCAGGAGGCACCCATGAAGCCTGTAATGCCAATCCCATCGGCAATGGAGGCGATCTCCCAGGTAAAATTGCAGTGATTGATCGTGGCAATTGTGACTTCGTAGAGAAAGTGAAAAATGCTCAAAACTTGGGTGCTGTCGCTGTGCTAATGATCAACAATGTGCCGGGAGAGCCCATACCGATGGGTGGTACAGACAACACGATAACCATTCCTGCTTTGATGATCAGTCAGGAGGATGGTATGCTGATCAAAGATTCACTTAACACAGGGAGCACGGTCAATGTGACGATGATGCCGGTGCCTTTGATCACTCCGGATGGAGACTTTGACAATGGAATCATCGTACATGAGTTTGGTCATGGAGTTTCGGTACGCTTGACCGGCGGGCCATCTACTGCGTCATGTCTCATCAACGATGAACAGATGGGAGAAGGATGGAGTGATTTCTTTGGACTGATGTTGACAACGGACTGGTCGACAGCGATGCCGACCGATAAAAGGGGGATCGGGACTTATTCAATTGGTTCACCCGTAGATGGAACTGGCATCCGTACTTACCCCTATACCACTGATTTGGCGGTAAATCCATTTACCTATGCTGATATAGCAGATGCTCCCATCATTCAGGGTCAGGTCAGCCCACACTTTGTAGGATCAGTCTGGGCCACAATGCTATGGGAGATGACTTGGAAGATCATTGAAATCACTGCCGCCGATCCCGATTTGTATCATGGCGATGGTGGAAATATTGTCGCTCTGCAGCTGGTGATGGATGGATTGAAATTGCAACCTTGTTATCCTGGTTTTGAGGAGGGTAGAGACGCGATCCTATTGGCCGACGAACTGCTTTACGGTGGAAAGTATAAATGTGCTATTTGGGAAGCTTTCAGCAAAAGGGGCTTGGGTGTCAGTGCAAAACAGAATGACAGTAACAGCCATACTGACGGGATGGAAGCTTTCGATGTGCCTTCCGGCGTAAGAGCAGAGCATCATATGGCTGAGCTTCCTGGGGAGGGAAGTGAGGTGACTGTAGATATTCATGTGATATGTGAATGTGAAGATCAAACTAACATTAAAATCAGGGATGTCTTGCCCCCTTCGTTGGAATTTGTAGGTAGTAGTCAAGGGTCGTTAGAGGGAGATAGTGTGTGTTTTGATGTACCGATGCTTGTCGCTCAAGACACTGCATTTCTGTCCTTTACAGCTTTGGTTCTTCCCTGTACAGTACTGTCAGATTCTACCGTTTCAATGGATGATGCGGAAGGTCCGGATCAATACACTCCTTCAAAGCTGGCAGGCACAGGCAATAAGAATTGGGTAAAGAACAGTGCTTTATCCAATTCTCCATCCAACTCTTGGTACGCCCAGGACTATAATAGTTTGGCCGACATTGTAATCACACTAGACAACCCTGTTACCGATGTGGGCCAAATCGATATTGAATTCTATCATCGCTATGAAACTGAGGCGTCCTTCGATGGGGGCGTTGTCGAATTATCCATTGACAATGGGGCCACTTGGTTTGATGCCGGACCCTACTTCACCCTGAATGGTTACCCATCGACAATCTCCAGCGCTTTCACGGACAGTCCGATTGCCGGCCAGCCGGCATTTACCGGAACTAGCGATGATCAGTTTGGGACCAATGACTTCGTTTTATCAAAACTGACCTACTGCTTGGGTAATCAGCAAACTTTGTTGATTCGTTTTCGATTTGTATGTGATGGGTCAGTACCAGGAATTGGCATTGATGGATGGTATGTAGATGATATTACAATAAAACGCAAGGCTAGCTTTATCATCGAATCACAAACAGAGATTAGTGCCTTGCCATTTGATACTACGCTGGCATGTTTGGAGGTCCAACTCTTTGATGTATCTTCTGCCTTTGTGGATCCGGCAGCATCCGGAGCTGGAACTGGTCAAACCTGGCAGGATGCCCTAACTGATCTTGCACCGGCATTTCTGCTGGCAGGATGCCGATCGATTGATTCCATTTTTGTGGCAGAGGGCATTTACTATCCTACTGATGGTACCGATCCGCTTATTTCCTTTTTCATTCCCGATTCCACGGTGGTGTATGGAGGATTTTCAAGTAGAGGCGGATCACTAGATCCCGAGGTTCATCTCAGTGTAATGTCTGGAGATATTGGTTTGCAAGGAATTCACTCAGATAATACCCACTATGTACTTAAAATCGAAGCTGGACAGAGGGGAATTGAATTGCATGGAATGCAAATCAAGGATGCCAATCCTTCCGGAGCTATTATGGGGACAAGTGGTGCACCATTATTATCTGAGGGTGAGATCTTGCTGGAACAAGTAACGATCGTCGACACGCCGTAGCGATCCAAATATGATTGCAACTTTCATAACCAGGGCCGTGTTTGTGGGTGATTGGGGTCATTGCTGAGCTTGGCAATTTCTCGACCTTTGCTACGTTCTTTTCACTTTACACATTACGAACACGCATCATGATTTGGAAAATTGCATGTAGTTCCATCGGCCTTTTATTCATTACACTCTCTGGAACCGGTCAAGTGAACTCTCCCGACCAAGCATTGAGACTTTATGTAGATTGCTCTTACTGTGACATGATTTTGCTCCGGTCGGAATTAGATTACGTCAACAATGTGAGAGACCCAGCGGTCGCTGATGTTCATATTTTGGCAAACCGGGTGAGAAGTGGGTCAAATGGCTACATTCATACCCTAAGTTTTATAGGTAGAGAGGATTATCAAGGTGTCGAATTTGAATTGAAGTATGATGAGGCACCCAATACCGCAAATCAAGAAAGGCAGCAGAAATTGGCGGATTTGGTTGCTAAAGGAATAATCCCATTTTGGTTGAGGACCGATTTGGTGGACCAATTGCATTTGGAAATTACCAAGAAGGATCATGCCACAGCCTTTGATCCGGTCGCGTCTAAGGATGCTTGGAACAATTGGATATTCTCTGTAGAAGCCGGAGGTTCTATCAATGCCGAATCAAATACCAATGAATACGTTGGTTGGACCAGGATTAGAGGGGACAGAGTGACGGAATTGTGGCGAGTGCGTAATCTCTTATATGCTCGATTTGATACCCGAAGATTTGAGAATGAATCAGAAGTTATCAGAAGCAGACGGGAAAGAAGTTATGCCTCAAGTAGTGTTGTGAAGAGCATTGGTGATCATTTCTCTGCGGGATTCTTTTCTTCTCTTTTCCGAAGCACCTATTCAAACTACAATCTCTCTACCAGGCTGGGACCAGCTCTGGAGTATAGCTGGTTTCCTTACAGCCAGGTACATGAGCGGGAGTTGACCATTGGTTACCGAATCAGTCATCTTTATCGCGACTACAGCGAAGAAACCATTTATTTTAAGCTATCCGAACATCTTCTAAATCATAGCGTGGTTATTGCCGCGAGATTCAAACAACCTTGGGGATCGCTTTATGCCCAGTTGGAGGGATCTCATTTTCTGCATGATGTCACACAGAACCGACTGGAATTTGAGGGACATCTTTCATTACGAGTAAGCAAGGGACTTTCAATTTCATTTGGCAGCCAAATTGAGGTCATAAATGATCAGCGATCATTGCCAGCCAGAGCGATCTCGTTGGAAGAACTCTTGTTAGGTCAAAGACAATCAGCCACAAGCTTTCGAATAAATGGTGACTTGGGATTCCGATACACCTTTGGATCAATCTACAATAACGTTGTCAATACCCGTTTATGAATTATTATGAGGAGGGCAAAGTAGTACCAATTAGGCATCGCCGAGAGTTTTCATTTTGCCGGTCAAAATATTCCATCGAACCGGTTTCCCTGATAGGCACCCCAGCTAATTTTGGAGGGAACGGGGAATTTTGTTTCAATACGATGGACACGAAGACCATCAAACGTATAGGTCTGCCTGCTATTGGTCCCATGACAGTAGATGATGTCTAACATTCCATCAAGATCGAGGTCACCTACCCAGGGTGTCGATGAAATATTGTTGCCGTCAAAGATTTCGGTAAGTTTTTCTACCTCGTTGGTCTTGAAGTCTACAGTGACAATCATGTTTCGAAAAAACTTGCGGTAGATTACATCAATCTCCTGAAAATTAACGCTTAGCAACACCTCATCCCTTCCGTCGCCATCGAGGTCGAGTGCCAGGGGAGATGTATTTTGGTAGAACCCCAATGAGTCGGTGAATAGAACATTTCCATTCTTCCCATCCACCATTTTCTGGATGCTCCAGTCTAGCCTTGGCCAAACACCTTGAGCGTAGGATAAGAAAAAGTCAGGCACATTGTCTTCGGTAAAGAGTCCTACAGCAGGACAGCTATAGGATTCAGTGTTAGGCAGGAAAGTCTCATACAGTTTCTCAAAGCTGTCACCATCAAATGCCACTAATTTGCCTTCTACTGCATTAGCTATGATGTCAGTTTGACCATCTTGATTGATATCTGCCAGAACAGGAGGCCCGATAAAGCCCTTGCTTTCGCTGATTTCCAGTCGGGTTGATCCGGATAGATCCCCAGCACGAACTTCGTTCAATGTACAGGTCCATAGACTGCCACCTATTGTCTCACCACCAGTACCGTAAACAACCTGGAGCTCATCATTCTTGCTAAAAAGAACCGGACTCATGTAAGTTTCTTTTCCATCGGGCATTTCTGCTCTGGAAAGAACTCTACCAGTGCTGCTTGAGATCAATACCAGATAACCAGGAGGACGAACTGGATCATATGGTTCGACAAGTACATCACCGCCATTTGAAATCAATAAATCTGGTAGATTATCACCGTCTTCATCCGGAATGAATTGTGGATTATAGAAATTGTACCATCCCTCCTTTGATGGATTCTTTAGATTGTGAACAGTGGTAAAACGCCAAATTATCTCACCGGAGGCCCCGTCAATGGCTATTAATTCAGCCGATCTACCACCGATAAATACGTCTGGTATAGAGTCTGAGTTTATGTCGTGAAAAACAGCAGATCCAAAGATCTGATCTGACGCATCTATACGCCATAGGAGATCACCAGTATTGCCATCTAATGCGAAAACTGCAGTGTCGCAGGCAATAAACTCCTCCCGGCCACTTCCCAACACGATGTCGAGGATGCCATCGCCTGTCAGATCAGCCGCCCGGGGTGAAGAGAATGTACCGACCGTCGGGAAATCGCGGTGCCAACCTTGGGCAACGACTATGTCAGGAGGAATAAGTAAAGCTCCACCAAGGAACAGTAAGAGCAACCAATAAGGGGTATCAGGAGAACTTTTCACAGACTTAAGGTATGAATATGAGAAAAACAGTAAAGAAAAAGCTGCTTCGGAAACTAATTCTCATAGCGATGCGTTTCATCAATGTTGCCGCTTGGCGACAACCCTTTAATCACCATCTTTCCTGATCAAATACGAACGACTCAAAAATTAGCGTAGACCCCTGCGCCTATTAACGTATTTGATTGACCCTTATAACAACAGAACATGAAGATGATTCTACGTCCTCACCTATGCATTCTTGCCCTTTGTTTCACATTTCTGCTGAATTCGGCTTCGGCCCAGAAGAAATGTCCCAAAGTAGAAAACCTGGCAGCAGACGGAATAACGGAAACCAGTGCAAATCTATCCTGGGAGGGCACTGACGACCACAAAGTCTATCAGATCAGTGTCAAACATCAGGGAGGATTTTCACCCTTTAAGTACGATACCGAGACAGATGCAACCTCGCTAATAGTGGATGGTCTTTCATCGGGAAACGCTTACCGGTTTCAAGTCAAGGCAAAGTGTGAACAAGGATCTAGCGGCGCCAGCGGATGGTATGCTTTTGAAACACCGGGAGATCCTGAAGCTGATGATGATTCAACAGATTCGAAAGGCCGTTGCCCGAAAGCAAGCAATCTGGCTGTACTTGATGTCACTGATACGACGGTGACCTTATCCTGGCTTGGAAATGAAGAGAATATTGCCTATCGAGTCGATGTGCATCAAAAGCAACACACCCCACAATTCAGACTATCCGAGGTCGTGGATACCACCATACTTGAGGTGGAAGGGCTAGTTCCTGGCGGCAACTACAAATTTCGAGTGAAAGCGGATTGTGATAAGAATTCTGCCGGCTCGAGCTCCTGGATCAACTTTACTACCACCGGGGGAGATACTACTTTCAATAACTGTCCTAAGCCCACGAATTTATCTGTTCTTGAAGTGACCGATTCATCCGCACTACTCACCTGGATCGCTCGCGATTCTGTGGATGAATTTATGATCGATGTGAAGAGTTTCGAACAGACGCCATCGTTTTCACTGTCAGAGACTACGGAAGACACCTTCTACCTCGTCGAAGGACTTGCTCCGGAAGGCAATTATCAGTTTCGAGTCGTAGCCACTTGTAAAGATGGGTCCACCAGTGGATCATCAGACTGGTCAAAATTTCGAACGTTGCCCAAAACAGATACCACAGATGGAAATGGAATGGAGGAACCGGTAGACACTCCAGCGGTAGCGCCACTAGTCACCTTTCCGAATCCGGTCGCCGAAACCTTAATCGTTGACTTGCCAGAGGAAGACCTGGGTTTTGTGACATATATCCTACTTAGCGATATCAACGGACGTATTGTTTACAACGAAATACTGGAAGGAACGGTCAAGGCTGAACAGGTCAGGATACCTATGCAGGATTTATCAAATGGCCTCTATAAACTCCAGGTACGATCAACAGGCTATCTCGAGACCAAAACTATTTTGGTGCAACACTAGATTAGTATAGACAAGGCTTTATGCATACGATGGAGAGTGAATGGATTTTTCACTCTTCATTTTTTTCTAGTAGTAGTAGGTCTTTAAGCTGCCGCCATTTACGCCAGTGATAAGTTTTCTTCCTGCCGAGCAGCTCACACTGGTCAAGCTCCTTACCTGAAATGGAATAAACAAGCCACTTTCCGATTTATCCAATACTCTAAAATTGCTCGATCCATCTCCCAGTAAGATCAATCCATATCCTGAATCAGCCCTAGTTGTTTCAACCTCCGCATCAAACAAGTTACCAGCTAGAATTGCATCTAAGTGGCCGTCACCGTTGACATCTTCTACATAAAAGTCGTTGATCGAAGAAATCTGCGCCATGGTAGGCAATGTATGTACCTCGAAATGACTGCCAGCAATATTCTCCAGATACAAGCTCGCAAAGTTTTTAGCTTTCAGATGCAAGGCATTTTTCAGATTGTCATCCCCATAAACCACCGAGACATCTGAGGCTGCAAAGAGATCGTAGTTCTTAAATTTCTCCTTGATAAGTGGAACTTGCTCTGAAGAGCATTCCCTGCCTCGTAAAGGATATTGGACTCCAAAATTGTAGTAAGTCAGGACTACATCTTTTGAGCCATTGCTATCGAAATCATAATAATACACTTCAAAGGGTTCGTCTGCACTCGCTTTGTATTTGTAGTTGAGACCCAGGTTTCCGGCAAACAAATCATCATCTCCATCACCATCCATATCCGCAGCTTCGACACTGAAGAACCAACCGGTATGGTCGGCCAAATTCTGAGAATTTACTTTTACAAAACCTTTGGAGGTATTTCGAAAGATAGTGACGGGCATCCATTCACCTACCACTACTAAATCCTGCAAGCCATCGCTGTCGTAATCAAACCAAGCCGCATCATTTACCATACCCAGATCCAAGAAGTCAGGAGCAATTTGCGACGTCACATCCGTAAACCGGCCGTTTTCGTTTTGCAAAAGTGCACTGCGGGCACTCAGGGGATATTGCCTGGCCCGGTGACGTCCGGCTACAAACAGGTCAAGATCACCGTCCAGATCAAAATCATAGGGTTTGACCACGGATCCGCAAAATGTCATGTCAGGCAACAAGTCAGGACCGGAGCCAAAACTTCCCAGACCATCATTTATATAGAGCCGGTCCTGGTACTGACTTGATCCCTCTTCCCATTCATTACCTCCGCTTACTACATAGAGGTCGAGATCTCCATCATTATCTGCGTCGAAAAAAGCAGATCCCATATCCTCTCTTTCCGCATCACCTTTGAGGATAGGAGAAGGTAATACAGCAAAAGTGAGATCGTCCTTTTGTAAGAAGAGTGCTCCCTCCTGACCAGCTGAACCTCCAACAAACACATCTTCCAATCCATCACCATTGATATCACCTGATGAAAGGTACGGACCCATCGTCGACATTTTGTGGGGTAACAGCACCTGAAACTCGTAATCATCGAAGTCATTCTCCACGTGATTATGAGGGAGGCTATGCACTTCAGCCGCTTCCCGGAAGATGGGTTCCTGAAGATTTACTGGCAGCCGACCGGGCACCGCCGCATCGGAATACCTGACGGTAATCTGCTGGTCAGCTTCAACATTTTCAAGAGAGTGAACCTTCCCATCAGGCCATTCTACTCGTAGGGATCCAACAAAAGCTGTATTTCCAAGCCCAAAGTGAGCGATGCTTTCACTCGTGGAATACATACCCCTTACCGCTGTGAGTTCGACGAACTGCTGACCATCGCGGGTACGCAAATGTATTTTAGCACCCAATGCCTGGGCTGATGCATCATCCGCGACCAGAGCCACCCGCAAATAATGATTTGAATTAGCTTCGCTTGCATGGTTTTCGTAGACGAAAGCAGGGTCATTGACGTTGCTGATCACCAGATCAAGGTCGCCATCATTATCGAGATCAGCATATGCTGCACCGTGTGAGAAGGTTTCATGAGCAAGTCCCCATTCCTCCATCTTTTTCGTGAAGGTCAAATCGCCATTATTGTGGAAGACATAGTTGGATAACTTCTGTGACGGGATGAGCTCCATTGCCTCGTCAATATCTATAACATCCCAGACCGTAATATCTGCAGGTGGATTGGGATTGTTTTGGATGTATTTGAATAATTCTGCTTCCAGGTAATCTGGAAATTCTTTTGAAGCGTCATTGTTTCGGATATCTCTCATGAGGCCGTTCGTCACGAAAATGTCTTTCCATCCATCATTGTCGAAATCGGCTATAAGAGGTGACCAGCTCCAGTCGGTATTGGCTACTCCGCACAGTTGTGCAATGTCACTGAAGTATCCATCTCCCTGGTTGAGAAAAAGCATGTTGAACATATATTGATAATGACCTCCATCTTCCACCACCTTCCAAAAGCGCTTAGGATTCATGCCGCTCATATTTGCTTTCAACCGGTAATTGTCTTCAGCCACCATATCCACGACCATTATATCTAAATCCCCGTCGTTGTCAATATCTGCAGCATCTACACCCATGCTACTAAATGAAATGTGATTTACTCTGTCATATATCTCGTTGGAAAATGTACCATCGCCTTTGTTAATGAATATCCAATCCTCAATCCAAAAATCATTTGCAACAAACAGATCTGTCCACCCATCTCCATTAATGTCACTGGCAGTAACGCTATTTGGAAAACCGGTCTTACTAATACCCGCCTCCTCAGTCACATCAATAAATTTGCCCTCCTGGTAGGCATATAGTTTGATGGTGAATTCCGGTTTGATCAATTCGGTGGGGAGGAATTCAGAGTAATGTCCTGGATTTGGAGGTTGATTACATAGAAACAGATCCAGATCACCGTCTTTATCATAGTCGAAGAAAGTGGCATGTCTGGTGCGTTGATCGTCGTCTACTCCAAATGCCGCCGCTTGCTCGGAAAAGGTTGCATCACCATTATTGATGTAAAGTTTATTACGGCGCAATTCAGGTTTGTAATCATACAGCTCACGAGTCACGTAGATATCTAGAAGTCCATCCTGGTTCACATCAGCCATGACCACCCCGGATGACCACCCGCCATCATCTTTGATCCCAGCTTTCCTGGTAATGTCTTCGAATTGTAGTCCTCCCTTGTTGAGGTAGAGTTTGTCAGCAACCTGATTGCCGGCAAAGTACAAATCCTGCAGCCCGTCACCATTAATGTCACCTATGCCTACACCGGCACCCCCGTAGAAGTTGGAATAGATCATAATGTTATGCTCCTTGGTGTCCCGGATCTTATTGTTGAATTTGATCCCGGATTTGCTGGAAGGTACCAGCGTAAAGAGGGGAGATCCATTCTTCGTCTGTGTGGGAGTAAAGGTGAAGACCGGGCTTAAACCAGCCAGGAAGATAAATAGCAAGAATCTAATCATCAGAAAGTCCATAATTCGCTCAAGTTTCACCCTTTTTTCGATAATATTCAAGGATGAAGCAGGTGATTTCATCAGGTTTCTTCAAAAGGGAATGTAATTTCTTATTCTTGATTCTGTAAACGTCATGCAACACATGGCTCGCTGGGCAAAAAAGTACAAGACCGATGACACTCGAAATACGTTATTTGCTGAGATTTAGATTTCAAGGCCTATTTCAATGAGAAATAAATGGACATCGAGGAGAGTGAGATCTTGCGTTGTGTATTTAACTAACCGATTTCTTCTCATCTGCTTGCCACTCCTTACTGCCTGTTCAAGTAAGAAAACTGAAGTTGCTTGGGAGATTGATTTGCCAAGGATTGGTTCTCAATCTTCACCGAGAACGGCTGATTTGAATCTTGATGGCACCCTTGACATTGTCATTGGTGCGGGCGAGAATGAATATGTTGCCACAGCAAGAGGCATTCTTGCTATTGATGGGCAAACAGGCACTCTTCTTTGGCATCATGCGGCCGAAGATCTGGTTTTCGGATCTGCATCTTTTCAGGATGTGACGGACGATGGAGTACCAGATGTCTTCATTGGTGGACGGTCATGTACCCTGATGGCCCTGGATGGCAGTGATGGCGCTATGATATGGCGATATGACCCCGAGACCTTTGCAGATGATGCGATCCTGAAATTCGCTCGTCATAATTTTTATAGTAGTGCCTTGGTGCCGGATCAGAACAAAGATGGTTATGATGATCTTTTAACTCAAAATGGGGGGAATCCGGTGATCGGGCCAGGAATCGAGGAAGGCCGTGATCCTGGTGTCCTGCTGTTGTTCGATTCACAAACAGGTGCGATTCTGGCTGCAGATACGATGCCTGATGGCAAAGAGTCTTACATGTCACCCCTTAGTTACACAGATGATAGTACTGGTGAAATCAAGATAGTTTTTGGCTCAGGTGGTGAGACAATAGGCGGGAGTCTTTTCGTGGCCGGAATTGAAGATCTAATAGGTCAACAGCTTGATCGAGCCAAAGTGTTGGCCACGGGGGAAGGCCATGGTTTTATTGCCCCTCCCGTGTTAGCCGACATTAATGGAGACCGGCAACTGGATATTATCGCAATCTCTCATGGCAGCAGTATATATGCTATTGATGGCAATGTCTATGACATCTTGTGGAAGCAACAGATAGTAGGTACCGAATGCAGTAACAGTTTTGCGGTTGGCAACTTTAACGGTGATGAGGTTCCTGACTTTTTCACCTTTGTCAGCAAGGGTACCTGGCCCAACAATACGGGATTGCTCCAAATACTGCTCGATGGTAGTAATGGTCAGATCATCTTCTCAGATTCTCTTGGCTGCACTGGATTTTCCTCTCCAGTTGTATACGATCTAAACCAGGATGGTCTGGACGAGGCGATAATCAGCATCAATCTTTTCAATTGCTCGGAAGGCTTTAGTGGTGAGATCAAAAATATCGAACACCGTCTGATGGCTATCAATTTTGCAACCGGCGCTAGTTATGTCATCGAGCAAAAGAATCAGTTTAAAAACATATTCAGCACACCCTGGATCGGTGACCTTGATCAGGACAGATATTTAGATATTATCCATTGCCAATATTATCACGGCTCCTCCTATATCACTTCCTTCATTGGCATGCATATGAAGCGAATCAGTACCCATATCAAAATGGATGGTGATGTGCTTTGGGGAGGATACATGGGTTCAGCAGGAGACGGGATCTACCAGGCTTCCCATTGATCTTACAAACTTCGAATCGACTGTTACCAGAAAAAGAAAAGAGGCAGGATCAAACCTGCCTCTTTTTCTAATGACGAAAAATATCTCTATTCAGGACCACCATCCCACCAAACACGTGATGTGTAATTGTTGAAGTTCTGTTTGTCAAAGTTGGGATTAGCAGCCACTTCAGTAGCTGGATACTGCAGACGTCTCGGAATCTGGCCTCCGGTCACGTTGGACTGGTTGGTGGTGTTAGGCACCAACTGTGGAAATCCGGTGCGTCTCCAATCAGACCATGCTTCCCACCAGTTAAGGAATTTACTTACCCACATCTGTTCACCAATCATTTCCAGTGCTCCTTTGGTCACACCATATGGATACTGAGATAAGTAGGTGCTTACCTGGTCATCTGAAACGGTCAATGATGCATCATAAGGAGTGAACATCTGCATGGCAGATTTGACTCCTGCTTCATAATGCGCTTGTGCGGTACCACTGATTCCCGAACCAATTCCTCTTTCCAATGCTTCGGCCAGCAGAAATTCCACTTCGGCGTGATTCATGATCATATATGGATCATCATCATCCAACATCAGATAATTGATACGGGAAAAGGTCTCGTTAATGACCACGGGGCCACCCTCCATTGCTTCGATGTCAGATTGACTGAAGCCATTGGGTGCACCTCGTTGTGCCAGCGGATCGGTATTTATTGGAATCCATTCCGAGGCTGTCCAATTCGCAATACCACCACTGATGATCATCAACCGGGGATCGTCGTCGTCGGCCGTATTGGGATCTGCTCCTTTCAAAAAGTCAATGAGGGTTTTGCTTAAGGTAGACTGATTGCCGCCATCGCCCGGATAAAAGGCACGGGAAATCCCGTTCTGATCCTGCCACTCACTCGGTCCGAGCGCCATCGGGACCCAAACGTTATCGTCGTTACTGGTGAACACGCCGCCACTAACCGCCTTGCTGACGTAAGTGCTTGCCAAGCCGGCATCCACATTGGAAACACGCATGGCCATTCGTAGCATTAGTGAGTTTCCAAATTTTTTCCATTTGGCGATATCACCGTTGTAGATCATATCAGCAGAAGCAAATCCTTCATCAGGATTGGAAGGGCTGAGATCGTTAATCGCATTTTCCAACTGGCTCAACAAATCAGGATAGATAACCGACTGGTTATCATACACGGGAAAAAAAATACCTTCTATACCTTGGTTGGCTTCAAAGTAAGGGATGGGCCCATAGAAGTCCGTAAGGCGGGCAAAGCTCCACACTTTCAAAATTATGGCAGCATTGCGCATATTGACTTTGTTTCCAGCGTCATAGCCATCGGGCCCCGTCTGTTTTAGTATCTCAGCAATGTTTTTCAACTGGTCATTGTAGGTAAAATCAAAAGGCGCTGCGGAGGTTTCCTCATTATGGGTATAGAAGTTCCCATTAGCGGAAATACTACCGGTAGTCGCCAGATGTTGAATCGCACAGGCACAGAGGCCGATATTGGTACGCCAATCAATGTAGCGGTTGTCACCGGAAGATCCATTGGAGGCTATTCCTAACTCGGCAGCAGAGAAAAGATAATTGAGATCTATTTCATTGACCGCCTGCGGATTTATGTTGAGATCGTGTAGTTCATCCGTGTCACAGCTTGGCAATAACAGAGCCAACGCTAGTGCGCTCAACAGCAATTTATAAGAATATTTCATTTTCATTTTTCAACATTTTTAGATCTAGAAATCCACTTTCAAATCAAATCCATAGCTACGGGTTGCCGGGAATCCAAAATAGTCTAGACCTTGTCCACCATTATTATTGTTATAGCTCGATTCGGGATCGATGTTTGGTGTGTTCTTGTGCAGAATGGCCAAATTTCGACCAACAAAGGACAATCGAAGATTCTGAATCGGTGTGTTTTGCAACATTGAACTCGGGAAATTGTACCCAAGAGACACCTGGCGTAGCTTGGAGAAAGAGGCATCATAGGTAAAAAAGTCCTGTACCCGGCTTCCCGTTGCACCCCAGTAGGCAGCCGCCTCCGAAGGAGTCAGCGTCTTGCTAAAGGGTTCGTAGATGGGCGAACCATCTGCGTTGGTACCAGTTTGGGCAACTCCACTTACAGAGATCGGATCTTTGCCTTCTCTTCCCTGCAATGTCACCTCAGTTAATCCGGTCTGAGTCAGCCGGACATTGGTGCCGGAGTAGATGTCACCTCCAATTTTAAAGTCTATCAGGAAGTCAAGATGAAAGTTCTTGTAACTAAATGCGTTGTTGATGCCGCCAGTCCAGTCAGCGATACCGTTACCAATGATTTCATATTCGTCAGATTGAATAGGTGAACCATTGGTGGGATCAAAAACCAATTGACCATTGGGCGCTCTTTTTTGTACCAGTCCGGTGATCATTCCAAACGGATAGCCCACGATGTGTTTAGTAAACACCGTTCTTGTCCGCGGTTCCTCAATCACCAATTCATCAGTTCCTTCGATCAGGGAAACCACCTCGTTGTCATTCTTGGCGATGTTAAAAGACACATCCCAACGCAGATCACTGCGGATCGGATTGCCAGTCAAAAGAATTTCGATACCGCTATTTCGCATTTCACCCAGGTTGACTGTGGTGCGACCAAAACCGGAAGCTCTCGAAATAGTTGCATTCAGAATGTCCTCCGTGGTCTTAGCATTATAATAAGTCACGTCCAGACCCAGCCGGTTTTGAAGAAAACGTAAATCAACGCCAAATTCCCACTCTGTAGATGTCAATGGTTGGATCTCCGGGTTAGGTATGACTCCATTGTTTCCACCGGCTGAAGAGAAGGATGCTAACGTATAGCCCAAGTGTGATTGCTTCAACGAGTAGGTCAAGTTGGTTGAATATGGACTAATTGTAACGCTTCCTACCTGGGCCCATGATGCTCTGACCTTACCAAAGCTCAGTACATCAGGCATGTTGTTGAAGGCATCAGTAAAGACGAAGCTAAGTCCGACGGAGGGATACAGGATGTTGTTGAATTCGGGATTCAACACTGAGAACCAGTCTTGTCGAGCGGTAGCTGTCAAATACAGGTAACGGTTGTAACCGACCTCTACGGAACCAAATAATGAATTGATACCCGATTCATTGAAACCGTAGCCAAAATTGCGCTCAACGGCATTGTTGATGGCCTGGAAGAACGGCACGTTGAAGCCTCGGCCATTGGCATCTATGTTCTCACTGAATCGTCGCATGTAATTACCTCCCACAAAAGCATTGACACTGATCTTATCAAACATGTTGTCAAATCCCAGGATCCATTCGTAGTTAATTTCCCGGTTGCGGTCTTCCCCTTCACTCAGGCTACCTCCCCGCTGATAGGAAGTTCCCTGGGGTACCAGGTCGGTTTCTCTCCTGGTATACCAGTCCAGACCGGCACGACCTTGGAGATAGAGCCAGTCCGTAATATCAAATCGCAATTGAGCTGATGAAATGAACCGGTCTCTAGTATCATCATTATCAAATTGGTAGGAAGTCCACCAGGGATTCTGGTGCCAGTTGTGCTGGCCAGCGGGTAGTTCCTCACCCGGAGATTTCTCCCAGATTGAGAGGCTTGTTGCGTCTGCACTTAAAGGTACAGCGCCCAATTTTTTCTCATCACCACGGTACCAGTCGATGTTCGAGTTTGTGGGTACATAATACATCGCCAGAATTCCATTTGCGGGAGAATCGGACAAATAAGGTCGATTGCGGGCCTCTTCGTGCGAATACAGAATCTTGGCACTTAAGGTAATGCGGTCTCCAAAGCGTCCGTTGGTTGACATCGAGACATTCGTCCTGTCAAAACCGGAGTTTGGAACGATCGACTCGTTCTGCAGATGAGCAACGGAAAAACGGAAGGTCTGCGTTTCGGAGCCTCCGGTCAGCGCCACACTATTTGTCAAAGAACTACCGGTGCGATAAAACCGGGGATAGTTATCGCCAGCATCGACATAAGGCCGGCTGATGCCATCAAATGCCACGAAGTTACCTGATCCAAGTCGGGGACCCCAGGAGGTGGTGTTCCAACCGGTTCCTTCTTGCTGCGTCCGGGGTGCAACAGCAATTCGTGGTGACTCTGGGTTACTGGGATCGGAAAGGACATAGTTTCCTTGACCAAATTCGGTTTGGTATTCCCTCAGATCATTTACCTGATCAAATGTAAAGTTTGATCTCACTTCAACACCAAGGCCTTGTCGGGCAGTTCCTCTTTTGGTAGTAATATTTATCACACCATTGGCTGCCCGAGATCCATAGAGCGCTGCGGCATTAGCTCCCTTCAGCACCGTAATTGATTGTATATCATCTGGGTTGATGCTGGATAAACCATCACCTTCATCTCGACCTCCCCAGATTCCGGCTTGTCCGAAACCTGAGTTATCCATAGGAATGCCGTCTATTACATACAACGGTTGATTGTTGCCCTCGAGAGAGGCATTTCCCCGGATGATGATCCGGGAGGATCCGGCCGGCCCGGAGGCGATGTTACTTACGTTTACTCCAGCCACCCGGCCACTAAGCGCATTGGCAATGTTTACTTCTCGTGCTTCCTGGAAGTTCTCACCCCCCACTTCAGTGACTGAGTAGTTGAGGGCTTTCTTTTCCCTTTCTACACCGAGGGCGGTTACTACGACTTCTTCCAACGCCACACCAGGAGTCATCATCAGGTTGAGCTCGCCGCCAGTGGCCAACTTCTCGACTTGGGTGAATCCCGTGTAGGAGAATTGAATTGTTGCCCCCTCGGCAACGGTAATTTGATAGGTGCCATCAAAATTGGTGACGGTACCATTGTTGGTTCCCTTCTCAAGAACGGTCACTCCTATCAGGGGTTCTCCGTCTTCAGTGTTGGTCACCGTGCCCCTCACAACCTGCTGAGCAATTACATAATTGCAGCAAGCCGTTAAGAGCAAAATCAGAAGATAATTTCGCTTCATTAGACAGTAGATTGTTACTTAGTGAAAAATGAATGAATCTCGACCATATCAGTAGAAATTGTAAAAGCAGAACACAGATTGGATTCGCCCTGCCAGACCGATCATTCCCTTCGCGAAAACAAGGCAATTTATGAAAATTCGATATTGATTGCTGTTAAATTTTGTGATCTTGAACTACTTATTTAAATAGTTGAATATCAATGAATTAACAATGTAATTTATAGGCTGACATTAGTGGATTCAACCCCGATTTGAGCTAGAACGACAGCATGTCGATAAAGTCTGCTTGAGAGATGGTGGTGATGACTAGAATCATCTATGACCGGCAGGTAAAGTACATGCCACAACTACTGTTATTTGCAGTCTCAAAGCAAAAACACATATGTAGATAAGATGTTAAAACATGATAAATACTCAAAACTAAATATGGGTTGCAGGAAAAATAGGAGGGCTAGGGATCGATTTGATCCTTTCTCAATCAGGCGAAATCTAAGCTATTGTTCGATGACTTGACCTTCTCTTTTGGGTCGGAAAGCCAAGAGCGAATTATTATTCCTTGCAACGACGAAGACTGGGCCGGAACTCGATTCTATGAAAGAAGCATCACGAACTTCTCCCATAACACTTATGCCAGAGCTGCCAGGGTAAAGCGCTTCGAAATTTCGTCCATCCAGGTTTTGTAATAGGACCCCGCGGCCGGCACTGCAGCGGCCCACTTGTGGCTTTAAGGCGTAGAAATTGCCACCCATCCAGATGTCCTGGTAACCATTCTTGTCGAAATCGGCTATTTCAATGGCGAAAACCGGTGCTACCTGAGCTTGCCAGGGTAGAGACTGCTTTTGCCATGACTCTCCCTCATTCCAAAAAATGGAGGACTGCAGATCTATGCAACGGTACGGAATAGAAGAGGCTCTGATCTCAGGTGAAAATAGGTCTTCGTACTGCTGCGAAGCGTATTGCTCATACTTCAATACAGATTTACGCAAATTCGGCAGCTGCTCTGTCAATTCCATTTTAGTCGCGAACGGATATGCTTGCTGGTCGGCAGGGGGATGCCAATTGATAATGAATTCGCTCTTGCCATTTTGATCAAAATCATTCACAAACATAGTCAGTGGTTCCTGAGGTGTCGCCTTGAACTTGGAATTTAATCCCCAATTACCTGCAACAATGTCAGAGTGGCCATCACCGTCCAGATCCTTTACTGCAAGTGTGTTCCACCAGCCTTCGCTATCGGGCAGGGAAGAATGAAATAAAAGCCTGTCAGGTGCATAGTTCTTGAAGATTTGAACAGCCATCCAGTCCCCCACAATGATGAGATCTTTGTCGTCATCTCCGTCAACATCGGCCCAGGCCGCATCGGTGATCATGCCGGCTCCGGACAATCGATCATCCGTACCATCCCTCCAGCCCGTTGACTCCCTGATTAGCAGATAGTTTCTAGGTGGCAATCCATAATTGCCCGGTATAGTACGGGCTCCAACAAACAAATCTATGTCACCATCCTCATCAAAATCCTCTGCAACTATGCATGAGAAATTTCCTAAGATCTGCGGGATCTCAGACTGATTCAATTTGAAATTCCCGGCACCTTCGTTTTCAAAATAACGAAGCGCAAAGAACTCATTTCCCAAACGCGATTCGTTTCCTCCTGATCCAAGCACCAGATCAAGATCACCATCCTGGTCATGATCAAACAGTGCTCCACAAGTGGTTTCAAAAACCTTGGTTCCTTCGAAATCTGCATTTGGCAGCAATTCAAACTGACCTGTTGTGTTCTGGAGAAACAGTTTATCAGCATCCTGATGTGCCCCTGGTAGAATGAAATCTGTCAGACCATCACCGTTGATATCTCCCTTAATCAATTTAGGGCCTTCTGTGGATAACATCCGGAACAACAAGACTTCATGGTCAAAGTCGTTGTAAAGATTTTCAGTGTGGCGTGCATTATCGTCAAAGAGCTCATTGGTTACATCGACAAAGATGGATTCGGTATTCTTTTGATCCTGTGCTGGAGGAGGTGTCGCCGCATTTTTATGATCTAGGATTAATACTTCTCCAACGGGGATGTTGCTTAGCTTTTGAAGCTTGCCATCGGGCCACGTTACGGTCAATTCATCAACTCGTTTGTTTTGTCCCAATCCAATGCAGAGCTGAGGCTCGATACTGCTCTGAAAACCTCTGGTATTGAAATTCTCATAGACTTGCCTTTCTGAAGCGCTGATCAGCTCGACTTTAGCTCCAATCCCAAATGGATTTTGGCCGTAGCCTTGGAACTTGATTTTTATGAATTGATTGCCTGTATTCTCCGCCTGATTCTGGTAGATGAAAGCAGGCATATTGACATTGTTTACGACTAGGTCGAGATCGCCATCATTATCTAGATCTCCGTAAGCAGATCCATTGCTGAAGGAAGGTTGTGCCAGACCCAGGTCCGCTGCAAAGTTGCTGAAGTGTATTCCATCTTCATTGATGAGCGCGAAGTTGGAAATCGGATTGGACGGCATTTGGCTGATGATAGATGGGTAATCTATTTCAGCCCCGGTGGCGATCTTATTGTAAATGGCATTGTCCACCAGAAAGTCGCGAAAATCCATATACATAAGATCACGTTGGATACCATTACTGACAAACAGATCTTTCCTTCCATTATTATTAAAATCAAAAAAGAGCGCTCCCCAGCTCCAATCCGTAGCGGCCACTCCCGAAAGCATACCTACCTCTTGAAAATTGGCCTGTCCATCATTAAGATGTAAACAATTTTGTCCAATTTGATAGTGATAATTGGCGCGATACTTTAGATTTTCGAGATGGTAAGGGTCAAAGGCGGACATCGCTTTGAGCCGGTAATTATCTGTAGCCAGCATATCGGTCGAAATGATTTCGGGAAAACCATCATTATTGACATCAGCAATATCACCACCCATACTCGAAATGGAACAGAAGTCAATCCGGTCGATCAATTCTTCAGAGAAGGTGCCATCACCTTGATTCAGGTATAAATAGTCACGTTCCCAAAAATCATTACTAACGTAGATATCCGGATAGCCATCAAGGTTCAAGTCTCCAATAGCGGCGCCCAGACCAAATCCGATTTCACTGCTGTAGATGCCAGCTTCAATAGTCACATCAGTAAAAGTTGATCCATCATTGCGATAGAGTTTATCGCCCCCCAATTCATCAGGTTTGTCTCGCATGCTTCTAAAAAGTTCGATGCGACTGGGATCTTTGAAACTATTGTTGAGGAGATAACAGTCGAGATCACCGTCTAGGTCATAATCAAAGAACCCTGCGGTTGTTGAGTACCCATTGTTGTCAAGGCCCCATTCCTTGGCAGCCTCTCGAAACGTAAGATCCCGATTGTTGATAAAGAGCTCATTTTCTTTGTTGTCACCCTGAACATCTCCTGAATTACTGACGTAGATATCCAGCCATCCATCTCCATTTACATCAGCCATAATTACACCTGTACTCCAAGCCCGGGTTCCTGCTACCCCAGCCTTAGTAGTAATGTCTTCGAAAGTGAGGTCTCCTGTATTTAGATACAATCGGTTCTTATCTAGATTCGCTGTGAAGTAGAGATCAGGAAGACCATCATTGTTGATATCACCAATTGCGACTCCTCCACCGTTATAGAAATTTCGATAAGTAAGAACATTAAATTCATCTTGATCTTCAACCCGGTTAACAAATCCCACCTGGGTAGCCACGGAATCCAGCAGCTTAAAGTAGGTTTGTGTCGTACTGGTGCTGTTATCTGCCTCCTGGTTCGAATCGCAGGCTGGAGATATTGCCAGCATTACCAGAATGCCATAAAAATGAAATCGATTGAAGAACGATGTGATCATTCAGATTCAATTTACATAGAAGCTGGAAAAATACAATTACCCACGGACGCCATATACCTGCTATTAATGGTGTTTTTTCAAAGTCGGATGCTTAATATATACTTGGATCTACAAGTATGATTAATTTTTGTGGCATCGTAGGTGCCATTAAATGGGAACAAAATTGATGATCAATCCCAGGCATCCAAAGAGAAGCTCTTAAGCTCGACATAAAAAAGCGGCACTGGCCGGGCCAGTACCGCTATGTATATCAGTCTTAAATTCTTTCAATTAATTCACATCCCACCACATTCGTGTTTTCACGTCATCAGGCAACGTACCACCTGATTGCAGATTTGGGTTCGTTGCTGCTTCAACAGTATTGTATTCTATTCTGCGGAATATGGTGCCTCCGGAGACATTGCCAGGATAGTTGACTGGTGAAAGGGTTGGATAACCAGTACGCCTCCAATTGCTATAGGCTTCATACCACTGCATGAAATTGGAAGCCCAATGTTGCTGCCCAATCATTTCTTCGCTGCCGTCAAAAGGATTGGCTGCGAGATAGGCATCCACCTCCTCATCAGTCACCTCAAAAGATTCATCAAACATTGTCCACTGTTGCATGGCAGACCTTACTCCATTGGCGTAATGTTGAGCTGCATCACCACTATGCCAGCCTTTTACAGCAGCTTCGGCCAATAGGAATTCTACTTCAGCGTGCGTCATTAAAATAAATGGATCATCCACATCAAGCAATAGCGGGTTGAGTCTGGAAAAATCGAGTTCACGCTCGACTGGCTTGTCTACACCGGTCTGTTCCAGTACCCATTCCCTCAGGGTTTCGGTGTCAAAACCATTCGGCATACCGATCTGATCTGCGGCATCAGTCAAGTATGGCCCTCCCCAAACACCCCTCACGGACCAAATACGCAATCGCGGATCATTGTTTTCCTGTAACCAATCAACCAGAGTCTTGCTGAGCATATTATTTGCTCCCCAATCGTCGGGTATCATTGCTCTGGACAAGCCGTTTTGATTGAACCACTGACTCGGGCCAGCTGCCATGGGTACCCGGCAGAGGTCATCATTACTGGTCATCACACCACCTGAGATGGCACTCTGCACAAACTGCTGGGCAGTACCTGGATCAACATTCGAGATACGCATGGCCAATCTCAGCATCAGCGAGTTAGCCAGCTTCTTCCACTTGGAAAAATCACCGTCGTAGTAGATGTCAGCAGAACCAACCTCATCAGGCCCTGTACCAATGGCACCAGCGGCAGTCTGCAATTTAGCCAGCATATCCTTGTAGATCGATTCCTGATTATCGAAGACAGGGAAGAACAATTGCTCAACACCTCGATTGGCCTCAGAGTAAGGTACATTTCCATACAAATCGGTCATGATGTGCATGGGTAGAATGTAAGCTACCTGTGCCATGTGATGTAAATTCGTCCAGGTTGGGTTTAGTCCATCCGGACCCGTTTGGCGGATCACCTCAGCCAGGGGTTTCAACGCCGTTTCGTAAACGCGATCCATGTAGGCATTGAAACTGTCCAGGTGACGATAATACTTGTCTCCCGCTCCTCTTTCGCCTCCGATCTGCATCGTAGCCATTTGCTGAATCAGCCCACCGGCAAGGTTTAGGTGTACCCGGCCGTTCACATAGCGATTTTCTGCTGTCCACACTTGACCCGTAGTAAAGATGAACTTCCAGTCAAGATCGTTTGCAGCAGTTGGATTGACGTTCAGTTGCACCAACTCGTCAGTGTCGCAACTTACGAGGGGCACCATGAAAAGCAATCCTAGTATTAATATTCTATATGGTTGTTTCATAATTCTTTCGACTTTTTGATTAGAAGCCAAGCTTCAGATTAAATCCAAACGACCGATTCTGAGGGATGCCGTAATAGTCCAGTCCCTGCGCATTCGAATTGTGGTAGGTCGATTCCGCATCCACATTTTCTATATCGTCGTAAATCACAAACAGATTCCTGGCAACAAATGACAATCGTGCTGTATGAATCGGAGTATTGTCCAGAATGCTGGATGGGAAATTATATCCCAGACTCACCTGCCTGAATTTTGCAAAAGCAGCATCCCGGATAAACCGATCCGAAAGTTGTGAATAAGCACTATAAAAGCCTGGAATTTCTTCAGCAGTCAGAGACTTTGTAAAAGAGTTCCCCTCGGGATCAACACCTGTTACTACAACTGATTCCCTTCCATTAGCTTCCACTCCAGGAGCACTCCACTGCTCGGTAGTTTGCTTGTGTAGTCCCGATCCGAAGAGTCGGACATTGGTTCCTGAATAGATTTCTCCACCCGTTTTCACATCAATGAGAAAGTCGAAATAGAAATTCTTGTAATTGAAGCTGTTGTTCAGCCCTCCAGTGAATTTATGTACTCCATTGCCCAGTAAAGAAGTAACCGTTGTCCTTACCGGTTGTCCATTGTCTGGGTTAAAAACAGGTACTCCATTGACCATCTGCTGGGTGAATCCAGTGATCGAACCGAATGGTTCGCCGACCACATGGTCGATAAAGGCCCACCGCGTTCGTGGTTGGCCAAGGTTGCCATCCACCCTGATCTGATCAATGCCCTCCGAAAGGGTTACTACTTCACTATCATTAATCGCTAAATTCAGGTTGATATCCCAAGAAAAATCCGTTTTCTGAATCGGAGTTCCAGTTAACAATAATTCGATTCCGTTGTTCTTGATCTCTCCAATGTTGATCGTGGTAGAGCTAAATCCTGAGCTCTCGGCAATCGAAGCATTCAAGATATCGTCTGTCGTCTCCTGGTTATAATAAGTGAAATCGACTCCCAATCGGTTGTTAAAGAATCGCAGATCAAAACCAATTTCAAACTCTGTAGATGTTAGTGGTTTCAACAAAGCATTTGGAATGGAACTTTGTTGAATATTCGCGGTCGGCAGTCCGAGGTGTCCATCGGTTAGTCCATATGTTAAACTTAGGCGATATGGATCGGTATCTCCACCTACCTGCGCCCACGACGCCCTGAACTTTCCGAAAGTGAGAGCACTGTTAGCGGACATATCAAGGAGCTCGGTAAAGATCAAACTAGCACCGACCGATGGATAGAGAATATCGTTCGTCTCTGGATTCAAGGTAGAGAACCAGTCATTTCTGGCGGTACCTGTGACATAAATGAAGTCTCTAAATCCTATGGTTGCTGATCCAAATACAGAGTTAATACCTTCCTCACCCAAACCATAACCTACAGACCGGTTGGCTAGATTCGAAATAGTATGAAAAAACGGAATGTTGAATGAGCTACCCGTCAAGGCAAGAGTTTCACTGGAACGTCGCATACGATTACCGCCCGCAAAGGCGTCTACCGAAATGTCGCCATATCGGTCGTTAAATCCAATCAGACCCTCAAGATTGATCTCTCTGATCCTTCTTTCTCTCTCTTGCATACTTCCCCTTCGTTGATATCCCGTACCAAATGGTGTAATATCGCTTTCCCGGCGTGTGTACCAGTCCATGCTGAACCGACCTTGTACGTACAGAAAGTCAGTGACATCGAATCGGGCAACATTAGAAGTAATGATGCGGTCGCGGGTGTCGTCATTGCTGAATTGATATGCCGCAAACCATGGATTCTGATTCCATAGGTTTGTGGAAATCTGAAGCTCTTCACCAGGTAGTTTGCCGTCCGGAGGGATGAAATCTTCAGATACAGTCCCCAACTTGTCCGGATTTCCCCTTAGATCATCAATGTTGTAGTTTACGGGAAGTGTGATCAACCCTTGAAAAGCATTTCCAGGTGAGTCAGCGATTCGTGCGCGGTTATCCGCAAATTCATGTGAATACAAAATCTTACTGGTTATGGTGACCCGGTCTCCATAGTTACCTCTATATGAAAGACTCACATTCTGCCGATCAAAACTCTGATTGGGCGTAATGGCCTTACTTCTCAGATCAGAGAAGTTCAGGCGAACTTGATGATCTTCATTACCACCAGTGAATCCAATGGTATTCGTCCAGGTTGTACCGGTTTTGTAAAATCGATCAAGATTGTTATAGGTTTGGAAAGTATATGGCCTGCTAACTCCGTCAAACTGTGGGACGGAACTCCCATCGAGTCTTGATCCCCACATGCTATTGTTACCGAAGTTCCAAGCTTCCTCAGGGGTGCTTGGGGCTCGTCCCTCACGACCATGACCAAACTCTTCCTGAAAATCGAAATGATTAATGTACTCTTCCGCCACAAAGTTGGAGTTTACTTCAATTCCAATGCCTTTACGAGATCTGCCTGATTTCGTGGTGATCAGGATCACTCCGTTTGAAGCCCTGGATCCATAGAGAGCAGCGGCATTGGCTCCTTTCAGGACACTGATGGTTTCAATGTCGTCTGGATTGACGCTGGAGATACCATCTCCCTCATCTGAACCACCCCAGAGTCCCGCCTGTCCAAATCCGGAATTATCCAACGGAACACCATCAACTACATATAGGGGCTGATTATTTCCCCCGAGGGATGTGCTTCCCCGGATGATCACCCGGGTTGACCCGGCTACTCCGGAGGCAACACTACTTACATTCACCCCTGCAACTTTTCCTGAAAGCGCATTGGCCACATTGATTTCTCGAGCTTCCTGAAATCCCTCACCGGAGACTTCTGTCACTGAATAGTTGAGAGCTTTCTTGTCCCTCTCAATTCCTAAGGCAGTAACCACTACCTCATCCAAGGCAACCCCGGGCGTCATCAGAACATTCAGTTCGCTCTGACCTTCCACAGCCATTTCTACGGCAGTAAAACCTGTATAGGTAAACTGCAGAACGGCATCTGGGGCTACTGTAATTTCGTAGGCACCATCGAAGTCAGTAACGGTACCATTGTTGGTGCCTTTTTCAAGAACGGTCACCCCAATCAGGGCTTCACCATCCTCTGCATTGGTCACCGTGCCCCTCAATTGCTGCTGGCCATTTGCAAGGCTGCAGCTTGCCACGAGGAACAAAATGAATAGGTAATTTCGAATCATATGACAGTAGATTGTTTAAAGAATTACATGGTATCTGCTGGCTTTCCTGCGTTTCAAGGCTCGCGCAGTTCATCTGATCTTCGACTTTAGGGTTGCCAAACAGAACTTAAATTAAAAAAAAATGGGAAGGGACTCACTTTTTGAAATAATATTTCTCTAATTGAGTCTTATGGCTACTATTGTTTTGAGGTTTTCATGATTGCCTAGTAATGTATTGATCTTGAGAAGTTTATATATAGATATATTTCCAATTCATCATTCCATGATGATAAGGTGTTAAGCTACCGGCTGATCGAGATGATCATTGGTTTGTCTTATTCTATGCTGAAAGCTCAATGGAGTATTAGTCTGTCGACCCCAGTATGAAGATCATATGAGATGTATCAGAGGACAACTCTTCGAGCGATTGAATTCCACCATCCAGCCACTCCGAAGACAATAGCTTGATGACCCGCAGATTCCACTGTCCCTGACTGTTTAATCGATAGGTACCTCCGTTTGGGAAGTATAGAATCCTCGTTTTATCCAGTAGGGTACGCTCGTAAGCCACATTCAGACCGTCACTAAGATTGTGATGATCTACAGTTAAAGCCCTTAAAAAATCCGTGCTGTCGACCAGGAGTCGCAGGCTTTTTATAACATTTGATGCGGTATCATTTATGCCCAAACCATGCGGAGGCCGATGAAAGCGAACAGCGGAGACTCCCAAAAAAGCATTCCTGACAAAGCTCTCTATGCCATTTTGAGCTCCTCCACCATGGCCTCCTTCTTCACCTCCATAGACCTTTACACTCGTGAATGGCCGAAGATCACCCCGACCGCGTAATCTATTGATTTGTTTCAGTCCATTACGCCAGTGGTCTACTCCGATCTGATGATTGTTTTGTGAAATTTCCACGAAATCATAAAGATCAGGTTGATCGAATGTTTCACGGTGAGTTAGGTGATTTAGATCCCAAGGATCCCACATTTCAGTCGCATATATCGTTTTGCCTTTTTCGGAGGCTATCTTCTTAATATATGACGACCAAAAGGCTCCCCAGGAAGCAGTCACTGAGGTTTCATTGTCGATGCAATACAATATGTGGGGATAGGGAAGTGTATAGGAAAGAACTTTGTCTATGAATGCTTGCTGGTACTCCAGCAATCTGATGTTATTATCGGCATTGGGTACTGACCAGAAAAATGGATTGTCCCTGTAGATCGGATGGGTGGAAATAGTTGTAGGAAGTTTCACTCGATCAGGGCTATAGTTTAGGTTGTTTTTTGGATTGAAGGGATTGACACCCCAGTTTTCACGATAGAAATCGAAAGTTGCCCACAGTTCGATCTGCACGATTATATCCCTTCTAAATGTTTCTTCGAGGAAAAAGCCAAATCGGTCCCAATATGCATCATTCCAGCGGTCGAGGTCATAGAGAGCAACTGTGTCGTTATAGTAGAAAGCCCAGACATCACCTGGATCACGGGATGACATTGTACACCGCACATAATTACCACCGGCTGCTTGGAGTTTGTTGAGTTGGTTAGTCAAAGAGGGATCTTGAAATAGATTGTCCTCATTTGATCCTCCCAGCAAAAGCAGAGGTCTTCCCTTATACATCCAATAGCCCGGATATTCGGAGCAAGGTTGGATCGTTGCTGTATGATCAGATTTGAAAGTTTCAGATTGAGAGAGTGCCGTCAATGCTGAACATGTAAGGATGAGTATGGAAAAAATTCTAAAGATCATCAACGAAAGTTAAATTCTTTCATCTTTAAAACCAGATACATCTCTAAAAGATCAGATGAGAATTGTCTCCATATCCGATACTCATGGGCAGCACCGAAAGCTTTCCTTACCAGATGGCGATCTATTCATCCATGCGGGAGATGCTTCTAATGGGAGGCCCGGAGAATTGGAAGATTTCATAAAGTGGATGGTGAATCTGCCTTTTGAGCATAAAATATTTGTGCCTGGAAATATGGACTATGCCATTGAACGAGATCCAGATACTTATCTCGCTCAGATGTCAGGGATAAGGTGTCTGATCGATCAGTCAGTCAATCTGCAGGGGTTGTTGTTTCATGGTTCCCCAGTGGTTCCAAACTTTGTTGGGGTATTTAACCGGGAAAGGGGAGAAGAGATTATGCAACATTGGGATCTGATTCCTACAGAAGTGGATATACTGGTCACTCATGGTCCTCCTGCTGGGATACTCGATCGGACCTCTTCCGGTCTCGAGGTCGGATGTAAAGATCTGCTGGATGCCTTTACACGGATTCGTCCCAAGGTGCATGTATTTGGTCATGTTCACGAGGGATACGGCGAATTAGATCGCGGGGAAACCCATTTTATCAATGCCAGCTATGGATGGGGCAATCATGCTATTGTTTTTGATCTCTAAATCCTAGTCCAGATGAATGAGTTTCCCTTGTTGAAAGGATTCGGTAAACGCAATAGCTACTCGCGTAACTTGCGTGGCATCATTCAAGGTGAGTTCGGGTTTTTTACCTGCTTGAATACATTCTATGAAATCTTTAGTCATGGTGAGGAATGCATCTGAAAATCGATCCCAAAATACTTCGATCCATTCCCTACGAGATCCGTGTTTGTCATAGATCTCTACCAGGTGCTTCTGCGCTGGTCTGCCAATCAGTATACTTCCTTCGGTACCGACGATCTCTGTAAAGGTGTCATGTCCGTGGGTGGCAGTTCTTCCTGCATTGATCACGGCCATGGTTCCGTTGGCAAGGCGACAGGTCGACATAACGTTGTCGGCGTCTCCCACTTCAGCAAAAGCCGGATATTTGTACGCATCGCCGATGGACCAGACTGTCTCGATTTCCGAAGCCAGGAACCATCGGGCCAGATCGATATCATGTACATTGAAGTCGTGAAAGATTCCTCCACTTTGCAGTACATATTTAATTTGCCAATCGGCAATGGTGTCCTTATCAACTGTCTGTGAACGTATCAGGAAAGGTTTGCCAATTGCTCCCTGGTCAATCTTTCGTTTGGCATATTGGTAACTCTGGTCAAACCTTCGCACGAAACCTACTACTGCGATCTGATCCGGATGTTGTTTTGCAATTTCCTCGACTTTTCTGCATTCTTCCACGGTGATAGCAAGGGGTTTCTCAGAGAAAACGTGTAGACCGGCTTGAAGACCTTTGATGATTTGTCCGGCATGCATGCTCGTCGAGCTGATCACAAATAATGCATCCATTTCGACTTTCTGAAGCATGATATCTAAGTCCGAAAAAACCGGGATGGCCAAGTCACTTTCTGCGAATTCCAATTCTTCAGGATTGATGCTACAGGCAGCAACCAATTCTACCCTTTCAATACGAGAATGAAGATTGATCGCATACTCCCTACCCAGTCTTCCTAGCCCAACAATGCCGACCCGAGTCCTTGTCATGAAGTAGTAAAATTGATGAACCAGGAATGCACTCTAGTTTGGTATTCCATTACGACTATGTTGATCAGGGAAGGTATAGGATCGGCCGGGAAAAAGACAATCCGTCAATCTCTATCCTGAGGAAATACAATCCAGGTTTGAGCTGACTCAAATCACGGTATAATCTATATTCTCCCTGCTGGAATTTTTCCCCGGTTAGAATCTCATCGACCTTCTGACCACTAGTATTCATAATATCCAAATGTATCATTTGATATTCTAATAGTACGAGATCGATGTTCAACCTACCGTTGGTTGGTGTGGGAAAGGTAGAAAGCCGGAAGGAAGAAGTGGGGAGATCATACACTGGTGTCAATTGTTCTGATGTGATGGTAAAGGTGTCGCTGTAGTCGGAATAATCAGGCATGATGTCGTTGTCTTGGACGATCTGTACCATCATCCGGGAGGATTCCACATCAGGAGCTTTCCAAACGTAATCGAGCCTTTCCAGCCGAATTCCCTCCTCAATGACTTCCCAGGTTTCGCCACC
>JAHELJ010000028.1:48145-51018 GCA_024644235.1 Lewinellaceae bacterium
CCAATGTATGAGCCATTCAAGGCTATCTCTGCGAACATTCCTCCCATGTCATTATATGGCTTTGGCACCACCCGGTATGCCAGGTCATGACGGGTGGCATGGAGGAGATAGGGCCGGAGCACGATTTGATTCAGTGTCTCTATGGGAGCAACTCCGTTGCTTCCCTGGTCGAGATACCGGCTGGAGATCAGCAGATAATCTTCCTCTAAAGGTGGAATATGGACCACTCCACTGTTGGATCCAGGGCTGTACCGGGGCAGGTCGCTGAGAGATAGAATATAATCTGCCATTTGCTCGATTTCAGTCGGGCTATGTTGAGGGTGAGCGCTCATCCATTTGTCTCCCCAGGCCCCGATACCTCCTTCTGCTATTTTCAGCGAGAGATAGGGCTTGATATTGGGATTATCCTTGTAACGTTTTGCAATAGATTCTAGTGAGGGCCCTACTGATGTGTCGCGCACATGGTGGCAGGCCAGGCAGTCGCTTGATTCCAAAAGCTTTTTACCCTCCAAGAATTCGATGTAGGGATCCCGAAAAACGGAAGACTTTCGCAGCATGTTCAGATCAGTGCCTTCACTTAAGAAACGAATATCAACCTCCAGGGCATCAGATGGTATTGAGCCTTCTACAGAACTTCCATCCTCTGCATCTTGCACCTGTAGATCATACTCAATCGTCATGCCCGGCTCATAAAAGGAGTGATTATACAAGGTTGCAAGGATCCGGGGAGGGGCGTTTCCCAAGTACAAGTTTGTTGTGTCACTATCGGTTAATCCATGTGGATCGCTGATATGGAGAACAACCTGATAATCACCTGGATTTTCTATGGAAAAACTGGTTGCCATTCCCTCTTTTTGCTCACCAAGAACTGGCACTTCCCATCGATATGATAATGAATCGCCATCTGCATCTTCGGAATCCGAAGCATCGCAAGTAATGGTAGCCGGAACAGCAGCTTGCAAAGGACTGACCCTCGCTTTTGCGGTGGGAGCACGGTTACCCTGGTTATAAGATATCCGGGTCAACTTGGCATCCCGGTTATGCACATACCAATTGCTCCCATAGTCAAGAACATAGAGGCAGCCATCCGGACCAAATGTTAGGTCAATGGGCTTTCTGAAGGTCGAATCGGGTAGGAAGCTCTCCATACTTTGGAACTTACCATCTTCACTGAGCCGAACTGCCCGAAGCCAGCTACGCATCCATTCTCCCATGAAAAGCATCTTATCGTAGTAATGGGGAAGGGCCGTAGTGTGATGCCTCCCGGGATGGTGGTAAACCGGTCCCACCACCACCGACCCTCCACCTTCACCGGTGAGCGGGAAACTGTCCGATTGCAGATTTGGATACCAAATCAAGGCTTTTCGAGCCGGAGGCAACTCTTGATATCCGGTATTATTCGGACTGTTGTTGATGAGATTTTTTGGATCGTAGTAGGGACCAATTTCACCGGTGTTGTAATCAAAATCTCGGTAAGGCTTATTATCGGCGATGATATATGGCCAGCCAAAATTTCCGGCTTCCCTGGCCTGGTTGATTTCCTCATAACTTACGGGTCCGCGTTCAGGAATGGCCAAACCAGGATTGGGCCCAACCTCTCCCCAGTATAACCAGCCAGTGCCCGGATCCACTTTCATTTTCCAGGGATTGCGAACACCCATCACATAGATTTCCGGAAGGCCAAGAGTGTCGCCGGGTGCGAAAAGGTTTCCTTCCGGGATTGAATATTTGCCATCGGGCTCCGGCTTTATCCGCAGTATTTTCCCCCGGAGGTCCCTGGTATTCGACGAGGTTCGTTGAGCGTCTCCCATGCTGTGCCCATCGCGTTCGTCGATCGGAGCGGAATCTGTCCCACCGGTGTTATCACCGGTACTGATGTAAAGCAGTCCGTCCGGACCGAAATCAAGAGCCCCACCAAAATGACAGCAATTCTCCCAATCAATATAGAATTCCAACAGCCGCTTTTCGCTTTGGAGATGAATACTGTCTCCATCAAAAACAAACCGGCTGATGTGTTGATAGGCCTTGCGAACCGGATCGGTGTAGAATAGATAGATCCACTTGTTAATCTCGAAGTCTGGATCTATTGCAAGGCCGAGCAAGCCATTTTCAGAATGATGGTGAACTGGAATTTCACCACAAACCTGGATAATTTCAGTCTGGGGATCATATAATTTGACCCATCCCGGCCGCTCGATAAGCAGAATACGTTCGTCCGGCAAGAAATCCAGCTCCATCGGTTCGTTGAGATTGGCGGCCAGCGTTTTGACTTCAAATCGTCTGAGGTCAGGGCTGCTTTCTATCAATTCCGCTTTTTGGCAGGAGGCGTTTGCTACCAAAGCAATGAACAAGAGCAATCTTAAGTTGAACATGATCACGTTACAGTATTCAATTCTACCTTGCTTCAGAAGTTTTACGGATCAGGAGTGATATCAGTTTCATCCGGCAAGTTCCATACTTCGCACTATTGGCTGAAAAGTGTCTTTATATTTTCCGATGATCAATTCTTGATCTTTGTTATTGAGTCTGATAAGGTTGGTGGTGTTTTCCATAACCTGTTCTTTCGTTTTCATTCCGGGGATGATGGTCGATACTTCCTTGAAACCAAGAAGGAAACTTAAACTAAACTGGGTAGGGGTCATGCCGTATCGTTTGCTTAATGGCCAGATATTATCAAGCGCAGATATCGACTCAGTCAGAATCTGTGGAGTGAGACGAAAGGACCGGTGATCGTCTTTTGAAAAGCGACTTGAAGGGTCAAATTTGCCGGTGAGCAGACCAAACTGTAGCGGCATCCTGACGATGGTGCCATATCCTTCTTTACCGGCTTTCTTTATAATAGGCAGAGCCTTTTGATTGATCATATTGAGCAC
>JAHELJ010000066.1 GCA_024644235.1 Lewinellaceae bacterium
GCTTCTACTGCTTCGATCAAGGAAACCACTTCCTGTAGTTCGCTTTGGTTTATACTCACAACCTGATGGTTGTCATCTTGCACATAAGCCTTAAATAAAAGCACCTTAGCTAAGTAGCATCTTGCGGCATTTTTGGTAGGCCTGCCTTCATCAGCCTGAGAATCTGGCAAATTTGAAACTCCTATTCGAAACGCATCTGCAATTCGTTGCCAGCTTTCTTGATCACCCAAAACCCGGTTTGAAACCGTGACCACGTCTGCCTTTTCAACCGTTTCGTCAAGAAATACCGGAAACTTGTACAGTTTCTTCAAGATGAATTCAAAATGACCCCGAATAAACCGAAGTTCCGCAATTCTCTGTTCCTTACTAACACCGGCACCGGCTTGATAAGTCCCTGCATCAATCTCATTGAGCCTGCGTAATGCATCATTCACTCTGGACACCCCCCAGTATATATTGTACCACATCACATTAGCACAACCGTTACTTGGTGTATTTAGCGTGAAGACTTCGGTATCATTCCAACAACCGACATCACCTATACTGCCCCCTCCTTTATAACCATCATCTGAGCGAGAAGTCCCTAGTGGCCACAAATCTTGAAAAGGACCGTTGAGAAGATTGTCATTACCCAAAGAGGCATAGGCAGCGATGATCATTTTTTCGACGTTGTCCACCGAATTCAAATCATCTCCGGATACCACCCCGGTAGGAGTATAATCCAAAAACTCCTCTGAACATCCCCCCCAGATTAGCATGACTACTAAAAGTGCTGAAACTAGTCTTATTATATTATGATGTTTCATTTCTCCTAGAATTTTAAAAATTAGCATTAAACCCAAAAGAAAATCTTTGAGGTTTTGGATAAATGGTCTCGACTCCATCTTCTACACGCCAGGCTACATTGGGAAACTGATCAGGTCCCTTTCTATCCACAATCCAACCCAAATTTTCTCCTGAGATATATAATCTCAGATTAGTTAGTACATTAGACAATCCTGAAGATTGTGGTAAAGTATAGCCAAAAGTCACCTGTCGAAAAGACAAGTAATTTCCATTCCGAACATGATAGTCCAAGGAATTACCAAAGGGCCCTCTACTGCCCGAAATGGCAGGTATGTATGAACCCTGGTTTGTGAAGGACCATGCATCTAGTGTCCTTACACCTGCATTCTCACCACTAATCAGACCACCCAGCTCAATCCGGGTAACATCAGCCTGAATTCTTCTTCCCAAATTTCCCCACACAAACATGCTAAAGTCCCACTGCTTGTAATTCGCCTGGGTATTTATTCCAAATTCGACATCAGGTACACCGTTTGCTCCATCATACTCGCGATCCAGTCCACTTATCACACCGTCGCCATTTAGGTCAACAAAACGCAACGTTCCGACCCTGGCACCTGTCTGGTCTGCATGAGCTTCAACTTCGGCTTCACTTTGGAAGATACCGCTGGTTCGATAGCCCCAGAGTGCATTTGGCGCTTGGCCTATAATATTCTGCTCAGCGTTACCTGCGTAAGAAGCATATAGATCCTCAGGCAAGAAAGTGATTTTAGCATCATAATGACCTAAGACCACCCCAGCAGAATAAGTCAAATCTCTACCAGCTGGACTATTGTAATTGATTCCCAGTTCCCAACCATTGGTTTCCATGTCTGCACCATTGACAAATCTCCGGGCACCATCACCAAACGCTGCTACAGTTTCTCGAACGATCAGAATATCTTCTGTCTGCTTGTTAAATACTTCGAAACTGCCGGTTATCCTATCATCCATAAAACCGAAATCGATGCCAACGTTGATTTCAGTAGTAGATTCCCACTTCAAGTCGTCGTTACCTGTCTGTTGGGCGGAGAATCCGGATGGAAGAATGCCCTGATCCTGATTTCCAATATCATAGGCGGTGGCAGCATCGGTACATCTGATATAACAAGCGGTATTGTTCCAAGGCAAGACGTTGCTTGCAGGGCCATAAATAGCCTGATAGAGACTGAATCGAGCCGTGTTTAATATATCCTGATTTCCTGTCTTTCCCCAGGCAGCACGCACCTTCAGGTCAGATATAATATTATTATTCCTAAGAAATTCCTCTTCACTTAAACGCCAACCTACAGAAAAGGCTGGGAATATTGCAAAACGATTGTTCAGACCAAATCGGGAAGATCCATCCCGTCTGACGGTTGCAGAGACCAAATATTTGCCCTGGTAATCATAGTTCAACTTACCGAAGTAAGAGAACAGGGAGAATCCCGTTTGAGATCCACTGGATGACCTTTCACCGGATGCAGCATCTAATTGGAAATATGCCTCAGTCTCCAAAGCAAACTCTTTGGCGCGAGAAGCGAATAATGTGATATTATTGTTCACAGCCTCGGTACCACCCAATATTGTAAAGGAGTGATCTCCAAAGTTCCTCGAGTAGGTTAGTGTGTTGTTGAACACCCAGTTGACAAAGTGAGATTGTCTGTGTTCTAATTCCGCGATAACGTTACTGAGGAAACCTCTCTGATATGTCCTGAAAATATCTCTGGTAAAGATATTGTCATAGTCCACACCAAAGTTGGTTCGGAATCTGAGTCCTTCGATAATCTCGGCTTCCAGATAGATATTACCAAGGACTTTTACATTGTTGATTACATCATCTCGATTGTCATGCGCTTGACCAACCGGATTATCGCGATCAGAAAAACCAGCACCTGGGGGGCCGGCAAATCTTCCATCTTCAGTACGAATTGGTACAATTGGTTTTATCCGATAAGCACCGCCGTCCGGAGTTCCACCAAATCCAGTGTCCAGCCATTGACGTTCTCCCTTGGTCACAGCAATATTTTCACCGATTGTTATCCGTCCATTCAGGAACTTGTAATTCGAGTTCATCCGTAGTCCTATCCGCTCGTAATTTGTTTCGATAACAACGCCTTTTGAATCGTAGTAGTTAGCGCTAAATTGAACCCCTCCTCTCTCACCTCCTTGCGAGAAGGATATGTCATAATTCTGAGTCAGACCAGTCTGTGAAACTCCATCCCACCAGTCCGTACCGGTCGCCAGATCGCCACCATGTACACTTTGTGGATGACCCGCTGGTCTGATCTGATCGTCCTCATCTAACCATTCTGGATAAATAATTCTATCCAGTATTGGCACGCCCATACCCTGAATCCCAGGACCTAAGCTTGGATCGAAATGCCATTCATAGGTCCAAATGCCGGTAGCGTTCGGATCAGCTCCATCATTGATCGCACCGAAAAATTCAACACGTGCTCGTTCCTCGCTAGTCAGCAATTCATCAAACTGCGTCCAACTCTCTATCGACGTTCGAACATTAACGCTGATGGAGGGTCCCTTACTACCAGGTTGCTTGGTAGTGATGATCACTACACCATTAGAAGCCCGTGAGCCATAGATTGAGGCGGCAGAAGCATCCTTCAAGACCTGAATCGATTCGATGTCGTTTGGATTTAGCCATGACAGACCCCAATTCTGCTCTTGAGCAGTTCCTAGATCATCCGTCTTGAATGGCTGAATGGGCACCCCATCGACGATATAAAGTGGATCGTTATTTCCCAAGGTACTGATCCCTCGCACCCGGACTCTGGTGCCCTGTCCTGGCACTCCATCCGTATCGACATTCACGCCTGCAACCCGCCCTTGCATACTCTGCAAGACATTAGGGTGAGAAACACTTTCAATGTCCTCAACATTCATCACCCCAACTGCTCCCAGAAGATCTTTCTTCTTTTCGACGGCATACCCAGTGACGACAACCTCATCTAAAATAGCTCCAGATGAGAGCGTTATGGACAGTGTGCTAATCCCAACAATCGATATTTCCTGAGCTTGATAACCTGTGTACGACACAGAGACGGTGGTCGCATCACTAGGAACATCGAGAGAGAAACTCCCATCGAAATCCGTGATGGTACCCATTGAAGACCCAACAATAATAATGCTGGCTCCAATAAGTGGTTCGCCACTTTCTGCATCAGTAACTGTTCCATCCACCGTGCGTTGTGCTACAACAATCTGGGTGGTAAATAAGAACAATAGCAGTAAAAGAAATCGTGATTTCATAATTCCAGCTTTTTGACCGAATTCATTTATTTCTAATTTAACTTTCAATATTTCCTACTATATCTGGCACGTCTCCTAACGCTGCCTCCTTGCTATCTCCGATTAATTTCTTCTCTATTTCCTCCAGGGGTATTCCTTTGGTTTCCGGCATCAGGAAGATGACGAAAAGCAATTGCAGCACCATCATGGCTCCAAAGAAGGCGAAGATGGGCCCTCCATCAAATTTGCCCAGCACATAAGGCATGATGAGAGTAATCATTGCTGCGAAGATCCAGTGAGTAAAGCTGCCGAATGCCTGGCCATTGGCTCGAACCTGGTTGGGGAATATTTCGGAAATGAAAACCCATATTACTGCACCTTGACCAATAGCATGAGATGCAATGAAAATGAATAAGAAAATTGGCACTGATAGGCTGCCAAAATCTTCTGCAAAAAATGCTCTGGAAACCAAGGCAAGGGATATTATGTATCCTATAGATCCGATCAACATTAATTTCTTGCGTCCGGATCGATCAATCAAGTAGATACCCAACATCGTAAAGATCAAATTAGTTAGGCCGATTCCTGCCGTCGATAGAAGTGCAGTGCTAGCACCAAGTCCGGCGCTTTCGAATATTCTGGGTGCATAGTAAATGACAAAGTTTATTCCCGATAATTGATTGAATGCAGCGAGAAGAAACGCCAACAAAATGGGGAAATTATATCTCCCTGAGAAGAAGCCCTTCCGTCCCTGGCTCACGATCGAATTCTTGATGGTGGCAATTGCTTCTTCGACGTTTGGTGTACCTAGCCTCACTAGTAGATCACGAGCTTCATCTTCACGCTTTCCCCAGAGAATCAACCAACGTGGACTATTTGGCACACCCATGACCATCAATAAATAGGCTACGGCTGGAATCGTCTCTACGCCCAACATCCACCTCCATGCTCCTTCACCAATCCCACCTAAGAGGTAGTTCGAAACATAGGCAATGAGTATGCCTAGAACAATATTAAATTGGTAAAGTGCAACTAGCCTACCCCGCTTGTCTGCCGGGGCAATTTCTGAAACATATGTAGGTGCAGCAACGGAAGAAGCGCCTACACCAAGACCACCAATGAACCGGAAAAATGAGAACGAATAGGGATCGAATGCCAATGCTGAACCAATCGCCGATAACGCATAGAGTATACCAATTACGATCAGAGTGTTCTTCCTACCCCAACGATTGCAAGGTATACCTCCAAACATGGCACCGATGACAGTTCCCCAAAGAGCCATCGACATGATAAATACCCCGTGAAACAAGTCACTGTGTCCCCACAACTTTTGTATCGGCTGATCAGCCCCTGAGATAACCGCAGTATCAAAGCCGAAGAGAAATCCAGCTAGGGCCACGGTAATAGACCAATAAAAAAGATTATTGTTTTTCACTTAGGAGCTTTACTTAAAGTTAATTTGGTAAAACTCCATTTTCTTCCAATATAATTTCAAAAATGTTCGAAATTCACAATTTCAATTAAAACAGTGGTCATCGTCTGATTGATAGTCATCTACATATTATGGTTCTATCTAATTTATAATATCGTTTTAGATTCTGTATCATGGATTTTAGAATTTGATACACAAATTCCAGCTTCCTCTTACTTAACAATAAACTTATCTAGGTTTGTAAGATCAGTTTCTACGGTAGTCAGAGGGACTTTGCTCAAACTGCGATTTAAAGATGGTTGAGAAATAGGAGGGTGATCCAAAACCAGATTGATAGGCGATTTCTGAGATGGATAAATTAGAATTGGTTAGTAGATCTCTAGCCTTTGTTAGGCGTGCATTTTGTAGATGCTCATTGACAGATAAGCCTGTCAATGCTTTGACTTTGCGGTATAATTGTACTCTTGATAGATGCATCTCTGAGCAAATATCACTTATCTGAAAACCGGGATCGTGACAGCTTTCCAATAAGCAATGCTTCAACTTATCCAAGAACTCCAGGTCTGTACGCTGGCTGCGTTTGCGATTAACATCAAAAACCAGTTCACTTGAAAAATATTCTCTCAACCGCTGACGGTTGTGAAAAAGTGACTTGATCCTGCTACGGAGTATCTCAAGGTCAAAAGGTTTCGTAATATAACCATCTGCCAAAGATTCAAATCCTGAAACTAAGTCAGAACTTAACCCTTTTGCAGATAAGATAATGATGGGAATGTGCGAAGTCACCACATTATTCTTCAGATGTCTCACTACTTTTTCTCCATCAATATCAGGTAACATCAAATCACAAATAACCAAGTCAGGAATTTTGGATTCAGCGTACTTAATACCTTCTTTTCCCAATCCCGTATGGATCATGTCATAATGTTGGCCAAGTTTTTCAGTTAGATACCACCCCAAATCCTCATTGTCTTCGATAATCAAAATCTGGTATTCCTTGGCTTTTCTTTCGACATCATCATCCTCTCCCGAACCTGCTAGATGATTTTCCTCCAAGAGATCATGCATAAGTAGATCCACCTCCTCTCTTCTGGATCGTTCGAGTGAACCGACCTGGATCTGATTGGTGTTGAAATGATCATTGCCAATGCGGAGTCGGATAGTGAAGGTAGTGCCCACTCCTTTTTCCGTTTCAAGGTCAATTTCACCTCCATGCAACTCCACAATTTCCTTGGAAAGTGAGAGACCCAATCCAGTCCCCTTCGAACTGTAATTTTCTCCCTGATAAAATCTTTCAAAGGCATGCTCTGCGTGTTCGCGTGACATCCCGCGACCGTTATCACTTACTTTAATTACGGCTTTACCTTCGGAACTTTGACCAAGAGCAACATAGATGTAGCCTTTGTCTTTGACATGTTTGAATGCATTGGATAACAGATTGAAGAAAACCTTATCCAGTAAATTGCGATCAACCCAAACCGCTTGTTTCGCCAAGTGAGAGGTAAACTTAAAGTCGATGCCACGCGAAGCAGCCAGTCGCTGAAAAGCGGTCATTATATCCTTGATAAACTCTACCAAATTCACTTCATCCACCTGCAGCCGCATGGCGTCGTTATCAATCCGGCGAAAGTCCATCAGTTGATCGATCAATCGGAGCAGTCGCTTCGTATTGCGCTCCATCAGTTTTAATTCCCCTTGGTGTTCATCGCTCAATTGATTTTTGTCTTCGATCAATTCACGAAGTGGCCCAAGCATTAATGTGATGGGAGTTTTGAACTCATGCGAAATGTTTGTGAAAAACTCAAGGCGATCTCTATTAGCAATCTCGGCTTGCTCAGCATAACTGGCGATTTCATTTCGCTGCCTACTGATCTCCTCATTCTGTTCCTCCAATTGCTTATTGATCATCTGCTTGGAGAGTAGTTGATAGAAAATCAATACCAGCATAAGGATTAACAATAGGGAGAAGGCGGCAAGAGTTATAAGCAGGGTACGTTGACTGCGGAAAGTGGCATCTAAGTCAACTAAACGTGCCATTTGTCTTTCGATATCCACTCCTTGTTCCCTGATCTTCTTCTCCTGTTGCATCAACATATGCACGTTCCTGTCGTCTATGATGATAGTTTGCAATGTTTCCTCTTTGGGAAAAGAGCGATGATGTAAGATTTCATCTGCCATCATGATGACCTCTTCGCCTCCAGTCGGATACAAGATCGTAGCATGCAATATTCCCTGATTGACAAGATCCATTCCACCCCCTTCCCCAGACAGCCCGTCTACTCCCACTACTTTCACTTTGACCTCCAACTCGAATTCCTCAAGGATTTCATAAGCCCGAGCTGCCATCCGGTCATTATGTGCATATATGAAATCAACATTGGGATTCTCTCTGATTGCCTCCCTCAGATCCTCACCCACAAATTCTGCCTCCCAATGCCCATCTATCTCTGCAACAACCTGCATTCCTGGAAATTCCCTGATTCCATCAATAAAACCTTCATGTCTTCCGATTGCCGGCGATGATCCTCTCAAACCCCAGATCTCAATAATCTCTCCCCGACCGTCAAGCTCAAGAGCCACATATTTCCCAGCTGTGCGCCCAATCTCTCGATTGTCAGCACCGATATAGGCCGTATACTTATTTGAATTTGTCTTTCTATCGATCAACACCACTGGAATGCCACTGTCGTACATTTCCTCAACTATAGGAGTGATGGGTTCGGCCTCGTTCGGCGATACGATAAGTAAGTCCACGCCCATCTCGACCAGTTCGCGGATCTGCTCGATTTGTCTCTCATTGCTTTCCTCTGCATCTCTTATGACGAGCTCCAATTCAGGATGAAAGGCTATCTCACGATACATTTCTTCATGCATAGTGCGCCGCCAGTTGTCATTGGTCGTACATTGAGAAAAGCCAAGAACAAAACTTTCTTCCTCTTCTCCTGTCGCACAAGACTGGAAGAGTAGAACCGTAGCCAAACACAGGGCTACGTAAAATCCGTATGTCCAATGAAAACTCGATCTCACCTCTTCCAAGTTAATATTTTCTCCGCTTAAGGATGAGTAGCGCAGAAGACATGCGAGCTATGATCAATTTCGATCTGATTTTCTTTGGGATACTAATAATCCAACTCTAGTACGATAGGACAGTGATCCGAACCCTCAACATGGGTCAGTATATAGCTATCTTTTACTTCAGGCAAAAAATCATTACTGGCAAGAAAATAATCTATCCGCCAACCGATGTTTCTCTTGCGAGCGTTAAACATATAGCTCCACCAAGTGTACTCCACCTTATCAGGATTCCGGTGACGGTAGGTGTCGATCAACCCAGTGTCGAGGATCTCTGAGAAACCATCGATTTCATTTTGAGTGTAGCCAGCCGTTTTATTATAATTGGATTTGGGCCGTGCTATGTCAATCTCTTGGTGAGCTACATTAAAGTCGCCGCAGATAATCACGGGTTTTTGCCGTTGGAGACTTGCTAAATATTGCCTAAATGAATCATCCCATTCTTTGCGATAGTCCAGCCTGACAAGGCCCCTTCCCGAGTTCGGAACGTATACAGTCACGACATAAAATGTTGAAAACTCGACTGCCAGAATCCGGCCTTCCTGATCGTGGACCGGGATACCCATGTCAGGAAGCACATTTATCGGCATAGCTCTGGTCAGGATCGCTGTGCCCGCATATCCCTTGCGCTCTGCAGAATTGGAATAAAGCTGATAATCTTTAAACTTGGCGAGTGCTTCTGCAACTTCTTCATCTTGCGCTTTTGTCTCCTGGAGGCAAATGATATCAGGAGAATATTTTTTGAGATTACCGACAAGGTTCTTCTTAACGGCAGCCCGCACTCCATTCACATTCCATGAGATTATTTTCATGTTTAAGGTCGGATAAGGTCTAAAAATAAAAACATAGCGATATTCACAGTGGGGCCATTAATTATTTTTATGCGATTCTTTCCATTGATCTTGTCCAGTGTTTTCCTTGTTCAGTTTGCATGCGGACAATCATCACCAATCACTCTGATAGAGGTAGCTCAGGAACGTGAAAGTGAATCAATCGAACTGATGCCCGGTTTGAGCGTGCCTGCACAATCTCCCGGTTATACTCTGATCGTTCCAGAAAGCCCAATTGGAATGGCTGTGGCTTTCCATGCCGGTCGAGACACTACCCATCAAGGATTTGAGATGCGACTTTACACCGAGGCTATGAAGAGAAACGTTGCCATGATGTACGTGACCACTGGAAATCATTTTGAATTTTTATTCGATGAAGCGCGATATTTCCAGTTGGCGGCATATATCCAGCAAGCGTTAGACACACTGGATCTTGCCGATGATCGCCTGCTCTTCTTGGGAATGTCGCTTGCTGGAACCAGAGCTATGAAGTTTGGAAAATGGTGCCTTGAGGATAAGAATCTCTCGGGACTAAGGCCCTCTGCTATAGCGATTTGCGATGCCCCTCTTGACTTTATCAGGTTTTGGACAGATGGAGCGATCGCCATGAAATATCAGACAAATCCTTCCTCTGCAAACGAAGCCAGCTGGGTAAATTATCAGTTGGAACAGAACCTGGGAGGCACGCCCAAGGATGATCCTGAAAGCTACCAGGAATACTCTCCGTATATCCCTCAGATGGAGATTGAATCTAAGCTTGCTGCTTTCTCTTCGGTGGCCTTGAGAGCATATACTGAGCCAGATATTCATTGGTGGATAAATAACCGGCAGAAGTCATATTACGGAATGAACGCTCTGGATGCAGCTGCATTGATAAGGGATCTCCGTTTGATTGGCAATGAAAGAGCAGAACTGTTGACAACAACTGAAAAGGGATTTCATCCCGATGGTCAGCGGCATCCCCACTCCTGGAGCATAGTCGATAATGGAGAACTCATGGATTGGTTTGTCGGGGTGCTTCGATCACCATCCAAGTAGATAAGCAAAGATCAGAGGTGTAACAATCGTGGCATCCGACTCAATGACGAATTTCGGAGTATCTACTTCGAGCTTACCCCAGGTAATTTTTTCATTTGGCACTGCCCCGGAGTACGAACCGAAGCTAGTGGTCGAATCGCTGATTTGGCAAAAATAGGACCAAACCGGCACTTGTGTGCGTCCCAGATCCTGGTGTAACATTGGTACCACACAGATTGGAAAGTCACCGGCAATACCACCACCGATCTGAAAAAATCCAATTCCCTTGTCGCCGGCATTTACTTCATACCAATCTGCCAGCAACATCATGTATTCTATACCTGACATCATACTGGATGGTTTCAGCTCACTTTCGATACAATAAGCAGCGAAGAAATTCCCACAAGTAGAATCTTCCCAACCCGGCACGATTACCGGGATATTCTTTTCAGCAGCAGCCAGCAACCATGAATTAGCCGGATCAATCTCATAACTTTCTTCTAACCGGCCCTCGAGGAGGATCTGATAGAAATACTCATGCGGAAAATATCTTTGGTCATTTTGATCCGCTTTCGACCACACATCAAAAAGGTGCTTCTCCAGTCTACGCATAGCTTCTTCCTCCGGAATACAAGTGTCTGTGACCCGGTTGAAATGCTGATCCAACAACTTCTTCTCTTCTTCGGGCGAAAGGTCACGATAATTGGGTACACGCTTGTAGTGGGAATGAGCCACGAGATTAAAAACATCTTCTTCCAGATTGGCTCCGGTACAAGTGATGATATGGACCTTGTCCTGCCGAATCATTTCAGCTAACGACTTACCCAGTTCTGCTGTGCTCATAGCTCCTGCCATGGTGATCATCATTTTGTGCCCATTTGCCAATTGCTCCTCATATGCCTGGGCCGCATCAACAAGAGTTGCTGCATTGAAATGCTTGAAATGTTCGAGGAGAAACTGAGAGATTGGTCCTTTACTTTGCATTTTCGTATTTGTAGCTCAACATTTTATAATACAACTTTGCCGCTAGAAAATCTGGGGCGGGAAATTCTGGCATTGGTGCCAGTTCAACGATATCGAAGCCTACCACTTCACACTGGTTAAAAATCTTTCTTAGATATAACAGCATGGAGTACCAGTCAAATCCACCCGGTTCGGGAGTGCCTGTACTCGGCATAATGGAGGGATCAAAGGCATCTAAATCTAAAGTGACATACACTTTGGGTGTCATTTGTTCGATGGAATCATCCATCCACGTAGTGGAATTGTAAATCTGATGCATAAAATAACACCGCTCGAAATCCATGACTGCGCATTCACTTTCATCCATGCTCCGGATACCCACCTGGATCAGATTGGTGTTTTGAGACGCATCGTATAGGGCACACGCATGATTGTAGGCGGACCCATGATAGGACGGCCGCAAGTCAGCGTGGGCATCAATTTGTACGACGGTAAGGTTTTCAAATTGCTCATAAAATGCCTTTATGATGCCAATACTGATTGAATGTTCTCCGCCGAAGAAAGTGAGGAATTTGTTGTGTTTCAGTAACTCTTTGGTATGTTGATAGATGGTCTCAAATGAGCGATCTGGTTCAGGACCGGACAACAGGGGAGGCAGGACGTGTATACCCTGCCGGAAAACCTCCGAAGCGGTTTCGATGTCATAAAGCTCCATATTTTCTGCAGCACTTATAAAAGCCCGGAAGCCTTTATCAGCACCCTTTCCCCAGGTGCTGGTTCCATCGTATGGAATGGATTGCAGGAGGATTCGAGCGGTCTCGAAAACTGCAAACTCCTGTTCAATTCCAGCAAAAGTCACTTCCACTATTTAACTCATTTCTTCGTAGCCGAGGATCGATAACATCTCCTGCACTGTTTGTTCGTTACGGTAGATAGTATCAACAAAATTGCCTTTATCATCCCGATCGATGATGATGTGCTTGGGCGATGGAATAAGACAATGCTTTATCCCTCCATAACCACTGATTGAATCCTGATATGCTCCGGTATGGAAAAACCCTAGATAGAGCGGTTCATCGTCCTGTCTGTTGTACTTAGGCATAAAAACCTGCTGATTGAGATCTTCAGAATTGTAATAGTCAGAATGGTCGCAACTGATCCCTCCTATATTTACTCGCGCGTATGGATGGTCCCATTTATTTATGGGAAGTAAAATGAATTTTTCAAAGATGGACCAGGCATCCGGAATCGTGTTCATCAGACTATTGTCTACGATGTACCAAAGCTCGGCGTCATTTTGCTGTTTCTGTTCGAGTACCGAAAAGATAATCGCTCCACTTTCTCCAACTGTATACTTCCCAAACTCGGTAAAAATGTCCGGTTCCTTTATTCCTTCGGCTGTACAAATGTCTTTTACAGTAGATACTATTTCATTGATGATATAATCATAATCATATTGGAATCCGAGATTGTTGCGAATAGGGAATCCTCCCCCCAAATTAAGCGCACTCAGGGTGGGAGCCACTCTCTTGAGCTCAGTAAAGAGTTCCATGGCTTTTTGAAATTCACCCCAGTAGTATAGATTGTCTTTTATACCCGAATCCACAAAGAAATGGAGCATACGGAGTTCGAGAAGTGGATTGTCCTTGATCTTGTCATGAAATAGGTGAACAATCTCATGCCTCCGTACACCTAACCTTGATGTATAATAAGCTGATTGGGGCTCTTCGTCTATGGCCATTCGAATCCCTACCTTTATCTTTTCCAATTGCATTTGCTCGGCCATAGCCGAAATCCGGTCTAGCTCAGCGTCGGTATCAATCACCGGGATTACATTCTTAAAGCCATCCTTTTGCAGAGCTAATATCTTTTCAATATAGTCCGGTGTCTTGTAACCGTTATTTACGATAATGGTAGAGGTAGTAACATCTCCCTGCTTCCAAAGACGGCGAATGAGATCTATGTCGAACGAAGAAGATGTTTCTAAATGGACTCCTTCCTTTAGTGCCGTCTTCACCACATGAGCAAAATGACAACATTTGGTACAATAACAGTAGTGGTAGTTACCCTGGTAGCGTACACGGTTCATCGACCTCCTGAATAGATTGCGAGCCCGGCGCACCTGCTCCCTAATCCGGGGAAGGTAAATGAGGCGGAAGGGAGTGCCATATTTCTCGATGAGATATTTCAATGAAATACCGTGAAACATCAGGTATCCATCTTGAATATCAAATCCATCTTGTGGGAAATAGTAAGTTTGATCAATGAGATCAAAGTAGGAGTTCTTCATTCCAATAGCATCAAGTACTCAATGAATATGGATAACTGGTTTCTAGGAAGGATCCCGAATTAGTTGCGAAACTAGTCCAGGTCATCATCTTCATCATCCATCTCCTCGCTGGGTATCTCATCCAGATCGGTGTGCTTCTCCTGATATTCCTCCATTACATCGTCTTTGAGAACACCATCCTCATCATAGTCATCATCTTGACGGATGATGTCTTTGGCCTCCTCTATTGTCATCCGCACCAAATAATATTTTTCATCCGTCTCAAAGGGCAGAGCACTGACCAGCTTACCTTCTCGGTTCGTAAACCGTACCAGGTGTTTGGAAAAACCCCTTGGGTAGGTCAGTTTGATCTGTTCCTGAATACCATCTTCCAAGCGATCGTAATCTTTAACAACTCTGGGTTTACTTTGCATCAAAAATCCCTTTTTATAGCCCGCAAATCAAAATTGCGGGCGGCATAAATACAAAAATATCCTATCAACAAGTATGCTAAGTTCTTGTTTCACACCAGCCTCGAAAGAGCTTTCGCCAAACATGGTGAAATTTAGCAAACCTTTTCATAGTTGTTGCTATTAAATACTATGCCAACCTCAAATTTGCAAATCTTCCCTTATCATTTTCAGTGTTGAGCTGGCTAGTTGATTTAGAGGGGGTTTGTCTATTTTACAAGACGGTCAATGATTGAACTTCAAAATGTAACCGCAGGACTGGGCAACGTACAAATCCTTCATCAGCTCAGCTGGAAAATGCGGACAGGAGAAAACTGGCTTGTTCGCGGTCGAGTGGGTTCTGGTAAAACGACTTTTGCCAAGTTGTTATGTAAGAAAGCAAGGATATTCGAAGGGCACGTATACTTTGAAAACAAGCTGATCACTTCAAAGCAAGGCAGTCCTTTCATCCAGATGATCTCTTTTACCGATGAGTCGAAGCTTTTCCACGGAGTAAATGCCATGCACTACTACCAACAACGATATAATGCGTTTGATGCTGATGGACATCTTACAGTCCGTCAGTACCTGGAAAGTCATGGAGTTGAACCAGAGCAACATGATCCCTTGTTCCGGACCTTGGAAATCCACCAGCTATTGGAAATGGAACGTATTAAGCTTTCGAGTGGCCAAACTCGTCGACTCTTGCTAGCTAAAGCATTGGCATGCAGACCCAGAATACTGATCCTTGACAATGCTTTCGTGGGATTGGACCAAAAGGGAAGAAAGACTTTCAATAGTCTTATCGACACTCTTGCAGTAGAGGGATCGTCTAACTTCATCATGATAGGAAATGAAGAAGATGTTCCCGATTGTATCACATCATGTTTGATTTTGCACCAGGGTCGAATTTTGAAGAAGGAACCAGAAGAATCTATTCCACCGAAGTCACTTATTCATCAGGTTAGTGCTCATTTTCAGACCAGCTCCCTACAGCAAGATAATCCCGTACTTGAAATGCGAAATGTGACAGTTCATTCCCTTAATTCGAACATTTTCACCAA
>JAHELJ010000029.1 GCA_024644235.1 Lewinellaceae bacterium
ATCACGGTAGGATGTGAGAACCTGGGTACGCAAATGGTGCGTCTGTGGGTCATCGACGAAAGTGGTTCGTTTGATTTCTGTGATGTATTGCTGGTGGTTCAAAACAACATGGGTGGTTGTGATAATTCAACTGATGGAGGTAATGGAGCCATGATTTTGGGCAACATCTACACTGAAGACAATCGTATGATCGAACAGGTAGAAGTACAGGCTCAAGGCGAGCAGCTGCAGGCAAGTATTGCCACTGGTGCAGATGGTGCATATCTGTTTAATGTGCCGATGGGAAGCTCTATTTCAGTTACTCCATTTAAGGACATTAATCATATGAATGGAGTATCTACGATGGACTTGATCTACTTGCAGAAGCATGTGGTCAATATGCAGCAGTTGGCAACTCCTTACTTGAGGATAGCAGCGGATGTCAATAACGACAACCAGATCAATGCTTTGGATCTGTTGGTATTAAGAGCACTCATACTGGGTGAAGTCGAAAGGTTGGATCAGAATAGCTCTTGGAGATTTGTCAAAAATGATTATGAGTTTACCTCTGAAACACCCGAGGCGGAGAACTTCCCTGAGTCCGTAGATCTGGATGTCAATCAGGAGGAAATGACAGTTGATTTTATCGGCATAAAGGTCGGAGACCTCGATCTCGATGGTGACGCCAGTCGAAGCGCAGGAAGATCCTCAAAAGGATTGATTTTGTCTACTACAGATAAGACAATGATCCCCGGCTTCACCTATGAGATGCCCGTGAAAATCAATGATATGATGAGTATCGAGGGCTTCCAATTTACGCTGCAGGTAGATGCAAAAAGGGTGGCCATTCGGGATGTGATCATTGACAATGATGTTATAGATCCATCCAACTTTGGTTGGCATTCAGTACACCAAGGACTCTTAACGATGAGTTGGAATACTGACGAGGCTGAGACATTCGCCAATCAAACACTTTTCACACTTGTTGTCGAAGCTACTGAAGTGGTGAAGCTTAGTGAGGTGGCGACCATCAATAGCCAGATCACCAGTTCAGAGTTCTATAGCGAGGGTAACGTAGAGGGACAGGTAAGTCTGCAATTTTTAGATACAGAATTTGGTGAGTCGCAATTTGAACTGCTCCAGAATCGTCCGAATCCTTTTATCGATAAGACAAATATTCGCTTCATTTTACCTCAAGATATGGAAGCCAATATTGCATTTTTCGATGTAAATGGTAAGGTACTGAAGGAGATAAGGGGAGATTTTGCCAAAGGACGAAACAGTGTGAGAATTACTACTGAAGAGCTCGGAGTTCCTGGTGTTGTCTATTATCAACTAACGGCTGGAGATTTCCAACATATCCGAAAAATGATTGTCCAATAAAGATGAGTTTCAGCTAGAAGGGGCGAGCAAATTGCTCGCCCCTTATCTTATTTATTTTAAGCGTTTTCAGGCCTCAAACCACGTACGACTTTACCAGTCCTCCACATCTCTGATTCCCTCAGTTCCCTTAGCTCTTCTTCCAGTTTTTCCCGATAATCAGTCTGACTATTCGAATCAATCGAAACCTGGGCTTCGTGACCGCTAGCAACACTGTTATAGAGTTCATCAAATACTGGAAGTACAGCATCCCGAAAACGATTTTTCCAGTCTAAAGCACCACGTTGAGCAGTGGTAGAGCAGTTTGCATACATCCAATCCATACCATTTTCTGCCACCAATGGCATCAAAGATTGAGTCAGCTCCTCAACAGTCTCATTGAATGCTTCGGAGGGACTATGTCCATGTTTTCGCAAAACATTATACTGAGCCTCGAATATTCCCTGAATAGCTCCCATCAAAGTCCCACGTTCTCCCGTAAGATCACTGTAAACCTCCCTCTTAAAGGTAGTTTCGAAAAGGTAGCCAGACCCAATACCTATACCCAATGCAATAGCTCTTTCGCGGGCCCTGCCGGTGGCATCTTGGTGAACAGCAAAACTGGAGTTAAGGCCTCTTCCTTCTACAAAAAGCCTCCTAAGAGAAGTGCCGGATCCTTTGGGAGCAACCAAGATGACATCAATATCTTCCGGAGGTGTAATGTTTGTACGATCATTGTAGGTGATCCCAAATCCATGCGAGAAATAAAGCGCTTTCCCAGCAGTTAATTTCGGCTTCAGTGCTGGCCAGCAGGCGATTTGAGCGGCGTCAGATAGCAGGTACTGAATGATGGTTCCCCTAGCAGCAGCCTCATCAATTGAGAAAAGAGTTTCGCCAGGAACAAATCCATCGGCAACAGCTTTATCGTATGATTTGGAAGGGGCTCGCTGGCCCACGATCACGTTGAATCCATTGTCCCTCAAATTAAGAGCTTGTCCGGGACCTTGTACACCATATCCAATAATCGCGATCGTTTCATTTTTTAGAATTTCCCTAGCTTTTTCCAGGGGAAACTCTTCTCGTGTTACCACACTTTCTTCTACACCTCCAAAATTCATTGTTGCCATGTTAAATTCTTTGTTTGATACTATTTGTTATTATAATCTACTATACTTCGGTTGCAATCGATTGTAAATATTTATTTAATGGTTCCATTGTTTTAGCGATTGCTACGCGCCCCGATCTCACAAACTCATAAATACCCGTTTTCTCAAGCTCTTTCAGTAGTGCTTCGGTTTCTGCCTGGTATCCTGTCTTCTCTACCACGATGTATTCTGGCTCAATCGATAGAATCCGGGCATTATGCGATCGGATCAATTGTTCCATTTCATCACCAAATGCAAAAGCCTGCGTGGGAATCTTGTAGAGAGCGATCTCTTGATATACCACTTCCTGATTTTTATAGTAGAAGGCCTTGATGACATCAATCTGCTTGTCCAGAGCTGCAACTAGTTTCTTGACTTGATTCTCAGCAACCCTGATGACAATCGTAAATCGATGGATCCCTTCAATAGACGATTTGGACGTGGTCAGACTATCAATATTAATGTGTCTTCTTGTAAAGACACTGACCACTCTTTGAACCAAACCGGCCTGGTTTTCTGTGAATACAGAAATAGTAAATTCCTCAATTTGATTTTCCATAGATTTCAGCTTCGGTCTATTCCAAGACGATTTCAGTGCAGGCCTTACCTGAAGGCACCATTGGGAAAACATTTTCCTCTTTCTCCACTCTTACATGCAGCATGTAAGGACCTGGATGGGCCATCATTCTTTGCACAGCAGACTTGATTTCTGCAGGATCTTCCAAAATTTCTCCGGGAATATCAAAGCCCGCTGCAATCTTGATGAAGTCTGGGTTCTCCAATGCAACAGATGAGTATCGTCGGTCAAAGAATAACTGCTGCCATTGGCGCACCATCCCTAAATATTCATTGTCCAATAATAAAATTTTCACCGCAACATTCCATTGGGAGAGCATTCCAAGCTCTTGCAGCGTCATTTGAAATCCACCATCTCCTATAACTGCAATCACATCCCTCTCAGGCTGGGCCAGCTTAGCTCCAAAAGCAGCAGGTAGCCCATAACCCATGGTGCCAGCACCACCTGAAGAAACCCACTGATTGGTGTCTTTGTATTCATAGTAACGGGCAGCGGCCATCTGGTGTTGACCAACATCGGTAGCCACTATCGCTTTCCCATCAGTTTGATCCGATACCTCCTTGATTACCATAGCCATGCGAATCTGCCCACTTCCATCACCTTGTAGATTTTTGTGAATGACTTTTTCGAACTCGATCTCATCGCACTTCCTAAATTGATCTAGCCATGCCGGATAAGTCTTCTCTTTAATTAGTGGGAGGAGCTTCGTCAAAGCGATTTTCGCATCACCTAAGATCGGTACATCTGCATGTATGTTTTTGTTGATTTCTGAAGGGTCAATTTCAATGTGAATGACTTTGGCTTGTTTCACATATTCATTTACATTTCCCGTGACTCTATCGTCAAATCGCATACCTATAGCCAGTACCAAGTCGCAAGATCCTGAGAGCAGGTTGGGTCCATAGTTACCGTGCATGCCAAGCATTCCTACATAGTTTGGATGGCCGTATGGCAAGGATGATAACCCATGAATAGTACATCCTACTGGTATTCCCGCTTTCTCCACGAAATCTTTGAATACTTCCTGTGCCCCGGCAATCTGAATACCATGTCCCGCAAGTATTAGTGGTTTTTCACTCTTGTTGATGAGCTCTGCTGCCTCCTTCAGGTGTGCATCGGAAATCCTCCGGTTTGGTTGATAGCTGCGAATGGTAGGGTTCCTTTTATAGCTAAAATGCAACTCACCCAATTGTGCGTCTTTTGTGATATCAATCAGCACCGGTCCTGGTCGACCTGAATTCGCTATATAGAAAGCTTTTGCAAAGATTTCGGGAATTTCTTCAGCTGTCGTAATCTGATAATTCCACTTCGTTACAGACATCGTGCAACCAATCACATCAGTCTCCTGAAATGCATCAGAACCAAGTAAGTGACTAAACACCTGACCGGTAATACATACAAGTGGTGTCGAATCCAAAATAGCATCTCCCAGACCCGTGATCAGATTGGTAGCTCCAGGGCCACTGGTTGCCATCACCACCCCGGTTTTTCTAGTTACTCTGGCATATCCCTCAGCAGCGTGGATGCCACCTTGCTCATGCCTTGGTAAGATATGGCGAATCCTGTCCATATAGTGATAGAGGGCATCATACACAGGCATAATAGCCCCGCCCGGGTAACCGAAAATGGTGTCAACACCCTCTTCCAGCAGACATTTGATGACCGCTTCCGAGCCACTGATCTTCGTTTTAGCCCCGGCATCGGGATCTGCAGATGCTCCGGGAATACCTTTCGACGACATAAGTCAAATTAAGTTTGAAATTCATCGGTGACACAACCTTGGCTGGCTGTACTCACTGATTTTGCATATTTATACAGGGTACCTTTATTCACTTTCAAAGATGGGGTATTCCAGCTTTTTCTACGCTTATTTATTTCGGCTTCCTCCAGATCAACACTCAACTTGTTCTCCTGTGCATCAATCGTAATCATATCTCCTTCTTGCAGCAGGGCGATGGCCCCCCCCAACTGAGCCTCTGGAGTAATGTGTCCTACTACAAAACCATGAGTTCCACCAGAAAATCTTCCATCGGTTATCAAAGCAACTTTATTTCCGAGACCCGCTCCCATGATTAGGGAGGTGGGCTTCAACATTTCGGGCATACCGGGTCCACCCGTAGGTCCGCAATATCTGATCACTACGACGTCACCGTCTCCTACCTTTCCCCCTGAAATTGCTTTATTTGCTTCGGCTTCGCTGTCGAAAATCTTGGCAGGGCCAACAAACCGATTTCCTTCCTTTCCCGTAATCTTTGCCACAGCACCTTCCGGAGCCAGATTACCATAAAGCACCTGTAGATGGCCTGTGGACTTGATGGGGGAGGAGAAAGGTTTGATGATATCTTCATTTTCGACCGGTTCCACCAAACTCAAGTTCTCGGCCAACGTCCTTCCGGTCACAGTCAAGCAATCACCGTGTAACAGACCTTCATCTAAAAGCATTCGCTGAACTGCGGGGGTGCCTCCGGCAAGGTGCAGATCCTCCATGACATACTTCCCACTTGGTTTCAGATTCGCCAGCAGGGGAGTCTTATCTCCGATCTTTTGAAAATCATCAATAGTCAACGGCACCCCTGCCGCCTTGGCAATAGCTATCAGGTGTATCACAGCATTGGTAGAACCTCCTAGCACGGTGATGATCCTGATCGCATTTTCAAAAGCCTCGCTGGTCAAAATATCTTTTGGCTTTATGTCTTTTATGAGCAATGCTTCGATACAGTCTGCTATTTGATATGCTTCTCCTTTTTTCTGTTCGCTATTGGCAGGATTGGATGAGTTGTAGGGTAGACTCATTCCCAGGGTTTCAATGGCGGAAGCCATGGTATTAGCGGTGTACATGCCACCACAGGCGCCTGCTCCAGGGCATGCTCTTTGAATGATATTGCGAAAATCTTCTTCGGTGATGCTACCCGATACTTTTTCGCCCAATGCTTCAAACGCAGACACGATATCCAGTTTTCGACCCTTGTATGTGCCTGGCGCAATTGTGCCGCCGTATACCAAAATTGCTGGGCGATTGAGCCTGGCGATAGCCATAAGTGCACCTGGCATGTTTTTATCGCACCCCACCACTGTAATCAGTGCATCATACCATTGAGCTCCTACCACAGTTTCTATTGAGTCGGCGATGATGTCTCGGGAAGGTAGCGAATAGCGCATGCCCGCAGTGCCCATCGAAATACCATCACTAACTCCTATGGTATTAAAGATCAGGCCCACCAGTTCTTTTTCCTGCACTCGTTCTTTAATCGATCGGGCCAGATCATTTAAATGCATATTGCAAGGATTACCCTCCCATCCAGTGCTGGCAATGCCTATTTGGGCTTTGCGAAGATCATCCACTGTCAGCCCCGTGGCATGGAGCATTGCCTGAGCTCCGGGCTGGGTGGGATCCTGTGTTACATGCCGACTATATTTATTAAGGCTCATTATTTCAAAAATATCTATCGATCAGCGTAATACACTGGTCAATATCAATTTCATTTACAATCCATAGTAATATTATGAATCTACCAATGGTCTGATTGTCAGATAATTAAAGTGAATTCAATTACGAGAACAACTTTAGAGTCCAAATTAATGAGCTAGATTCCTAAGACAGTATCTTGTTTAGCCCTCTCGTCCAGAATCGCCAACCAAGCAGTGCTACTTATTGCTGCAAATATAGAGATAAATGACTGATTATGAGATTTTTGCAAATTGAAACTTTGGTCATAATCTCCTGGACTGGAGAGCGTGACTTTAAAACGTAGCTCGCTGGTAGTCAGGCCTGAAACTGAATCGTAATCCAAATCGAACATCCTGTTCGTGAACCGGACGTGGCTCACTATCTGATGTCAGAGGATAGTGAAAGTAATTGATCAATGGAGTGACAGTAATGAGGTCATTGATTCCGATGTCGAGACCAACACCGGCACCAATTCCTGCATAGTTATTCTGATTGTCGTCAACGGTTGTCCCATTAAGTAGCTCGAAAGTAGAGATGAAATATGCCGGAATGAGCTGAAAGAAAAGTCCCTTTTGAATAAAGTCGTTGTCGATAGCAAATGTCGGACATCCACAGTCACTCTCGAAGTCAAATGGGTATATATTAATGGGAACACTCAAGCCAAATTGTTTCATTTCAAAAGTAGTCGATATATCAGCAGTGGCCTGGTCATGTTTGAAATAGCCATAGGAGAGCTCCGGGGTAAATTCGATACGAACGTTCTTTAAACGAAACCAGTACCATGCTCCCACTTGGATTCCTTGATGCTCGAAGGCAGGTGGACTCTGCTCTGCGACATCTGACTGTATAGTGGCAAGAGCGAGCTGAGCCCTAACTCCAAATTGAGCCTGAGCCCAATGAAAGAGAGCAACAATTAACAATAGTGTAATCAGTAACTTTTTCATCTTTTTAAGTTTCGATTCATGAAGTTAGACTGATCTGGACGACCATGCAATGGATTGTAAAGACCTTGAATGGCCTTTGTCGTTAATTATGCATCGAAAATTGTACCAATATGCCCTCAAAGCCCGCTATTTTTATAAAGTAATAAGCCTTGATGAAGAACTTAGTCTTCTGGATTTTCAGAATTTCCCTTTTTCTAGTACTTCCGTTTGTCGTATTGATCAGAGGATCTGTTTATCTGCACAAGAACCTAGAGGTGTTCCCCCGGCTGGCTCTACTTGGTGGGTTGGCATTGACTTTTGTGCTTCTATTCCTGTATTTGACATTTTTCTATGGTCGAGTCACTGGCGAGTGGGGTTCATCGGGTTCCTTTAAGAGAAGAGCGATCATACTTATGGTCTTCCTACTTACGTATTGCGGATATGCCTTATTTTATGTTTCAGGAGCCAATGTGAAAAGTCCGGCAGTTGCTAGTGAATTCAGGAGCCTGCATCCCATCCTTCGTCTTGGTATCAGTACTGTCATATTTGTTGATCCGTCTCTCTTAATTACCGATGCGGACCGGAGACCGGAAGACTATGACACAATGGGCTTGAAGCGAAAATCGGAGTCACTGCACTATCGACAGGATAGTGGGTATGTCCATGCAGTCGATATCAGAACTAACGATCGCAGCTCACTTAGAAACTGGCTACTCAAGCTGTATTTCCGAAGTATGGGATTCAATGTACTCCGTCATGTAGGGACTGCCGATCATCTTCACGTTTCATTGTACAGCAGACAGGCTCCTTACGGCAAATGACCGCGGTTAGAGTCTGCTCAAGTTGTATCTTTGGGCTCCTCTACTAATTATTCGAGTGAAGACAAAAGCCAAGCAAAAGGTTAGCATAGTTACATTGGGTTGCTCCAAGAATCTGGTTGACTCAGAAAATATCGTGACCCAATTACGAGCCAGCAATATCGACGCTGATCACAATTTGGGAGATGCTGCAAATGACATTGTCATCGTCAATACCTGCGGCTTTATTGAGGCGGCCAAGCAGGAATCGATCGACACGATTCTAGCCTATGCAGATCAGAAGGAGAAGGGCAATCTGGAAAAGCTTTATGTAACTGGTTGTTTATCTCATCGCTACCGAGAAGAATTGGAGACAGAGATTCCGGAGGTAGATGCTTTCTTTGGGACAATGGACCTTCCTGCCCTTTTGAATCGATTCGAAGCGGACTACAAGCATGAGCTGATTGGAGAGCGTATCACTTTCACGCCTCCTCATTATGCCTACCTAAAGATTTCGGAGGGCTGCAATCGAACCTGCGCTTTTTGTGCGATCCCCCTAATGAGGGGTAAACATGTTTCCAAACCGATTGAAGCTTTGGTCAAAGAAACTAGAGGGCTGGCTGCCAATGGAGTCAAGGAACTAATCTTAATTGCCCAGGAACTGACCTACTATGGCCTGGATCTCTACCGGGAAAGAAAACTCCCTGATTTGATAAGGGCACTTTGCCGGATCGAAGGCATAGAGTGGATCAGATTGCATTATGCCTATCCTTCGAAGTTTCCAATTGAAGTGCTTGAGGTCATGGCTGAGGAAGGAAAGGTCTGTAACTATCTGGACATGCCGCTACAACATGCCAGTGATTCAGTCCTTCGTGCTATGAGAAGACAAATTACCAATCAGGAACAACTCGCATTGATCCGGGAGGCGAGGGAAATCGTTCCTGAAATCGCCTTGCGTACCACGATGCTGGTAGGTTTCCCAGGAGAAACAGCAAGAGACTTTGCCCACCTTTGTGAGTTTGTCGAAACGGTAAAATTTGACCGGTTGGGTGTTTTTACCTATTCCCATGAGGATGGCACCCAGGCTCATAAGTTCTCGGATGACGTGCCACCTCAGGTAAAAGAGGAGAGGGCAGAAACGCTGATGACCATTCAAAGAACAATTTCAGAAGAGAAAAACGAAGATCTCATTGGATCTACCCTGAAGGTGCTCATTGATCGTAAGGAGGGAGGATTTTACTATGGTCGATCAGAATATGATTCGCCAGAGGTGGATAATGAAGTGATCATTTCGGCTGAGCATTATCTTCGAGTGGGTGATTTTGTCCTGGCGAAGATTACGGGAGCGACCGAGTATGACCTCATCGCGAAGCCAATGTGACATGAAATCGACCTCGTTTAACCCTAAGGAGATCTCTAGACCAATTGTCCAAGCTGTGCTTCTTGCAGCAGGCTGTTTGATCGTTCAGATCATCGTGTTGCTAATCGGTATTTCCACAGAGGGTGGATTGGGATACACTCCCTGGATCGTATCGGCCTCATTTATGCTGCTTTATGCTTTCTTTAACGCCATCTTGTTATTGAAAGCAGAAAACATGGGACTTTATGTGAGTCAATCGTCTTATTGTTACATCGGAATGATGTTAGGCACGACCCTTTTTGCTTATGCTGTTTCATCAGTGACTTTGGGAGAGTCTGGATCAATCCGTTGGATTTATATCATAATTACGGTATGCTACACTATTTTTATGGTAATCGTGTTCTTAATGAGAAAGATAATTGAATATGCACAGAGACAGGACACTGAACATAAAGGATAGAATGTACCGTATTGTAATCACGGCCCTGTGCCTCATTCTGATAGGAGCTTGTAACTCGACAGCCCAGCATAGAAGCAGTGACGAGCCTCTGCAGAAATTGCAACCTTACACCTTTGAAAAAGTTGATAGAGCTGAAGAGTTGTGGCGGCAGCAACTGACCGAGGAAGAGTATTACATTTTACGAGAAAAGGGAACAGAAAGGGCTTTCACGGGAGAACTGTTAAAGAATAAACGGAAAGGGAGCTACGTTTGTGCGGCTTGCAGTCTGCCCCTCTTTCATTCTTCCTCAAAATTTGAGTCGGGTACCGGGTGGCCCAGTTTCTATATTCCTCTTTATAGCAACACGGTATTGGAGGAAGAAGATCGCAGCTTTGGAATGGTCAGAACAGAAGTAATGTGCAATCGTTGTGGTGGTCACTTGGGTCATGTATTTACGGACGGCCCCCCTCCGACAGGGCTTAGATACTGCATCAATTCCGTAGCGCTGAAATTTGATGCTGATGAAACCAACTAGCCCGTCGATAGCTATGAAATGATCCTTAAGAATGAGGTGAAATAAGTTCGTAGTGTGTTTTTATCTAAAGTAGATGGAGACAAAGTGAGGATCTTGAAATTTAACAATTGCCCAAACCCAAGTTCTGATCCATCAAGCTTGCCCGTATTTGGATCACTTACGGTGCAGTGATAATGGATAGATCCTCTTCTTTTATTCATCCTGAAGAATTTCTACTTCAAGATCAGCAAAGATCAATGGACTCTCTAATTCTACTTCATGGACTCCCAGTATTTCCATCAGTAAATTTTCTAACCTCGTCTCAAAAGATTCCTTGGGGATTGAAATGATCAGGCTGGGAGTAGCACTCAAATCCTTACTCAACACTTCTATGTCATCCGATTTCTTTAGGATGGCAAGTAATTTACCGATGATAGCATAGTGAAAACGAAATTTGCAGTTTGTCACCTCTTCTTTTTCTACCACTTCAGCATTGGAAAGAGCGCTATATGCGGTGCTTTTGTAGGCCGTGATCAGACCCGAAGTACCTAGAAGCCTTCCGCCGAAATACCGGACAACAACCACAATGATATTGGTTAAATTAAAAGATTCGATCTGCTGGGCAATAGGCCTGCCGGCCGTACCAGATGGTTCTCCATCATCAAACTCACGGTACTGTTCATTATTGGGCCCGATACGATAGGCATAACACCAATGTCTTGCTTTTTGATGTTCATCTTTTATCCGTGCAATATGGGTGTGACATTCTTCAATACTTGCTGCCGGGATTGCATAAGCTACAAATTTTGATCCGCGGTCACGGTACAACCCGGTGGCTTCACTTTTGATAGTCCGGTAGATTGCCATTGCTAACTGAGACTTAAAAAAAGAATAGCCAAGATAGCAGCTACCAGTCCGACGGTTTTGCGAGTAGTAAAAAGCTCTTGAAATATGAGATAACCAACCACTGCAGATAGTAGAATGATGCCTACATTATTTAGTGGAACGACCACACTTCCTCCCAGACCGGTACCAAGAGCAAGCAGAAAGAAATGGATCGAGAAAAAATTCGGTACTCCTAAAGCTACTCCTCCAACCACATCCTTCCATGTGAATCTGGCCTTATTTCGGATTACCTGAATGAGGAAATAGAAGAGACCTACTAAACCTGCAACACTAAAAATGAAGGCGATAAAAGCAAAATCACCACCTTGGACAATTCCCGTTCGTTCCACGAAAAAGAGCAAGGTATCGATTATACCGTTGAAACTAAATGTCAGGAGTGGCAACAGAGCAATCCACCACTGCTTCGACGGTATCGTTTTGATCAATTTGGTACCCCCTCCTTGAATCAGTATGATAGAAAACAATGCTAAAGGGATGCCGATTAGCTTCAAAACAGATAGTGCTTCGGAAAAATAAAATATTGCAAAGAGTGCAGTTACCACCAAGGAAACCTTTTGGAAGACAGCTGTAACCCCCACTCCATAGAATTGGATGGTATATGCCACGACCAAGAATCCACCAATAAAGAGGAAGCCAATGAGATGTGCCTGGAGGAGCCATTCGGGTCTGTCGACATAGCTGTCAAGTGGAGTGGTGCCTGCGACAAGAGATGCGATCGTTGCACAGACAAAGTAGTTGACGACAATAGCTGGCAGATTCTGCACGTCGAATTCCTTATAGAATCGGAATACTACAGCGAGGATAACATTGAAGATGATGGTCAGTATGATGTAAAACATCCAAGTTGGCTTTAGGAAGTCATATTGGTGCCAGCTCCAAGATCGAAAAAAACAGTGGTGCCTTTAGAGAATCTGTATTTTTGCGACGCTAAAATTCAGCTGAAAGGTCAATTCAGTTATATTTGTAAAAACTTAATATAAGTCTTTGATCGAAACCCAAGTACAATACCTGCAGGAAGCAGAAAAGTGCCGTGATCTGTTTATCAAAAAAATGAAGGATTACGGAACTGCCTGGCGTATCCTTCGACTGAGCTCGTTGCTTGATCAAATATTCATCAAGGCCAAAAGAATCAGAAATCTCGAAGAGAGTACTTTACAATTGGTGGAAGATTCGGCGGCATCGGAGTACGTGGGTATAGTTAATTATGCCATAATGGCTCTTATACAAAATGAGTGTGGTGTGGACGATGAGATGTCTATGCCGAAGGATAAAGTGCTCAGCCGCTATGATGCCTTTACTAAACAGGCAAAAGAATTGATGCTTGCAAAAAATCATGATTATGGCGAAGCTTGGAGAGCCATGAAGCGTTCCTCTCTCACAGATCTGATTCTTATGAAGATTCTGCGAACTAAGCAGATCCTGGCCAATAAAGGTAAAACCATTGCTTCTGAAGGAATCGAAGCAAATTTTCTTGACATGATCAACTATGCTTTATTTGCATTGATAAAGATCAGGGATACTCAAGCCAAACCAACCACAACATGACACTAGGAACATTGATTGTGATTATCGCTGCACTGGCCTTCATGCTGACGTTGGTGGTTGGGTTCCTATACAAGAAGCACAAGAGCTGGTTGATGACTTTTCTTCAGAATTTCACTGGAGTCTTATTCGTCGTGAGTGGATATGTCAAGGCGATAGATCCACTTGGGACAGCTTATAAGATGGAGCAGTATTTCGCTGAATTGCAGTCAACGCTGGAACCTACTGCGATGTCTTTTCTGGCTCCGGTTTTCCCATTCTTGAGCGAGTATTCAGAAAGTTTTTCGGTTTTCATGATTATTCTGGAGATCGTTGTTGGTACTATGCTGATCTTAGGGCACCGATCAAAACTTACCAGCTGGATCTTCCTCATTATTGTCGCATTCTTCACTTTCCTTACCGGATTCACTTACCTCACAGGCTATGTACCTGATGGCGTCAACTTCTTCTCTTTCGGCCAATGGGGGGATTACAATGAGTTGCAGATGAAAGTGACTGACTGCGGATGTTTCGGTGACTTTCTCAAGTTGGAGCCCAAGATATCTTTCATAAAAGATCTAGTACTTCTGCTTCCTGCACTGTACTTCGTTTTCCGGCATAACGACATGCATGAGTTATTTTCGGAAAAGACCCGCAGAATATCTTTGCTGATACTCACACTACTTCTACTCATATATTGTTTTAGGAATTTTTATTGGAATATTCCTCACGCCGATTTCAGACCATTTAAAGAGGGAGTAAGTATCAGGGATCAGAAAGCACTGGAAGAAGAGGCGGAAGCTAACATTCAGATAATCAGCTACACGTTAAAAAATAAGTTAACGGGCAAATTTGTGGAGTTGCCCTTTGATCAATATCTCAAGGAATACAAGTCATATCCTAAAACGGATTGGGATATTGTTGATCAGAAACGAACAGAACCTGCCATTCCAAAAACTAAAATCTCAGATTTCATCATATACGATCTGGAGGATTCAGACGCTACAGAACCAATACTAAATGAGGAGTCTGCATTCTTCATGTTCGTTTGCCATGAGGTCTCCTATGAAAATTCTCGAATGGAAATGGTTGAACAAATCGATTCAATCTTGGAGATTGATACATTGATCGATGAAGCAGGAGATACCTCATTTCATGAACGTTATGTCGTGCAAACAGAGGAAGTGGAAACCGTCGTCTATGAATGGGATCCTTCCTATGTTCAGCGATTTACAGATGTTATCAATCCTCTGGTAGAGGAAGCTGCCAAATCCGGGGTAAACAGTATAGCAGTATTTGGGGGAGCCGATCAGAAGATGCTGGAAAGTCTAAAGAGAGCAGCCAATCTCAAATTTAGAATGTATACGGCCGATGACATTCTTCTCAAGACGATTGTTCGATCCAACCCGGGAGTGGTGCTACTAAGAGATGGTCGTATTCTACAAAAGTGGCATTATAAACGAGTGCCGGACTTCGCCGAAATCAAAGATGAATATTTGCAATAATATGTTTGCGTTATCCTCATGGAAAATCGTTTCTTTGCACACATCTTGGAAAACAGTAAAGCCGTTCAATCTTTGACATGCTAAGCAGAAGAAACATCCGCATAAAAGTATTGCAGTCGTTGTTTATGATGGGTAGAGATCCCGAAGTATCTGCGGAAGAAGCTGTTGAATCCTATCGTCAATCGCTTGAAAGTTCTCAGAAATTATATCTCTTCAATCTCTATAGTCTGATCCGTACCGCTCAATTTGCGGTTGAGGATACTGAGCGAAAAAAAGCCAAGTATCTACCCAGTGAGGAGGACAAAAAGTTTTCGGCAAAACTTTATGAAAATGAAGTTTTGCAATCCTTGGCCAAACAAAAAGCATTGCAAGAATTGTTTGAAGAGATGGCGCTCGATTCATTGCTTGAAGAAGACATAGCTCGCAAGTATTATAAAACTTTCGCGAAAACCCAGGAGTATAAAGACTATGTCCATAAGGGAGAGGGGATTCCGGCTCATCGGGAAGCTGTTCTCTCTATGTATCGGATCCTCGTAAAGACCGAGATCTTCGAAGAAAGTATGGAGGATCATTTTGCAACCTGGGAGGACGACCGTTCCTTGATTGTAGGAGCCGTGAAAAAGACAATCAAAGCATTGCCCCAAACTCCCGAACTATACCGAACCTTCCGGCCGGACTATGAAGCTTCCGTTGAATTTGGCGAAGCGATGCTTGAGAAAGTAATCGAAGAGGAGAGCGATCTTGAAGGAATCATTGCCCCGGCCCTTGAGAATTGGGACGTAGAAAGAGTTGCTAATATCGACATGATTCTGCTGAAAATGGCTCTTTGTGAGTTTATGCATTTTTCTTCCATCCCCACTAAGGTCACTCTAAATGAATACGTCGAGATTTCGAAGATGTATAGTACTGACAAGAGTAAGGATTTCATCAATGGGATCTTGGACAAGCTCATGAAACAACTGAAAGAAGAAGGGAAGATTCAGAAGTCAGGCCGCGGCCTCCAAGACTAGGATATGACAGAGAAGGTAATTATTCTCGACTTTGGATCTCAGTACACTCAACTTATTGCCAGGCGTGTAAGGGAGCTAAAAGTCTACTGTGAAATTCTGCCCTTTTCTAAATTACCACAAATCACCAGCGATATAAAGGCCGTTATTCTCTCGGGTAGCCCTTTTTCAGTGACCGATGAAACCTCACCCAGAGTGGACCTTGATCGATTGTTAGGCCAGGTTCCTGTCATGGGTATCTGCTACGGGGCGCAATTGATGGTGAACCATTACGGCGGTACGGTAATGCGTTCTGAGAAAAGGGAATATGGTAAAGCCCACCTGGACAAACACTGGGCTGATGATGTTCTTCTGGAGGGCGTGCCAAGCGGATCCCAAGTTTGGATGTCTCATGGTGATACAATCACCAAGGTCCCAAGAGAGTTTAAATTGCTGGCAGGTACTTCTCAGATTGATGCTGCCATTTACCGAAGTTCAAATGGAAATTTTGCAAAGCCAGTTTACGGACTTCAGTTTCACCCTGAGGTTACCCACAGCGAGTTTGGGTTGAAAGTCCTGGAAAATTTCTTATATAAGATAGCAGAATGTTCTGGCGAATGGACTCCGGCCAGCTTCATATCGGAGAAAGTAGAGGAGCTTTCCACCAGGGTCGGAACTGATGGGGTTTTAATGGGTCTGTCCGGAGGAGTGGATTCAACGGTGGCTGCCACTTTGCTTCATCGCGCTATTGGTGATCAGCTTATTTGTTTTTTTGTTGACAATGGATTACTGAGAAAAAATGAGTTTGAGGAGGTCTTGGACTCCTATCTCGATCTAGGCTTACAAATTGTAGGTATAGATGCCAAAGATAGATTCTATCGCGCTCTGCAGGGTATATCTGATCCTGAAGATAAGCGAAAGGCAATCGGTGAAGAGTTTGTTCATGTTTTTCAAGATGAGGCAGCTAAACTTGAGAATATCAAGTGGTTGGGGCAGGGAACCATATATCCTGATGTGATTGAATCCGTTTCAGTGCATGGACCATCAGTTACGATAAAATCACATCATAATGTTGGTGGACTCCCAGATCAATTACATCTAAAGGTTGTAGAACCCCTAAACATGCTTTTCAAAGATGAAGTACGAGAGGTGGGCAGAGCCCTTGAACTTCCACCCCATATTCTCAACAGGCATCCGTTCCCGGGTCCGGGATTGGGTATCCGAATCCTGGGAGAAGTCACTCCCGAGAAGGTGCGGTTACTTCAACAAGCAGATGCTATCTTCATAGGATCTCTGAAAACGGAGGGCCTGTACGATAAGGTTTGGCAAGCAGGGACAATTTTATTACCGGTTCAAAGCGTTGGTGTGATGGGAGATGAAAGGACGTATGAGCAGGTGGTGGCTCTTCGGGCAGTAAATTCCAGAGATGGTATGACCGCAGATTGGAGCGAACTACCTCACGAGTTTCTTTCGCGTGTATCAAGCCGAATCATTAATGAGGTCAAAGGGATCAACCGGGTTGTTTATGACATCAGTACAAAACCACCTGCCACGATTGAATGGGAGTAGTCGAATCCTGATTCTCGTGCTGGCACTGGCATGGTCAGGCTGTGCGCTCTTTAAGCCGGCAACTGATAAGAGTCCGACCGTGACCGACACCAGTACAGAAGAGAAATCGGAAGAGGTGAAGGTAGATACTATTGAATGGGAAATCGTTTCTGAAGAAGATGCCCCACCGATAATCAATCGAGGCCCCAGCACAAAATCCACTTTTAAAGATGTATATCAGGTGGCCTTGTTGGCACCCTTTTCCAGTGACCAGGTTCAATATGAAAGTGCTCAGCTGAGTGGAAGGACAAACAGACTTATCCAATTCTATCTTGGACTAAGGTACGGGTTGGAAAGGCTGGTAACATCTATTCCGATGACACTACGCGTAGTGGATACGGAAAAAGTGGGTCGCACCCCGCAGGTACTTTCTGAACTTCCGGAAGTAAGAGATGCAGACCTTATCATAGGGCCATATTTTAATGAAGAACTGATCCCTGTTGCGGATTATGCAAAATCGACTGGAAAGGTCATTATTTCTCCCTGGAACTCGGGAGAAGTTGTAGTCGATAATCCTTTTTTTGTGCAGGTAAGGCCCTCACTAGAGACACATTGTAAATTCCTGACCAGAGAAATCGGAAAGCGATATGATTCCCACGAAATCATGCTGATCGGGAAAAGTAGCGATAGATCATCATTACACTTTTGTCAACAAGAATATCGCCGACTTAAAAATGGGAACGCTCTTGATTCTCTCGCAGAGTTTATCATCGAGGATGTAAGTGATCCCACACTAGCAGATACACTAAGAGCAAAGATCGAAGCAGGCACCAAAGCCTTTCTCATTCCAAAATGGAGCGATGAACCGTATGTCATCTCAATTCTCAGCAAATTGAACTTTGCCAAGGCTGACAGCAATGTCACCGTTTTCGGATTACCGCAATGGGCTACTTTTTATCGCATGGATTTTGACTACTATGAAAATCTGAACGTCCATATTTCGTCCGCCCGCCCGCTGCGCATGAATAGTGAGAAAGCCAAGACATTTCGAAAGGCTTACTTTAGCCGGTATGGTGCGTATCCAACCGACGAAGCTTACTTTGGGATGGAGCTAATACAGTTGGTATCTTATCTGCTACAACAGAATGGTACATTGATCTATGAGGGATTCTCAGACCTGGGCACACAGGATTTTGCCCATGACTTTGAGTTTGTTCAGATCTTTGGAGAGGATGGTGAAAGCATTAAGTACTATCTTAATCAGCACCTGAATTTGTATCGGTTTATCAACTATCGCTTCGAAAAGGTAGATTTCTAGGCCCTCTTATTCATTTTCCATGAAGCCTGAAAGGCTGAAGAAGATCAAAGAAGTTGTATACAATCGACAGTTAGATCTGGCAGTTGTGCTGGAAAATGTACATGACCCCCACAATGTGAGTGCTGTGGTGCGAACCTGCGATGCAATAGGAATTTGTGATGTTTTTCTCCTGCATACTGATCCCCGATTGAAGGACGTGGATTTCAATATTGGTAAGAAATCTTCAGGAGGAAGTGGTAAATGGATTAGAGTGCACCAATATTATGAGCACAGTCAATGCTTCGAGACACTCCGTCAACGCTACGGAAGGATTTTAGGAACCCATGTGGATAACGATGCCCTGGAAATCTATTCGGTCGATTTCAGAGAATCAGCTGCCATCATTTTTGGAAATGAACACGAGGGACTATCAAAGGACACCCTCAAAGAGCTTGATGCGGCTATTTGTGTTCCTCAAGTAGGAATGGTTCAGAGTCTGAATATATCCGTAGCCTGTGCTGTCACCCTCTATGAAGCATTTCGCCAACGGAGGCAAAAGTTTTTAAGAGACACAGATGTCATGAAAGAGGGAGAGTTGAAGGCCAGGGACAAATTGTTAGCCCACTACTTACGTATTCAGCAGGAAAAGAAGCACTTCACTCAGGATTAATTTCTCATGGTTCTACCCAACCCTAGCGTCCTATCCTACGTGTATGGGGTCGAATAAGATATTTAAGAAGAATTTCAAAACATATTAATCATGAGAAGATTTGTCCCATTCATCCTTGCCCTACTGGCCAGCAGTTTTGCATTTGGTTATGAGGTGCAGGTAGCTGGAATCGTACTGGATGAGAACCTGGATGGCCTGGCAGGAGCCAAAGTCCTAATCCAGACACGTCCCAATGACGCATTTCATTATGAGATGACCGTGGAAACTAACGATCAAGGAATATTTGAAGAGACTATCGATGTGGGAGATGTCCAGGTGGGTCATCTTTTATTCACTATTGAAACCTGTTTTGGTAACACATCCACGACCCGGGCTACCTTCAATCGAAACAAGACAGAGGTCAAAGTGAGATTATTGCAATGTAGGGAAGATCGTGACTGTGGTGTGCGTATAGTGGCTCGATATACGGGATCCGGAGAAGTGGTACTAGTGGCCGAGGGCAAGGGAGTTGGAGACCTGGAGTACGAATGGGATAATGGAGAGACAGGTAAAGAGATCGTAGTGACAGAGATGGGGGAGTATTGCGTAATAATGACTGATGCAGAAGGCTGTGTGGCTGACGACTGCATCGAATTGGAGAGAGATGGGTGTGAGGTAGAAATACGCGCAGTAAATACCGATGCTGCCAGCTTAGACCAAGTGATTGTCCTTTCAGCCAAAGCAAAAGGTCGGAATCCGATCAAGTATCTATGGAGTACAGATGATACAACCAAGAATATTCGAGTTGTTGAACCAGGTCAATATTGTGTTACGATAACTGATGCCACTGGCTGTACAGCCGAAGATTGCATTGAGATAGATCCTCAAAGAGACTGCAGGACGGAAATCAAAGTCGTACGACCAAATGCTAATAGTGATGCCCTGTTCAGCGTAAAACTCATTGCCAGAACGAAGGGGAGAGCTCCTTTTAAGTATAAGTGGAACAATGAGACAGAAGACACCACTCAGATGATCCGGGTCACTACACCGGGGGAATACTGCGTAGTTGTGGTGGATGCCAATGGTTGTGAATCCCGTGACTGCGTGACCATCGATCCCCGCGATCACTGCAAAACCAAGATTCAGGTACATCGTGCAGCAAATAGCAGTGTTTCCGACTTTAGACTAACCCTGACTGCAAGGTCTGCTGGAATAGGTCCTTTCACATATCAGTGGAACAATGGTGAGACCACCCAGTCAATACATGTGTCAGAGCTTATTGAATATTGTGTCGAAGTCACTGATGCTGGTGGTTGTGTGTCGAGAGACTGCATTGACCTGAGCAGACTTGTGGATGCCTGCCACGTAAAAATTAAATCGACGCCGTCTGGGGTTTTAATTGCTCAGCCGTTTGGTGTGCCACCTTTTAAATATGAATGGAGTAATGGTGATATAACCAAGGTCATCAAAGTAGATGAACCAGGAAATTACTGTGTGACGATAACCGATGCCTTTGGCTGCGTTGCTGATGCCTGTTACGAAACTGACACACCATCACCCAATGACTGCTATGTGAGAATAGGTCGGAAAAGAGTTGATCAGGGTCTGGTGGAATTGGTTGCGGTGCCTAAAGGTCTTGGAGACTTTGCCTTCGAGTGGAGCAATGGAGAAGCGACTGAGTCAATCCTGGTCGATCAGGAAGGTGAATACTGTGTGGTCGTTTCGAATAATACTTGCAAAGCAGAACTCTGTGTAAATGTCACCTTCAACAATGGCGGCAATGCAAACATCAGTGTGTCTGGCGATGCCCTTAATCCGAATGGAAAACCCACTGGACCGAAAAATAATGTAAAAGCAGATGCGTTCCCAAATCCGTTTGTTTCCGATTTACGGCTAAACATCGATTTGGAACAATCTGGTAAGGTACAAGTTATGATCCATCGAATGGACGGCTCGGTGGTGAGCCGCCAAAGTATGAGCCTTGATGCTGGATCCAATGCAAGGGATCTGAATTTGAGCGATCTACGAGAAGGAACCTACTATGTGAATATTATTGGAGATCACTTTGTGAAGACTATTAGAATACTGAAGTACGACTAGTCTTAGAAAGCCATCAAAGACAGGGTTGAAACCGTTTAGGGTCATGAAGAGCTCAAAGGAGTAGGTTACCCACTAAGGCGCAGGGTTTTGTCATAATCTTTTGAAAAAAACGATCTTGATGAGGCCCTGTGCATAGTTTTTGATAAGAATCGGGTAGAAGGATAACCTAAACTGACCCTTTGCGGAAGGAGAAATTGCATATAGACCAGCAATTGCTGGAGAATTGCTTGAAAGGAAAGGAAAAAGCTCAATACACACTTTATCGAAAGTGCTATGGTGTTTTATTGTCTATCTGCAGGCGATACGCCAGAGACCACGATGAAGAAAATGTACTCTTGAATACAGGATTTTTAAAAGTACTGAATGGGCTGCAGAAGTACAGAACCGAGGTACCTTTTGAAGCATGGATAAGAAGAATCATGATCAATACTGTGATCGATGAACACCGGAAGAACAAGAAATACAAAGAAACGTTTGAGCATAGTGGCGAAGTTGATGAAAGCCCGAGCAATCTTCGAATTGATTACAATACAGCTGATCTGCAGTTTGATGCTGAGCAATTGCTGGAGTTTATTCAAAAGCTTCCTCCTATGTCAGGTGAGGTTTTTAATATGTATGCAATCGATGGATATTCCCACCGGGAGATCAGTGATGCACTTGGTATATCTGAAGGCACTTCGAAATGGCATCTTAGTAATGCACGAACAAAGCTTCAGGAGATGATTTTATCTGATTATACATCGACTAAAGTTCCAGCAGGGAAGACCCGAACCCCATAAGAGCAGCGTGAAGAAAATGAGTAGACATCATCTAGACCGACTTTTTAGAGCAAAGCTCAATCGCATTGACGAAGCTCCGGATCCAGCTATGTGGATTCAGGCCAAAGCGCTAATCGATGCTGATGCCAAGAAGAAAAAGAGGGATCGATGGCTATTTTTTCTGTTTTTAGGCATTCTCGGCACGATTCATGTAGGGTTAGTCTATACAATTAGTTCTGAACAGCCGGCAGAGCGGCAGTCAAGTAACAAGACAGAAGTTCCTCTTGCGCGGTCAGAACGAGCTCCAGACACAGAAAGTTTGGAAAGGGTGGAAGAGCATGAGTCATCTGCGAAGAAGGATTTGCAAGATCTGGCCACAGACCCTACAGGACGTACAGCTAATTCTAACCATATTTATTCCGATGAAGCAACGAAGGCGAAAGAGCCTTCCGCTTCGTCGGTTGATCCCTCCAGGGAAATATCTAAAGCTGATTCAGACCGAACATCAATACCTCGTGATAGTCAACCTCAACCAGACTCAAGTACTGAGGATGGGAAGGCATCAAAAACTGGCTTGGCCGAATCAGATTCATCTTCAGAACCAATCAACGACAGAGCTCATAAAGATCAATCCGATCCTTTGGAAGAGGCTGAAGGCTCCCGGCAGCTACATTTAGATTTGGCAGCTGAGCCAATAGACATCAGGCCAGCTAATGTGTTACATTGGACCTATAGCCTTGAACAACAGGAAAAACCCTTTGCCAGGGAGTCACTTTTCGAAGATACCAGGTATCGTGAGACAAGAATAGGATGGACAGGTACATTGTTACTTAATCCCGCTACACAGGCGGCATCTCCCGTCCAGGGCTTTACTCTCGGCTTTACCGGAGAATATCATCTTTCAAAGGATTGGTACCTTGGAGCAAGACCATCGGTACAATTAAGGCTAAATCAAGATGGATTTTCAAAGTTTGAAACTCTGACAACTTTTGCATTCGAGGCCGTATCGACTACATACGGACTTAAAGCCACTAGTCTGCAGATGATAAGTCTGCCTGTCTATCTGGGTTGGCGTAAAGGGATTCATATGGTCGATATAGGTGGATCAGCGGACCTGGTATTGGCTGCACGAGGACGACTTCAGCAAGTGGATGTTAATGGCCAGGAAGTGACACCTGTCGAGAATTTTGGCTCAGGATGGATAGAAACCGATGCCATGCAAGGTTTGACATTGAATATCTCTGGTGGGTACAAGGTACAGCTGAATGATCGGTTCTATTCAGGCATCTCCTTCTACTATTTTCCCGGTCCACTCTATCCCGGTCTACCGAACAATTTGAATCAAAAATTAACAAGCAAGTGGCACTTGGGATTGCAGGCCACATATTATTTGAAATGAGGACAATTGCTTTGATCAGGATTTCAATGATGGCCATTATGTTGGTCAGCTATGGCTGTGAAAAGGTTGGAGTTCCGGAGCCGGTTTCTGTGGATGAAGAACCGGTCTTCGTGGCCGATCTTGATATTGATGGATCTACTGTATCCTTCTCAGCCGGTAAGGAAAACTACTTCATGGATGCGAGTTTCGAACAGGATGATGCTGGGGTACTGGTTTTTGTAGGAACTCTGCGGCCGAAAGATTGTGTGGCAAGAAAGTGTCCAAACAGCTTGCGGATCGTTATCAGGGATTTTGAAAAATTTGATCCGGCCAGGTTCAATGTCGATGCTTCATTAACCAGAGGACAAGTACCATTTTTTCAGGCCTACCAAAGTGACTCGGTGAGGGTGAAGTTCAAAAATAGCAGTGTATCCTCGAATGCAGCCTTCAAATCACAGTGGCAGTTTGGCAACGGTGAGCAAGCGGAAATCCCCAATCCGGTCGCAGTGTTCTCGGTGGATGAGACATATAGGGTCAGCCTGCAGATATCGAGTCAATTTGGATGTAGGAGTGAACAGGTGCAAACAATCGATCTGTCAGGGGCAGGAGGATGCTATTCACGATTGGCTCTAAGTGAAAATGACCGAAAGGTAGGCGTGAGGTCTAATGGAATTCGGCCTCTTTCTTACGAGTGGAGTAATGGAATGGTTGACTCGGTTGCCGCTTTTGATGCTGCCGTGTCTTCTGCAAATAAGGTTATTAGTGTCACCGTTACTGATGCAGAGGGTTGTCAAAGCAGTTCATCGATTGATTTTAGCCGACTTATGAGGGACCAGGATAGATGTATAGCTCATTTTGAATACGAAAGGCAAGGAAATCCTATGGTCAGTGATAGAAAGAATTGGGGAAAAGCGACCATCCAATATGTCGATAGCAATGAGGAGCTGTTTCGGAGTAATGTTTTTAGACAACCTACTGATGCGAGCTTTGAAATACTGTCTGTTGAAGATTTTGTTGAAAATGAAAAAGGACAACGAACCAAGAAACTGGAGCTAGCTTTTAATTGTCTCTTGTGGAACGAAGACCATTCCAAGCATATCCGCCTTAGAGGAAAAAGCGTCTTTGCTGTTGCTTATCCGGATTAAATTTCGCTAACCACTATCTACTTGTTGGCCTCAATATAGTCGAGAGCCAGATTTGCTAGCGCTTTTACTCCAATATCAAAACCACTTTCATCAAGATAAAAATCAGGAGTGTGGTGGGGAGCTGCGTCGAGAGGATTCATACCTATGGGCATACCACCCAAAAAGAAGAATAGTCCGGGTACTTCCAATGCATAAAATGAAAAATCTTCCGCACCGGTAACCGCCGGTCGCACAATAACATTTTCCTCACCAGCTGTTGCAAAAAGCGTTGGCAACATTGCCCTGGTCAATTCGGGATCATTATATGTCACGGGTACCGCGATCTGAATGTCCACATCGACAGTGGCACCGGCACTCTCAGCAATTTTGGTTGCTGTATGTCTAATTTTTTCGTGGATTATCTTCTGCATTTTGGGATCGAGTGTACGAATAGTCCCAACCATTTCGGCTGACTCGGGAATAATATTATTTCGAACTCCTGCTTGAATTTTTCCGACACTTATCACCGCGGCAGCATCAGTAAGAGCGACCTGTCGGCTGACAATCGTTTGCAATCCAATAATGATCTGTGCCGAAATAGTGATCGGATCTATGCCACCCCAGGGCATGGAACCATGGGTTTGCTTACCATGCACTTTTATCACAAAACGGTCTGCGGCAGCCATAGTACCTTCCGGTCGATAGCGGATCTGACCTGCCTCAGTTTGCGAATTAATATGAAGTCCGAATATCACATCCACATTGTTGTCTCGAAGTACCCCTTCCTCGACCATTAGTTTTGCACCTCCTTCTTCTCCAGGAGGAGCACCTTCTTCAGCAGGTTGAAAAATGAAAACAATCGTACCTTCTATTTCATCCCTCATCCTTGTCAGAACTTCAGCCGCTCCCATCAAAATAGCTATGTGGCTATCGTGTCCGCAGGCATGCATCACCCCAACTTCCTGACCAAGAAACGTTGTTTTAATCATACTGGCGAATGGAATATCTACTCGTTCAGTCACCGGTAAAGCATCCATATCAGCTCGGAGCGCAACCACTGGTCCTCCTGAAGTCCCTCTTAGTATACCGACCACACCGGTTTTAGCAATACCGGTTTTTACTTCCAACCCTAGCGAGACCAGGTGAGCGGCTACCTTCTCCGCTGTTTTAAATTCGCGGTTGGAAAGTTCTGGATATTGATGAAAATCCCGGCGCCACTCGACCACTTTTTCGATCACTTCGGAAGTATATTTTTCTACCATAGAAGAGGCCGGAGAACCAGAGTAAGTACTCTGAGCCGTCACTAAAATGGGTGCCATGAGTACAAGCAATGAAAAGGGAAGAAAGGTTATTCTTGACATATGGTGATGATATATCTGATCAGGCGCCAAAGATAATGAAATTAGCATTCGACCAAGTAGTGACTGCGTTTGCTGGCTTCGGAATTGGTTTATGTCAAGGAGGATACAAAAGATTTGGCCGATGGCCCCATACAAAAAAGCAGGTCCAGAATACTTAGATTCCTTTTAAACGAATATCGGTCACCAAATACCTGGGGATATTGTGGTAGATCCAGCTCATATGATCGAGGAGTCATCACATTGCGTAGATCAAGATCATAGTGACTGCCAGGTAAATACTCTTTGGATACACAACTGTAAGATTCGAAATCAAGAAGTTTACAAATCCCCCGGATAATATGCAGGTTATATAGAAAGAGGAAGCGTTCCTGTTTAAATAGGAGGCTACGAACTGCTCCGATGTACTCATTATAATAAGCTGAAGATCCGTAGGCAGATTTGATCGTATTAAAGTGACGTGCTTGCCATGGTTCGTCATAGGATATACTGACATCCGTGATAGGTTGGCTCTCATGTTTGCCTTTACTTAGGGGTACTGTTAATCGTTGCACGCCTTTTTCTGAAGCTATCAGGCACTTATTTCTAAAGCTGCGCTTCTGATAGGTCTCACATGCTTCGAATACTACCTTTTGTGCCTGAAAAAGGCCAAATGTGATGATAGGAGGAAAGTACTGGCACTCTAGTACAATCCGTTTGTTTCGATGTTTCAGGACTTTATCCAAATGATCTTTTTTAACCACAGGTTGATCTCTAAGTAATCTTATTTCAGACTCTTACGTCAGAGTATCTAGAAAAATCAGAATTCAAGTTGACTTCTAGTCAATTTTTTTTATATTTAGAAGGCTACGAACTGAGATATAAAGATATCTACGGGTTTTTTAGCTACCTCGTTGAGGTAGCTTTTTTTTTGTCTATACTCGAGTGTGTCTTTACAAGTTTTATCATCCTACGTGCAAAAGCACAGTTACCGGCCTCAAAGTCTGCTGTTAAATCAATCGTTTGATCCGGGTCTCGTCGTAGTCATACCTGCAATTGCCGAGGAAAACTTGATGACTACCTTAAGAAGTCTATCGGTCTGTCTCGCGCCAAGTTCTCCAGTCGAAGTGATCGTGGTGATCAACCACTCTATCACTGCCAATTTATCGGTTAAGCAGCTGAATATCGATTGCCTCCAGGAAATTCTTGCCAAAAAGGATGAACTGGAACATCCATGGTTGAAGATAAATGTTGTTGAGGCCTTTGACCTTCCTTCAAAACATGCCGGTGTTGGATTGGCTCGAAAGATTGGCATGGATGAGGCCATCTACCATTTCCTTGAGAATGGGCGAAATGATGGATTGATCCTAAGCCTGGATGCAGATTGCACTTGCGAAAGATCCTACCTGCAAGCGGTGGAGAACTATTTCAATCGAAGAGCAGAGAACTGGGCAGCAGGAATTTATTTTGAGCACGACATTGATAATGCAAGTCTTTCCCTATCGCAGAGAAATGCAATTATTCAGTACGAATTGCATCTCCGGTACCTTGTAATGGCACAGCGCCATAGTGGCTTTCCACATGCTTATCATACCATAGGTTCGGCTATGACTTGTAGAGCTGGGGCATATGCAAAGCTTGGGGGTATGAATAAAAGACAGGCAGGTGAGGATTTTCATTTTCTCCAAAAGTTTATTGAAGTCAGTCGCTTTGGCCAGATAGGAACTACAATGATTTCGCCCTCTTCAAGAGCATCCTGGAGAGTTCCTTTCGGCACGGGAAAATCCGTACAAAAGTATCTTGAAACCGGTACTTTGTCTACATACTCCCTTTCATCATTTGAGGACCTTGCAGCCCTGGTGCGATCAATACCCTCATTGCATGGGAGTCAGGATCTTGATACCTGGTACGGTTCATTGCCTGTTAGTATTCAGATGTTCTTTGATCAGATCGACTGGAGGACCTCTGTTCAGCAGATTCTTGACCACACCAGATCATACGACTCATTTGCAAAGCGGTTCTGGAGGTGGATCAATGCATTGAAAGTGGTTCAATTTTTACATTTCTCACGTCGCTGGAACAGGGATGTGCCCGTGCAACAAGCTTCAACTCAACTGGCTGGTATTCTTGGATTTATCGGGGAAGAACTCGCTGATGACAGGGAATTACTGCAATTGTATCGAAGATATGAAAGAGATTCATATGCTTAATTGATTGAGCAAGATAGGGTTGGAAATGATCTGATGAATACTGGCATTTATTTCTGGTGAGATTGGTAATTGCATGGTAATTTTATCGGTGCTACGAATTAGTATTTTACCAAAAAATCGATTTAGACCACCGCTCAAAGGAACGGTGGTTTTTTAATGTAGTGCAGCCCGTATCGGTAATTTATCCAATACTTCTACCTCCCGGTCAAGCCACCAATCCAATCGCTCGTATACCTGATCATGGTCAAAGTAATTTAGGGCCATCTTGACGAAAATGTGACCATGCTTTGCCTCTGATGTCCACAACATCTTATAGAATTTAAAGAGTTCTTGGTCTTCCTGAGCGTCGCTCACCATCTTAAAACGTTCGGCTCCCCGCGTTTCCATAACAGATGCTATGAGCAGTCTATCAAGAAAACGTTCCGTTCGACCTGAGTGACAAAGCTTGACCAGTCCCGCAGCGTAGGGATCTTCACCGATCGAATGCTGAAGCCGTATACCACGTTCCGCCATGATCTCATATACCTGTTGAAAGTGCTCTAGCTCCTCTACTGCCGTTTCTATTAGTTCAGGGATTATCTCCACCCGGTCCGGATATTTTGCGACAAAGCTCATCGCCATAGAAGATGCCTTCCGCTCACAATCTGCATGATCCTGTAAGAAAGAATCGAAATCAGTCATCACCGCTTCCAACCAAGCAGCCGAGCTTTCCTTCTTTATATCCAGGTTAAGTTTCAATAGTTGAAATTTTGGATAAATTTAATCGATCCTACCAAACTAACCGAGGTCTAATATTCGTCTATAGCAATAGATCTTCAAATGGAAAGATATGGTACGCTTGATTTTTCTCTTTTTCTTGGTTGGTACTGCTACTTGTAAGAAGGAAGCATTGGAGTCTGATGTACTTCACATTCGTAGCGGCACATCATTTGGATTTTGCGTGGGTTATTGTGAGCGCACCCTTTCTCTGGAGCGGGATTCTGCTACCTATGCCATGAATCCAACGCGTGAGGCCGGTCTTCCATCCAAGGAATGTGGACTCGCTGTCTCTTCTTTAGACTGGATTGAGGCCATCGCTCTGGTTGATGATGCATTCTTCAATTTGAAGGAGGTCTACGGATGCCCTGACTGCCGGGATCAGGGTTCTGAATGGATTGAGGTGATCACAACATCCAGGTCACATAAAGTGACATTTGACCCCACTCTTGAAGACATCATCCATCCGCTGGTTGTCAATCAACGGAAATGGAGAGACCGGTTTGAGTCCGAAACCCCGTGTCAATAGTCCTCACTGAAGTCAGAAAGGTCACGTGCTGCTCCTGTAGGCAATGTATACCAGCACCAGCAATATCGCGGTAACGATCACAATGATTCTAAAGATCTTACGCTCGGCCTTCTTGTTTTTAACTTCCAGCCTCCTCCGGCTTCGTCTAGACATGCTAACCTATTTGATGAACCCAAGAAAATTAAGAAAGAACCTGCAATTTCTAAAAACGTTACCTCATCATCTGATTATGAAAATCAACGATGCGCTCGTCAATCAGGACATCTTGATAGCGAATCGGTTTTCGTAATACAATCCCCTCCAAAGTTCGACATCGGCTAAGAGCCACATACAGCTGCCCATGCTCAAATGCTCCATAACCGAGATCGATGATCACTTTGTCAAACGTTTTGCCCTGGCTCTTATGAACTGTTATAGCCCAAGCCAGCCTTAGTGGATATTGACAAAAGGAACCGAGGACTTCAGTGTCTACATTACCACTGATGCCGGAATGTTTGTACTTGAGAATTTCCCATTCTTGCCTATCTACTTCTATGACTGATTCCTTTTCATGGTCGCGAATGGTTACCCAAATCTTGTCTTTTGTAAGTGTTTGGATTTTGCCTATGGTACCATTTACATAGCGTCGAAATGGATCATTTTTTATGAACATCACCTGAGCTCCTTCCTTAAGCATCAAGACTGCATCGGTTGGATAAAGCTTCGGATTAAACTTTCCTTTTATCACGGTCTGGTAACGGTAGGCTGGAGAGGAAATCTTATCGAGTGCTCTTGCATTGAGACGTTGAGCAGTCTGATTCCTCATGGTAAGGGTGATGTATGCCTCTTCGAAGGAATCTGATGCATCAGTCCGCTCATTTAGTGCAGCCAGGATCACTTCGTCGACGTCACTGGAACGAATCGACTCAAGAAGTGAGATAAAGTGCCGTTCCTCTTGGCGGTACACTTTTGTGAGTTCTACAAATTCAAGATGAAAGCCCTGCTCAAATATTTTGGCGGAAAAAAAGTAGGGGCTATCATAAATGCTTCTAAAAAACTCCTTCTCATAGTGACTTGCGACCACTGGTGGTAATTGGAAGAGGTCTCCAAAGAATATCATCTGTACTCCTCCAAATAATCTTGGATCTTCCCGGTTCAATCTCAATGCATAATCAATATTATCCAAAAGGTCTGCACGCACCATGGAAATCTCATCGATGACAATGACCTCAATAGAACGGAAGAACTTTGGATTCTTACGTTTTTCGATATCCTTTGAGGTTAGAATTCTCGGTGCAAATCCAAAAAAAGAATGGATCGTTTGCCCCCGTACATTGAGTGCAGAGACTCCAGTTGGTGCCAGTACTATGCACTTCTTCTTGGTTGTTTTCCGAAACAATTGTAGGAGAGTGGATTTGCCAGTGCCTGCCCGCCCGGTAATAAACACGTGTTGATCAGTCCCCTCCAACATATTGAGGACCGATTGGAAGTCTTCACTTAATATGAATGGTTCACGTAATGCCAAAACAGTTACTCAGAAGTTTGATACCTTGCGGGCCTAATTGTCTGATGACAATGTATCAATTTTTTGGTAAGTGTCGGTCGTAGTATACCTCGTTCTTAGCCCACTCTTGCTGGTTTTAAGTTTAATCTTTTACCGGTTTCAGCCCAGGAAGATAAATCCATATTATGGCTACCGTACGAGGAGGTCAATGGCCAGTCAACACAATTGGAAGATTGCCAATGAATACAGTTGTAGAATCTTGGTCGGCCTTTCTGTAGTTCTGAATAGCATTCAGGCTTTGGCTTATATACTTTTATCAGACCAAGTAGCGTTTCTTCTGGTTGCATGTTTGATGGTACTTGGGCTAATCGCTATCATCCCACTGACTGAATCGCACCTTAAGAAATTTGGAGACCAATAATTCACATGAGCAAGGATATGATTTCAGATAGACAATACGAGGCATTCCAATTTAAGGAGTTTAGCCTTGAACATAAGATTGCACCGATGAAGATAGGTGTGGATGGTATCCTGTTGGGAAGCTGGGCCGAGGTGGAGAATGCCAGACACATACTTGATATTGGTACCGGCTGCGGGCTGATCGCCATGCTGTTGGCGCAGAGAAACAAGAAGGCAAATATTATTGGTGTAGAAATCGATCCAGCCACGGCTGAAGAAGCCAGCGAGAATGTTCGTTCTTCACCCTGGCCGAGTCGTATAACGGTAGTGACAAATTCTATTCAGGATTTTGCTTCAGAGGCCCGCCAAGAATTCGATATGATAGTTTCCAATCCGCCGTTTTTTACTGGAGGAACCCTTTCGCTCAATGAAAATCGGCTGGCTGTGAGACACACGACAAAGCTTTCACATTCAGATCTTTTTGCCGCCGTGCGGAAATTGCTTAGCCAAGAAGGAAGTTTCTCGGTAATCTTGCCCTATTTGGAGGGGAGGAGGTTCATCGAAATGGTTGAGGCTTACGGTTTTCATCTGAAGAGGCTGTGTCATGTACATCCAACTCCCGGTGGGAAAGTCGAAAGAATGCTAATCACTCTCGGTCGTTGTAGATCAGAGGTTGAACAGGAAAGTGTGACGATTCGAAATCTTGATGGTAGCTTTTCGGACCAATATCGCAGGCTCACTTCTGATTTCTATATCGAATAAAGCCAGATGGACTACCCATCTGGCTCTCTTTCTAATTAGCCTTTTTTCCTAATTAAGTAGTAGATTCTGTTGCTACTTCAGCAATGATTTTCTTAGCTAAATCCAGTATGGTTGTGTCTTCGAGATGGATGATACCTCCATTCGGCCCTGGTTGTAAATGGCGACCCACCGTGTCCCCATCTCTGTATTTGTTTGCTCCAAAGTAGTTTCGAATCGTTTGCTCATTCATATTGAGCTCTTGAGCCATGCGCTTAATACTGCCGGTAGGCAGACTGTGTTTAATCTTTCGAAGCTCTTCGAATGTAATGTACATAGGCAAGAAAATTTTTTGAAAATGAAACGAATAAATCAGGATAGAAAGGTCCTCTACTCATACCATCCTAAGTTATAAAAATTGGAGACAAGGGGAAAGAAAAAGGTGGGTTCTTGGCGAACTTTTTCTTTTGTGGAGGGCAAAAAAAAAGCTCGTGACTTTTCACGAGCAAAAACCGATTGATTATTTAATAACCAAAACTTACACCATGCCAAATATAAAACAGATTATGAAAAAATGCAATATGTAATGCAATTTTTTTCAACGCTAAATAAGTTAAATAAATTCTTAATTCATATTAAGCTATAGGTGAAGGAGTAAGCTTACTTAAGTGTAAGTAGCTCATAATGAGTCATCTAAACCCCCAATCGTTGATAAAAAACCTCTCAAAAGAGTGGAAAAGGTGAGATATTGCGCCCCTGATTCTTGGCTTCCTCAAAGAACGTCTGGACGGCAAGACGTCCTGCTTTCCCCAAATTCAGACTAAACTCATTGACATACAGAGAGATATGTTGCTTCATGACCTCCTCATCCATCTCCTGAGCATATTGGCGGACGTATTGCATCACCTCTTTTTGGTGATTATAAGCGTATCGGATACTCTGAGTGATGAGTTGTTCAATCTGTTTGATCAAGGCAGGCTCCAGGTCTCTCCGACCCACAATTCCTCCCAATGGTATGGGTTGACCGCTTGATAGTTCCCAAAAAGTACCTAGATCTTGCAGGCTGACAAGTCCCTTCTCCTCATATGTGAATCGATTTTCATGTATGATCACCCCGGCTTCAACGCTATGCGATAGGATCGCTTCCTCAATTTCGCTGAAAAGAAGAATTTTTTTCTGGACGGTGAATGGCAGAAAATAGTCGAGAAGAAAGTTTGCCGTCGTGAGCTCTCCCGGGATAGCTACCACCTTATCCTTAATCTCTTCGAGTGAGGTGCCGGGCCGGACAATCAGGAGTGGCCCGCAATTTCTTCCCAGGGCCGCACCTGATTGGAGCAGCCGGTAGCGGTCAGTAAGAGTCAAATATGCGCCAAAGCTGAGTTTGGTTACTGGTAATTTTGCCTTAACAGCTTTTTGATTCAGTTCTTCAACATCCGCGATGTACGGAGTGAATGAGATACCTTTGGTGTCAATCTTATGATGGAGAAGGGCATAGAAAATAAAAGTATCATTAGGACAGGGCGAAAACCCTATTACTATGTTTGACGCAGACATTGGTCACCCTGATTTAAAAATCTTGTTCGAAGATAACCATTTGATTGTCGTGCATAAGCCGGGAGGATTACTGGCTCAAGGTGATCGTACGGGAGATGAATCGGTGGTTGATTTGGTAAAACAATACATAAAAATAAAATATCAGAAACCGGGGGCAGTCTTTTTGGGACTATGCCACCGGATCGACAGACCTGTTAGTGGGGCTTTGCTTTTAGCCCGTACCAGCAAAGCCTTGACTCGAGTCAACAAGATGTTTTCTGCAGGTACGATTTCTAAGACCTACATTGCCCTTACTGATCAACAGATTCCACCGCAAGGCACCGTTCGACAATGGCTGATTAAAGATCGAAAACGAAATAAGGTAACAGCTTTTGCGGGAGAGCATTCGAATGCGAAGGAAGCAGTAACAGAATATGTATTGATTGCAAGAAGAGGGGATCATAACCTCGTTTTATTATCACCGAAGACTGGGCGACCCCATCAGCTTCGGGTAGCAATGGCAGGTCTGGGAGCTCCGATCCTTGGAGATACCAAATATGGCAGCAAGGTGAGCGTGAAGGATTTTATTTTCCTCCATAGCTTGCGGTTGCGTTTCGAACATCCTGTAAAACGAGAGATGACATCAATACTAGCCGATTTTCCAAACCAAACTTATTGGCAAAGATTTGCTGACCTGAAAGAAGAATTGCTGATTGCCGCTAGTTAGAAGGCACTTTTCTTTTTTATCAAATGATCGTACTTTTGCTGCAGTGAGAGTCATACGATCAGCTCCTTCTGAATCCCCCCAGGGCAGAAATGCAGCAAGGGTAGGAGGTTGAGCGATCGGTGTGATTTCTCACTTTTTTTATGCACTCCACTCAGTTCGCTTTTCATACTTTTGTATAAACTTTTTTCAAATATCAACCTCCTATGAAATTTTTTATCGACACTGCCAGCATTGATCAGATTAAAGAAGCCAAGGATCTCGGTGTTCTTGATGGCGTTACAACAAATCCCTCTTTGATGGCCAAGGAAGGAGTAGTAGGCACGGAGAACATTCGACGGCATTACCAGCAGATTTGCGAATTGGTTGATGGCGATGTCAGTGCCGAAGTCATTTCCACTGATTTTGACGGAATCGTTCAAGAAGGCAAAGAGCTTGCTGCACTTGCTCCCAACATAGTGGTCAAAGTACCGATGATCAAAGAGGGTGTAAAGGCGCTTCGCTACTTTAGTGACAATGGTATTCGAACCAATTGCACCTTGGTCTTCTCTGCTGGACAGGCCATTTTGGCCGCCAAGGCCGGCGCCACCTATTTAAGCCCCTTCATTGGCAGGATTGACGATATCAATTGGGAAGGAATGGACCTTATTAGCGAGATAGCAGAAATCTATGCTATCCAAAGTTATGAGACGGAAATTCTGGCAGCATCAATCCGCTCAGCAAAACATATCGTCCAGGCAGCAAAATCAGGTGCTGATGTGATTACAGCTCCGTTGTCTTCCATTTTGGGACTACTCAAACACCCACTTACTGACATAGGGTTGGAGAAATTCCTGGCTGACCACAGAAAAGCCAATGCAGTACAGCAAATAATGACCTAAATCTTGAATTGAGCACTCGGCAGACTCTGGTCTGAAGTATCAAATATGTAATCATGCGAAAGATGTTTCACCTGGGCACTTGTTCGACGTGCCAGCGTATCATCAAGTCCTTGCCTCCCTCTAAGCTGGAATACCAGGACATCAAAACGGATCCCATTACACCGGCTCAGCTTGACCAGATGAAAAAACTGGCCGGGTCTTATGAGGCTCTTTTCAGTAGACGAGCTATGAAGTATAGGTCGATGGGCCTGGCCGACAAGAAACTCACAGAAAAGGATTATCGCAGGTTGATTCTGGAGGAGTATACCTTTCTCCGGCGTCCTGTCGTGGTGTTAAACGATCAGATTTTTATCGGAAATAGTAAGAAGGTTGTGGAAGCTACCCGATCCGCATTATGACTGAAGGAAAGGTTTCAAAAGAATCGATTGTTCATCACTTTAAAGAGTTGCAGGATTCTATCTGCAACTCGCTTCAATCGCTGGATGGAATAGCTCATTTCGAGGAGGATAATTGGGAACTCTCGACTGGTGGAGGTGGGCGAACCAGAATCATTCAAGGAGAACATATTGAAAAAGGAGGGGTGAATTTTTCTGCCGTGTCAGGACCCTCATCCGACAGATTGAGGGCTTTATTGCAGAAGGAAGGTGATACTTTTTTTGCTACCGGAGTCTCTATCGTACTACATCCGGCTAATCCCCACGTACCCATTATACACTTGAATGTTCGTTACTTTGAAATGGAAGAGGAAGTCTGGTGGTTTGGAGGTGGAATCGACCTTACCCCTCATTATATCGTCCCGGAAGATGGCGGATACTTCCACCGCAAACTGAAGGCTACCTGCGATCAGTTTGATGCGGGCTATTACCCGAAATTTAAAACTTGGGCCGACGATTATTTCTTCTTACGACATCGCAATGAGACTAGAGGGATTGGAGGGATTTTCTTTGATCGTCTTACCGGTGACTCTAGCAACATGGGCGACTTATGGTCCTTTACCTTAGCTGTTGGAGAGTCCTTTGTTGACATTTACTCATATTTATTCAACCGCAATCATTTCAGACCCTTTACCCAGGTAGAAAAAGAGTGGCAGTTATATCGAAGAGGGCGTTATGTAGAATTCAATCTCGTTTGGGACCGCGGGACCCGCTTTGGATTAGAAACGGGTGGCAGGACTGAATCTATCCTGATGAGCTTGCCTGATTTAGCTGCTTGGAAGTATGATTATATACCGCCGGAAGGGTCTAAAGAGGCCGAAACACTCAAATGGCTCAGAAAAGGAATTGATTGGACAGCGTTTTAGTTGCAGAGGAGCGTGATAGGCGACGTCTCGACGACATTACTTTTATTTCCTGCCCTGTCTACCAGGTAAATCTCATAGGCAACCTGATCGGTTGGATATTCCTCAGAAGTAGTGCAGGGAGCTTGCCCGTTCGGAAATGTGCAGCAGGTGGTAAACAGGGTTAGCGTGATTTCTCCGGAGAGCCCATTATTTGCTCCGGCCACTGGAATAAACGGAATACGATAACGAGCGGCTAGAAAGTCATCCCTTTTATCCGTGACGAAGATATTTAGATCTTCTTCGTCGCCTAGATCACCATCTCCATCAGTGAAAGTCAGCAATACCAAGACCGAGTCGGTGTTGAATTGATCTTGGATCATCTGATTCTTGGAGAATCCAACAAATTCGATCTCGGGTACAATCGGATAGTCTGGTGGTTTCACGCATGAAATAGTGAACCAGAATATAGATATGATACACAAAAACTGTCTCATCTCTAACTGTAAACGAATTTTATTAAGGATTGGTTTGATCCAATCTACTTCAATTTACAATTTTACAGTCCATATCATGAGATCAGAATTAATAAATGACTTGAGGCACCAGGTAGAGTCGTTACCTGATGGAGATTTTGATGAGATTGCGCTTAGTATTTTTCGCTTTCAGGCGAGAGAAAATGCCGTTTATCGCGAATTCATAGCGCAGTTGCAGATCGACGCGGACACCGTTCACAGAGTGAAAGACATACCCTTTCTGCCCGTAGAGGTGTTCAAGAACCGAAGAATTTTAAGCGGTTCGTGGCAGCCTGAAGCAGTATTTAAAAGTTCTGGCACCAGTGGCCAGGCACGGTCCACTCACCTAGTCAAGTCACTTGAATTTTATCACAATCTGGCAATACACACCTTTGAAACTCAGATTTGTCAGTTGGAGGATCTTCCCATATTGGCACTCTTGCCCAACTACCTCGAACAAGGGCAGTCTTCACTAGTGAATATGGTGGAAGCCTTCATAGGACGAAGCACTCAGGAGATATCTGGATTCTTTCTCGATGACCAGAGCAGAATGAGGGAGGCACTGAATACCTGTGTTGCAGGTGAAAAGCCATTCCTGCTGCTAGGGGTAAGTTATGCTTTGTTGGATTTAGCCAAAGAAGGCCTTGATCCACTAGGAAGTCATGCTATGGTTATGGAGACAGGGGGCATGAAGGGGCGAAGCCAAGAACTCTCCAGGGAGGAACTTCATGCAGAACTTAAGGCTGGTTTCAATGTTGACTGTATTTATTCCGAATATGGAATGACCGAACTTCTCTCTCAGGCCTATTCCCGGCATGGTGGTCTTTTTAAAGCTGCTTCATCCATGCAGATATTGATCAAAGAGTTCAATGATCCTTTCTGCACATCCACCGTGCGAAAACCCGGTGTAATCCATGTGATTGATTTAGCCAATATCGATACTTGTTCCTTTATTGCTACTGCGGATATTGGTCGTGCCCACCCTGATGGAACTTTTGAGGTACTGGGTAGGCTCGACAACAGTGATCTCCGAGGATGCAATTTGCTCTACACGGAGATCACTGAATACTTCTAACTGATGGATGGCTATTACTGATGGACGATTTTTTCGGTAAATCGTTTTCCACTCTGATCAATAGTGAGAAGAAGTGTCCCTTTCGGAAAGCGATTTAGATCGATTTCGTTCTGATATTGGCCATTAAAATTCTCAAGGTCTTCTTTATACACCGATTTGCCGGAGATGTCGGTAATCATCAACTTAAGAGGACCAGCTTCGGCATCAAAGGATACCTTCAATAAGCCATTGCTTGGATTGGGATATGCTTCAAATTGATCTAACTGCAAAATTGGTAGGTCTGCTGACAAATCAACTTGAACATCATCTCCGTCCTTTTGAGTTTTAATTTCGACTTCTTTCTCGATGATTTTCTCCTTGTCCTCTTTTGGTGAAGCGGGTTTTGTGCCCAGTTCTACTTCAACGACTACTTCTTTACCTCCTCGATCTATCTGCACTTCAATTTTGTCGCCCGGTTCGGAGGATGAAAGTGCTGTATTCAGATCAGCATAGGTCTCAATTGAAGTGTCTCCAATCCGTTTCAATACATCATCTTTCTGCAATCCTGCTTTTTCAGCTCCCGAGCCTGGAACCGTACCTATTACATTCAGAGATTCAGTACGCATCTCTTTACCGTCTTCCACGTTTACCTTAGCTTCAACACCTAATTGAATGCCCAAGAAAGCCTTATTAGAGGAAGTGCTGCTCCTCATTACATCTACCTGTTGGATCTCTTCTGAATCCATGTTGTCCATCTCTTTCTTTATGTGCTCAGGAATGGGTCCTTTTCCTTGCCATTCGATCACCGAGCCATCCTTTTTGATGATTCTGATCTTGTTTTCCTGATTCAGTGATCCCTTTTCACTGCGCTTTTCCAGTATCATCATTTCCCCAGATTCGCCCTGTGATTTCTCCAACTGTTCTCTCAGACCCTCTGGCATTTCGCCATCGCCTTTCCATTTGATGATCCGTTCTTGTCCGTCCTCATCCTTCAAAATGATTTCATTTTCGTTTTCAGATGAAATGTCATCCGTCTCCACTTTTATTTCAATTCGCCCTTCAGCATCCTGCATTTCAACAATGTCGATATCCATATCACCTAACTCACTCCTGACATCCTCAGGGATTTCGTCGCCTTCCCATTCGTATTCATGAGCAGTTCCGTTTTCATCTTTGATGACAACCCGAAACTTCTTGATACCATCCACACCATCCACTGTGACCTGAACATTACGTTCACCTTCAGACTCCCCATCCTTCAAGATGATCACTTTGGATTCCTTGACTTTTCGCTCTTCCTGAGCTTGACTGCTGAAGGAAAACAGAATTGCAGAAGCTATTAGCAAAAACGTGTATTTTCTGATTTTCATCGATATTTAAGTTTAATAATTTCGCAAAAATAGGTACATAACTGATGCATTTCAATTTCTTTCGATGAATTGGATTCGGGTTTTGGCCCGCATCTCGCGACCTAGATAATCCTCGTAGATTTTGCGGTAGCGATCATAAACCGACCGGGGCTGAGCTTTTCCATTAATCTTCATGTGCTTGTGGGTCAAGATCAATTTATAATCATCTCCATTACTTAGGAGTCCGTCTTCTTGCATCTGAACCTCAAATCTTCTTTGGAGATCTGTAGCGCTATTCATTGGTGTTCGATCGATCCAAGGTGAAAAATTCTTCCACTTCGCCAATCCCTTCTCCCATAGCGGTAAACTGGATCCGCCAGGGCCAAAGTCGATATCTGTCAATTCCAGGCCAACAAATGAATCATCCATCCCATCTACCAGAAACTCCATATCCACCTCAGGGCCATCCATGATCTTTATAGCATCTTCGGTTTCAATGATAATTACAGAATTTCCATCCTCATCCTTCGTTTTCTTGATTTTTGGACTTGGCACTTGAGCAGGTGCCGGTGGTGTGGGAGGAGTTGGAGGGAGGTTGGGTGCAGGAGGTGGCGGCGGCAGTGGTGCACTCAGTGGGCTTGGCGGAGAGGGAGGACTTGGCGGCATAGGAGGAGACGGCGGAGTGGGGGGAAGTGGAGGACTTGAGTCAATCAGATCATCGATCAGCGATTGATGCCCAACATATTGTTCCTGTGCAATTAATTGCCCATCAATAATGAACTCAATAATTTCTCCATCCTCCATCCGCAACTCTATCCTCTGACCGTCGCTTTCCTGAATAATGTGATGAATGTGTTGTCTTTTGGGGACCGTGTCTGAGTCCGTCATATGCATTTCGTATTGTACAAACTGCTGCTTATGTACCATTACATCGTCCGTGACTGTCATCGGTCCCGTGCCTGGAGGCGCAGTAAATGAAAGTACAATTATGGCAGCCATGATGGCAACTGTAGCTGTCAGCTTTTCCATAGTTTGTGGTTTCCGATATGGTTGATGAATTAATCGTTCGATACGATGATAAAAAGCCCATTCTTTCTTGCGCCACCCCATTACCAACGCCGGTGCATTAATTTGCAATTCCTGCAATGACACTAAAACTTGAGCATATTCTAGGGGATCACCGGTTAATCTTACTGCGATATCATCGCATTGTGCTTCTCTTTCTTTGTGCACTTGTTGAGCTATCCACCATGCAGCCGGGTGGTAGTAAAACAAAACTTCCACCAGTGATAGAAAAAGATTCATCAAATAGTCATTGCGTACGATATGGGCCAATTCATGGGCAAGGAGAGATTCAAGCTGCTTTGGCGAAAGGTTAACGACCAGCCCTACGGGAAAAAGAATGATAGGTTTGAGATGCCCAAATGTCAGCGGGGATTTCACATATGAGGACTCTCCCAGATACACTTTCTTTTTGAGTTGAAGTGACTTTTTGAGTCTTCTGAAAATGGCATGCAGCTCAGGATTATCAATATTATGAAATTGGGATCTCAGAAAATGAATATATCCGAGGCCAGCTATCAATCGCAAACTGAAGAGAAGCACTCCGGTTGCCCAAATCAGAGAAACGATATGAGCATGTTCGTACACCAGTTGATCGATGTTTCCAAAAAAGAGAGCTGCCAATGATCTTACTTGTTCCTCGCCGATGAAATACGTAGTGATTGGCACTTCATCTGGTGATGGCGAAAGATAGAATATGAAGGTAACGAGACTTACAATGAGTGTCGCAAACAAAGCCAATGCAGATCCTTGATAGCGAATGTGGCTATTTCTTGAAGATTGCGAGCGCAAGAAGTAGAAAAGGATTGCGGCAATGATTGATGCTTGCCAAATGGAGTGAATCACAGTCCAACTTATTGCGGTCAAAACCTGATCAGATGGTACAAACGGGAAGTTCATTATTTGGATTTTGTTTCGATCTCGCGAATCAGGTCTTTGATAGCGCGGAGTTCTTCTGCCGAAGCCCGATGGTCTCCCAGTGCTTGCATAATTAGATTACTCGCCGAACCATGGAATGCAGTATTTATTACTTTTTTCAGCAGCCCTTTTTGTACGTCCCCTTCCTCGACCAAAGCTCGATAAACGTGTGTCCGTGCTGAGGTATCTCGATCAACCAAGCTCTTTTCAGTCATGATCTGCATCAGCTTAAGGGTGGTTGTATAACCTACCTCCCTTTTCTCATTCAAGAATTCGTTGACACTTCGAACTGTACTGGGACCATCCCTCCACAGAATTTGAAGAATCTCCAGCTCTGCATCTGTCGGTTTTTGAATTTTTTTCATTTTTACGAAAGTCTTCGTAGAAAGGTAAATGATTTGATTGTCTTGAGCAAATATTGCTACGAAGATTCTCGTACTTTAAGAATTTTTTAACAGTAAACTGAGTGGGGAAGAATGATTTGGAGAATCTTGTCTAGTCCATTAGGGATTCCAGCATCCATTTCGCTAGTGCTTGACGATTACTGGATAATAAGATCCTTTGATGATCGTGTTGATTTTGGATGTTGGCGAGTTCGACCAGTATTGCTTTTGGTAAAGTTTTTTTCAGAACATAAAAGTTGCGTGATTCTACGCTACCTTGGTAGTTTCGGCCGGCCCGATGCTGTTTATACTTAGTTGCAAAAGTGTCTTGCATCTTTCGGGCCAGAGATCGACTTGATTTGGATCCGGCATAATGACAGAAAAAAACATCTTGCCGGTGATTTTTGCTCCGTGAATCAACATGGATGGAAAGGCAGGTTTGATCTTTTACACCTGCCTTTTGGTGTTTTATATAGAGCTGATTGACTTGTGAGACACGCTGTTGCAATCGCTGCAGTTGATTCAGGGGGATTGTCTTTCCTCCACATCGTTCGTCCTTGTCACAAGGCAGGATTGCCTCATCGCGTATGCCATCGTTTTTGTCCTCTATGATCATGTAGGCTTGTGCTCCGTGCTCCCAAAGCATTTTATAAAGACGAAGGGCAACATCATAGGCATATTCGTCCTCACATAGGAGTTCGTTCTGTTTCTTACCAACTGCACCGGGGTCCGGGCCACCATGCCCCGCCATGATATAAAACACCCTGCCGGCAAGTTTGTCAGACCTGATCTCGACTGTGGAATGATTGCGTCCGAGAAGAGGAATATCCAAGGTCTTTCGACTAACTGCAATAGACCGACTCTTGTCGCAATGCAATTCGTGATACGGAACCCACAAGATTCTGCTCGCGGTATAACTCTTCTTTCGCAGCCGCCTCTCCAGGATGGTCTCGTTGTAGTGTTGGATCCGTAACGCCTTCTGATAATCGAAATCACCGATCGTTGAACGGATGCTTTTGCCGTTGTACCGATAAACCATTACAGGAATTACATATTTCTTGCCTTCGATCAGATGATCGTTCGGATCCAGTTGATTCAATTCAAAAAATCTATTGAGATTACATGTTGGTTCATCGAGATCATAGCGCTTCAGCAGGGTGATAGCTCCATCTCCTCTTTGTGCAGTCACCTTATGATAATAGAGGTAATTTGCATTATCAGGAGTCGTTGAAAACAACGACATTATGAACAGCAATGTCCCCATTTTATTTTCCTAATTTGATTTTCAAATATATCACAATAATCACAAAATCTGATTATTAAACATATTATTTATCTATAATGTGTAAGGATTCTCTGTCAATAATATCCGTATCTTTAGCGGCGTAAGTATTGCAGATGTTTAAGCAAACTTTAGCCCTTATCCGTAAGGATTTTCACCTCGACCTCCGCCAGCGTTTTGGGCTAGGCGGTATCTTTTTGTACGTTTTTTCATCGGCTTTTATTATCTATTTAGCCTTCGGAGAGCTGACGCCGGAAGAGTGGATTGTCATGTTTTGGATCGTGGTGTTGTTCGCTTCCGTAAATGCGGTGTTGAAATCCTTTGCTCAGGAGGACCGTCGCCGGCAGCTTTATTATTACACTCTTTGTGACCCATATGCTGCAATAATCGCCAAGATCTGTTATAATCTTTTAGTGTTGGTATTGATCACCTTCATGAGCTGGCTCCTTTTTTCCATTGTATCGCCCAATCCAATCGTAAGGCATGACCTTTTTGGGCTAGCTGCATTGCTGGCATGCACGGGCATCGCTGCAAACTTCACTTTTGTATCATCCATAGCATACCGGACAAGCAACCAATCTACGGTGATGATGGTCCTCAGCCTTCCTGTCATCCTTCCACTGCTCCTACCGGTCATAAAAATCTCCTTAAAATCCTTACAGAACGTTTCCTGGGACTCTGTAAAAGGGGACTTTTCCCTCTTGGTCTCAATGAATTTGTTGATCATTGCTTTGGCTCTGTTCTTGTTTCCCTATGTATGGAGGGAGTAGTTATTCTCGGATTCATAGCGGGGATAAAGTCCAATTAATTGAGGATCTTGTGCCAAAATTATAACATAGAGTCTGATGAACTGGTGGTGGAAGATTCTGGGAGCCGCGCTGATATTGTACTCGCTCATTGCAGGAATGCTGGTGCCATTGGGTCCGGGAATTATACACGTACATCCTGCCCGTATCAGTGCAGGGGGGAGCGTGGATATCAACGTTACTGGTTACAATTCAAGTTATCAAAGTGGAGAGGTTCAGGCCTGGTTGAAATATGACGATAATCATGCGCTGATACCTGGAGTGATCAATGTTGTTGATAATCGTCATCTGGTTTTGACATTTGACATTCCTGAGGAGCGCCCCGGTCCTGAAAATGTCAATGCTTTGAATCTTGTTCTATACAATCCTCACGACGGGTACTCTGTGCTCCCGTCAGCTCTGTTCATGACAGGAGGAGAGCAGGGAAATGTAAGGGAATGGGATCATGAAGTGGAGGTGGGGAAAGGTACTTCCAACTTTCACTTTCCTTTTCGAAACATTCTGGGTGAAACGATTCGAAACACGTATTACCATGTGCCCCTGTGGATGGCCATGATGGTAATCTTCACGATATCAATGTGGTTTAGCATACTGTTTTTAAGGCGAAGGCGACTGGAAGATGATCAAAAGGCCAACGCCTTTGCTTCCACGGGGCTATTGTTAGGTATTTTAGGAATTACTACGGGAATGGTCTGGGCCAAGAATACCTGGGGTGCATATTGGAGTTTTGATGTAAAGCAAAATATGTCTGCGATCGCTTTATTGATATATGCTGCCTATTTCATTCTTCGCTCAGCAATTGCCGATCGTGATGTGGCCGCTCGTTTTGCCGGTGTGTATAATATCTTTGCTTTCCTTCTACTCATTCCTTTATTATACATCATCCCTCGGATGACAGCCAGCCTGCATCCTGGTAGTGGAGGCAACCCTGCCTTTGCAGGAGATGATTTGGATAGCACCATGCGCATGGTTTTTTATCCGGCTGTCTTGGGATGGATTCTTCTGGGATGCTGGATCTCACAATTACAAGCTCGAATCATGAGACTCAGGCAATCCTGAGCACAAAGCATCTTTACTCACATTTAGAATCTATGGAATATTTTCCCGGCGATTACTTTCAAATATTTTCTAATTTGCGCGCGTGAAAAAATTTAATTCTCTATTGATCAGATTGACGAGCTCTATATGTCTGATTCTGAGTACGTTCGGATGTCTTTTGGCCGCATCGCAGGATGGACCCGATTTCATGCAAAGTGTTGGAAAGATCTATGTAGTGGTGGCTGTTATAGTAATGATATTTATTGGCCTGATTTTTTATCTATTTCGGATGGACAGACGAATTACCGAATTGGAAAAACAACGACATCATGAAGAAAAAGAATGAGCCAAGCTTTTATGAATCTGTGCAACGGAATTTTGACCGGGCAGCTTCCCACACCAAGATTCCGTCCGGCTTGTTGGCTCAGATCAAAGAATGCAATGCTGTATATCAGATCCGTTTTCCGGTAAAGATCGGCGCAAATTATGAAGTCATAGAAGCCTATCGAGTACAACACAGTCATCACCGGGCGCCTACAAAGGGTGGAATCCGTTATAGCCGGAAGGTGACTCAGGAAGAAGTGATGGCACTGGCGGCGTTGATGAGTTATAAGTGCGCGATTGTTGATGTGCCATTTGGAGGAGCCAAAGGGGGAGTAAAAATCAGTCCTCGGGAGTACTCCACTGCTCAATTGGAAAAAATTACCAGACGGTACACAACTGAACTGGTTCGTAAGAATTTTATTGGCCCAGGGATTGATGTGCCGGCACCTGACTATGGCACGGGCTCTCGGGAGATGGCCTGGATTCTTGATACTTATATGGTGTTTAAGGGTGGTGAAATTGATGCTGCCGGATGTGTCACTGGCAAGCCCGTTGCCCAAAGTGGCATCAGAGGGAGAGAAGAGGCGACTGGACGCGGTGTTTTCTATGGCATCAGAGAGGTAGTGAATGATGCTGAATTAATGAATAGTGTGGGTCTGGAGGTAGGACTTGAGGGTAAGACTATGGCCGTTCAAGGACTGGGAAATGTTGGATATCATACTGCAAAGATTTCCTCAGAAGAGGGTGGTGTGAAAGTCATCAGTGTTGCAGAATATGAAGGAGCCATCTATAACAAGAGTGGAATAGACATCGAAAAGTTACACAGGCACAGGGCTCGAACAGGTTCGATTATGGACTTTCCGGGAGCAAAAAATCTCGAGCAGCGAAAAGCCACTCTGGAAGTACGGTGCGACATTTTAGTACCTGCAGCCCTGGAGAATCAGATCAAGAAATCAAACGCTAATCGCATAAAGGCCAAAGTAATTGCGGAAGCGGCAAATGGACCGGTAACCGCAGATGCTGAGGAAATGCTCTTAAAAAAGGGCGTTATTATCATTCCAGACATGTACATCAATGCTGGTGGGGTCACTGTATCCTACTTCGAATGGCTAAAGAATCTCTCGCATATGCGGTTTGGCAGGCTGGAGAAAAGATTTGACCAGAACACTTACCTCAATCTGGTAAATCTGGTCGAAAGGCAGACTGGGAAGTCTATCAAAGAGAGGGAAAAAACGGTTTTGGCGCGAGGAGCTGATGAAATAGACTTAGTTAGGTCTGGTTTGGAAGAAACAATGGTGACAGCCTACGGGCAAATCCGTGAGATCATGCACCGTAAGAAGGATGTGAAAGACCTTCGTACCGCTGCTTTTGTCAATGCCTTGGGCAAAATCGCAAGTGACTATATTAATCTGGGAGTATTTCCATAGAGAGATTCCTATCTTGGATATCACAAAATCTCGCAGAATTCTGCCCAGATTTTCAACTATAGATAACTTACTTAACCGGAATTAGACGTTAATTCGAACGAAACAAAATGTACTAATTCCATGAAATTGGTCAAGACTATGTCAGAAAGCAAATTGGACAAAATTGATCTAAAAATCCTCAAGATCCTACAGAATAATTGTAAGATCACCAACCTTGATTTGTCCAAGAAAATTGGATTATCGCCAGCTCCAACCCTGGAGCGCGTGAAGAAATTGGAGAATACCGAAATAATTGAGAGCTATCATGCGAAAGTAAATCCCCAGGCAATCGGTCTGAGTGTCAAGACCTTCGTTCTTGTATCTCTTGCCTGGCAGAAGGATAATGCCCTGGATAATTTTATCGAAAAGATCAGACAGATCGATGAGATTGTCGAATGCTATATCATAACAGGAGAGGCTGACATTTTGATGAAGATAGCTTGCAAGGATATACCTACTTATGAAGACATCCTATTCAAAACACTTTCACAGATTGATGAAATAGAAAGGATGAAAACTTTGATGACACTTTCTACCGTCAAAGACTCCAAAGTACTACCCTATAAATATGAGTAATCAAAGAATCGCCATCTAAGGTTTTGCATTCTTACCCTGAAAGATCCGCGAACGATTCGCTTTTGTGGTCAGTGAGTTCAGACAGGCAAGGTTCAGGATTTCTTTATGGTACCATGCATCTAAAACACAGAGCAGCCTTTTATCATGCAGAGAAGGCCATTCGGTACTTGGAAACGTGTGATGCTTTTGCCTCTGAAATGCCTCTCGAGAATCTAGCTGGTATCGGACAGAATAATTCGTTTTGGCTGCCAAATGGTACTTCGCTCCAGACGTATTTGTCAGCAGACAAATATGACAAGATCCGGAAGATCCTTTTGAAAGCATTTTCCATCGACCTCCAGTTTTTTCATCGATTTCGACCTTTTCTCCTTACCTCGGTCATCGCAGATAAAGTGTTGATTCCCGGCCATGAGCAATCACTAGATCAATTCCTGTGGGACCACGCAGCAACGGTTGGAAAAAAAATGGGAGGACTGGAAACGCAAGAGGAGCAGATGGAAATCATGGAAAAGATACCACTGCCCCTTCAGATACGTATGCTCAAAAACATTGCTCGAAATCCCAATCGATACCGTAGACAAATCATTCAGATGGCCCGATTGTATGAGCAGGGTTTAACTCAAAGACTGTATCAATCCTCCAAAAGACAGTTGGGAGGGCTCAAGCGAATTTTGCTTTACGACCGCAATTTGTTGATGTCGGAACGAATGATTTCTTCCCTCAAAGAACAAACAACATTTGCAGCTGTTGGAGCTGCACATCTTTTCGGATCTAAAGGTATTTTGCGCTTGCTGAAACATAGAGGCTACCGTGTTTCCCCTGTACATTAATGGGACCTGAACTAAGGGCCAGATTTCCTACATTTGTCGTCATCTCAGCATTTAGCATGCCTTGAAACCAATAATAAAGAAAGACAGTAAGCGAGCCCTGGTGGTGGGAGCCGAAGGATTTGTCGGTCAGCATCTGCTTCAGTATTTGTTAGAGCACAAAAGATATTCATCCATTCGGGTATTCAGCCAACGGAAAAATAAAGTCATAGGGGAATCTTTGGAGGTAGTGGAGCAGTCGATCCAGGAAATCGACCCCAACCTGCTTGACGGTGATGATCTTTTTTGCTGCTTTGATGCTTCGTTTTTTAATGCAGGCGGTAAGTACGTCCTGGATAAGAGCCACTACAAGCACATTCCCATCCTGGCCAATGCAGCCCATCAGAATGGAGTCAGTCAATTGCTTTTCCTATCCACGAAGTCGGCACATCCGGATGCGTTACTTTTCACCCATCGTGTTCGGGGCATTATTGAAGAATCAATAAAGAAGATCAATTTTTGGAGTACGCATATTTTTAGACCCAGTATATTAATTGGTGAAAGTACAGATCAGAATTGGGGGAATAAGGGAGCTGAGTTTCTCGGCTCAAAGATTGATGATCTCACTGGCGGATGGTTGAAGCGGAATCGTCCGATTGAGGCTTCCGTTGTGGCCACAGCAATGCTGGAAGCCGCGACCAGGATCGAGAAAGGGATTCACGAATACTCTTCCAGTTGGCTTCAAGATTATGCAAGTAACATTAATAGTAAAGGACTAACGAAATTATGATATGAGTGAAGTAAAGACATCAGAGATTAATATCAAGGTCACCCTCGGGGACCATCAAGTACCGGAGAAGATTACCTGGTCTGCACCGGATCAGAATAAGTTTGATCAACAAGCGAAGGCCATGCTTCTATCACTTTTCGATCAGGATTCTCGTGATACTTTGAAGATCGACCTGTGGACCAAAGAGTTTCAAGTTGTAGAGATGGACCGGTTCATGTATCAAACTCTTCGCTCGATGTCGGAGACTTACTTTAAAGCCACCAGTAATCACGAATTGTCAAAAGCTCTGCAGCAGTTCGTTCAATTCTTCGGCGAACAGACAGAGATCATTCCCCGTCAACCATAGGGTGGGACATCTGACATAGATCGTATTAATCCAACCATCAGGCGCATAGCTCAATATGTCTCCAAAACGAGATATTATTGCTCAATTTTATCAAATTCAATGTGTTATAATTTAAAAATATATATTATATGAAGTGACTTTGGTATTATTTTTGCTCGTAATATGTTCTAAAGGATAACCACCATGTTTAGACGCTACACATTGTTGTTCTGGAGCATATTATGCACCTCAGTCATCGCCATCGGTCAGGTCCAGCCAAATTGCCGCGACCTGAATGCGAGCATAGATCCTGACGGTCAGATACTATTTACAGGTAGTGAATTGATCAGCAACCCAGCAGGTTCCATTGATACTGTCACTATCACATTTCTTGACAATTTCGATCAGGCCGTGTTTGGTCCAGTGCGCGTCGATGTTGATGATCCGCTTCTATTTGCGGCTTGTCCTTACTTGAATGGTACTCTAAAGACTCTTGTTAGTACTCCAGGGGGGTCCTGTTGGTCAACTGTAAGCTTTAAATTGGGTCATCCTCCGGTAGTGAATGGGCGAGTCTTTGATGTCTATTGCTTTGATTCCCTGATCATTGCTCCAGATAACTCTGTTCCATTAGTGGAAGTTCCCTGTGATTTGATTCCTCCCGATCCCGTCTTCGTTAGTGATTGGGTGGAGCTACGCGATTGTTTGCCAGGCGTCAATGATACTGCTAAGATTATTTATCGCGAATGGGAAGCAATTGATAAAGAAGGTAGAAGAGGGGTAGGATTTGATACGATTATCGTCCATCGTCTGCCGGAGATCACCTCAGCCAATCTGTACTGTGCGATAAAGGACACCTTATACTGTGGTAATCCTGAGGATGTCCGAGGACCTTATATTACCTTTCCTGAAGATCCTGCCGATCCCATGGGGCTTTGCGATACGTTGTATTTGCTCGACATCACAAACATAGATTTAGATGAAAAATTGGAGTTCAGCACCATCCATCTTGCTGACCTCTGCGAATTGGGACTGCATCTGGAATATGACTTCTTAAAGGACGAATGCGAGAACCAGTATTTGATCACCCTTGATATAAAACAAACATGCTTCGGTCC
>JAHELJ010000030.1 GCA_024644235.1 Lewinellaceae bacterium
AGATTCACAACGCCGTGAATCTTGACACGGCAGAGGCGAGCTGCTCCGTACATATAATCGCTTGTACCGGCGACTGGTTTGGAGGGTGGGATGGATTAACCCCCGGCAATGCAGATCGGTTTATTACACCTGATCTCTCCGGTGGCCGGCTTGTGGAGGTGATCGAGGCGGAAGAGCCTGCTATTTTCCTGTGCCACTGGCCCGGCATCTATTATAATGGTGAAGAACTGGGCTTCGATATTTTTAAGACAGTAGTTACCCGATTAGAGGAAAAGTACGATCATCTGATCTGGATGACACTGAGTGAGATTGCCGACTACTGGGCAGCCCGGGCCCATACTCATTTCAACTGGGAAGCAAATACCTTGGAAATAGTCGCACCATTTGCAGCAGATTCATTCACAATAAGTACACCTGGAAATACTGCTCCCATAGATCTGGAAACCATCGACCGAGGGGTTCATTTCAAAGAGGTATCATCAATCAGTGATCTCTCTGCAAACACTTTTTATCAATCGGCTGACAGAACGATAATTTGTTTTGACCTGCCACAGGGTTCCAGTAGACTGGTTTTTAATTAACAATAAAATTCCTGTCTTTCTTATCCTGTTGGGAGATCCATCAAATCAACTTGCTGGAACCTCCGATTCTTGCTAGTGCCACTTTTTTGAAAATTGGCCCTGAACAGGCCACTCCTAAAGCTTTAAAACTGCAGCTCATTTTTGGGAATCTCCATTAGATATGTCCCAGGTCACGATCTTCCGTATACACTTGGTTTTCAAGACTTTATTGTCGACACCTGAAAGACTGATATTGACATCATTAAAGGGACTGATAATGATCATCTCAGATACCAACAAAGAACACTATGTAAATCATGGAAACTGAAACTAATGAGCAAAATTACCTGGATTTTCTGTCTAATTATGGCCTTTTGCGTTTGCGAAGTGCCCGTCTTTTCTCAGGATTCCTCAGAAGAAGAAGAAGAAAAAAAACTAAAGCTATACGGTGATTTCCGTTTTCGAGCGGAGCAGGACTGGGATTCAAAACGATCTAACGGTACAACGCGCAATGATCGATTTCGACTCCGTCACCGCACTCGTGTTGGCTTCACCTATCAGTGGAGTGATCATATTTCCTTTGGAGCTCGTTTGCGCACTGGCAGCCTGTTGGATCAGCAATCTCCCCACATCACCTTTGGTAACGAATTTGAGCCGGGTAGTATCGGCCTTGATAAGGCCTTTCTCTCCGGCAAATATGACCAGTTTTGGTGGTGGGTCGGCAAGAACAGCTTTCCGTTCTGGAAACAAAATGAATTGTGGTGGGATGATGATGTGAGTCCAGAAGGCATCGCATTAGGCTGGAATATACCTTCATCCGATCAATTTACCATCAAGCCCACGCTCGGCTATTTCATTGTACGTGACGCGACCGAGGACGAACCATCACTGGTTGCCGTCCAGATTGCGGTTGATGGCAGGCTGGACAAAATCAATCTGAACTTTGGTACCGGATTTTTCAGCTTTAGCAACATGCCGGAAGTTCCGGAAGGTGGGTCTTACCAACTGGATTACCGCTTTATCAATTCCGGCGTGAAACTTGGTCTCAAAACCGCTACGCCCTTGTCGTTCGGATTGGACTATATGGTTAATCTGACAGACTATGACACCAACAACGACATCCCGGTAAATTTCAGAGATCAGACCAATGGATTTGTTGCCAACGCAACCCTGGGCAGTCTTAGCGATGAAGGGGATTTCCTGGTTGCCTACTATTACGCCAAAGTGGCCAAACTGGCGGTGGTCGATTACTTTGCTCAGGACGACTGGGTCCGGTGGAGTTTTAATGGCTCAGCTGGCACCCGCTCCAGCAACTTTCAGGGACATGAGTTACGGTTTGCTTATGCCTTTGGATCTACGTTTAACACCGTGCTGAGAATGTACTTTGTGAAGGGGGTCGAACCAGTGAATGATATGAGTGAGAAGGAGACCGGTAATCGCATCCGGTTGGATTTCAATATTAAATTCTAAATCAAACAACTGTGAAAATGAAAATCAAGAATAGTAGAAAACTGTTGGTCTTTGGACTGATTGTATCGTTGGTTGGCGCTATGCAGTTGTTTGATAGTTGTCAGACTTCCGGGTCCAAGGAAGAAACTCAATTTATGCACACAGGTGAATCCGGGGAACGTACGATCCCAGACCAGTTCCAAACGGTGTCTGCGGCTCTTGCTAATGAGAAGGGGTGCCTTAGTTGCCATGAGGGTATCGAAACAATCCGGGAAGAAGGCAGCACTATGGGTGTTATGCTGGCAGCCTTGGGCGCTCAATACGGTGATCCGGGAGGATGTGTAATCTGTCATGGTGGTACGCCTAATGCCACTGATTTTGCCTCAGCGCATCAGGGTATCCCTACAGGTATGGAAAGCGGACCGAAAAACTTTTACCCGGATCCGGGAAGTATGTACATTGCTGAAAACACCTGTGGACAGGCGGGAGGATGTCATACTGACTATGTCTCCAGACTGGAAAAAGCGCTCATGGCAACGGAAGCTGGTAAGATCCAGGGAAATCTGCACACCTGGGGCGTCGAAGAAGTACAGAACTATAATGTTCCATGGGGTAATTATGCCGTGAAAGATGAAGATGGTCCTGAACCTGGCGTGGGGACCGATGAGTACAAAGCTTATATGATGGCTATGATTGAAGCTCATCCCAAACAATTTCCTTCCGAACTTGAGCAGATACCATTGCCCTCCGTGGAAGAGATCGAGAATAGTCCTCACTTGGCTGGTTTTACCTACCAGCGACAGGAATGTCAACGATGTCATGTCACAGTAAGGGGACGTGAACGAAGGGGAGACTATCGGGGGATGGGCTGCTCTGCATGTCACGTGTTGTATGGCAATGAAGGCTATTACGAGGGGGGGGATCCGACCATCAACAAAGAAGAGCAAGGTCATCTGCTGAGTCACAGAGTGCATGGTACCCGGGAGGCGGGCAACGGTATTCCGGTGGAAACTTGTAATTCATGTCATAACCGGGGTAAACGTATAGGGGTGACGTACCAGGGCCTGATGGAATTCCCATATGGAACCCCGTTTACGGCCGATGGAGGGACCCAACCTCGTCTACATACCAAGCAATATTTGTTTATCTCTGACGATCTACATCATCAGATTGACGAGAGCAGACCGGAAAATCCAAAGGGAGGCATGCTATGTCAGGACTGCCACACTACCATTGATATGCATGGCGACGGAAATATCTTCGGAACCACCCTCGCGCAGGTGGAGATAGAATGCCAGGACTGCCATGGAACGCCCGAAATGTATCCGTGGGAGCTTCCTATCGGTTATGGTGAAGAGTTCGGACGACAGTTGCCTAATACGCCGAGAGGACTTTCGGACAATGTGCTTTATGAGACCAGCACGTTTGGTTTCGTATATGAAAAGGAAGAAGGCTATTTAAAATCAGCGAGGGGTAATCCTCTGGGTAATGTGGTGAAGCGAGGCGATAAAGTGATCATGCACTCAGCCACCGGAGTTGATTTTGAGGTACCCGTTTTGAAGACTCTGAAGGAATCTAATTCCTGGAAAAGCGAAGATGCAATGGTGGCGATGAGTAAGGTGAAGAAGCACAATGAGAAACTTGAGTGTTATGCTTGTCATGCCTCCTGGGTTCCGCAATGTTATGGTTGCCATGTACAAGTGGATTACAGTAACACAGAAGATGGCGAGCCCAAGATGGCTATTGACTGGATTTCATCCGGTTCAGAATACGATGAGCATGGGCAAACTGCGGAGTCGAAATTAGGAGTTGGTGGTATCATGAGCCCGGGAAATATTCGTGAAGGGCGCTCATATCTCCGTTGGGAAGAGCCTGTACTGGGTATCAATGGAGAGGGACGAGTTACTCCGCTTATGCCTGGCTGTCAGATAGTGTTCAGTGTCATCGGTAGAGACGGTAAGAAAGTTGGTGATAATATTATTGCATATTCTTATGATGAGGGAGAACAACTAGGATATCCGAGGGAGCGGGCGCCACTGGCCATTGACATGGCTCCGGTACAACCGCACTCCGCTCAGCGCAAAGCTCGTACTTGCGAATCTTGTCACAACAATCCGAAAACTGCAGGTTATGGCATCAGTGGAGGTGTCTTCCAAACCCGCTATTCAGAACCGATAGTCGAAGATCTGATCGATCAGCGAACCGGTGAGGTGATTCCTAAGAACTATCAGATTCAGATTCCGGCTATTCCTAGGCTGAAGTGGGACTGGTCCGTGATTGTAGATCCTGAGGGTTATCAGGTTCAAACAGTAGGAACTCACTGGCCTGCTTCCAGGGCGCTGAACAATGAAGAACGTGCGGTGCTGGTGAGGACGGGTCTGTGCTTAGGTTGCCATCTTGAAATGGAGAACGAAGACCTCTGGGAGGCTGTAAGTACGCCTGGAAGCCTGGAAACAGATGCGCATACGAAACATATGAACGACGTCTTGCAAAGTTATGCACGTTCGAAAGGATATCCAGCAGAAGCGATTCAATGATCGATATTGTTGTCATTATGTATAAAGAAAGGGGATCACATCCCCTTTCTTTATAAGAGATCACCCTTTGCAAATCGAATAGTATCTTAACCAAATGGATAAGCAGCGAATCGTTTTTGTCCTCATCCTTCTCTTGGTAGTAGGCGTCATCGAATGGATAGGTATATACGGCGATGAAGTTGAATCTATTGCGCATGAAATGGCTCATGATCATACCGCATCAGAGGATCAAGAGATGCAGCAAGAACTGGAGTATCTGATCGAGATGATCGATCAACATCCACAGAGTGCTAAATTATATGCAGAACGCGCCAATATATTTATGTTGATGGATAAACCCGTACAGGCATTGTCAGATATTGAGGCTGCAGTAGATCTAGAGCCGGATAATCCACAATATCTAACCAACCGGGCCCTGGCCTACAGACACTTCGAACGGCATGATCATGCACTGGCTGACTTGAACAAGGCCATTGCACTGGAACCAGGATTATTGGCTGCTTATTTCAACCGCGGCGTACTTCTCTTCAATATGGAAGAATTTGAGAGAGCGATTAGTGACTTTACCTTCTGTATACAATCTGCACCTGAAATGGAACAGGCCTATTTTAACCGCGCCTTTACCTACGAGCAAATGGGAGATTTGGACAAAGCCAAAGCAGATCTGATGATCTTCCTGGAAATCTCCAAAAACGAAGAAGCAAGAGCTATGGTGGATGGAAAGTTAAGAGAGTGGGGTCAGCCAGAATCTGAATCAAGATAAGATCTCAGCTATGAACAACACCTCTGCAGATCATGGAATAACATTACGGGGATTTGGCGATTCAAGCCTGATAGTGGCGATCGCCCTTATCGCAGCGGTGGTAGCAGAACAGGCGATTAGATGGGGTGAGAGTGGAAGCTTTGGGATGATGGGAGGATTATTAGTTTCCCTTCTTATCGTTGCAGCATGGTTCTATACTTTTTTCAAGCCACTGAAAAGGCTGATTGGGACACCACATTTTGCGGTTACTTCCCTGCTTTTTCTTGCGGGTGCTACTGCCCTTGGCACCTTTGTCAAGCAGCATGCCTCTGCGGTTTACTACCAGGACACTTTTGGTGTATTCTGGGGACGGATGATCGAGTTTTCTGGATTACAAGATGTGTTCCACAGCTGGTGGTATATCACATTGTTTCTGCTGCTCGCTGGCAGTCTCATTGTTGTCAGTTTGACCCGCAAATTTACTCGAGCTAATTTAAGTTTTCATTTAGCCCATCTGAGTCCCATAGTCATACTATTTGGTGTCTGGCTGGATTTCTTCTACGGCATGCGAGGGATTATGCACATGGAGGTTGGAGAGAAAAACAATGTCGTACATGCTTTTCATCGGAATACAAATTATTTGTCCGGTGAGTTGGAACTGGATTTTAGTCTAAGACTGGATCAATTTGATTCCGAAAAGTTCGATCCTGATTACAAGGTTCAGATTTGGAAAACCAGGGAAAACAAGGATCCGGAGATTGTAGCAGCCGTACCCGTTAATTTAAACAGACCCCAGCGAGTTCATTCGACCGATGTATCTTTCAGGGTGGTCGACTACTTCCCTAATTACGGCTGGGACTATGAAGCCGCTGTCCCACTGGAGGAAATGGAACCAAAAGATCCCATCCTCATCGCTCGCGTCAAATCAAACCAGGTCGAAGAGACCATCCAATTACGTTCTAATTATGCCCGTTATAATTCGATAGTTGATCCCTATGATCAATCGAATATTGAATTTGCCTGGACCATGAATGATCGTCATAGAGCGTTGATTGGCGGGGGAGAGAAGATCACACCACATTTTCTGCGACTCATTGACTCAACCGGCCAGGAGACCGCAATTGAAGCAACGGTTGGCACTAGATACAAGCTGCCGGGTACTACCTCTGAAATACATTTAAGTAGGTTTTATGACAACCTCGTATATAACGATGAGAAAGGTGAATATTTCGATGGTGATAAGTCTGGTCAGAATCCGGCAATAGAGGTTGTATTGCGTGGTCACGAAGAACCTGTGAAATTCTATTTATTCTCCAATTTTAGCGGGCATCAATCTCCGGAGATAGCCCGGGCTAGAATGCTTACGGGATTTGATTTTATCTATAACTATTATTCTGGTCAGGGAATGCTCATCGTGGGAGAAGACAGGAGTATTTATCATATCCGTAACGGATCTGTTGAAAAGGATGAACTACGGATCGGCTATCCTTACTTATTCGAAGGCCGCCTCGATGCCTACTTTCTGGTAACTCATCTGTTTCCAGATGCAGCCCAGGTCAACTCCATTCCGACGAATTTGAGCGATGATCCTGTGAATCCTCTTGCCATTGTAGAAGTGAGTTCGCCTGGTAAAGAGACCCTTGAGGAGTATTTAATGCCACCAAGGGGAAACAAGGATGCTTTATTGAAGATCGAAGGGCATCCTTACTTTCTCGCACTGGAGTCGACCCGGGAGCAAGAGACTAAATTCTGGAAGAGCCATGTGTCGTTTCTTGATAAGCAAGATAATGTCTTAAATGATGGGATCATTCAGGTAAATCAACCGGTAAAGTTTAGAGGGTATCGATTCTATCAGACAGATTTTGACCCCAGGCGGTCGAACTACTCTGGTATTGGAGTGAGCCGGGAACCGGGCCTGGGCATCATTTATATCGGCTTCGGCATGATGGTGATCGGGGTACTGATGATGTTTTATTTCCGGGAGCAATCGGTAAACATCGGAACCAGAAAAATGCCGGGATCATGATTGAACAATTTTTCTATTCATCACTGCTTTTGAAAGCCACGTTTATCACCTATTTGCTGGCAATGGTCTCTTACATCATGGTGTTTTTTAATGCAAAAGTAGTATGGCAGAATGCAGGAAAATATCTTTTCACCGTAGCCTTTGCCTTATGTACCATTTTGATCATTGATCGCTGGATCGAGGCTGGCAGGCCACCATTTAAGAGTTTATATGAATCACTCATTTTCGCCTGTTGGACGGTATCACTGGTCAACCTTTTTGTCGAGTATAAATTGAAAGTCAGGCTGCTCGGCTCCATCACGTCTGTAGCAGTAGTGGTGATTTTTCTCTACGCCTTGAGTAACCGGGATGTGGAGATAATAGCCCTGCCCCCGGCATTACAGACCTGGTTGTTTATTCCTCACGTCGTGGCTTACTTCCTTGCTTACGGTGCCTTATTTGTTGGCGCACTATGTGCCGGGTTGTATATTCTGTTGCCGCAGGGTCTGAAAGGTCATCGGGTGATTAGCGACGCGCAACGGATTGACCTGAGTCACTATACCTACTCAATAACGAAGTTTGGATATCTCTTTCTAACCCTGGGACTTCTGCTGGGCGCCTGGTGGGGGCAGACCGCCTGGAGCAACTATTGGGGATGGGATCCAAAAGAAAACTGGGCGTTGATCACCTGGCTCCTATTTACGGCCTATTTGCATTTCCGAAATGTGAAAACGCTGAGCGAAAAGCAGCTGGCATGGATGGTGATCATTGGCACCGGTGCAATCATATTCACCTATCTCGGCATGGAATATCTGCCGACCGCAGAGGACAGCATTCACATTTACATTCAAGACTGACAACTAGATCAAGTTAAGGTATTCCTATTAGCACCAATTCCCTGGAATTCTAATTAAGTGCGATCTTGTGGATGTCAGTTACTGTCATATTCTTAAACCACGTCCATAAAATCCACATGATGAAGATTGTTACTTGCTGTTTGCTGTTGAATATCAGTACCTGGTTCATTTATAGCTCCCATGCTCAGCCGGTGGGTCTCCCTGTAACAGCAGTAAGCGAACTTTATGACTTAGCCATTGAACTCCGAGCAGATTATGGCAGTCTCTCCCGGTTTTACCGGATCCAAAACTCTCCGGAAAGGAGAGAACGCATGCAGGCATTTTACCAAGACTATGTAAGCAGATTGGAGAGTTTCAACTTTCAGGAGCTATCAGTCGATGGCAAGGTTGATTATTTGCTGATCACGAGATCCATCAATGACAATTTGCATCAACTTGAGAATGAAGAAAAGGAGTATGGCCGGGTGAAAGAGTGGATTGACTATGCCGATCCGGTGTACGCAACAGAAAAGCTCAGGCGCAGAGGTAAGCATCTGGATAGTGAACAGGTAGCTTCTGACCTCAACAAAGTGGCGGAAGAAGTGAAACACAAAATGAAGTTGATGCGGGATACCGGTCAGATCTTTACTAAGTCACTTAGTCGAAGGGCACAGGGAATTGTCAAAGGACACCGGGATGCATTGAGAAGTGTTTATGAGTTCTATGTCGGATACGATCCCCAATTTTCCTGGTGGGTGGAGAAGCCTTATTATCTCTTGGATACAGTCCTGGCAGATTATGCCAATATGATCAGCACAAAGGTCGATTCAACAACGATGGCCAGAGACGATGGAAGTGGGATCGTTGGTAACCCGATCGGACGCGAGGAACTTTTACGTCAGCTTCGGCATGAGATGATTCCCTATTCCCCTGAAGAACTCGTAGAGATAGCTACTAAAGAATTTGCTTGGTGCGATGCGGAACTTCTAAAAGCTTCTAACGAGATGGGCTTTGGCAATGATTGGCGAGCGGCACAAGAGAAAGTGAAGCAGTCCTTTGTGCCACCGGGAAAACAACCAGAGGCCATGTTGGATCTTTACGACCAGTCTATAGCCTTCCTCAAGGAGCATGATCTCTTGACCATTCCTCCTCTGGCAGAGGAGACCTGGCGGATGCGGATGATCCCGCCAGAACGCCAGTTGATTAGCCCCTTTTTCCTGGGGGGAGAAGTGTTACAAATTTCTTACCCGACCGATGAAATGGAGCACGATGACAAGTTGATGAGCATGCGGGGGAACAATCCGCATTTTTCCCGAGCAACGGTGCATCACGAGTTGATCGCCGGACACCATTTACAACAATTCATGAACAGGCGGAATAGCACCTATCGTTTTTTCTACACTCCTTTCTGGACCGAAGGCTGGGCCTTATACTGGGAAATGTTGCTCTGGGATCTGGGATTTCCCCGGTCGCCGGAAGACCGCATCGGCATGCTGTTTTGGCGGATGCACCGTTGTGCCCGGATCATTTTCTCACTAAAATACCATTTGGGTGAGTGGACACCACAGCAGTGCATCGACTACCTGGTCGACCGCGTAGGGCATGAGCGTGCCAACGCTGAAGGTGAAGTGCGACGTTCCTTTACTGGAAATTATGGACCGTTGTATCAAATCGCTTACATGGTCGGCGGGCTGCAATTCTGGGCTTTGAAGGAAGAGCTAGTCAAGTCTGGAAAGATGACTTATCGAGAGTTTCATGATGCCGTGATGAAAGAAAATAACATGCCTGTCGAGATGGTAAGGGCACTGATGACAAATCAGAATCTAACAAAGGACTTTCAAAGTTCGTGGAGATTCAATGATCAATAGAATCACGTCAGAATTGATTGGTCTTATTTCATTTGTAAATACTCCAAGAATTTCTCATCTCCCTGCAAAGATTCATGTCTTGGATGATCAGGAGTAAATACCTTCAATTCCTCAGGTGAAAGTATCGTGATGAAATCCTCTTTCACTCCTCCCTCAAATTCCACCTCATATGTATTCAATCCGAGGTGGTGAGCCAAGAACATGTACATCGGGGCTCGCTTATTGTAGCCATAATCGTGTCGCTCCGCTGGTAAGTGTACGTTCTCTACTTTATGCTCAGCATTGTATAAAGCATAGACTTTTTGAATGTAAGGGTACTCAATGCGGGGCGTATTGCGCGTCCAATCTCCTCCATTGGAAATCAGCAGCAACGGCCGGGGTGCACAAAGGGCAGCGATTTCGACATTGTTAGTTTGATGAGACTGGGATTTGTGAATGGGCATACCACTTTCGCAGACGCAACCTCCGAAAAAATGAGCAGATACCTGGATGGCAGGAACCGATACTTTGATGCGTTCATCAATAGCCGTGAGGATGAAAGTCTGGGTGCCTCCACCGGAAGCTCCTGTCATGCCGATTCGTTCCGGATCTACATCATCCCGGGAAAGGAGATATTCCAAAATCCTTTTGCTATTCCATGTCTGCAGTGTCAAGGCAATCGGAATGTCATGAGTCACCTGATCGCATTCACCATAGCCAACCATATCGAAGGCAAAAACAATTGCTCCCATGCGGGCCAGGGTGGCACAGCGCCTTTGCATATCTTCTCTAAACCGGCCATAGTCTTCCGGCGACTGCCAATGACCGTGAGGACTAAGGATGGCGGCATGCGGCCCCTGACTGACCGGTCTGTATAAATTGCCGGTGATATAGAATCCGGGAAAGCTTTCGATCGCAATATTTTCTACAATATATCCATCCAACTCTCGGGTATTACGGATGATCGGATGAAAATTCCCTTCGATTTCAGGCATCTCCTTCAGGCGCATGCCATCGATGATGCCCTGCCGAATCACCTCAGCTCTTTGTTCCCATGATTCGAGGTTGGACCATTCCCGGGCAAACTGTTTCATCATCAGATTACCTTCGTCTTCGGTCCAGTAAGCACCTTGGCAAAGAAGGTCTTCTTGAGCAGGTACCGAAAGACAACATAACAATACCAAGCAGCTGAGGAGAGAGAATCGCAAAGTCTTCATTAGATAGTAGTTGATTCGAACAAGGGGTTTGAATATTGCTCATGAAATTAGAAAGAAGGCAGAATCTTATCCCTATTGTTTTTCAAGATTTCAATAGAATCCAGGAATTAGGGTGCCTGGTTGTTGGTCCACATTCTACTTACAAAGTTTTCGAGCCGTTTTGTACATTCGGGCGTCAACTCTAGTTTTACTAAATAACCAGTGGTATGAAAAAGATTCTCATCCTCTTCCTGGGTATTGGATTGGTACAACCCGCCTTTGCCCAAAAAAGAAAATCGCAAGAGGAAACAATTGAACACAAAGAAGAGAAATCCATTCTCGAGAAAACCAGTTTCTCCGGCCTGAAGTTTCGCAGCCTTGGACCGGCACAAACATCTGGACGGATATCTGATTTTGCCATGCATCCGGATAATCCAAAGATTTATTATGCAGCGGTGAGCAGTGGGGGAGTCTGGAAAACCGAAAATGCCGGTACCACTTTTACACCCATTTTTGATAGCGAGGGAAGTTACTCCACGGGAGTGGTCACGATCGACCCAAACAACCCGAGCGTAGTATGGGTCGGAACCGGAGAAAATAATAATCAAAGAAGTGTAGGCTATGGAGATGGAATCTATAAATCCGAGGATGGAGGAAAGAGTTGGAAGAATATGGGACTTAAGGAATCCGAACACATCGGAAGTATCATCGTTCATCCGGACAATAGTGATATCCTATATGTGGCTGCTATCGGTCCTCTGTGGAGTAGTGGAGGAGATCGAGGCGTGTATGTGAGTAAAGACGGAGGAGAGACCTGGTCACCTTCACTCAGCATCGACGAACATACCGGTGTCAATGACATCGTCATGGACCCTCGCAATCCGGATATCCTATATGCAACGGCCTTTCAGCGACGCCGACATGTATTTACCTATATCGGAGGCGGTCCGGGATCGGCCATTTACAAAACTACAGATGGGGGAGAGACTTGGCAGAAGTCTATAAACGGACTACCGAAAAGTGAGCTTGGCCGAATCGGTATGGCGATCTCGCCGGCCAACCCTGAGATCATTTACGCCATTGTAGAGGCTCAGGAGGATGGTGGCGTATACCGTTCAACCGATCGGGGTGCATTCTGGCACAAAAGAGGTAGTTATAGTACAAGCGGTAATTATTATCAAGAAATCGTTTGCGATCCGGTGAATGAGAATAAACTCTATGCGATGGATACCTGGATGAAGGTGTCGCTTGATGGAGGAAAGACTTTTGAAAATGTGGGAGAGGATGCCAAGCATGTAGACAACCATTGCATGTGGATCGATGAAAACGACACCGATCACTTTCTGGTTGGCTGCGATGGAGGGATTTACGAAACCTGGGATGCCGCAAAGACCTGGCATTTCAAAGCCAACTTACCCATCATTCAGTTTTACAAGGTCTCGGTAGACAATTCCGTACCATTTTATTACATCCACGGAGGCACCCAGGATAATTTTAGTATGGGCGGACCCTCGAGATCAATCAGTAATAATGGAATCTCCAATGACGAATGGTTTATTACCCGCGGAGGAGATGGATTCGAGAGTCAGGCAGATCCTGAAAACCCAAATATAGTATACGCCCAATCGCAGTATGGCGTATTGTATAGATATGATAGATTGAGTGGTGAGGAGCTTGGTATTCAACCCAAGCCCCGGGATGGCGAAGCTGCTTATCGCTGGAACTGGGACGCTCCTCTGGAAGTAAGTGTTCACCGGCCGGGACGGATCTACTTTGCAGCCAACAAAGTATTTCGCTCGGATGACCGTGGTCACAGTTGGGATGTGATCAGTGAAGACCTTACTCAGCAGATTAATCGAAATGAATTAAAGGTGATGGACAGGGTGTGGAGCGTCGATGCTGTTCGTAAGAACTTATCGACTTCTCCGTTTGGTACCATTGTAGCTTTCAGTGAATCGCCACTTGATGAAGATTTGTTGTACGCGGGTACGGATGATGGGTTGATCCAGGTGACTGAAGATGGAGGGAATACCTGGAGAAAAGTGATGGTGCCCAACGCCCCAGAAATGAGTTATGTCAACGAAGTGCTGGCCTCACATCACGAGGCGGATGTGGTGTATGCTGCTCTTAACCATCACAAATACGGCGATTTCAGGCCATATATCTACAAGAGTTCTGACCGGGGGATGACCTGGCAAAGTATCAGTGACAATCTACCGGAGCGAGGCTCTATATATGCTATTGAGGAGGACCATGTCGACGGAGATCTGTTGTTCGTCGGTACCGAGTTCGGTGTCTTTTTCAGCAATTCAAATGGCTCGGAGTGGAAACAGCTGAAAAATGGGGTGCCCACCATCGCCGTTAGAGACATTGCCATACAGGAACGGGAGAACGATCTAGTGCTGGGTACTTTCGGCCGAGGATTCTATGTATTGGATGATTACTCTGTGTTGAGAAACCTGAAATCCGAAGATTTAGGAGCAGAGCATAAATTGTTATCAGTCCGTAATGCGAAAAGTTGGGAGTGGGCATATCCACTCGGCTTAGCAGGTAAATCTTTCCAGGGTGATAGCTACTACCAAGGTGATAATCTTGGACCAGTCGCCATGTTCACATACTATTTGAAAGAAGAGATTGAAACTCGAGAGGATCAACGAAAAGAGGCAGAAAAAGAGCTGATCAGGGAGAAGCAAGATGTGTCTTATCCATCCTATGAGGAGCTAACCGCTGAGGTGAATGAAGAGAAGCCTAAGATCTATTTCGAGGTGAGGGACATTGAAGGCAATATTGTTCGTAAGTTGTCTGCCAATCCCAAGAAAGGAGTTAACCGCATCAATTGGGATCTGCGATCTGCTCCAAAGGATCCGGTGAGTTTAAGCTCACCCAGCTTCTACAATCCATTTTCTTCGCCGCGCGAGGGTTTCCAGGTTACTCCTGGTGAATATTCAGTGACCATGATGGCCTGGCAGAATGGTGAGATGAAAAGGCTGGACGGTCCCGTGAGTTTTAGAGTGGATAAAATCGATCACTTCAGCATCCCCAACGAAAATTATGAAGGGCTGGTGGCATTTAAGAATAAAGTTACCCAGCTTCGGGCATCGGTGCAGGCCACTGACAGGATCCTTTCTGATATCAGCAATGAGATGCGGCATGTACGAGAAGCCATTTCTGATACAGAAATACCGGAAGAATCCCTGCTTATCCAGGTGATAGCCATTGAAGCGGGGATTCGTGAAATCAGAAAGAAGCTCAGCGGCGACCGGTTGGCCTCGAGGTTAGATATCGATCAGCCGATGTCCGTGTCGAGAATGGTTGGATCAATACTATCGGAGTCCAAGTATTCCAGTTCACCACCAACCCAGACACATCAAAATTTGTTGGTCATTGCCGAAGGAGATTATCTAGAGATCATTGAAGCGGTGAATGACTTGCTTACCAATAAGGTGCATCCTCTGCGGGAAGCTATCAAGAAAGCTGGAGCACCCTATACACCAAATGCATTGCCGGAATCGATTAGATTTTAAGGGTAAAAGGGTAAAAAGGGAAAAAAGGTCAAACATACGAGGTCAAAGCGAAGGGTAAGGGTTGTAGAGGGTTTAGGGTTCAAAGGTTTCAATCTTTAGGATGTGGGTATGGGTAGTGTATCCCACCTATCCGGTAATTCCGGTAAACTATTTCGCTCGTTTCTGTGGATGACTTAGAGCTGGTGCGACCCAACTGTGTTTCGGCCGCATTGTTTGTCTCACCTTGACGGAAGGACTACATTCAATTGAATGCAACCCTCTCATGTGAAGAGGGTGATTTTCTTAATGCCATAACCGAACGGGTTGGTTTGGTACACTTTAGCCCTCCAAGTGAATGCTCTCAGTTGAAAGAAGCTATCACAGCATTTATTTATCACGACAGGTTTTAGCAATAGATCTTGAAGTAACCGCAGTAATAGTGCATTTTTATAGAAACACTCGTGTCACTTACACACACTAAATAATGATGTAAAACATCCGGACCATGCATCGACTGGTAGCGTTGATCTTTTTTCTCGGGTTTGTGAATAGTATCACTTGGGCTCAGTTGCCTGAATCGCTGATATTGATCAGAGGAAGAGTATTTGAACAAGTTGGTACCACTATCCAAGCCGCCAAGAAGCTGGCCCTCTATCTTCCCAGTTATGGTGATTGTGTGACTGACGATGATGGGATGTTCGAGGCCAAGATTCCCAATAACCAATCACCACTGCGTATAGAGATAAGGGAGCCTGGGTACCGGATTATGCAGCCTCGTAATGGTGACGTAATGGTCGATCAGGCAGGAGAGGGTAATGCTACTGTCAAGTTGCAAATAGTCATTCTGCAGGAAGGAAGTGATTTCGACCTGACCAATTACAACCGGATTCAGGATAGACTTGACCGGCTTGAAAAAGACAAGAATCTGACTAAACGCCAGCTCAGTCAAATGAACAAAACACTTATGGATACGGTGATGTTCTTTGAGAACCAGATCATCGAGCAGCAAAGGAATGCTGAGCAACTACTCGAGACAAATCGCGAGAATGTTGCGGAATTGGAGTCTGTGCGATCACAGGTGGACGCAATGGAGGATAGCCTGGAGGGCCTTATGGACCAACTGTTTGTCGCCTTGGAGGAGAAATACCTGCGGCAACTTGCTTTGTTCAGTGAAGTCAGCAAAAATCTGAATGAGTACACGAGTAGTATCAAGGATGTGCGGGATTATCTGGCGCGTATGGACATGGTGTTTAACAATCAGGAATTTGCCGGTCATTTTCAAGATGTAATCATTGACTATAATAAGTTGTACGAAAGAGTCAACCGGGACCGCGAGTCACATGTACAAGCCATTGGTCACTACTGGCTGGATCCCTCCTTGTCTGAGAAGTTGGAAGCCCTATATCACACCATATTGGAAAATATTCACAAGAAGACTATCCTACCCCTCAATGACGAGGATTCAGTTTTCGGAATCTGGCAGAAAGCTGCCAGCCAGAAACATTTCAAACCCAAAAGGGCTTCGAAAATTGCCAACGATACTGTACAAAGATTAGATGAGTTGATTAGTGAGCTCGATGAGCAAAGAGAGATTTTCCTGACTGATTTCGAACTATTTTAATCCGTTTGTAAAACCAAGTGTTATGAACCCTGCACTCCGTTTACTTCCAGTTTTCTTCACATTTTATTTTTTTAGCTGTACTCCGGACTGCGAGCCGGTAGCTTTCTTCTCCGTTGACGGCAATGGATTTCAACATCAGCAGGAGATTTTGATCCGGGCTAATCCCACCTCTGTGCTGGAAGGGAAGAATATCATATTCAGCTCTAGAAGCCGTTCGGCATCTGTCACTGTCGAAGCTACTGAAACCCGATTTGTGCCTAATGTAGGACTTTTGCTTCGGGTTCCTCCCGGGATCAATGGTGAAGACGTGGAATTGTTGTTGGATGACCCCGATTGCGGACCCGTTTCATTGGGCAAATCGCTAACGATCGGAGATGAATCTTTTTTTCTCAATAATGTCAATTTCATCCCGCCGCCCTCATCTTTGTTTATCATCCCGGTCTCAGCACCGGTTTTGCCCCCTTTGGTTCGGAATGCCTGGTTGCATCCGGAAATAACCGATTACTGCCTTTGGTTCCGGTTTGTTCTCGACAGTGATGATATGGAGACAGAGACACTCTGTCCCGCTACGAGCAGGGAGCTAAGTCTCAACTGTGATGGTTCTCCCGATCTCTATCATGACAATGCTGTTTACGGTATAATTGACAAGGAGAATAATTATATCAATTTCTGGATTGACCGTACTTCCAAGAATGCGGGAATTGAGGAATTCGAGGGTCAATTTATCAATGTCGATGATACACCTTTCGGTGGAGATGTAATCCCCCCTTGCGGACCGCCCTGGGTAGGAGGGAGAAATCATATGATGCTGGTAGTTTCGAAACAAACAGGCAGGCAACTGATTCTCTACCAGCAATTGACCGAGGCAGATGCCAGTGGAAATGGCCTAGACCTCAGGCCCTTTGAACTTGAACAACAATGCCGGTTTGACCCGAATTAAATCACTCTATTCTCATTTTGAGTATAACCAACACCAGATGAATTTTAGAAACTTTTTTATTCGAGTCGCTAGCCTGGCTATGCTATCAGGGGTTTGTTTGATTAGCTTCGGTCAGGAGTCTGAAGCAGAGAAAGGCGAATCTGTTTACATCGCAGGAGTATCTCCCTTTATTCTTGATCATGGTGAGGTCGAGACCGCCCTTACCAACTCATTGACCTCTTACTGGAACATCTTTAGTGCCTATAATGTAGATGGTGAGTTCTTCAGCAATATTTATCGATTGTCTATAGCTGATCATGTTTTCAACATCGCTTATGGTTTTTCAGAGACAGGAATGTGGGACTTAGGAGCAGAATTTCGTTACACTTTCCGACGACTGGATGATGTGGCCCGGAATTCGCCATTCATGGTTTATAATGGTGACCCTAATAGCTTCAGTGGCTTGGCCTACATCGGACTTCGAGCACGAGCAGTACCATTTGGTAATCTGCCTAACCTGACCGTCCAGGCCTCGGTGCTGTTCCCCAATGCTGATAAAAGCGTGAGGTATAATCTGGGGGCTGATCGGGTTCAATTGAACATGTTCGCTACATATTATGAAGCGATCGATTTCAAACTGGGGTATTTCCTGCAGGGGGGATGGAGTTTCCATCTGCCTGGATCAGCAAGTCGCGGCCTTGTCAATGCAGCAAACCTCGCTGCATACCTTTCATATAATGCCTACACGAACAGGATTTTTGTAATTCCGGGATTGGCGTATTCAGGAACATTTCAGTCGGATATGTCGCAGCTTGCTCAGGGGGTATTCGGCATTTTGGTGCTTCAGTTTCAACCAAATACCAGAGCCAGCATTAATTTACAACACGGTCTCCCATTGCTGTTTGAAAGTCACCAACCCCAGGTAGCCTTCGAGAGAAGTAGCTTTTCCGCCACATCGTTGGGGATAAGGCTGTTATTCTGACCAGAACGTTATCTTTTACCATTCCATTTGAATTGGTCAGTCTGGTCTTCTTCAACATAATAGCCGTTAAACTCTTGTTGGTTTTTATTCAGATCGAATCTAAATCGACCATACTTCGCTTTGAGTTCGGACCTCCATCTACCTTGAAGAACCTGACCATTTTCAGAGATCATGATGTCGTAAAGCGTGTCAGTGAGTGATGTTTGGCCGTAGTACAGTTTTGCTAATCCTACGATCTCTGGAGAAGAGGTAAAGGTCAACATGCCGGTCTTCAAAGCCCCATTTTCGATCTCACGTTCATGTTCCCATTGGCCCAGCCAGAGTTCGGAGTGCACATCCACTTGAGATTTCGAATCTTTCTGGAAGATGAATAGGATTCCTACCAGTACCAATGGAATCATCCAAAACAATAGTCTTCTTTGGGATTTATTAACTGTCAGTCCTTCTTCCTTCCGTATCGACTTCAGCTTTCCAGATAACTCCTGCTTTTTTGGCACAAGGAATCCATCATTGGCCATTGCATATACCGTTATGGGTTCTTTGATGTTTTTGAACTCAAAGTCTCCTATGGCAGAAGACTTGAATTGAGATTGATTTCTAGTAAGGTCGTAGATGCCCTGGGAGAATAGAATTGTACCCGATGGCGCAATGGATTCTATCCGTGAGGCAATGTTAACGCTGTCGCCGTAGACATTTTTTTCTTTTTGGATAATGTCACCATGATCGATGCCGATTCGAACTTTCAATTTGGGTATCTGAGCAAAGGCATTCTGCATCTTTATTGCACAATCCAGTGCATTGATCGCACTTCCGAAGACAAGCAAGCAACCGTCTCCTAAGTCCTGGATTAGTTCGCCATGACACTCATCAACGGAATTGTTCGTGACGGTTCGAAACTGCGTGAGGATATCCATGGCCTCCTGCTCATTCTCATGCATTAGGCGCGAGTATCCTTCTATGTCAGCGAACAAGATGGCTGCTAAGCGACGGTCACCTTTCGGATCCATCCCCTCGGAATTTGTCAGGAAGATAAGATGTTTTTGAGGTTTCTGGCATTCCTGCGACAGGGTAGGCCAGATGGTGCTAAATTAGTTTTTCGATTGTCCACTCCATCAATACCACGGCTTCGCCCTTTGAACGATCTGCAACGGCACCTGCCAGGGATCCCGCAACATGATCAGACGGGTGCCGTCAACGTGGGTCATTTCTTCGACAAAAGTAGCGCCTGCCTCTTGCAATCTTTTAGAGGTCGCTTCCGGATCTTTCACGGCAAAAGCCTGGTGGTAGTTTTGATGATGTATCTGCGAATAGTCCGGCATAGGGATATCACGATTGCTGTAGATTTCGATACATGTCCTTCCTTTCTGATCGGTGAGAAACCGTGTGAACGGAGCATCATTCAATTTGATGACCATTCGCAGCCCGCAATGTTCTACATACCAGTCGGCCATAGCAATGGCATCCGGAACATTTATGGCGATGTGCTCGAGAATCATACGATGTAAAATAAGAAATGTAATGGTTTAATGGTCTAAGCTCTAATGGTCTAATTAACCTTTGACCTTTTACCCGCATCAGCCCATGCCACATGCCCCAAGCCTCACGCCCCAAGCCCTAAGCCTCACGCCGCAAGCCCCACGCCACATCATCGAATTCCCTCCCTTCGCCTTTGACCGTTAATCCTTAATCCCAAGAATTTTCCCTTTCGAGGCAACCTTTTAAACGCTAACTTCATATAGTCATAAGTTGGCTATCTCAGTAGTTTGAATCAGAAAACCATTATAGAGCTCTGTCGCCGGGGAGACCGGAAGGCACAACGGGTGCTTTACGACACCTATCGGTCAAGGTGGTACATGATATGCCTGAGGTATCTAAAGGGAGACAGTGACGCGCAAGATGCCCTTCAGAATGCCTTGGTGAAGATCTACATGAAGATCGATCAATTCGATCTAAAGCTAGGATCATTTTATGGCTGGTCATCTCGGATTGTGGTTAATGAATGCATTATGTTGATCCGATCGAGAAAGCGCGTTTTGGAGTTCGAGAGCATGGAGGGATCGATCGATTTCAATCTGGAACCCTCTGTCATCGAGGACCTGAGCGCCCAGGAGATCCTCAGGTTGGTTCAAAAGCTTCCTACCGGTTACCGCTTAGTGTTCAACCTTCATGCAATGGAAGGATATGCACACCACGAGATCGCCGAAATGCTGCAAATCAGCACCGGCACTTCCAAATCCCAATTGTTCAAGGCCCGAAAAATGCTTAAGCAGCAGATCAAACATATATTACTAGAACCGCACACTCATGAATGAAGGTTGGAACGATAGTCTGTTCAAATTTTTCCGGTCGAAGCTAAACGACTCGGCAAATTTTGCTGAAGAGTGGACGACCCCTCCTGATGATATCTTTGACAAGGCAATACAGGAGGTCGGACTACTTCGCCAAAAACGGCGTCGCAAGCTGCTCATTCCATGGATGCTGGCACTTGGACTGCTGATCATGGTGTCAGGTAGCTATCTCATTTACACCCAGCTTATTCAGACAAAACAAAGGGTGGATCAACTGGAGGAAAGGGTGCATAATCTTGAATCAACAACAGAAATGGCAAACATAGAGGATGCCAGCAGCGATCCTGAGTTAGGATTGGTAGATAAGGTATCCTCAATAATCTCAAACCAGGTCACACTGCCAAATCAGAATTACAATAAAGTCAATGACAGAGACGAATTTCGAAATACTAACCGCGGACAGGTAGCAGAGCGGGCATTGCCTATTGAGGCGCTGCAAAGTGGACAGGCTACTTTGGAGGAAACCCAAAAGCAACAACTTGGTATGGCGGATGGTAGAGCCAGTATTGCTGTCGATGATCTTGTGATGATTAGTCAAAGGATGCCATCTCTCCTCACCCTGGATGCCCCGGTAATTCAATCTGATCTTGGGATCACGGGTCATCCAAAAATGGAAGGAAAATACAAGGGACGTTATCTGGTCTCCCTCTCCGGTGGTCAGAATTTTTCATCATTCAGCATGACAAATACAGGAGGCAGCGATGCTAGCCTGACCAGATACGACCGGTATTACACTGGAGGTGGGCTCAATATTTCGCTGGAGTATCTGCTGAATGATAAATGGTCGGTCGTTTTATCTGGTGCTTATAGTCAGTTGAACAACCGCAGCCTCCTGGTCGATCGAATGAATTACAATAGCAGCAACGAACATAGTGACCCTGCCGGAAATAGCATCTATGAAACGGAGCTCACCTTGGAAACACCCCTGGGCTCATTACGAAGGTCGGCAGAAGTGCCAATGAATGACCTGAAAATGAACGACGGAGATAAGATCCTAAGTAGTACGACCATAAGCCAGGATCTTGAAGTGACTAGTGGTCAGGTTGGAGTTCGCTACTACCTGGCGCGAGCTGGTAAATGGCAAGCCTTTTCCGGCATTGGCGCCGGGCTCGATTACATTATTAGATCTGATAGTGATATGCATAGCGAAATATCTATGAAGGACCATATTATGAAAGAGATGGATTCCTCGACTTCTGAATTGGATTATTTACAAAAGAGATATGCGACTGCCCATCTTGAAGCTGGGCTGAAATACCAGGTAGGAAACCGCGTTAACCTACTAGTAGATACCAAGTTTCGCCAGTCTCTCACTTCATTGAGGGATCCTGGCCATGATAAGGGACCAAAGACGTTTCTCCAGCAGTTTAGAACAGCCATTGGCGTAGAGCTGGAGTTCTGATTTTCCGGACAGTAGCCTCCCCTTTTCTCAGGCAAACTATTTTTCCCAAAGACTGCAACATTTAAGGGGCAACCATTGCCCGTTATAGTGCATATTAAAAGTAGTTCAATAATAATGGACAAGCCAATCTTAGTTTCAGTTTGAATCTTTAAAACAATCTAAAAAATGAAATCAGTCTACTACAACCTCAGAACAGTGACCTACCTTTTCACGACATCCCTTCTGCTTATTCTTGGGCTTGATGCGAAAGCCCAGAGTGATGATCAGGTGTCGGTCGCTCACTTTTCACTAGATGACTGCAGTGCCTATTCAGCTGCGGCAACACAGGTTTACAGCGAGTTCACCGCTTCTATCGAGAATGGATCCAACTGCTCTGCACTTGAGATCTTGGGTGGGAATCTTTATCGAAATAATCCCAAGGAGAATCCGCACTCATGTACTCCGGGAGTGGATGGTACCCGCGGCATGTGCTTTGGTGCAGATCCAAGCTGCGAGTACAATCCTGGCTCCGGACAATCATTGCGAATCGATGTTCGGGTGACGCCCGGTGAGTCAGGTACCGGAGCCCTCAGTCGCCTGTATTTTTACGAGCAGGGTCCTGATACCTACAATTGGACCAGCGGTGGAACCGGTGAGAACAATTACCCCACCCTTTTTGCAGTGAGGGTACTGAAGAATGGCGATGAAATCTATTCTTCAAGTGGAAATGCTACCAGCAGTGAATGGACATTGAGAAGCTTCATGTTCAACTCAGCCGATTTCACCGTAAAGGAACCAACAACCTTTAAAATCGAGTTGCTTGCCTATTGTCCAGTGGGAAATGGCGGACTTGTATCTGCCTGGGACATTGATGAGATCTCAATCTATTCTGATTGTATGATATCCGGATTAGATGGAGGTACTCTTTCCGGTGGTCCGTTTGAGTTCTGCGTGGGAGATGGTGTGGCCGACAATGTATCCGGTGTGACTTTAACTGGAAATGCTGGGACGAACTCGCAGTATGTGGTTACAGATGAGGCAGGTACCATTCTTGGATTGCCACCATCTCCTGAAGCAGTTGATTTCGATGGTGCCGGCAATGGAGTTTGCCTGATCTGGCATCTCAGTTACGAAGATACTTTGACAGGTTTGGAGCTCAACAATAATGTATCTGATCTAATGGGTCAGTTTGACTTTTCCAACTCCATTACAGTGGTTCGTAATCAGCCCGAAGGAGGCACCCTGGAAGGGGGGTCATTTGACTTTTGTGTAGGTGATGGCATTGGTGATCATGTTTCCGGAGTCACCCTTTCTGGAAATGTCGGGCCTAATTCTGCCTGGGTAGTAACTGATCCTGATGGAAATATTTTGGGTCTGCCTCCAAGTCCTGATGCAGTGGATTTTGACGGGGCCGGTGCAGGTGTTTGCTTGATCTGGCATTTGAGCTATGCAGATGGATTGACCGGTTTAGAATTGGATGCTAATACAGCCGATTTAGTTGGTTGCTACAGCCTGTCCAATTCCGTTACCGTCAACAGGAATGAGGTGGCTGGTGGCACCCTGGAAGGGGGACCATTCGGATTCTGTGTCGCTGACGATGTACCCGATCATGTCTCCGGTATTGTGCTGTCCGGAAATATCGGACCTAATTCGCAATGGGTAGTGACCGACCCTGAAGGAAATATACTCGGCCTTCCTCCCCATCCTGACTCTGTCAACTTTGATGGAGCGGGTATTGGCACTTGCCTGATCTGGCACCTCAGTTATGCTGACGGTCTCACTGGTTTGGAACTGGGAAACAATGTGTCGGCACTCAGCGGATGCTTTAGTTTCTCGAATGAAGTCACAGTAGTGCGCGATCAACCGGAAGGGGGGACCCTCACCGGAGGTCCTTTTGATTTTTGCGTGGGTGATGGTGTCGCGGATATGGTGAGCGGTGTCTCTGCCACTGGCAATGTAGGGGCAAATTCGCAATGGGTGGTCACAGACACCAGTGGCACTATTCTCGGATTACCGCCCAGTCCTGATTCTGTCGACTTTGACGGGGCCGGAACGGGAGTATGTCTAATCTGGCACCTAAGTTATGCCGATGGCATCACGGGATTGGAGTTGGGAGCTAATGCAGCTGATTTGGAAGGTTGCTTCAGCCTTTCCAATCCGGTTACAGTAAATCGAAATGAAGTTTCGGGTGGCACACTCGAGGGAGGGCCCTTTGGATTTTGTGTTGGTGACAATGTAGCCGATCATGTTTCTGGCATTGTCCTTTCCGGTAATGTGGGACCCAATTCGCAATGGGTAGTGACGGATACGTCGGGCAATATTTTGGGTCTGCCACCTCATCCCGATTCAGTAAACTTTGATGGCGCCGGTACGGGTATTTGCCTGATCTGGCATCTCAGCTATGCTGATGGCCTGTCCGGATTGGAATTGGGAAACAATGTATCATCATTAATTGGGTGTTTTAGTTTCTCCAATGAAGTATCTGTGGTTCGTGACCAGCCGATAGGCGGTACCTTGTCAGGAGGTCCCTTTGAGTTTTGTGTGGGTGATGGTGTGGCGGACATGGTCAGTGGTGTTACCGTGACTGGAAATGTAGGAGCAAGCTCCCAATGGGTGGTAACCGACACGTTGGGAACTATTCTAGGCCTTCCTCCCGCTCCGGATTCGGTTGATTTTGATGGCGCTGGTAACGGTGTTTGTTTAATCTGGCATTTGAGCTACGCCGATGGGATCATGGGTTTGGAGTTGGGAGCAAATGCAGCTGACCTGGTAGGCTGCTTCAGTCTGTCGGATGCAGTTACAGTGATCAGGAATGAGGTATCAGGGGGAACGCTCCAAGGCGGCCCATTCGATTTTTGTGTTGGTGATGGCATGCCAGATATGGTCTCGGGCGTCACCCTCAGTGGAAATGTCGGACCTAATTCTCAGTGGGTAGTGACAGACACCTCTGGAAATATTCTGGGGCTTCCACCAGCGCCTGATTCGGTGGACTTCGACGGTGCCGGCGATGGAATATGCCTTATTTGGCACTTGAGTTATACCGATGGATTGAACGGGTTGGAACTGGAGGCAAACGCTGCTGACTTGTCCGGCTGTTTTAGTCTTTCGAACCCGGTTACTGTGCGACGAAATCAGCCTGATGGGGGGACAATATCTGGAGGCCCTTTTGAATTCTGTGTAGGTGATGGTGTTGCCGACATGGTGAGCGGTGTCTCTGTAATGGGTAATGTAGGAGCAAACTCTCAATGGGTAGTGACTGATACATTGGGTACTATTTTAGGTCTGCCACCTGCACCTGATTCTGTCGATTTTGATGGTGCTGGCAATGGGGTGTGTCTGATCTGGCATTTGAGCTATGGGGATGGTCTCACCGGTCTTGAGCTTGGCGCCAATGCTGCTGACCTCATGGGTTGTTTCAGCTTATCGAATGCTATTACAGTCACAAGGAATGGAGTTTCCGGTGGAACATTAACCGGTGGTCCGTTTGAATTCTGCGTGGGTGACGGCACTCCTGATATGGTTAGCGGAGTGATGCTGACCGGCCATATAGGCCCCAACTCTCAGTACGTAGTCACCGATACTAATGGTACCATTCTGGGTCTGCCACCCAGCCCGGATTCTGTTGACTTTAATGGAGCAGGAAATGGGGTGTGTCTGATCTGGCATCTCAGTTATGCTGATGGATTGAGCGGATTGGAGTTGGGGGCAAATGCTTTGTCATTGTCAGGTTGTTTTAGCCTGTCAAATCCGGTGACGGTGGTTCGTAACCAGCCAGCAGGCGGTACATTGACGGGCGGATCATTTGAATTTTGCGTAGGCGACGGTACTGCTGATATGGTTTCCGGCGTCAGTGTCAGCGGAGCCATCGGTCCAAACTCACAGTATGTAGTGACCGATACAAACGGAGTAATCCTGGGGTTGCCGGGCTTACCCGAGGAGGTAGACTTCGACGGGGCTGGAGAGGGAGTCTGTCTGATTTGGCATCTCAGCTATGCTGATGGCCTCACCGGCCTGGAGATGGGGGCAAATACAGCTGATCTAAGTGGATGTTTTAGTTTTTCAAATGCCGTCGTAGTAAACAGAGTAACGGAGGGTGAGAGTTGTGGAGGCATGACCAGCCCGGCCATGATTGTACTGAATGAAATCAATGTGGAATTCGGTATCGAACTAAAAAATGTGGGTGGGATACCTATGGATATTTCTTCGCTTTGGCTCTGTCGTTTTCCAGACTACATCCAGATCTCTGATTTATCTCCGGTCTGTCAGAATTCAGATCTCATCCTTGACCCCGGTGAAGTAGTAGTGCTTCCACTGCCTTGGTCAATTAATACCACTGATGACGAATTGGCACTTTATTCGACCAATAGTTTTGGCAGTAGTTCAGCAATAGTTGACTATGTCGAATGGGGCACGAGCGGGCACCAGCGTTCGAGCGTCGCTCAGTCCGCTGGTATTTGGTCGTCGGGAGCATTTGTGCCGGCATTTTCACCAAGCAATAGCATACTATACGATGGAGATGGCGATACACCGGAAGATTGGAGTGAGGGAATGGGTAGTCCATGTGCGGATAATTCAGCCCCAGCGCGGGCAACCATGGAATTCGAGATTTATCCCAATCCTGCCACCAGCTTTATCCGGGTGAAGATGCAGGAAGAATCATCAATAGTGACAATTCAATTGATAGATGTTTATGGTACGATAGTCATGGAGAAGAGAAATTCGGTAATGAGCTCTGAAGGAATAGACATCAGCGAACTTGGGGCAGGTCATTACTTTATGCGGATGGTGAGTGACTCCGGGATAGCGACTCGTGCTTTTTCGATACTGCAATAAATAGAAGGATTCAAACTAAGTCAGCGACCGTCTTGTCATTCAATGACAAGGCGGTTTTTACTTAAGCCTTTAGCCGGTTCTACACAGAGTATTGCAAATCGAGTGAATTTACCGGCCGATCAATATCGAATTGGGGCCGGGAATTTTTTCCATCCCATTTTTCCCTGTCATGTTGTTCGAGATAGCGAATACCATATCCTGATGTGCCGAGATGTCTAAGGAACAATTTGTCAATTGCCCGTCTGTCGGCGAAGCTGTCCCGAAAATCATCATCACATTGATCAATACCCTCCGAAGGCTGGTAATATTTTTTCTTATCCGTGTAAAGTTGAAAGAAGCCGGTGAAACTCTGTCCGTATTTGTATTCCTGATATTCATTCGCAAGGAGTGCAGTCACGGAGGGATAGTCGAATCTGCCAGAGGCGCCAAATAGGGTGTTTTCATCGAAAGCCAGATTCTGTAAAACCTCACCAAGATTTACGGGTAAGATGATATCTGTATCGAGGATCAATATGGAGGCTTCAGGATGGACTTTGTGAGCAATTTCCTGTGCAGCCCGGATACCGCCACCTTTGTTGAAGGTGGCCTGATGGAAGAAATCAAAGGTGATTAGTTGAAGATTTGAAGCACCACAATCCTGGCAAATCCTGATCGTGTCTATATCATCTGGGTCTGTGATAATATACCACTGCGAGAATTGGCGGAGATTCAAGGGAAGAACGAGTGAGAGCATAGATGCGCAGTGGACAGAAACGGTAATTCCGATCAATTCATTAGCCATAAAACCACATTGAATCTGCAAATTTTCTATTGTCGGGAAAGATCAAATCAACCCTTCGGATTTGAGAAGGCCAGTATTTTAGCGAAGGAAGTCACTGATCAATCGTGCAAATTTTAACAAATCAATCTGAATTTTGATAACTTAATAACAGCATCACCTCTGAAAACACGATCTCAATCGGTATTTTTCCTGTTGTAGGTCTATAGGGCAGTAATACTTAATCCGTCACCCATGAAGTTTCAATCCTTCCTGAATGTCAGTAATAAGGATGATATTCAAGCTGATTCCGGATTTGTTTTTCAGCGGCTTCTGGCTCCTGAACTTATTCGCAGAGGACATCAATTTTGCTTGACTGGTCCGGTCCCACTCGATATAGACGGAGCTAGTCATGAATATTGTGACCTGGGCAGTAACAAATTGGAAGTTCGCTTCAAGTTCGATTGGGATGAAATCAGCAAGATGATTGAGAGGCAGCAGCCGGATGTGCTCTGGATCAATCAGCCGGAACTTGCCGCTGGATTCCGATCCATACTTTGTTCATTGGGTTCTGATGCCCAGCTGCTAACCTACATTCATTATTTGCCCATTCACCAGGTTGCTGAGGGTAAGGTAGAAGTAGATCCATCTCTGAACAATGGTCAGCTGGGTCTTCCCATCTTATTGGCCGTACTTGGTTCGTTGAATGTATCGGATAAGGTGTTGGTGCAAAGTCAATTCGCTTTGCAGACTCTCCTTCAGGCCTTAGAGGCATTTCGCATCCCATATGATGAGAAAAAACTTCATCTTTTACCTCCTCCGTTCGATCCTTACATGATGGCGAACGGAGAAAATGGAAAGCCGCCGGAGAAATCAATTTTATATAATCATCGATTATATAAGCATTACGGAACCGAATTTTTCCTTGAAGTGATACGTATGATGGAGGATCGAAAAGATGTCAGATTTATGGTGGCAGACCTGTTGGCGTCACGAAATGGCTCAAGAAAGAAGCTGGGACAGGGGTATGTCGAATATTATCGATCGATTCTGAGCTCCAGCCCCAATGTATCTTTTGCCAATAATAAGACCCGGGCAGAATACAAGCAAGCGATTGATAGGTGCAGGATAGGGCTTGCCGCCCATCGAAAAATGGCGGTGTGGTCAATGTCTGCAGTAGATTGTCTGGGAATGGGGGTACCGGTGATAGCTCCAAATTTTGCCAGCTATCCGGAGTTTGTGCCGGCCAACCTGCTTTATAATTCGATAGACGAATTCAAAGAAATTGCCAATACTTTGTTGGAATCTGATAAGTCATGGACTCTTGCAAGTGAAGATAGTAAAAGCAAAATCAGATCCTTTTCTCCATCAAGTATCACGGACAGATTGCTGAAGGTTGTCGAATAATGATTGACCATACCAACATTTCTATCATCTACTCAGGAGATGACGTGCGACATCGCATCAAGCACTTTGGAGCATCACTAATTGATCAGATGTTGTATTCGGTACAGAGTATCAGGGTAAATTGGTCCAAAGAGATCCCGATTTACTTTACTCATACCAACGCTCTATCCCCGGAACTGGAAGGAAGAATTACTAGTATGGGGATTCAGCCACTTCAAAGCGCAAGATACTTTATACCTGGCTTCCCGCTTGGGAATAAGATAAATTTTGCTGCCATTCCCGTAGAAACAGACTACACCCTTTTCCTGGATTGTGATACGGTAGTACATCGAGAAGTAAGGATAGAGTCCGATGCTGAATTTCTGGTTGCATTTGATGCCCTGCAGGCACTTGAAGCAAAGCAATACGAAGCGCTTTTCAATTTACTGGACATCTCCTGTCCCAAAGGACACTTTGTCGAATCCCCGGCCTACGAATATTATTATGGCAACCAAGAGGGTATTTTCCCTTCCTGGAATTCCGGGGTCTTTTTTATCGAATCTGCGAAAAGACATAAGTTTGCCGAATGTTGGCACAAGAATCTGATGGCAGCTCATAAAGAATTTAGTCAGGCATCCTGGTCATTTTATCTGGAGCAGGTATGTTTTGTGGCAACCGTTTTTGAATTAAATTTGAATTATCAGATCCTGCCTAAAGGCTATAATTATATCTCGACACCCCGTGCCCCATTCCTTAGGGATTGGGACCGAGATGAGATCTATATAGAGCATTACGCTGGAGACAGTGGAAGACCAATCCCTCCCGACCCACACCTTACCAGGTCGCTTAGTAAAGAGATGTTTGCTACATTTTTTGAGACTTTTATGACTTCCCAGTAACGATCAGATGTGGACAACTAAGACATATGTGCAGACTTTGCTTTCGTTGACGATAGTGCTTTTCATGCCGGCACTTACTCTGGACGCGCAGAATGACGCTCCATTCAAGCCCAGGTTCGAGGTGTTTGAATTACCGGGAGGAACTCTTGGGAACAACGTGAATAGCATTGTCCAGGATTCGTTTGGATTTGTTTGGCTTGGCTCACATGGTGGCTTACACCGGTATGATGGCCATCGGATTAAAACCTTTAAGCACGATCCTCGAGATACTACCTCTATTTCTGAATCGTACATCGAGTGGCTCCATGTGGATCAAAAGGGAAGATTGTGGGTAGGAACTTACGGTGGAGGTGTTAATTGTTATGATCATGAAACTGGCACCTTCCGTCGATATGTGCATGATCCGGAAGATGAGAATAGTTTGAGTCATGATTACGTCCAGATGATCACGCATGATTGGGAAGGGAATATCTGGATTGCCACATCGGATGGACTCAACCGGTTGGATGCTGATAATGGGAAGGTTCAACGGTATCGACACAGGGCTGATGATCCTGGCAGCCTCAGTAGTAATTATGTTCGTTGCGTCTATGTAGACCGGCAGGGCATTTTATGGGTGGGCACCGGTAACCACTTCAATATCGAATCCAAGGATGGTGGGTTAAATAAGTATTTACAAGAGAGCGATTCTTTTGAGCGATTCCTCACTGACCAGGATAATCCGCAAAGTCTGGCCAACGACAAGATTAGGGCGATTTTCGAAGACAGCAAGGGAAACTTCTGGATAGGTGCCGGCGACAATTGTCTGCAGCTTATGGATCGTGCCTCGGGTGAGTTTCAGGCTCTCCATCCTGACAATCCCGAAGCTGAAATTTCGGTCACCGGTCCGTACCCTCAAGACGGATCACTCGATCCCACCGGACATATCACCTTTATTCAAGAAGATAATGATGGAAGATTGTGGATTGGTGCTTGGAGGGGTGGACTGAATATCTGGGATCCCACGACTAACACCCTGCAACATTTCGAACCGTACGACGAGGTTTTACGCTCAAATCCCAATTATTACATTTGGGATATGTGCCTGAGTCGGGATGAGACAGTGTGGTTAGCTACGGCCGGAGGAGGGAAAGAAGTTCTGAAGGTGAGGGAGGATACCGACTTCTTACATTACAAGAAAGTAGAACATCTTGGTTTTGTACTGGAGAATCTGAATCAATTCTCGGAAACAGGCGACGGAGCCTATTGGATCACTTCTGAATCTAACGGGCTTGTGAACATATCGGGTGATGAAACTACCCGGTATCTGGCTAAACCGCATGGCAGTCTGTCCAGCTATTCGATCTATTCCATATTGGGAGATGAAAAAGACAACTTGTGGTTGGTGATGGGAAATGCTGGCGGTGCTCAGCCTCTTTTGCTCGATTATTTTGAGCCGGTCTCCGGCGAAGTGACTCATTTCCGTCACGAATCCGTTTTCCCCTATACTTCCTCCTGGACAAACACCTACCGCGAGCTACTACAAGATGACAATGGATCATTATGGATAACCTCTTTAGGGGCCGGCTTAATTTCCTTTGATCCTTCATCAGCTGTATTCAGCGAGTTTCGGCACGATCCCGATGATCAGAATAGTATCACTAACGATATGATTTTCTCCATCTACCAGGATGATTCGGGTTTGATCTGGATAGGAGGAGGTGGTGCACCAGTTGTCAGTTACTTTTGCTTTCTCGATAGACTGGATCCGACTACGGGCACAGTAACCCACTTCCCTCTGTCACCGGCATTGAACAACTCTTATATACTTGGGATCGAAGCAGATGATGCAGGAAATATTTGGTTCGCTTTATATGAAAGGGGCATTGGAAAATTGAATCCGGAAACCGGGCAAGTCACTTATTTCAACGAGAACAATGGAAACATACCACAGGATGATATCCGGTCCTTTGTGAAGGACCAGGAGGGCAACTTCTGGATGGGGACCGAAACCAATTTATTGCGATTCGACCCGGCTACTGATGTCTGCTCCTCATTTGAGCCATCGAGTCGAATCGGGAATGTGAATTTCAAGATGCAATCTATTCATGTGGGCCATTCCGGATCAATTTATGTAGGTGCTAACGATGGCTATTTCACATTTTCTCCTGATGATATCACCACCTTTGAGAATCCTCGTATCCCGGAAATTACCATAACATCTTTTTTCAGCGAGAAGTCAAGGGGTGAAGCAGGAACAATGGAAATACTTCCAGTGTGGAATATGGATGATGTCAAATTATCCTACCAGGATAACTCTTTCTCCATAGAATTTAGCTGTTTGGAATTTGAGGAACCAAGTAATACCCGCTATGAGTACCGTTTGAATCCCTACAATGAAAATTGGAAATCAATTACCGGTATGGGATCTGCCCAATATGTCAAGGTGCCAGCTGGCAGCTACGTTTTCGAAGTACGGGGAGCCAGAAATGATGGCATCTGGAGTGAAACGCTCTCGTTACCGATTCGCATCAAGGCTCCCTGGTGGAGATCATGGTGGGCAATTGGCTCGTACATATTGGCAATAGGAGGTCTGTTGTATCTCATACGATACCTGGAAATGTCCAAACAGAAGGCCAAGATGCAGCAGCAGGAGGAGAGAATCAGGCAGGAAAAGGAGATGAATGAAAAGCTTCGGCGTATTGACCGACTAAAGGATCAGTTCCTGGCCAATACCTCGCATGAACTCCGTACACCCCTTCAAGGAATAATCGGACTCTCGGAAGCACTTTATTCAAAATCCGAAGATGCTGTTGATAGGGAGAACCTATCAATGGTGATTTCTTCTGGAAAGCGACTGTCGTCCCTGGTTAACGACATCCTTGATTTTTCAAAACTGAAGAACGCCGATATAAACCTCGACCTCAAACCAGTGGACATGCGGGCATTGACCGGAGTGGTTCTGACCATCAGTCGACCGCTTGTAATGGAGAAGAACGTCGAATTGATCAATGCCGTTGATGAAGGAATTCCATTGGTTGAGGGAGATGAAAACCGGTTGTACCAGATCATGCACAATCTGATCGACAACGCCAGGAAATTTACCGAGAATGGCCACGTCCGCATCTCGGCCTCAGAAGACGAAAGGATGATCCGGATGGCGATTGAGGACACAGGCATTGGCATACCGGAGAATAAGATGAAAGCCATTTTTGAAGCTTTTCAGCAGGCTGATGGATCTATCTCCCGGCAGTTTGCTGGTACTGGCCTTGGACTAAGTGTCAGTAAGAAATTAGTCGAATTGCATGGTGGTCAGATGTGGGTTGAATCAGAAGTAGGAAAAGGTTCTACGTTCTATTTCACATTGAAAAAATCAGATGAAACAGTTGTTCCTCAGAGGAAACATGAGCTGCATGAGATGATTTCACGAGCTGAGTCTGTTTTCAACGGAGGGGAGAACGAAGGTGAAATAGCTGCAGTTGGAGACAAGATCGTAGGTTCCAACCAAATACGTATTTTGATTGTAGATGATGAGCCAATCAATCATCAGGTGCTCAAGAATCACTTGTCGCAGCAATATTATCAACTCACACACACCATGAATGGGCAAGAGGCGCTGAACGCCCTTGAGAAAGACGGTCCCTTTGACCTGGTGCTACTGGATATAATGATGCCACATATGTCGGGTTACGAAGTTTGTGAAAGAATCAGAGAAAAGCACCCACCAAATGAACTACCCATCCTGATGATATCTGCCAAGAATCAGGTAGAGGATTTGGTCGAAGGACTAAATACAGGAGCTAATGATTACATTGTAAAACCCTTTTCCAAGAATGAATTTCTCGCCCGGCTGAAGACCCATCTCAACCTACATCTGATCAATGCAGCCACCAATAAGTTTATTCCAAGCGAGTTCTTGCAGGCTTTGGGTTATGAGAATGTGACTGACGTAGTGCTCGGCGATCATGCTCTAAGAAATGTGACTGTTATGTTCACTGATATTCGAGATTATACTTCTCTTGCCGAGCATCTTACCCCTGAGGACAACTTCGGCTTTATCAATGCCTATGCCAGACGGATGGGTCCGATCATCAAGCGTTATAACGGCTTTATCAATCAGTATGCCGGTGATGGTATTATGTCGATTTTCCCTCATACTCCTGATGACGCTCTGAGGGCAGGTATCGATATGCAGCAATCTATTGCTCACTACAATATACAACGTAAACAAAAGAATCGCAGACAGATTGATACCGGTATGGGTTTGGATACGGGGCCTTTGATCATGGGCATCATCGGTTCCGCGGAGCGAAATGATGCGACCGTGATCTCAGATACAGTAAATACAGCATCGAGGATGGAAGGCCTCACCAAGTTTTATGGGGTGCACATTTTGGCCAGTGAAAACACTTATGGAGAGATCAGAGATCTACACCAATTCAATTATCGCTTTCTAGGTAATGTCAAGCCGAAGGGCAAAGAGAAAGTCATCAAAGTGTATGAATTCTTTGATGGAGAGCCCGATCAAATCATTCAACTGAAAAATGCCACGAAGGATGCCTTTCAGGCAGGATTGATCCATTATTACGACAGGTCTTTTGCTGAAGCAGTTGGTCATTTCAAAGCGGTTCTTGGTGATAATCCCAAAGACCTGGCAGCCTCACTTTACCTAAGCCGGTCTGCCCATTTTGTGGTGGAAGGCGTGCCTGATAATTGGACTGGAGTAGAGATCGCCGAGGTGAAGTAATCAATAGGATAGCTCCTCAAACTTGGCCCACTGCTTTTTACAGTCGATGTCCAATTCCATCAGCCCTAATTCTGGATCCTTCCTCGGCAACAAACACAACTATATCCAATCGATAGTTTGGATTCATCTGCCGGTCAATAGAGGTTTGTGGCCTTGCTGCAAATGCTGATCAGAAATCACCAGCCATGTTTTGTCTTCACAGCGTCAACGCTGAACCATAAATCTACCCAGGTAGATTTTTCCGGAATTTTCCTCGGCTCTCAGAAGATAAATACCACTCGGGAGTTGAGATATGTCAACTTTCTGACCGCTCCAGTTGGATTTCTGCAGGCAGATTCTTCCCGAATGGTCAAAGACAAGAATTTTGGCATTATGCGGAATGTCCTTGATCTCAATCCGGCTAGAAGCGGGGTTCGGTAGCACAGTAACGGCAGTGCTTGTAACATCCAATGTCTTTGTTGAAGTCAAAGACTCTTGGACAGGCAGAATTATTTTTGACGGATAGGCAGGACCATACCAAACTTGATTGCTAGCGATCAAAGGATTAAGTATTGTATCAGGATTATTGTCGGGATACATCTCGCCTCCGTTATTCATGTTGCGATTGAGGTTGGGGTAATTGCTAGAAGAAATGATCAATCGCAGTTGATGCCCGGATACGAAAGTATGGGCGATATCGTCAAAATCGAGGGTGACGGAGTAGATTTCTCCTTCTTGCATGAATGCAGTATCCACCACCCTGAATCCTTCGCGAAATCGCATTCTCAAGACGCTCTCGCTAAGGAGCATGGATCGACCATCCGGATAAACATCGGTCAGTCGTAAAATAACATCGGTGTCGAGTCGGTCCGATGCAAAGTATAACTCGACCTTGATTTTTCCCTGGATGGGTAGTGGAGAACTCAGAGGTTTAGTGGTAAGCACAACATTGTCATTCCGATCTTCCACCTCGGACTGATCGAATGGTCCCTGATCGAGTTGAAGGCTTAGCGTTTTGCCTCCAATAGTCGGCGATGGGTCTTCGGGGTCATATAAATACGTATAAGCATCGTTCACCGTCGCAGGTTCTGCGGTAAGAACCTGATTTGAAGTGAAGAAAAGTTCTTCATTTTTGACGTTGTTGGGAGGCCATGTCCCGGCTTGGTGCCATTTATTGTCACCCATCTGAAAAAAGGTGTATCTGCTTTGGTTTTCCCAACCATTATCCATTCCGAGCAAGTAGTGCTCCATGAATTGACGAGAAAGTACATGATTGAATCCATCTGCTTCCGGATAGGTCAATTGTCCCTGCTCAAGACTTCCTAGAAATCCATCACCGGTGCCTCCATGGACCCAGGGACCTATCAGTATCTTGTGTTGATCTCTCACACCCGGATCAGATGCACGCACCAGTGTATCCATCATGATCAGATTATCTACCAGATTGTGATCATACCAGCCTCCCACCAGGAACATAGGGATGGTAATGTCTTCCGGGTACATCGTTGACGCCTCAGCAATTTGCCAGATCAGATTGTAGTAAGGATTTGCCACCATTAGATCGAATCCAGATCCGGGAAAAAGCCAACTGAGTGTCTTGAAATATTCTGCACGGAGTACGCCACCCGGCAAATATTGCTGATAATTAAACTGAGGGGAGGCCACTTCGGGGATCGCGCAGATAAGATGAGGAGGTTGCTCCCGGGCGGTTTGATATTGAACATTTCCAAGCGCCGAAGGGCCCACGGTACCAATTTTCCCATTGCACCACGGCTGGGTGGCGATCCATTCTACGGCGTCATATCCGTCCTCTCCTCTTTCAGCCTCCGGGTTGCAAGCCCCACTTGAGGCAAAGCGACATCGCCAATCCATAATGACAAATGCGAATGGGCTATTTGAGAGATCATGCCAGATTCCCAGCGGCAGTCCGGCAGTACGGAAAAAATTCTTGCCATAGGGTGTCTGCACAAGAACCACTGGAAAAGTGTCGCTATCGTTTGGTAGATAGAGGTCCGCAATAAGGTTTTTGCCATCTCGCATGGGGATCTGGATCACTTCCCAATTCAATTGGGCCAGCGCCGGTGAGCTAAGTAAAGCGCAAAGCGAAAAAAGTAAGAAGCTAGATAAGTAGTTGATGTGCATAGGTATAACCGGTTGGACTCCTTAAATAATAACTGGTTTAATTAATGATACCCTACTCTAAAATGGAGCCAAAGTGCTAAAAACAGATTTTTGCGTAACTTTTCAGCGGAAAATCATCCTGATAAAGGAATCCTACCTGCTTTTCCATCTAGTACCGTCATTAAAGGATTATGTCTAAAGAGATCAACTTTAAAAAGGAGCTCATTGGCAATTTTGGGTATCCGGTATGGGATAACCCGACCGAAGCCATGGTAGAGGCCGCCTTTGCTCACCATGACATGAAGTTCCGCTATGTGACCACAGAAGTGAAGGCAGAAAATCTGAAAGCCGCTTTTGAAGGACTAAAAGCCATGGGCTATAAAGGCTTCAACTGTACCATTCCGCACAAAGTGGCTATCATTCAATACCTCGATGGTTTGGGGGAATCCGCCTCGATCATGGAAGCAGTCAATTGCGTGGTCAAGCGTGATGGCAAATACATAGGAGAAAATACCGATGGCAAGGGCTTTATGGAATCGTTACGCACCGTGATTGATCCTGTGGGGAATAATGTCCTGATCTTTGGAGCTGGGGGAGCAGCAAGGGCAGTTTCGGTGGAACTGGCGCTGGCAGGAATCAAACACTTGACGATTGTCAACAGGAGTCGGAATAGGGGAGAAGGTTTAGTAGATCTTCTGCGCAGTAAAACGAATGTTGAAGTTGAACTAATTGGCTGGCAAGGTGATCATGAGGTGGCTGAAGATCGAGACATCATCATTAATTGCACCAGTATCGGGCTTTCGCCGGAAGTGGTCAGGGTACCGGTGGTGAAAGAAACCCTGCAATCTCACATGGTCGTTTGCGATTTGATCGTCAATCCACCACATACACCTTTCCTTTCTGATGCGGAATCGCGAGGCTGCAGAAGTCTGGATGGTGTAGGTATGCTAGTCAACCAAGGGCGTATCGGGATCAAATACTGGTCGGGTGTCGATGTCGATCCTGATGTGATGCGTAAAAAGATTGAAGAAATTTATTCATAATAAAAGTGATTGCAGTGAGATCAAATTTGCCTAAGATCATCTCTATCCATTGCCTTCTTGTAATTATCTGTTTTGCTCCTTACGAAAATATCATGAGTCAATCCGATCTTAGTTCACCTTCTTTCAACAATACGCTAATCAGCGTTGATAAAAATATTGCTGTGTCAGACTGGTCATTGACGGCTTCAGATCTTGGTCTGGAGGGAGATTGGTCGGTTAATATGGTCACCCTACGAGGTGGCAAGCAAGAGGGTGTCAAACTGATTACCATGGATAATGGGGCATTGACCTTTACCGTCATCCCCACCCGAGGAATGAGCGTGCACACCGTGGAAAAAGGCACTTTAAGACTGGCCTGGAACTCTCCGGTCAAAGAATTGATACATCCTCAATTTATCGACCTAGAAGCCAATGGAGGTCTTGGCTGGTTGGATGGCTTCAACGAGTGGATGACGAGGTGCGGAATGGAGTATGCAGGTCATCCGGGCATGGATAATGGAAGGATGCTCAACCTTCACGGAAGAATCGGAAATATGCCTGCCTCCGAAGTCGAAGTGATCGTGGACAATGAACCACCGCATCGGATCAGGATCCGGGGTAAAATGAATGAAGTATATTTCAATGGACCAAATCTGGAACTGTGGACTGAGATTTCTGCCGAACCAGGCTCAGCAGCTGTCAGATTTGAAGATCAACTCACCAATTTGTCCCAAAAGGAGCAGGAATTCATGGTGCTTTATCACGCCAATTTTGGATCTCCTTTGCTAGAACCTGGAAGTCAGTTATATGGATCCATCAAAAAAGTGGTACCCTTTGATAATTTTGCCGCTGAGGACATCCACCATTGGAATACGTATGGTGGCCCGATCAATGGAATTGCCGAACGAGTTTACTGCATCTATCCGAAAGCGGACTCACAAGGAAATGCCCATTTTCTCTTGCAAAATTCAGGAGGAGATCAGGGAGTGAGCTTTAGCTATGAGGTTGAACAATTGCCTTATTTTACTCAATGGAAAAATCAGGATAGTGATGGTTATGTAACCGGTTTGGAACCGGGTACTGGCTTTCCCCATAACAGGAGCATCGAACGAAAGTATGGAAGAGTACCGGTCTTGGCACCTGGAGGTGAAAGGGTGTTCCGCATCGATTATCTATTGCATACTGATAAAAATTCGGTGACGGCTGTGAGAAATAAATTAATGAACGAGATGTCTACGGTTGAAATCTCCAAAGAGGTCATTTCAAAATAATTTCGGAGTTGCATGGGTTAATAACATATCGACAATGACTAGAAAGCGTTGGATATACCTCATTGGGGCCTTTGCCTTGATCGTTTTGGTGACCGCCTTTTGGTCGGCGAAAGACCGGGATCTTGATCTGCCCAGGAAAGTTGATTTCAATTATCATATCCGACCGATACTGTCGCAGAACTGCTTTGTCTGTCACGGCAATGACCCGGAATCCAGGGAGGCCGGGCTGCGCCTGGATACCAGGGAAGGAGCCACTGCTATTCTGGAGGAGGGAGGCTCTGCCATCGTTCCGGGCAGTCCTGGAAGAAGTAGTTTGGTCGCCCGAGTTGCTTCCGATGATCCCGATTTCCGGATGCCACCACCCGAAGCCAAGAAGATCCTGTCAGAGCGTGAAGTGGCCCTATTGGAAAAATGGATCGCTCAGGGAGCTGAGTACAAAGCTCATTGGGCGTTTGTTAAACCGGAGATGCCACGACTTTCCAAAGAGATGGATGAAGCTTCAACAAGCACCACCATCGACTTTCTGATCGAAGAGAAGTTGAAGAATCGGAAGCTGGCTGCCGCGCCTAAGGCAGAACGTGGTCTGTTGATTCGCAGGGTATCATATCTACTAACTGGCTTGCCCCCATCCGTTGAAGAGCTACATCAATTTCTCGCTGACAATGGGGAAGATTGGTACGAGAAACTTATCGATCACTACCTGGCTTCACCTGCATTTGGCGAACGATGGGCCAGGCACTGGATGGATCTGGTGCGGTATGGGGAGTCGATGGGTCACGAGGGCGATTTCAACATTAGTCATCCCTGGGAATACCGTGACTATCTCATTCGGGCTTTCAATCAAGATGTACCTTATGATCTTTTCGTGAAAGAACATCTGGCCGGAGACATGCTGGAGAATCCGAGGTATCACCCGGAGGAAAATTTCAACGAATCAATGATCGGAACCGGCTACTTCTTTTTGGGAGAAGGAAAGCATGCTCCGGTAGACATCAAGTTGGAAGAAGCAGATAAGATTGACAACATGATCGATGTCACTTCGAAAACTTTCCAGGGGCTCACCGTGGCATGTGCGCGGTGCCACGATCACAAGTTTGATCCAATTCTCGCTGCTGACTATTATTCGATGTATGGAATGATCGAAAGTTCCCGTCTGGTGCCGAAGCAAGCCAGGCAACCGGCTAATCAACAAGAGGATGTGGAACGACTTAGGACGCTGAAAGGAGATTTAAAGGAAACAATTCATCAAATATTGGCGTCAAGGGTAGAAGAAACAGGAGGGGCGCGAGCCCTGCAAATCGCAGCGGCAACCAGCCAAAGTGCTGCTGAAGCGGACACCTCTTATTCAGTGGTGGCCGACTTTCGCTCCGGATCATGGAATGGTTGGTATACCGAGGGCATTGCTTTTGGTGACGCTCCCTTGAATGGAGAGATTATGTGGAACAAAAAGGGTTCTGACTTCAGGCTGGCATCAGGCTATGCGTCAAGCCGTGCATTGGCACCAGGTCTGCAAGGAGTCTTGCATTCCCCCTACTTCACTATTGAGCATGATTCCATCCTGATAAGAGCCAGGGGCAGGAGAGGTATGGTAAGGATTATCATTGACAATTTTCAGGTCATCCAAGGGCCTTTGTGGGATTGGCTGGAGCAGCCAGTGGAAGGTGAACAATGGAAAAATTACATGTTGGATGTTCATCTGGCCAAAGGCCATAAGGCCTACCTGGAGTTTTTTCCCGGCATGTTTGACCGCCACATATACGGTATTGAACCAGAAGACTACATCGAAATACAGTATGCTGTTGGTTTTTCGGGCGACCATCCATTGAGGAAGGAGCTTTTGTCTTTGCCAAAGAATTCATCAGGAGATCTGGCCATGGCGCTAGCCAAATGGAAAGAAGATCTCAATTCTCCGGAAGAAGCCTCGGAATTGAACAACCTCCTTATGACGGTGCAGAAAGATCTTGATCCATTAAAAGCGGATCCTGCCCTGGTCGAATATCGGGAGATTAGTAAGCGACTATTTGATTCTACGCATTATATCGGCATGGCCGAAGGGGATCCGGTTTTTAGCTCCATATTCAAGCGAGGGAGTCATCACAATCTTACCGATGAAGAGATGCCCCATGGTTTCTTTCACTTCATCGATCTGGGCGACCAGGAATTTCCCCAAACGGGTAGCGGCAGATTGGCATGGGCCGAAGCCGTTTTAGATGATGATAATCCATTGACCACCCGAGTCATCGTCAATAGAATATGGCACCATCTCTTCGGTCGAGGAATCGTCGAGACGGTCGATAATTTTGGGTTGCAAGGTATGTTACCTTCCCATCCAGAATTATTGGATTATCTGGCTATTTCATTCCGGCAAGGCGGTTGGTCGATCAAGGGCATGCTCAAACAGATCATGCTCAGTGAAACTTTTCAAAGGTCGACGATTGCTCCGGAACAGAGTCGCGAAGTCGACCCTCAGAATATTTACTTGTCGCATTTCCCGGTGAGAAGATTGGAGGCGGAGGCAATCAGGGATGGAATACTGGCAGTTTCGGGGTGTTTGAATCCTGAAATGTATGGCGAGAGTATTCCGGTATACCTCAGTGATTTTATGACTGGCCGCGGCCGCCCCAAGGTCTCAGGACCCATGGACGGCATGGGGAGACGTAGTGTCTACATCGCGGTAAGACGTAACTTCATTCCTCCCATGATGTTGACTTTTGACAAGCCGATCCCCTTCTCAACCTTTGGAAAGCGGAATACCACCAATGTGCCTGCCCAATCACTCACCTTGCTGAATGATCCTTTTATTCATGATCACGCATACTATTGGGCTGAGCATATTTTGCGATTGGGCGACAAGTCAGTGGAGGACCGGATTACCATGGTCTATCTGGCTGCATTCTCCCGTCAGCCCAGCACAGAAGAGATCGCTCAAGGGATCGAATTTCTGACATTGCATGCCACGGATCTGGGATCCAGCCTTGATCTCCTCAAGGATGATCCCGACCTTTGGAAAGAATATTGCCATTCCATCATTAACTTAAAGGAGTTTATTCATTTGCTATGAGCCATTGCAAACATCGTATGAGCCGGCGGGAAATGCTGGGACTGACCAGGAATGGTTTCGGGGGGGTAGCTCTCTTGGGATTGATGAGCACTTTGCCATTTGGACAAAAGCTGATGGCCATGAGTAAGCCGGTGGTTGGGAATGTTGCGGGATCACCCCATTTCATTCCACAAGCAAAGAGCATCATTTTTCTTTATATGGATGGGGGCATCTCCCAGGTAGATTCCTTTGATCCAAAGCCTCGCCTCTCCAGAGATAATGGTAAAAGCCCGCATGATTTATTCAATGTAGATGCTACTCAGTTCAACCGCATTGGGCAACTCCTGAAAAGTCCGTGGGACTTCAGACAATACGGAGAGAGCGGGTTGTGGTTTAGCGATCTCTTCCCACACATTGCAACCTGTGCGGATGACATCGCCATGATCAACTCGATGTACTCTGAGTTTCCGGAGCATACAAACGCCAACTATTATCTGCATACCGGGATCGGCATCCAGGGAAGACCGAGTATGGGTGCCTGGGTAACTTATGGCCTTGGCAGTGAGAATGGGGATCTTCCCGGTTACGTGGTGCTTGACGGAGGATTGACTCCACCCGGGGGACTAGACAATTTTAAAAATGGTTTTCTACCCGCTACCTATCAGGCTTCGGTGCTAAAAGCCGGCGACACACCATTGGACAATATATTACCAATGGAAGATCCGGCTGTGCAGAAGCAGAAACTTCGGTTGATGCAGAAGTTGGACAACAGTCTTCTTGGCAGGATCGGTGAGGTTGATCAAATCGAATCGACGATAGCCAACTACGAGCTGGCCTATCGAATGCAAGCCTCTATTCCCGAACTGACTGACTTCTCCGCTGAGACGAAAGCTACCAAGAAACTCTATGGTCTGGATTCAGACGACAAACATTGCCGAAGCTATGGTGCTCAATGTTTGATGGCCCGACGACTGGTTGAACGTGGCGTCCGGTTCATTGAACTCACCTGTCCCAACACCGGCCATGATCGCTGGGATCAGCACAGCCATCTGATCCAAGGTCACACAGATAATGCACATGCCGTCGATCAACCCATTGCCGGATTGATCAAAGATCTCAAGGGTCGAGGGCTACTCGAACACACCTTGATTGTTTTCTCCGGCGAATTTGGACGCACCCCGTTCGCTGAAATGAGAGCTCCGGTAGGTCGGGATCATAATCCCCAGGGATTTAGCTCATGGATGGCGGGTGCCGGCATTAAAGGAGGTACGGTCTACGGCCAAACGGATGATTATGGATACCGGGCTATCGAAAACAAGACCAGCATCCATGACCTTCATGCCACCATGCTTCATCTACTGGGTATCGATCATGAGCTGCAGACTTTTCGTTTTAGTGGCAGAGATATTCGTCTGACCGATGTTCATGGTCATGTGATCCACGATATCCTGAGCTAGGATTTGTTTTCTGTCGCTTTTCATGACTTTCCGGGTGCCTGACTGGTGGCATTAAAGAAAGACATGCTGAAAGAGCGTATTCTTATTTCTTAAAGATCAACGGTCCTACATCATGTTCCACAGGATCGAGGCTCTGTAGATAGAGCCAGATAGCTTCGAGATCCTCATCCGACATCCGCGAAAATGGTCCCCAGTCCATCGGTGAGAAGTTGATGATTCGACCTTGGCGAAACCGGGTGATCCAGGATTCAACGGTGGGGTAATTGACTAAAACCCCATTGGCGTCAGGCGTGATATTGGGAGCACGCATCCAGACATCCTCATCTACGCCCAATATCTTGTATAACTGTGGAAAGGGCTCGAATTCCATGCCGCCGGCAAACTCCGGTCCGATGGCCTCGTAGGTCATCTGATCACGCTCGGTGTGGCAGCCTACACAGTTGGCCACTGAATGGGCCAGATATTTGCCTCTCTCAACCGTGGGAGCCATGGGTGGAGCTTTTGAAGGTGGATTGGGATCAAGCACGGGTTTAAACGTTGGTGCAAATGTTCGCACCGCTTTACCCATAAACGTCCATTCCGGATCGGGGACTTCGTTCCGGATGGGTGGCAATGAACGCAAATAGGATATGATAGCCACCTGGTCTTCGTCGGCCATGTCCCAAAAAGGCATCATCAAAGCCAGACTCCCGGTTCCGTCCGGCTTGATAGCATGGCGCATCATCCGGAAAAGCTGCTCGTCTGTATAGCGACCGATTCCGCTTTCAGGATCGGGAGTTAAATTAGGTGGGTAGATGGAGCCAAGTGGTCCTAAAGGAAATTTTACCCCTCCCTTCAAGGGAATATCTTCTCCCTGATCTGATAAAATCATGTCTTCATAACTAGCCACGTGACAGGAAGAACAATGAGCAGGGCCGTGCACTAAGTATTTCCCTTTGGCAATGACCGCTGAGTCGTTACTCACCTCCAGGGATGGTCCGGCGAGATCATAGACTTTGTTCCAGGAAGTCTGCACGTAAATGAAAAGAGCGGCAAGGATTAGTACCAGGAGAATAAGAGCACCAAAAATAATCCTCTTGATCATAGACATGCTTTAAGGCAAAACATGGAGTGCTTTCAAGCAAGTTAAGCATTTGTGATCATGAAATTTTCATCAATCTGATTACTTAAGTCGATTTGAGGTATTCATCATATGTTGGTGTATTTTTAGATTGATCCTGAGCATGATACCCGAACATTTCATCAGTATCGATTGGGGGACCTCCCGTTTCCGGATGGCTTTGATCCAGAGAGCAGATCTATCGGTTGTTGCTCAACTGGAAACTGACGACGGCATCAAGACGATGCATTCGCAATGGAAAGTGTCCGGAGAAGATCGGCTATCGTTTTATCTCGCTTTCATACGCAGGGGAGTCCAACCCTGGTTGAATAAGATGGGATCAAATACTCCAGTCATTATTTCCGGGATGGCCTCATCCAGTATCGGGATGAAGGAGTTGGCCTATGCAAAACTGCCATTCTCATGTGCTGGAGAGGGCTTGGAAATTGAAAAGCTTGAAGATGATATACTCTACCTCCCCACCTTTCTAATCTCGGGGGTGAGGGCTGAATTGGATGTCATGCGCGGCGAAGAAACCATTTTGATCGGACTTCACGATCAACTTGGAAGCCATGATAAGGTACTGTACATTCTGCCAGGCACCCACAGCAAGCACGTGATCGTTGAGCAAGATAAGGTGGTTGATTTCCGCACTTTTATGACTGGGGAATTATTTGAAGTGATCCGAACCCAAACGATCCTCAAAGATTCAACCTCCGAAGAAGACACTTTCAACTTTATTGAAGCCGATTTTGGTGGGGGAGTGGAAGCATCAAAGGAGGGCAACATGTTGAATGAACTCTTTCATATTCGAGCCGCCGATCTTTTGACGGGAAGATCTAAGGAAGCGAACAGCAACTTTCTGAGCGGATTACTTGTCGGAGAAGAACTCAGGAGTCTGTCATTCAGCGAGATCGACAAAATAATGCTCTGTGGTTCCGATCAACTGATTCAATTGTACAGGGTGGCAGCTGAAATACTGGGTCATGTTCCTGAAACCAGGGGCTCAGATCAACTAAGACTTGCAATTCTGAGAGGACACAAGAAAATCCTGACTACCTTTTCAATTTAGCAGGCAAATAGATTTATGAAGCAATTTGACCTTGAAGTATTTGAGCAAATTCCGGTGATCGGAATACTGCGCCATTCCCATTCACAGCAGATCAAAGAAGCGGCAAGAGCATTTCATGCAGTGGGATTTCGCACACTGGAAGTCACCATGAACAGTGCTGATGCCGCTGAGAATATTTCCTATCTGAGCAAGCTATACCCGGATATGAATATCGGCGCCGGAACCGTCTGTACCACTGAGGATCTTTCGAGTGCTCGGGAAGCAGGCGCTTCTTTCATCGTATCACCTGTGACGGACATAACTCTGATCGGTGCTGCCCGGGAGGCTGGTCTCGCCGTATTTCCCGGTGCATTTACCCCGACAGAGATTTACTGTGGCTGGCAGGCAGGAGCGACCGCAATCAAAGTCTTTCCGATGTCGGCCCTGGGGCCCGCTTATCTCAAAGAGATACATGCACCCTTGCCTGAGATAAAATTAGTGGCAGTGGGTGGCGTCACCATCGAGAACATCGACGACTACTTTGCAGCAGGCGCTTACGGAGTCGCTCTAGGCAGTGGTCTTTTCCGCAAGGACCTGATGGAAGGAGATTATGAGACGCTGAAGCAATATCAGGAGAAGATGTACGAAAGGGTTATGGGATTGCTATAAATCTCAAATCCCAAATTCCAAATTCCAAATCACAACCCAAATCTCAAATCCCAAATTCCAAATTCCAAATCCCAGTTCCCTAACGATCAACGGGTTCGAGGCAAACCAGGCTAAGGCGAATGCGAAGGCTGAGGATCATCTACCTAGATCCTGCATCCCAGATCCTGACTGACCACCAAATACTGATCACTAGCCACTAAGCGAGGTCAAAACGGCTAAAACGGTCAAAATGGACAAATCAAGTCGAGTAAGCCGGCTTAGATCATTGGCTCGTCATGCCCCACGCCCCAAGCCACATGCCGTCGGGATCCCACGCCCCAAGCCACATGCCGTCGGGATCCCACCCCCCACGCCCCAAGCCACATGCCGTCAGGATCCCACACCCCACGCCACAAGTCACAGGCCGTCAGGATCCCACGCCCCACGCCTCAAGCCACAGGCCACGTTAACAGTTCCCAAATTCCAAATTCCAAATCTCAAATTCCAATTCCTGTCTTGTCCTAAAATAGGTCTACACAAACCTAGGAAAAATGAAAGGACAAATTCGATGTGGTACCAAGCGGTATTCAGAAAGTTTCAAGAAGAAGGTTGTTGATGATATCGTATCAGGAAAGTTCACGATGGCTGAAGCGATCCGATATTATGATATTAGGGGAAGGTACCGTCTGATACAACAGTGGCTGAAGAAATTTGGGATTCCCTATGAATTCGTATATACACATAGTATAGAAAGTGAACCACAGATGTCTAAAGAATCAAATCAGAAGTCTTCGGGCAGAAGAGTACCCAAGCTACAAAGTGAAGAAGACCTTAAGAACCGGATCAAGGAATTAGAAAGCGAACTGGAGAAGGCAGAATTGAAAGCCCAGTTCTATGAGAAGATGATCGAGATAGCGGAGAGAGAATTGAAAATACCGATTCGAAAAAAGTCAAGTACCAAGTGATCCATGAGATGAGAAAGGCCATGCCTTGAGCCACTGTGACGTATATGAGTGGATTACTTGGTGTACATCGTCAATCCTATTATCAGGCCAATTACCGAACTGCCTCCAAGCAGGTGGACAACAACTTAGTAATGGACCTAGTGTATCGGATTCGAAAGGAACATCCCAGAATGGGAACGGCAAAGATCTATCACAAAATCAAACCAGATCTAAATCGATTGGGTATTAAAATGGGTCGAGATGCACTGTACGATTTGCTTAGAAGTGAAAATCTGTTGCTAAAAAAACGGAAGCGAAGGATCCGGACAACCAATAGTCAGCATGGGTTAAAGCGATATCCTAATCTATTGACCAACAAGGAAATAACCCGTTCGCGACAAGTCATAGTTTCCGACATCAGTTACCTTCCCATGCATGGTGGTGGCTTTCTATACTGGGTACACATTTCAGACGCTTACAGTAAAAAGATCTTGGCCCATAAAGTGAGTCGTGATTTACGCGCATGTCATGCTTTGCATTGCCTTAAATCCGTACTAGGTCAATTGAAGGGTAAGGATTATGACCTGATCCATCATTCAGATGCTGGTGTGCAGTATTGCAGTCAGAAATATGTCCGCTTGCTTGAGTCAAATGGAATCCAGGTGAGCATGAACCAATCGGGAGACCCTAGGGAAAATTCGGTCGCAGAGCGCATCATTGGCATCATTAAAACAGAATATCTATTTGAGAAAAAACTCCTGGACCTTACACAGGCACAAATCGTACTTAACACGGCAGTCAATAAATACAATTCAACACGGCCTCACCTAAGTTGTAGTATGATGACTCCGGAACAAGCAGATCAATCGAAAGAAACGCTACTGAAGTTATGGACTAGCAAAATCCCCTGGACATCATTTTTGACATCGCCAAATCTAGACCCTGCCTCCTCACTTGTAAAGGGTAAACTAAACAGATCACAGCACACCACGGCAAACCCTGATCTGCCCTTGACAAATGACTTGGCAGATTCAGAAATTGGCCTAACAAAAAATGAAGCTGGAAATGCAAACTTGTAAACTTATTTCAGGAATAAAATGAGATGTAATCGTATTCTAGTATTATCTAACTAATCTGTAAACTTTTTTTAGGAATAGACACCAATTCCCCAATTCCACAGTTCCACAGTTCCACAGTTCCACAGTTCCACCAATCAATTCGTATCTTATCATTCCCTAGAATTCTACCATGATGAAACAGCTCTATTGGCTTCCCTGCCTGGTATCCCTGATTTTTCTGCTGGGCTACCCAAAAGACACATTATCACAGAAGATTTCGCTTACTCCGGAAGAGATCATTGCCTTCACTCCCGAATGGAAAGGTGAGCGCCTTCCGGATGGACGACCCAAGGTATCTGACGATCTGTTAGAGCGAATGAAGTTGGTCACTCATGAAGAGGCCTGGGCGGTGATGCGCAACGCTAATTACAAGTTTCAATATGCGGAAGACTGGTTGGCGATTAATCCCGAGGGAGTTCTGGTGGGTAGAGCCTTGACGGCTGTTTTCATGCCGGGCCGGCCGGATGTGCACCGGGTGGTCGACAGCATTGGGCATGGCGAAGGGAGGATTAGATCGCAGAATTCATGGCCGGTAGATCAGCTGCAATCCGGTGATGTCTACGTGGGTGATCAGTTTGGGATCCACCTCGACGGACCCACAATCGGCGATAATTTAGGCAACGCCATTTTCGCCAATAGTGGAAACGGCATCGTTTATAACGGTGCGGTTCGGGACATCGAGGGTTTGAAAGAGCTGGAGGGTTTTACCGCTTTCGTGAGGAGCTATCATCCTTCGCATCATCTTAATAATCCGGATGGGGCGCTCAACACCACCTTGGTCGGGATCAATGTTCCCATTCGCATCGGCAATGTGATGGTGATGCCTGGAGATGTAGTACTCGGAAAAGAGGGTGGAGTCAGCTTTATTCCGGCTCACCTGGTGGAGCGGGTGGTGGCGACATCCGAGATCGTTCGGCTGCGTGATATGTTCGGCCATCAACGGCTGCAGGAAAAAAAATATACAGCGGGGCAGATTGACTCCCGGTGGACGGATGATATTGAGCGGGATTTTTCCCAATGGTTGAATGATCACATGGATGATTTGCCGGTGCCCCGCGAACAAATTCAGAACCTCCTCAAAAACAGAACCTGGTAATGAAAAAACAAACACGAAGATCGTTTCTCGGTAATTCGGCGCTTGCCGGAGGTATCGCCATCCCAGGCCTGGATGCACTGGAAAGAGCCCTGCAAGACAAGGATAAGTTCTCCTCTCCTTCAGATCTGAAGATCACCGATATCAAGTGTGGTTATATCCGGGGCGGTCATGGTCTTTTCGTCAAGATCCACACCAACCAGGATGTGTGGGGGTGTGGCGAGGGGGTGGATGCCAC
>JAHELJ010000067.1 GCA_024644235.1 Lewinellaceae bacterium
AAGACGATTGAGTGTTCCTTTGAAGAAGCCCTTAACAAGGTCACGGAATCCTTAAATGAGCAGGGTTTTGGGATCTTGACCGAGATCGATATCCAGGCTACGATGAAGAAGAAACTCGGAGTGGATTTTGTTCCTTATAAAATCCTGGGAGCATGCAATCCTCCTTTCGCTTACAAAGCTCTGCAAGAAGAGAACAAAATAGGAACCATGTTGCCCTGCAATGTGATCGTCCAGTCGCTTGAGGATGGGAAGGTGGAAGTAGCCGCTATCGACCCGGTAGCCTCCATGCAGGCCGTCGAAAATGAAGCACTAGGAGGCATTGCCAAAGAGGTTAGAGCAAAACTTAAAGTAGCTATCGATCAGCTTTAGATAGTCAGATGTAAAGTTTTCGTCGCAGGTCATTTTAATCTACAAGAGTTGCCCTCGATCCGCCGATCGCGAGCTGAAGATGTATTAACGGCGGCTAATCAGACTTGATTCTTTCGGCCGACAAACTGATATTTTATCCATTGGTGCTTGACGATCATGTTCTTCATTAATCATTCAAGTAAATATGAGGGAATAATCCTCTTTGAATGATCTTCGAGAACAGTCTTTACTTACATTGAGTCATTGGAAATTGCATTTTGACAGAGTAAAATCATGCAATTTGTTCAGAAAGTCATGTAAGGGGAAGCACCGTAATCCCTCTAACTTGCTATCATGATTCGACTGAAATATATCGCCTTGATTTTCCTAGTCCACAATCAATTGCAGGCACAAGGTCCCCCGATCACGACGGAGACACCGATCATGTTGGGGTTGGAAGGTAGCGCTATCAGAACCTTTTTGAAGATTACAGATTCAGGTGATGGCCAGCTGACCAGATGGATTTTGGGTGTGCCTTACAATATTCATACAAATTTTCAAGTTGGGGCAATCTTGCCATACACATGGCAAAACCAGAATGGCGGTTCAACTGCAAACGGATTGGGTGATATCAGTTTCTTTACCAAGGCGATGCTCTTCAAAAGAGATGGCAGAGCCCGCACCTTCAGAATTTTGGCAACAGCCAGACAGTCATTTCCCACCGCAGCCAAATCACTAAGAGGAGCAGATCAACCTGAAATCTATCAGACTTATCTTGGTTTGGTCTTCGGGAATGTCACGACCAGGATTGGACTATACGGAGATATCGGCTACCGCTTGGTAAGTAGCAAGCTAAAAGATCATTTCGTGTACAATTTTTCAGTAGGTATACCCCTGCTTCCGGTGAGATATCCGCAGAAGCAGATCAATGCTTACTTGGAATTCAATGCCGATCACACCCTTAATGGACCTGCAAATCTGGTGTCGTTATCACCCGGTCTGCAATTTATTCCAGGAAGGCGATTCCTTGCGGAAGTTAGCTATTCCCTGCCTCTTACTACGGACAGCTCACTCAATTGGAGTTTGTTAAGTGGAATAAGGTTTTTATTAAACTAAAAAATTAAAGAGTGATGCCAAGACAGATTATCAAAAGACTATCAATTATGGCTACAGTGTTGGTCATCTTAGGTTCTAGCATGCTTGCGCAAGAAGCAGACACTTCGAGGATATATATAAAAATGGAGATTCATGGACTGGCTTGCCCCTATTGTGCTTTTGGCATGGAAAAAGAGCTAAAAAGGATTTCCGGCGTGGAAAATGTGGAGATCCATTTGGAGGAAGGCCTGGCTTATATATCACTGCCAACCTCGCAGGTTCCCTCTGAAGAAGATTTGAGAGAAATAGTAACTGATGCAGGTTTTACCCTAAAACAAGTTGAGTATAGCAAAGAACCCTTTATCAGAGTTTCGAGTGCTAAAAAAAGAAATTCAAAAACTAAGAACTCTTCTAACAAGAAAAAATCACAAGGATCATGATACACACATATGAAGTATCAGGTATGACCTGTAACCATTGCGTGCAGGCGGTACGGAAGGCTTTGGAAGCCATCGAAGGAATCGAATTAGCCGAAGTCACCCTCGATCCTCCCAAAGCGAAGATTAAAATGCATCATCATATTGACGATGCCAGATTGAACCAGGCACTGGCTTCGGTTGGCAATTACCGTCTAAAAATGGATCATGGTCACAATCAAGAGCATCAAGCCGAAGGCGCAACTCACGAACACCATCAGATCGAGGCTAGGAAATATCATGATCACGAGCAGAGCCATGGCACTGAGAAAAGTAGTAAGTATCAAGATTCTAAGGAAATAGGCAAGGACGAGGTTCAAGACGATACTCATCACGGTGGCAATGGTCCTGATCATAGGAAAATGGGCGATGAACACCATGATGAATTCGAGTCAGAGAAGCATCATACTCACAACCACCACGATGCTCAAGAGGAAAAAGGGCATGATGAAGTCAAGCATCGGGAGCATGGAGCCCATGCAAATCATGGAGGGCATGGTGCCGGTCATGGACAAATGGGGCATGATCATCACCGCATGATGATCGAGGATTTCAAGAAGCGATTTTGGATCTCTCTGGTGCTGACCATTCCGATCTTGTTGCTGTCTCCCATGATTCAGCATTGGCTGGGAGTGGATTGGCAATTTGCTGGCAGCAAATATCTGCTCTTCGCCCTGTCGAGTGTAGTGTACTTTTTTGGTGGCTGGCCTTTCATCAAGGGCTTCATAGATGAACTGAGGGATCGATCTCCAGGAATGATGACGTTGATCGCCATGGCCATCTCCGTCGCCTACTTCTATTCGGCAGCTACTACCTTTGGATTGCCGGGTGAGGACTTTTACTGGGAACTGGCCACCTTGATTGTGATCATGTTGGTTGGACATTGGACCGAGATGAAATCGATTTTGGGCGCCAGTCGCTCTTTAGAGCTCCTGGTAAGTATGATGCCGGCTGAAGCGCACAGAGTATCTGGTGACCAGGTGATAGATGTCAAGCTCGAGGAACTGATGAGTGGCGCCGTCATAGTAATTAAACCAGGAGAGAAAGTGCCGGCTGATGGATTGGTGGTAGAAGGGGAAAGTTACCTAAACGAGGCTATGCTGACTGGGGAGTCGAAGCCGGTAAAGAAGAGTAGTTCGGATAAGGTGATCGGTGGGTCTCTGAACGGTAACGGTTCGCTGAAAGTGAAGGTGGAGCATACCGGGAAGGACAGTTACCTGAATAAGGTGATCACGCTGGTGCAGGAGGCGCAAAAAGCTAAATCCAAAATGCAGAACCTGTCTGACCGGGCGGCAAAATGGCTGACCTATATCGCACTTACTGTAGGTTTTGGTACCTTGATCCTTTGGCTTGCTCTGGGTAAAGATTTTGTTTTTGCCCTGGAGCGCATGGTCACGGTCATGGTTATTTCCTGTCCACATGCATTGGGTCTGGCAGTACCATTGGTAGTGGCCATCTCAACCAGCATCTCAGCTCAAAATGGTCTGCTCATTCGCAATCGCACCGCTTTTGAGGAGGCACGCAAAATAACTGCTTTGCTTTTTGATAAAACAGGAACCCTTACCGTTGGCAAATTCGGTGTAACACGCTATAAGGCAACATCGGATGAAATCGAAGCCAACGAAATGCTTCGACTAGCCGGAGCTCTCGAGCAAAGTTCAGAGCATCCGATCGCGGTAGGGATCATGGAGAAGATCAAAGATCTGGACATAGAAGTTCCTCAGACAGAAGACTTCCAGTCGATTACCGGCAAAGGGGTTGAGGCCATAGTAGAAGGTAAGGACGTGATGGTAGTTAGTCCCGGTTTTCTCAAAGAGAAAGGCATTCAAATTCCGGGAGATGCCTTTGGCAGTGCGGCTGAAACAGTAGTGTTTGTCATTGTTGATGGTCAGCTGGCTGGCTACATAGCTCTGGCAGATGAAATTCGTCCGGAATCAGCCGCAGCGATCCAAACCTTCAAAGACAACAACATCAAAGTTTTCATGGCCACCGGCGACAATGAAACCGTAGGAAAAGCGGTGAGTGAAGAACTGGGTCTGGATGGTTATTATGCTGAGGTATTGCCTCATCAGAAAGTCGAAATCGTAAAAGATCTGCAGGGCAAGTTAGACTTTGTAGCCATGACCGGTGACGGGGTCAATGATGCTCCGGCGCTGGCCCAGGCTGATGTAGGCATTGCCGTCGGATCCGGTACTGATGTAGCTGCCGAGACAGCGGATATCATCCTCGTCCACAGCAATCCACAAGACATTGCCAACCTCATCTTGTTTGGGAAAGCCACCTATAGGAAGATGATTCAAAACCTGGCTTGGGCCACAGGATATAATGCCATTGCCATTCCTCTGGCGGTTGGCATCCTCTACCCTTTAGGTTTTGTGCTCAGTCCCGCGGTTGGAGCAGTGTTGATGAGCTTGAGCACTGTGATCGTTGCAATCAATGCACAGTTGTTGAGAAGAAAATTGCAAGTGTGACACAGCGCACAGTATAAACGTGACTTATTTATCCAATTTAGGTCTCTAAAAAGTAAGGACAAAAGAGAATACAATATGAAGAAGAAATTCAGGCTGGCGAAGATCTTGTTCAATTTCCTGCTGGTGGGAGCATTGGTCACCATTCTGTTCCAGAATAATCAATCTGTCGAAGTAGAATTGCTGGCATGGCACATGGAGATTTCACTTACTTTTCTAATTATTGGCGCGGCTTTCATGGGAGCTCTCATTACCTTTATCACGGTATTGCTTTTAGGTAAATGATGGCGTATTGTTATCGGCCAATAAGGTTTTTCCGGCCCAAACTAGATCTGCTCAAAATTGAAATCTTGCCCGTGTGTTTAGCTTAATGATTGTTGCCTTCGTGCTGGGTTACCTATGCATAGCCCTGGAGCATCCCCTTAAAGTTGACAAAGCTGCTGCTGCCATTCTTACCGGTGTGGTATGCTGGACCATCCTCGTCTTCGGCCAGGAGGCCATTATGGGAAGTCATGGAGGTGAACATCTTATCGATGAAGAATTGTTATATCATGTGGGAGAGATCGCTGAAATCCTATTTTTTCTGCTTGGCGCTATGACCATCGTCGAGCTCATTGATGTGCATCAAGGATTTGAGGTAGTGACGCGACATGTCAAGACTACCGACCGCGTCAAGCTGCTATGGATTGTATCGATCGTGACCTTTTTCTTTTCCGCCATCTTGGACAACCTCACCACATCGATCGTGATGGCTGCATTACTGCGAAAGCTGATGACCGATAAGGAGAATATCTGGTTTTTCGCAGGGGTGGTAGTCATTGCTGCAAATGCAGGTGGAGCGTGGTCACCCATCGGAGATGTGACCACGATCATGCTGTGGATCGGAGGCCAGATTACAGCCGCCAACATCATATTTAAAGTTTTCTTACCTGGCGTAGCCTGCCTTCTGCTACCTCTCCTCATTCTGACATTCACCAAAAAGGGCATCGTTCACAAACCGAGTGCCGCTGACTTGGGCGGTCATCATCATATTCGAGTACCTGACAAAGAGCAAAAACTCGTCTTCTGGATGGGAGTGGGTGGATTGATCTTTGTCCCGGTTTTTAAGAATATTACTCATCTGCCACCTTTCATGGGTATGCTGTTTAGCCTGGGTGTACTGTGGGTCACCACTGAAATCATCCACCGGCGCAAAGCGGGTGGGGATCACGCCGGTTTACTGGTCACCAGCGTAATCCGACGTATAGACACGCCAAGTGTACTCTTCTTCCTGGGAATCTTATTGGCGGTGGCTAGCTTGCAGACTGCTGGACATCTGGAGCTTTTTGCTACTCTACTTGATGACACTTTTGGGAACATCTATATAATCAACATTTTGATCGGCCTGCTCTCAGCTGTCGTGGACAACGTGCCGCTGGTAGCCGGTGCCATGGGCATGTATCCCCTTAGTACTTATCCAGTAGATCACAAATTTTGGGAACTGCTGGCCTATTGTGCCGGAACCGGTGGCAGTGCTTTGATCATTGGATCCGCTGCCGGGGTGGCTATCATGGGCATCCTGAAAATCGATTTCATCTGGTATCTGAAGAAAGTGAGCTGGTTGGCTGTGCTGGGTTACTTCGCTGGCGTGCTAGTCTACTATTTGATGCAGGGCTAAAGTTCAGTCTCATCACATCCATTTCGCAACGTCATGACATTTCCTGAACTTAAAGGCGTAATGATGAATAAATTATGAGCAGGCAACCGAACGTAGTCTTATTTCTATTTTTCATACTTGGCAGTTGCACGCAGGGAGTAGATCAGCCGCAGACTCAACCCAACATAATACTTATTGTAACCGATGATCAGCGTTGGGACGCTATCGGCTATGCCGGGAACAAGGTGATTATCACCCCCGAAATGGATGCTTTAGCCCAGGAGGGAACCTATTTCCATAAAGCATTTGTCACCACACCGATCTGTGCCGCCAGCCGGGCTTCTATTCTTACTGGCTTATATGAACGCACCCACGGCTATACTTTTCAGCAAGGTGATTTGAAAGATACCTTTGCCCGGATTAGTTATCCAGTGCTGTTGCGGCAAGGGGGGTATCATACCGGTTTCTATGGTAAGTTGGGAGTGAATTATCCAGATCCGGAATCGCTCTTCGATGAGGCTGAAGTCTATGACCGTGGTCCCGAACCGGACCAACGGGGATATTTTTACAAGACCATTGAAGAGGATACCGTTCATCTAACCCGTTATACCGGGCAGCAGGCGATCGACTTTATCCATGATGCGCCTGCCGAAAAACCTTTTTGCCTGTCACTGAGTTTCAGCGCTCCCCACGCTCATGATCCCGCCCCGGAACAATACTTCTGGCAAGAAAAGTCCAATGAGCGCTATGCCGGGCACATCTTTCCGGATCCCGAACTGGATGAAGACGACTATTTTGAATCATTGCCGGCGGAGGTGAGAGAAGGCTTCAACCAGACGCGTTGGCATTGGCGCTTTGATACTCCTAAGAAATACCAGCATAGCATGCTGGGTTACTACCGGATGATCAGCGAAATCGATGACGAAATCGCCTTGATACGTAAAGCGCTCGAGGAAAAAGGGACAGCGGATAACACGGTGATCATTCTGATCGGCGACAACGGATATTTTCTTGGCGAACGGCAGTTGGCGGGAAAATGGCTCATGTACGACAATTCTATCCGCGTTCCTCTGATCGTCTTCGATCCCCGGCAAGCGGATCATTACGATGTGGAGGATATGGTACTAAATATCGACGTGACCAGCACGATTCTTGACCTGGCTGGATTAGCCGTTCCGAAAACATATCAGGGAACGAGCTTGACAGCCTATGTGAATGCAGGTGAGCATACTGACAAACGAGAACATATCTTGATCGAACATCTCTGGGACTTTGATCCCATCCCCTCCAGCGAGGGTATTCGCACCGAGCGCTGGAAGTATTTTCGATACCGTTCGATCGAGGCGCCAGCGGAATTGTATGATCTGGACCATGATCCTCTGGAGGTCAAAAATCTGGTTGACGATGCTGAATACACAGACATATTAAGTCAGCTCAGAGCCCAATGCGATCAAACGATTAAGCAATACGAAAGCTACTAGTTGGTGGTGAGGAGATATGAAAGGTGCAGCATCTCAACGCAACTGCAAAGCATACGAATTGATAATTTCTTAAATTAAGGTAGCTCAACAGTTGATGAGCTTTCCGACATCAGCAACCTACCTGATGCAGCAGTAACTGCAATTATGGTTTCCGTAACCTGATAACTGCATTAATCCAAATGATGAAATACTTCCTTGTTGCACTTTGCCTATTATGTCAATCTGTACAAACGACAGCACAAGACTTTGAGTCCGTGTTACTGGATCATCCCAATGGGTCTTTTTTTGTATCTGGTCTTAACAATGCGGGTCAAGTCTGTGGCTCAGCCTTGGTCGATGATATAAATTTCGTTAATCATGCTATACGATTTGAGCCTGATGGAACCTTCAAAACACTCGCTTTAGGTCCTCTTGGTATTTCTGCCACCGCAAGCGGTATAAATGACTATGGACATGTGATTGGTGTAATTAATCGGTCAGATTTCACATCAATTACAGTTATATGGGAAACTGATTCGACATTTCGCGAATTGCTGAACCCGGCATTAGGTGGTACGGTAATTCCTCAAGATGTGAACAATAATGGAGAAGCAGTTGGCTATATTTTTAATTTCAACGGCACCAATGAAGCAGTATTTTGGGACTCAACTGGAAATATTGAAGTTTTACCACGGCCAGAAGGTGGAGCTGAAGCGAGAGCGTTAAATGATAACAGTCAAATAGTCGGCCGGGTCTTTGATCTGAATGGTAATAGATTGCCAATGAGATGGGATCCACTTGATTCAGTTCCTGCCCGTCAGGACAATTCTTTCGTTCAAGTTCCAATATTTGGACCTGATGATGGATTTGGAGAGGCTACTGGAATACACGCTGGAGGTCTTACCTGGGGCATTGCAGATCGAACTGGACTTGGAAATCCCTTTACGCATGGTGACAGACTGGGTTTAGATATACGAGAAACTGAGGGTGAGATATTTGATATAAATCCACTTGGATCAGAGGTCGGATTGAGACAGACCAGTCCAAATGCATTTTCACCTTATATCAAGATCGGGTTGATATGCCAGGAGCCCGATGGCCTTACAGATGGCTCACTGGCTTCGGCAGTATCCGCAAAGGAGATAAACGATAACAACTGGGTGGTCGTGGGAGATATCAATAGCCACAATCAACTATGGCGTCACAGATTTACTTTTACGCTCGATCAGAGTGTTCCCTCAGTCCCCCAACGTAATCAGTTTCAAACTTGGGCCGAAATGAGAGGTTTCCTTGTAGATGAAACAGGAGAAGCTCCTAGCACGTATCCTCTCAATATCGCAATCGAGGAAGGAGATTATGATGCGGAGTCTATCTACTTGGAGGATTCCTGGGCACCCAGTGCTACCCTAAACATTGCACCTGGTGTGCATATGGAGGAATTGGAAACGGAGACTGGCCTAGATGCACACATAGTTCCAAGACTTGGTGCGAATTATGAATTGAAAGGAAATCCTAGCATAAATAATTTCATATCAGGTAGTAATCTGATTGTCGAAGGCCCAATTGATCTGCGTCATTTGGTGCTGAATAGTGAGGAATCTCAAAGTCTTAAAAATTTTCTCAATAATCCTTTATTTGCGGAAGCCCTTGATATATCATCTTCTTTGTCGATAGATGGCCAAGTAACTTCGGAACAATTTGTATTGTCAGGACAAGTCATAGGCGAGACTTCAGAATCTGGCATCATTCTCTCAAATTCTCGATTAGACATTTTTTCAGATGGCTTCAATTCGCCAGCAGAGGGAAGTCCAGTGTTTATTGAAGGTGAATCCGCTCAAGTCAATGGGCTGTTTGAAAGGCGTTCCGACGTTTTTAATGCTTGGAATGCTCCGGAGGAAAATGAAGGGTATTTCTTCCCACTGAGGGATCAATTAATTATTCAACCAACAGGACAAACTGTTTCCGGTGCTGCCGTAGATTTAAGTACCCAAGTCATTGAAGCTATTGAAGCCAACTTGCAGATGCCTACCGAATTTGAAGATGGCGGCTTGACCGATTTTGAGCTTACCACACCGAGGGTATATTTCCTCGGTGTTCGACTTCGGTTTAACCGTCGAGCCCCTTTAACAGATCCGCTGGAGGCAAACCTACGGGTTCCTGCCGCAATCCTTGGTGAGGCGGAGAATCCCAATCTTTATCGACTTTTACTTTTTGATTGTAATGGTAATTTTATTGGGCCAGCAGGAACATTTATTCCCCCTAGTGGCGAGGATCAGACTTCTCTGCTGTATACTGGGTTAATAGACGGGGTCTATAACATCAGTCATTCCGCGGCGCTGCTGGACTCTTGCCAATATCTGGCAATTGCTAAGGGAGAAATGACAACGTCGATAAAGGATCTGTCGGGATGGTCACAAGGATTTCAAGTGGAGAATCCCCTCCCGAACCCTTTTCGCCAAAAGACACAGATCTCTTATCTTTTGCCACAAAGTGCACGAGTAGATGCGAGCATCATTGATCTTCTTGGCCGGGAGGTGAGAAACTTAATAGTCAGAGTCGATCAGTCCGGAACCCATGAGTTAGAGTGGGATGGGGCTGGCGATTCAGGAGAAAAATTAACACCTGGCCTCTATTACTTGGCTATCAAGTTTTCCGATCCATTTGGAACGGACTTCCACTATATTCAAAGCAAGAAATTAGTTCTAGCGGATTAGATTAAAGGTGGTACGCTCCATTTATGAGAGGCCCTTTATCTTTCATGGTTTTGTCGTTGATCGTTCATCCCAATTTGACCCCTTTCACCATTTTAACCCCTTTTGCCCCTTTAATCCACAAACTTCCTTATACTCAACACGTACCCCAGGTGCAGTGCTTCGTGCAGGTTGTTGAAAGCCAGTGCATCTTCAATAGTTTTGAGCTCGAGCCCGTAAAGAGATGAATAGCCTTCATATTGTTGGAACAGACCGGCCTGATAATCCGCTTCGGTCTCATCCACGCGCAGAAAAAATTGATCCTTGATGAATTGAATCTCTTCGTCCGAAGCAGGACCCTCCGGTTTGGTACCTCTGCGATACTTATCCACGAGAACCTGATCGACATTGATCGGTAGACCGCACTTTGCATAAGTGAGGAGTTGCTGGGATGCCAGCACATGACCCAGGTGCCAGATCAGATTGTTGTTGAATCCTGGAGGGACCAGATTAAGCTGGTCATTATTAAATTTCTTCACACTACCCAATAAGTTGCGCCGGGTCTGGCGAAGGACGTCAAATGGAGTATCCATGGTGATTTGAATTATTGGACAGAAAGGTACGATCTTCTGACGGCACGAGTCGAAAGGGAAATTTCATTTAATATCTTTAGAAAGCCCCTTCCAATCTTTCTTCAAAGCACAAAAATGCAAGGATTCAAAATCCATAACCACAATCTGGTAAAACAATGTGAGTGTTGGCTTCGGTCAAGGTGCCATGAAACTTCAGCTTAGACAATGAAAATATTTAGCTATAAACATCTAGGAATTACCGCTCGGTATTTTATTTTTTGGCTTGCTGCCATTTATTTCCTGATCTTTTTGCGATTTATTGGCCATTCTTCGACACCGACAAATCCAATCAACGCAGATCTTCCGTTGGATGTGACCATTTTGTTTCGAATTGGGCTTTTAGCTGCCTTTGTAATTGCTCTTACATTCGGTTTTCTGGATATAGTATTTGGGAGTAGATTCTTCACAAGAATGAGTTATGGCAAACTCATTCTTTACAAAAGCATCACTTACACTTTTATTTTCGCTACAGCACTAGTTATAATTAGTATAAGAAATCTACTGATCATCCAAGACTATTTCGATTTCAATCTCTGGATAAGATCTTTTTCTTTACTAAATATGTTGGCTTGGGTTTCCTACATGGCGGTTGCCAGCATATTATTGAACTTCACAAAAATCGTGGACCTCAAATTCGGCCCTGGCAATCTATGGCGAATGCTAAGGGGTAAATTTCACCGGCCTCACCAACAAGAAAAAATATTGATGTTTCTAGATCTCAAATCTTCAACTACTATTGCAGAAAGATTAGGTCACATAAAATACAGTCAACTTATTCAGGATTGTTTCGATGATTTAAGTGTAGTGAGGGATTATAATGCAGAGGTTTATCAGTATGTAGGAGATGAAGTCATTTTGTCATGGGACAGTAGGATCGGAATCCGTAATAATAACTGCTTGAAGGCCTTCTACACTTTTAGAGACGTGCTTGGTAAGAGGTCGGCGTATTACCGGAAAAATTACGATACAGAACCTGTCTTCAAAGCTGGCATGCACCTTGGTGAAGTTACCATTGTAGAGGTAGGACGACTAAAGAGGGAGATTGCCTTCCACGGTGACACGGTCAATATTGCGGCCAGGATTCAGGGTATGTGCAACGAACTTGGTAAAGAACTGCTGATTTCTGAATCGCTAGCAAATCGGTTGGGACAAAGCTCGGATTTTGAAATGGAGGAGTTAGGTGAAATACACCTGCGGGGTAAGAAAAACAAAATAATATTGCACTCAATAAAGCTGCACAATAAGGCAACACTCGCAAGTTAAAATTAACTGTACCTCAATTTTTTCTATAAGGCTGCCATCTTGAAAAATTCCATTTTAGAGAATTTCCCTCTGAAAGGCTTTCTTGGCTAATTCGCTTTCGCGGGCTAGTAGGGATTTGTTGATGTCATTTTTTTTAACGGCAGTTCAAGCTACATGCTCAGTTTCTCATATTTGTTCATCATCTGCACTCCATGCACCAGCGAGGCACCCGCTTCAATCGCCGCCCCGGCATGAATAGCTTCCATCATTTCTTCCTTCGTAATTCCACGTTGCAATCCATCTTTGGTGTAGGCGACAATACAATAGGGACATTTGACCACATGAGACACGGCGAGAGCAATGAGGGACTTTTCGCGGGCGGATAAGGCCCCATCCTGAAATACACTGCCATAGTATTCGAAAAACTTATTGCCCAGCTCTTTACTCCACTTAGTAATCTCCTTAAATCGCCTCAGGTCGGCGGGATCATAAAAGGTCTTTTCCATAATTCACTCCATTAAACATGTCCTTCCTTACATAATATTGATTCGGAGGAATGGCTATCCCTTCTTAGCCGCTATTACAACAATTTGGGGATTCGATAATGACCGGTGTGATTTGACTGGTCTAGTTTCATTAGTCTATTTGGATGCAAACGAGTGACGAACTTGACTTGGGAACTGACTTTGATGGCTCTAGAGAATGAGAGACCAAACCACTCATGTTGCTGGATTGAGTTATGAATCTTTAGACCTCAAAGCAATCTCACTATGGCCTGTACCCCAAAAGCAACAATAGATAAGCCGCTGATCCAGAACAGGAGATCATAGAATTTGGATGGTCTTAAACGTTGATCCAATCGACGGTAGCGCATGTGGAAAGCAGCGAAGACCACCACCAGGAGTAATAGGGAAAGAACAAGACCACCCAGCATCACCATGAACACGGGAGATTGCACAGTCACGAAAAGAGTAGCCCAAGCTAAAGGGAGGAACCAAGCCAAAGCCCGGAACCATTTCTTTCGCTGGGTTTCGTCGCTGTATTTCAGAAAACCCAACTGGGCAAATCCGTCCGTAATGATCCGTTGGTTGCTGGCCGCATTAATAAATACCGAAGAGAAGAGGACGATGACGGCTCCAGCCAGAAAAATATATTTCGCTCCCGGCCCCACGGATTCGGTGTAGATCTGAGAAAGTGTGCTTATAGTCGCATACCCATCTGGTACCTGTCCCAGCTGGTTCAAGATCGCTGCTCCCAGCAGATAGAATGCAGCTGTTGTAATCGTATAGATGATCATGGAAATGAATGCATCCAGATACATTACCTTGATCCAACCTTTGGCCCGGGATGACCACTCATCCGTTTGTTCCCGCTCTCCGGTATATTGGGCATAGCCCTTTTCGAGGCACCAATAGGGGTAGCTGATGGCCTCCTCAGAGCTGACCCCAGTGATTCCAAATGCACCCAATGCCACTCCTATAACGGCTGCCGGCAATTCGAAACTCATTCCTTCCATGACGTCCGATGCAGCGATAGCATATTCCGTTGATTGCAGCAGATACACACAAAAAATGGTAAAGACACTGAATAAGGCAACCAGCGAGACTGAAATGGTTTCGATACGCCGGTATTTTCCATCGAGTACCAGGAAGACGGTCAGCAATGCCGCAATCCAGGTCCAGGCCCAAACCGGCAGAACTGGGAAGGCCATATTGAGAGCGAGGGCCACACCTCCGATCATGCCTCCCAGCTGTGCAAAATGGATGATTTTCACAACAAGCCATGTCCAAATACTCCAATGACCCCGGCCAATAGTTGGTCCGGGTAACTTGGTGAAGGCCTCCATGGTTGTCTCCCCTGTGTTGATGGCATGCTTTCCAAATTCCAGTTGAATCATCACCTTGATCATGCAACTCACCAGAATTACCCACAGCGCGATGAATCCTGCCCGTGCCCCAAGGGTGGTCGTCATGATCAGCTCTCCAGCACCGACAATATTTGCAGTGACGATAAGAGATGGTCCCAGATAACGAAGACGTTGACCGAAAGTGGCGGGCGGGCTGAGGAGTCTGGATACAGACATATGTTGAAGGTAGGGAAATTAGGCTTAGGCTAAGGCTAAGGCTGAGGAGATGGCAATGGAATAATTCTCGATCTTCTATCTGGTTTCGATTGATCGTATCAACTTGTCGATTTCTGTGATGACCTTCGAATAACCATCAATTAATTCGTCTCGTTGTTGATGATCAATGTATTCGAGGGCCTCGCAAGTATATAGTTGACTAACTAATTCGTATGCACATCCCCGCGCGATCTTATAGAAGCGTGATTTGTCTCGTTTCTCATACCTACCGTATCCTTCTGCTATATTATGGATCATTGAATTGGCACCTCTCCGTATGTCTGAAGTCAGGCCATAGCGCTCTTCTTGAGTAAAATCTTTCGAAAGTTTGTATAGTCTGAGAAGGAGATCAAAACCATTTTTCCAGATCGATAGTTGAGTAAAATCTTTATAAGCCATTGCCCCGTAATTACAAGGTTTTTTAGCGAGGCACAGCCTTAGCCTTCTCCTCAGCCTAGCCTCCGCCCCCCAGCCTCTTTCTTTCCTTCGCCTTCACCTTAGCCTTCGCCTTCACCTTCACCTTCGCCTTCGCCTTCGCCTTCGCCTTCGCCTTCACCTTCGCCTTCGCCTTGCCTTGCCTTCACCTTCGCCTTGCCTTAGCCTTCACCTTCGCCTTGCCTTTGCCTCCTTCGCCTCCGCCTCCGCCTCCGCCTCCGCCTCAGCCTTAGCCTCCGCTTCCGCGCGCCTAGCGCTCAAT
>JAHELJ010000177.1 GCA_024644235.1 Lewinellaceae bacterium
AAAGGATTGCTCGTACTCAAAAAAGTCCCCTTTTAGGGGATTTAGGGGTCGTACGAACCACAAGTTCAGTGAATCGAAAAGACCGGAAACCGCACACCGCATACCGGAACCGCTAAAGGATTACTCGTACTCAAAAAAGTCCCCTTTTAGGGGATTTAGGGGTCGTACGAACCACAAATTCAGTGAATCGCAAAAACCGGAAACCGCACGCCGCATACCGACTACCGTTTACCCAATAGGCACCTTCACACCCAGGTAAAGAGAGCGCCCTGGAGCTGGAATGCCCAGGATCTTATAGCGGGAAAGATGGTCGATGTATTCGGTGTCAAAGAGGTTCTTCACGCCGGCCTCAATGTCGATTTCCTGGCCACGGACTTCGAAAGCTCCGAAGATACCGGCTCCCCAGACCTGGTAGGAGGGAGTGGACTCTTCAAATGGTGCCACCCGGTTTTGCGTGAAAGCGAGTTTGTGACGGATGAAGAATGTGAATTCGACAGGCTCTTTCGAAATAAATTCATAGCTCACTGATGTCGAAAGATCGTGGGATGGCATCAAGGCGGGATGGCCTCCGTCATCGAAAGATGCAAAAAGGAGCGATAATCCGGTCTCCACATGCAGGACATCAATCGGATGCGGATGCCAGTGCAAACCCAGCTCTCCGCCGCGAAAAATTGCATCTTCCTGATTGTAGCGGTATACCGGTAGATTATCAATGGTGCTGTCGATGGGTGTAATTGTGATGAAGTCGCTGATCCGGTTGTAAAATGGATTGAAGGCAAATTCGAAGTGTTCTCCCTGGTATTCAAGCCCGGCGTCCAGCTGCCAACTTTGTTCTTTCGTCAGGTCACGTCGTCCGATCTCGTATCGATTGGTGCCTGGATGTTCGCCGTTTATCATTAGTTCAAATGAATTTGGAGCCCGAAAGCCACTGGAAAGGTTGAGACGAAACAACCAATCCTCTGAGAAAGCGGTCCTCAATCCGGCTGAAGCAGTAAGATTTGTAAATGACCGATCTAAGGCTTCCAGTACCTCGGTTCCGCCTTCGATAGTGGTGCGGTCAGTGTCGAGCTTTCGTCGGTCAAATCGAAGGCCAGCCTGTAGTGTGCTTTTGCCAAACAGCTTCGTATAGGTGGAGTAAAGGCCAAAATCGGAGATGGAGGCATCGGGAATCAAGACTTCTTCCCCTTTATTTGTATTCTCTTGCAACATCCCCTGCAGACCTGCAATGAGCTGACCGCCAATCAAATCATCTGTCTCCCAGCGGAGGTCGTAACTGAAAGTGTTTAACTGGAGGTGAAGTCCTGCTTCCTCGATACTTTCTTCAAACTCCTTACGGGTATCCGAGATCAGCCCAACCGTCCAACGAATCTTTGAATTGCCGAAATAGTGTTTATTCTGCCATGACAATAAGTGGGTGCCGGTAGTTTGATAAGGCAGTAGTTTTTCCCGGCTTGCTTGATTGGAGGTTTCGAAGTCCTCGGCCAAACCGAGCTGATTTTTCACGAAACTATAATTTAGGGTGGAATACCAATCCCGATCCTGATATCCTATCGACGTCTTCACCAACTGTTTTTTGAAGCGACTGTTCAGTAGACGTTCGTCCTTCGGCAGCCGGTAATCGGCATGATCGTCAAAAGAACCGAAGAGATTTATGCGCCAGGAACTACCTGAGACTTTCACTCCACCATCAGCGTGCCAACCGGCCGTACCTGAATTATACCTACTATTTATGAAGCCTTCGGCAGTTTCTAGATCCGCAAAGCGGTCATCGAGAAAGTAGATTACGCCTCCAATAGCATCCGACCCATAAAGCAGTGACGCCGGTCCCTTGATCACCTCCACTCGCTCGATACCTACATCACCCAGACCCAATCCGTGCTCATCGCCCCATTGTTGATTTTCTAGTCGTATACCTTGAGTATAGGTCACTACGCGATTGCTGGTAAGCCCTCTTAAGACAGGTTTGCCAACTCCTGCTCCAGTGGTTAACTCATTGACTCCCGGAATCAAGGAAAGTGCTTCGCTGATAGTCAGTGGTGAGCTGTGTTCGAGGTCCTCTAAAGAATGCGAGCTTACAGCACTCACATTTTCGAATCCCAATTTGCCGGATGGAACACTTACCAGGACCTCCTGAAGATCCAGGTGTGATTCAGAAAGAAAGATTTCCATACTTGCCTCCCCTCGCCATGAAAGCAACTTGGCTTCGAAGCCCACGGCTGAGACTTGAATCTGAAGATTTTGCCGGGGTAAGTCATTAAACATAAACTGACCGCTCTCATCAGTGGAGGTACCCACATTGAGCTCTGGGATATATACATTGGCGTATGCTACAGGAGTATTACTATCGCTGTCAATCACCTTCCCGTTAAGAGATTGGGCAAATAGTGACAGCGAGGCTAGCGATATCGCTATTGCTCCCAACAACCGGATGGCCACAGCTCTATACATGGACCGCAAAGATTATCAAAAATCACTAAAGGTCTAACCCTCCATGACGATTAATGCAAGTCCCTATACGATACTGGCTCCACCGGTTGCTCTGACATATAAAAAGCCTCCTCGACCGGTCGAAGTGCCCGGCCAAACCATAGGGGCCTGCGTAGTCCCCCTGGCCCGGGAGCTGGTCTGGTCATGGCTAGCCACTCCTGGTAGACTTGGTATGACTTTTTGGTATCCACTTTGATGTCTCCGTACCGGTCTTCCGGTCTTGCTTTCTCGATCTTTACCTTCTGATGCCAACAATGCATGCCACTGATCGGATCGGGATGCACGGGAAACGTGATATTTTGGTGTACTCCACCATCATGCCAGAAAATACGCTTGCTATCGGAGTCGCTACTTTCGAACGGATGTATGCCAGACACAGTCTTCATACTCCATTCATTGCCATCCTTGCTGATGGCAACCGTATTTGTTGCCCAACGATTTCCCTTTACATCTTGCGGTCGGCGCCAGCGCCCAATATGATGGGAGCAGGCCACTACTCCGGGTTTCATACCCTGAGTGACCCATACTTTATCCACGAAATAGCCAATGTCTGTATTGATACGAACGAGGTCGCCGGTTTTCAATTCAAAGCGGGCAGCATCTTCCGGATGCATCCAGATGGGATTGCGGTTTGAGATTTCAGTTAACCATTTCGCGTTACCAGAACGGGTGTGGATGAGTGTGGGTAGACGGAAAGTTGGTACCAGGCAATATTCACCCTTGGATTTATCCAACTTCTCCGGATGAATGTGGCTCTTTATATAAGTGGGAATGGTATACTCTGGCCAACCCCAGTCGATCATGGTTTGACTGAAGAATTCATTCTTGCCAGAGGGAGTGGGAAAGCCCTTCACGGGAATTCCATCGAGCATGACCCCAATGACTTTTCCCGCTTTGCTGATACGGCCACTTGTCTCATCGATTTCCGCGGCCTGCGTTTCTTCTTGGGTCAAAGGTGTAAGGTGCTGCTGGTATACATTCTGTTCTACTTCATATGCCCCATATCTGCGCATGTATTCGAGTGGATCCAGCCCTTCCTTTTGGGCGGCTTCCGGCAAGCCCTTAATATTTTCAAAGATGTAGCGATAATACTCGTCTATGCTGATCTTCTCGCCTTCGCGGTAAGGGGAGATAAAATGTTTTCGAATACCGAGCGACCCGTCGGGATCGATCCGCCAGGATAGCT
>JAHELJ010000068.1 GCA_024644235.1 Lewinellaceae bacterium
AAACAGGCAGCAGGACCCGTGTAACCTGCTGCCCTTGGTTTTGAAACCGTTATTCAAAACTCAAAACCCAATTCTTCTTCGTTTTCTTTTGATGCTCGCTCTTCAAAAGACACGGGTAATCATTGACAAAAATATGCCCAGAGTACCGCAATGCATTAAGGTGCGAAGATCTATTACTACTTTGCTTATTTGCTTCTTCCGATTTTTTTTATGAATGCCGGAACTACGAAATCAGCTAGAGAAAGCTGAAATCTGCATTCGATAAGTTGAAAATAGCTATCGGGTGCCTACACGCTCAATCTAATCCACAAATCTAATTTACCAAAACAATGCTTTCACAGTCGAAAATTAAGATAATATTTAGACTTTGTTTTTACAACAGAATTTGCCTTCGCTTTCAATAAAATTCATCCGGGTCATCATCGGCCTCATGACCGGGGCCGTTTGAACATGGATCTGACGACCCATTTCCTAAATCATTCTCAATCAGCTGAGGTTTGAACTCAAAAGTGATTTCATCTATCGACGGTAGCCTGCTCGATCTCTGAATCGAATAACTCCAGACTTCCTCCCTCTTCAATTTTTAAAATCATGGTTTCCGGTGAAAGTCCTGCCATTCTCAAGCCGTTTATGATCAAATTGCCTTGAATGCAAATCAACACATTGGTATGACTAATATCGGAGTTGGACAAAGTGATATGGTCGCTGAAATCCGCTTCCAGAACCAGGTCATGTGCCACGACAATCTTAGGGGTGTCTATGGTTATGGTTTGGCCATTGACAGCAGCATCAAATCGAATGGTGTCCCCTGGTTCACTACATTCGATTGCATTCCGGAGGCTGCCTGGTCCTGCATTGTTGGTATTGGTGACGACCAGCGTGCATGGTGGGACCAGCGACCTGACACAGATGTCGAAGGTGGTGGAAAGGGGATCGACATCGTAGGAGGCGATTCGCAGCAAATAAGCTGTACCCGGTTGGAGGCCGGTAGCAGTGTATGAAGTATTGTTCTGAGCAAAGGGGATGGAGAAACAATCAACCTCATTGATACCGCCACAGGTTCCCGAGGAGATCTGCCCGAAAAGGTCCGCCGGCCTGTCCACGATGTTGGAGAACTCGATCACGTGGGTGGGTTGATTGGCGGTGAAGGAAAACCAGATGTCGTTGAAGAAGGATTGGATCTGGCAGTTTTCCGCTTGGGATGAGGGGGTAGCTCCTGCCAGTGTTGCCGAGGTGCCGTTACAACTGGTATCCACAATCGTGAGTGAAGTAGCACCGGTGCATTCATCATTAGCCGGAGGGGTGGGAGCGGATTTGACGCAAATAGAAAAGGTTGTCGTCTGACCAGTTGTCGGAAAGGAAGCCACCCTGATAAAGTACGGATTGCTCACTATCAGATCTTTTAGAATAATTTCTGCATCCGGATCATCGTGACATCGGATAGAGGTGAGGCTGACACAACTGCCGCTGAAAATCTCATAGATAAGATCATCTGATGATCCGGTGATATTGGTGATATCGATCTGGTGTGATGTTTCCGTCGCGTTGAAGAAAAACCATACATCGTCATCGAAAGGAGCAACCCCAGTGAAGGGACAGGATTGGGGATCACCTGACATGGTAGCTCCTAGCAGCGTTGCCTCCTGAGAGGTAGTGCACACACCAGCGGAGGGGGTAATCTGGATGGCTCCAGCACATTCGTCGTTGGAAGGCGGTGCTCCTGATGACTTGACACAGATATCAAACGTTGTGTTCTGCGGCGAAACTAAAAAGGAAGCAATACGGATATAATAGGTAGCATTTTCCAGATTATTCAAAATAAAGCTCGAACTGCTTCCCGGGACATCATCAAAATGGCACAGCACCTCCGTCAGATTGCCACAAGGTCCCTTCAGCACCTGGTAGTCTAAAACATTAGAAGAGCCGGCAATGTTTTCCAGCACTACCTCATGACTGGATTCAGTAGCATTGAACCTAAACCAGACATCGTCATTAAAGCCACCGTCTTCGGGGCAATTATCAGCCACACCGGAGGCAGTTGCTCCCGCAAGTGTTCCGGAAATAAAGCTGCAGCTAGTCCCGGATAGATTGATGAGGGTGGCGCCATTACAGTCATCGTTTGGAGGAGGATCCGGGATAGCTTCTTTGATACAAAGATCGAAGGTAACATCCTGATCCGTGGCAGTAGTCAGGGTGGCGATGCGAAGGTAATAGGTGTTGCCGGCAGTGAGGTTATTTACTTCAAAGCCGGCATCCGGATCGTTGTGGCAAGCCACCTGGGTAAGGGCCCCACAGGATCCTGACATCACCTGATAGATCAAGTCGGTGGTAGTGCCCGCAATATTGGTTACCACGATCTCCTGGTCGGCGGTGGATGGAACAAAACTGAACCACACATCGTCATCAAAGGTTGCCCCACCGGGAAAGTTGCAGTTCTCACTTGGTGAAGATGCGGTAGCACCAATGATGGTGCCCGAGGTTGTCATCTGGCATAGGTAATTTGCATTCACGGTGACTGCGATTGCGGAGCTACATTCGTCATTGGGTGAAGCCGGTACCTGGGCCGGGTTGTTACCGAAGGTGAGCGAAAAACTATTTAAGGTGCCACTGGTACCAAATATATTGTCACACACCTCCAGCACCCAATTCCCATCGGCTCCCTCAGAGCTATCATTGATTCGACCCAGGGGCTCCTCCGGTAGAAATGAACCGGTAAAAGGGGCAGTTCCGTCTGCGATGGGAGTGCTGATGGGATCTCCATCGAAACAGGTGTTGGTAAAATTATCGCCCACTCCTCCCCTTTGATCCACCAGAAGAACCCGCTTGCCCAGAGGGGTGATCAAGGTGAGTGACAAGTGACCGACCCGGGTGTGGGAGATATCTACACACACCTCTTCCAGACCAAAGGTGGCATTCATGGTTTGGTTCAGTCCTGAAACCGTAAGGGATTGATCCAGGCAATCAAAATCAGGAATGGCAGCACCGGGACTTACCGAAAAGGTTTGTCCAAGGGACAATGTGGTGGTGACAAAGACAAGCCACAAGCTGATGTAGAGGCTGGTAGGTTTCATGGTCCCTGAGTTAGAGTTCTAAAAGGATCTAGCGTTTTGGTCGATTAGGGATAAAGAAAGGTAAGACGCAATGCGATCATTACGTCTTACCTATTTTACTCATGAGAAAATAGACTCGGTCATTGGGTTTAATTTCTCATTATGATGAATGGTACTACCTCTCTCACATCCGTGTCTTGCAACCGAATAAAGTAGACACCATCTCCCAGACTGGCCGGCAGGTCGATGCGTAACCGGTCAGACCCAACATTCTCGATTTCAATTTCCTTCACCATTCTGCCGAGCATATCGACGATCTCGATTCTGGTGTCGCCATTGCTCCATCCCAGGAGATCAAGATCGATGTAATCGTGGGCAGGATTGGGATAGGCAGAAATCGAAAGTGATGACTGATCTTCGACTGATAACTCAGACCAGGTCTCGAAAAGAACCGTTTCTGGTTGGACATCCGCGAGGAAAAAATCAATTGGGTAACAAACATCCACTTCAGCATGTGCGATGATTATAACATCTCCTCCACTGCAATCAAGGTTCAACTCGCTGAGATTGAAGGTCATCATAGCAGCGGTGGTACCCATTGTTTCAACGGTACCATAATCTTTGCCGTTGTATTGGCCGGGAGCCAGTTTTTTGGGAAGCTGACAATCAACGTTGACGTGAACGGTTCCAAGTTCATAGTATATGTCATCGGAGAGATCGTAATCGGTTACGTTAAAGGATACCGTCAGGTCATTTCCATCAATTTCTACCGCTACCACACCTACTTTTGTTCCTTTGCTGCTGGGATCGCCAGGCATGTAATCACAGCGGCCGGCTCCCGCGACGAAGTCATACATCAGGGATAGCCCGCTGGTAAAATCGCTGTAGGGGATGGAGACATACCAGCCCCAGCGGGTGATGTTGCCGTTGCTATTGCCATTCTGCTTTACTCTTTTCCGGAAGCAGTTACCATCCTGGAAGGCAAAGGCCGTTTCGTCTTCACAGCAATCGACGATTGTCACTGTCACCATCGCATCATCTGGTGGGCAGGTCGATCCCGCAGCTGTCACTGTATACTTGAATGTATACACTCCCACTGAAACACCTGTAAAGTCTAAATCCGTATTGTGCGTACCAGCTCCTGGCAAGGTTAAACCTGAGGATACTGCACTGGTCTCTGTCCATGTACCTCCCACATCCGCAGTCCCCAGTAATAAGGCAAATAGATTAACATTCGTCTGTGCTGGATCGCCCTCGCAGAAATCAGATGTGCCATCTTCGCCTGCAGATACTGGTTCGTCAACCGTTCCTGTCACCATCGTCGGATCACTCTCACATCCATCTACCGTACAAGTCACCCAGTATGATGTGGTCGTAGTAAGACTCGGGGAATAGGTCGATCCCGTATTCACTACCGATCCGCCTGAGGCAGCATCATACCAAGTCAAGGTGCCCGCACATCCCGATGCACTGAGATTGACTACTCCCGGTCCACATCGCTCATCCCCAGTCGTCGATGGCGTCGAAGGTATTGCATTGATCGTCACCGTCGATGCATCATTATAAGCACAGCCCTCAGCCGTAATAATTTCTACGGTCACTACATCCTGATCAATCAAAATGACTGGAGGAGTGGCGTCTGGATCATAAATATATATATGATCTGTTCCGGTCTGAAGATGATCATCACCAGTATCAAATGTGCCGTTTGTATTATTATCAATAAAGAACGTATAGGTCCCTAACCCGGATGGGTCAGCCGTAAAAGTTATCACGTCACCTTCACAGACAGGACTGGTATTTACCATTGTGGTAATCTCTGGACACGTTGGCAAAGCAACTTTCCAGGGAATAGTTTGGGCACCACCCTGAAGGTTATCACAGAGGCAATCTGTTCCTTCATTTCCTGGCAGCGGATTACCTGCTGTTATCTGTATGTCTTGAAAGGTTCCCAAGTTAGCTTGAAGGTTGCCAGTTGGTCTTGAGTCCAGATCACAATCTAAAAGTACATCTATACGAACGATCACTGTTTCTCCTGGATCCAAACCCGAGACCAAAAAAAGCACATCAAAGTCGCACATTTTGGACTCAAGCGGAGTCCCCGTAATCTGAGGATAGGGCGGGTCAACGAGGGTTAATAATTCGTCATCACCACCGATACTTCGATTCGAACCAGGGTCATCGTTTGGATTCAATCTGTAGCCTATTAATTGAGTAACCCCAATGCCTGCTTGTCCGGTGGTATTGCAAAGCCATGAAAGCGGAAGACTGACAGTGTAATCCTCACAAGGTGCATCCTCAGCAATTCTAAGCTCTACAAAAAATGGCACTTCATCAAAGCAGACATAATCTTGTGGTTCGAGTGATTCTATTCTCCACTTACCGCCAGGGTTATCAGTATTAGTACTATTGCCTGCATTGCCCCAATAAACCATATCATCAGTAGACGCGGGCTGCGTGACCTGACTAGGATGTGCTGCAGCAAAGTCAATGCTGGCGATGGCCGAGCATTGGGCATTTACTAATTGGGGACTATAAAAAGTCAGAAGAAGTAATGAAAGAGGTGTTAATACCTTTAAAAATTTCTTGGTGTTCATGTCAAGGTGTTTAGATCTTAATTGAATAGTCTCGGTAGCATGACATAGATGGGGTCAAAAACAAAATGTGTTTCACACTTGGTCAGCTCTTGAGATAGGACCGTCTCTAAAGGTTCGTGGATTAGAGTAGAAGATCTCGCGATGTCGTCAACCGATTATAATTCGCAAATCATCAGGTACAATGATCAGCTCAAGGTCGCCGTAGCATAGCCGACACTGAATTTATCCTATGGATGAGGACAAAATGTAATACTGATTAAAGGATGAAGGTTTGCGGAATTAAGGATTTAGAAATAGTTCTCAGATTCGTCACGGGTAACTGGTCAATCCTTAAAGTGGATTTGTGTGTCGTAAGGTTGCTGGTCATTTTGAATGTGTCTTTTTCAAAGTGTATCGCAGCAACCTTAATTTAACGATAAAACGCTCTGAAAACAAATGACCAAGATCATTGCCTGTTTGTTGGACTCACTATCCCGTACCTTAATACAGCCTCAAACACATATAGTATTTTGATATACAAGTTATTAACTTGCAGCATAGTTCCATCATATTACAAATCTAGATATATGTTAAAACTTTAATCTGTTTCGTAATGATATTGTGAAACATATAGGACGACGCTTAGCATCATCTTGATCCTACAGCAACAGAATCAAGCAGGGAGGGCCCAATCATAAATCTTAGGAAAGGGAATCCATATTGATCAGGAACAATTAGGGCAGCAGAACCCGTGAATCTATTGCCTCGGTTTGAAACCATAATCCAGAAACTCAAAACCCATGCACCTGTAAAAGACCAAATCTTGAAAAGAGTCACTGCCATTACTTTTCACGAAGGTGAATGAGGTTAAGGATCGCGGAAAAAATGACTGAAAGAAAAAGTATGAAAAAATAGCTTCTACCATCTTTTTGCCTAACCTCCACTTTCAACCCTTCAGCATTTCATCTCTTAACTCAGCCTACCAAATTGGCATGTTTTGTGAAAGAACCTAAACGGAGAATGAGTTCTTCCTTCGTTTTCCGGTCTTTGCGGCCAAAGTTATCCCAAGCATTAGATAATGAAGTTGCTGCACATTGAGGCGGCCTTTCTTTCCCATCCTTTGGGTAATCTGAATGGAACCAGACGGCAAAGCGCTAGAAGGGAGGCTTCCCTTTCCCGTGAAGGGAGCATCTCCCAACCCCTTGAAGGGGGTAGTCCCCTACCCCCTGATGGGGGCATCCTCTTACACGCCGAAGGGATGGAGCTTCAAGCTACCTGGAAGGGACAGGAAAAAACATGGCAGCAGAACCCGTGAAATCCAATGCCCCCGGTTCTGAATCCGTTACAATAACTCAAAAACCAATTCTGCTTCAATGACTTGATTGCCAAAGATCCCAGACTATCCAACTATGCAATTACCTTTTGGCGGCAGCGATCGATAAATATCAACGACCTCTACAAGTTATTGAGGTTACTTTGTCTCTTTTGCTAATCCGAATTTTCTAAAGAATGCCGGAACTAGAGAATTCAGAAGGACTCTGACCTCTGCATTCGAAAGTAAAATTGCTTTACCGCGTTCTGGCTGCTCCAACGCAATCTATCAATTATTTTACACCGAGCCATTCAACAGCCATGATTATATGGATTATTATAAAACGATGTTTTTCAAAGAGGATTGATCGAATTACGCCATTTAACGAAATTTATGTCATAGCTATGTTGGCCTACTTGACATCCGGTGAAATCAACTTCCATAGTGAATCTCAGATGGTGAGCTCGCCAAAGCAAGCCATTTTTCAAATATGTTAAAATGCTAATGTATCTCGCTTATTTTGCTACATTGGGGTTTGTAGATTACTTTGTTTAAAAGGGAAAGGGCAGCAGAACCCGTGTATCTACTGCCCCCCGGTTTTGAAACCGTTAAACCCAAAACCCGTGCTCTTAATCTTACACTGTAGACCTGATGAAATGGCACGATTTCATGCAGGTCTTTATTGCAACCAGACAAATTCAAAAGCTGGTCGTGGAGTCTACTAAGCTGGACAGCCTCCCAGTGTAAGCAATTGGCCGATCTCTCGGCCGCCACTGACAATCATAATTCAGTGAGTGTAATCTTTATAGGGGATATTTTATCGAGTGAACGAATGAAACAGTTTCAAGGAATCTTCTTCGGTTAATAGCTGGAACTGAAAAGACTTGAGATGGTCTTTTCGATGTGTCTTTAAGTGGCTGAGTCGGATTAAACATCTTATGTACTGTGTATTAAATAAAATGTTTCGCAGCCGCTGCTAAGATAGACTTTTCCTCATAATGATGATGTAATTATTACGATATATTTTCAAAAGAATAATTTTCTATCCACCTGCTAACCAATGGCTTCAAGGCACTGACCTCATTTAATAATGGAATGCTGAGTACTATTTCTGTTAGCATAAGCCAGGGGGACCCATCAGGAAGAAATACATTCCCCAGATCTGACAAAAAAAGGCGTACGGCATCTCACGCCGCACGCCCCTCATAATTAACTTATGAGAAAGGAAAGATTAGTACTTCCGCAGCCGGTAATTGGCTTTCGTTACTACAATGGGTATTGCCTTAATCTCATCTTTGTTCTTCACCCTTACATAGTACATACCGTCTTTCACCTGGTCACCCAGTTCAAGGTAAACCGGTGCTCCGTTTACTACCCCGACCTTCTTGGTAATGATCAGCCGGCCCAATGCATCGAAGATCTGAATGATGGCTACGTCATCTTTCAGCCCTTCAAACTGCAGGTTGACATAGCTCGAGGCCGGGTTGGGATAGGTGGTGACGGAAAGTTGGTCTGGCGACTCGAATGGTATTCGAGGCAAGCCGTTGATCACTTCACAGACCTCGCCATTGCTGTGCTCTACCTTAGTCAAGGTAAGCGCACCAAACTGGTCTCCAATGACCAGCGGCTGCGAGCAGGAAGTGTGCAACTCTACGGACTGCAGTAACTCATGGTCTGGACCTGGTCCATCAAAAATGTGGATGAATGTCTTTGGTCCTAATTTTCTCGCCTTTTTGTCTGGATCGTTCGGATCCGCTGATACAGAAACATCACCATTTATAGCTACCATCCATTCTTGCCCCTTACCGTTATCTGCGACAATGTAGACGGAAGCAAGATCTGGTAGTGGACCATCAACACCCTCACAATGCACAGAACCGGCTTCCTGGCTATGCATTAATGTATTGCAGTCATTTCCGGTGTACGCGAAGGTGATGCTCTTCGGCCGGTCACCCGTCTCGCAACAGTCATCTGCTGGATCGGTTGGGGGATCTGTTGGTGGATCGGTGGGTGGGTCGCATCCCTGGATCTGGCATTCATCCCACTCCTCGTTAATCGCTGTAGCCGCTTCCACCAGATCTCCACCGATATCCTCCATAACAATACCTGCCAGGAAGCCATTAACGTAATCTAGCAACTCTTGAACTGTGGTCATGTTATCATCATTACCAAAATCATCAGCTGCTTCAAGCAGGTCCTCTGGAATGTCAAGACAACCTTGCGAGAGATCATAATTAGCCAGATCCAATCCCATTGCTGCATTGTACCAGATGTTAAGCTGGAGTGCAATGGTATTGTTCGCCAGGTTGTTTTTCAGGCGCACACCATCATTTTGGAACATATCGTCGTCGTAATCCGGATGGCAGTCATTCGCTAACGAAGCGGTTTCATCTCCTTCCGGAAGTGGGCTTGGATTTCCGCCACCTGGTAACAATGCTATCACGCATTCTGGATCTTCAACAGTTAGTGAATTGCCACCTCCCACATCACCCAGTACAATGTCCCCATTCGCATTCATCAAATTGGTGATGAGGTCAAGCGTGGGTATGGTCCCACCATTCCACTTGTAGTTGCCTCCTTCGTTACCGTAAGCCCCTTGGGTTAAAGTACAGAAGCACTGCCCGTAGAACCTTACCATGCATGGGCTGTTGACCGCCTCGTTACCGCACTCATCGGTGATTTGAAAGGTAAATATCCGCTCAAACTCTCCGTCGATGCACTCGGTCAAAGGTGTTGCGTCAACCAAGGTGATTACTACCTCTCCGCAATTGTCCATGAATAACCCATCGAAGAGTTCATCGATCCACATCTCTAAAGCCATGATCTCGTCCGGATCGGTAGGATCGGGCTCAAAGCAAGGCACCTCGTCGATGCATACAGGCATGTCAGGTGGGCACATGCCCATCGGCGCTTCCGTATCCTCTATCGTAATCACCTGCGTATACACCGCACTTACATTGCCACAATCATCCGTCACCGTCCACGTATTCGTATAGGTGCCCTCTTGTGGACAGTCTACACCCGGAACAAACGGTCCGCTTACCTTGTCTATATCGGTCACATCCGCATCGCAGAGATCTGATGCCACGGGGAACAGTGCTTGCGCATCCGCCAACCCACTTGCATCCGAACACTCAACAGTCGCATCTAATGCTCCCGCCGCTGTGGTCCACGTCGGTGCTTGTGTATCCTCTACTAATACTTCTATACTACACATATTCTCACACCCATCCAGCGTCACTGTCAATGTCAAAGTAAAACTACTATTGCACACAGCACCGGCATCCACTATAATAGTCTGACCATCCACCGGCCCTACAGGAGTCGCATTTCCGGTGACCGACCAAGCATACGTATCCATATCATCAGGACCAGTGTATACCAAACCCATAGCCGAAGGGCAGACAGGGCCATCAGAACCCATAATTTCACAGGGGGGATCGGGTTCAATAGTGACGGTCACATCAATAGTTCCCGTACAACCTGAAGTCAAGGTAGCTTTTGCCCACAAATCTGTTATGTTGTTCAGGTTTACATCCATGGGATCAGGAATCAACATACCACCTGCATCAGGATCTCCATCGAACCACTCCACTGTTCCTGTTTCTCCATTCAGCACATCATCATCATATTGTGTCAGGTCAGTTGAAGTCTCACTGCTACAAATAGATATATCCGGATCAGCTAGTCCGATTTGCAAAGAGACATCTAGTGGGGTGATGAAATCTACAATCGTAGCACTGGGAGATTGCGAAGTTTTAGTTTTTACAAAGATCGTCTCCACTCCTAAACTGGTGCATGGATCGATGCTACCTAGGATTGCGGTGAGGTTGACCGCTGCTTCGACAAAAGAGTTTGTCACATATGTAGTTCCACCAAAGGCTCCAAAATCCACATCCACAGTGGTAGCATTGGTCATCGCATACACTTGACCCGCTTGAATAGTGGAGGTTCTGTCCACAAAATCAAATACTCCAGGGGACACCTCTTCCCAGATTTCAATGAAAAACTGGGCTGTGTTACCTCCCTGGGTCAATTCCAACGTTAACAGAAAATCATCTACAGTACGACCTCCATCCGGACCAGCAGAAGTAAAGGTGCCGTCATCATTGGCGGTCAGGGAATTCTGCAGAAACGAAAAATCAATATAGGCGTCTCCATTGGTCTTGAAACGATCGGCAGCAACGATAACCCATATGTCTCCATTTGAATCCTCCGTAAAATGAATCAAGGCGTTGTTCATATCATTCTTACCCAGAACAGGATTGTTATCCACCCACAGCCAGGTATTGGGATCATCATCATACTTAAGACCACCTTTAAAATTATCCTCTTTTTCATCATAGGCATCAATCAGTCGAAACGTCATTGTGGGATCAATAGGTGTACCATCACTATTAAAAACATGACCTCCGGTACCTGCCATGCCTGGCAGCCAATCACCAATGCCAGCCATAGGATCATTTGATTCCAGATCTCCCTCGATGCCGAAACCTCCCGTTGGAACAAGTACTGGTGCAGTTCCGGATCCCTGAGCTGCCAGTTGGAATTGAAATGAATAAGAGAATATAAAACAGATCAAAATTCTCAAAGAAAAGGGGGCAAACATCTTGGCGTATTTGTGCAATGTAGTTTTAGTTTCGAGTAGAATTGGATTCATCATTCGTAAGATTTAGTTCTTCAGTCAGCAAGACAGGGAACTGACCGTAGATTGTTAGGCATTATTTCTTCATTTTGTTGTTGACTCTATGCAACTGTTCCCCATCTATTCAGGGATTCTATCTACTTTATTTCTTGTGCCTCTATAGAAAGAAACCATAGGTATCTTCACCAACTGACAAAGTCGTGATGCGCCTTCGCCAATTGAGAACGAAAGTGGTAATAGGTCGATCACCAAAGTGAATGGAAGAGATAGGTTTCATCCCAAGGTCTTTTAATTATTACAATACCTGGGTTTGCGTGTATTGGGTATGACTCTCCTGGGAAGATGGGTGTCCTCAAATGGAGATTTGAGTATCGTTATACTCGAGATTTAGAGAGCCTGATAAAGCTGTAAGGGGATTATTTCAAATTGGTCTGGTGGGGATATAGTAGAACTGTGTTCTAAAAGTGCGTTTTGAGTTTTAATCAATCAGTTATTTATTCGCGATAATTCACTGGTCGTGTCCGTTAAAAAAAATGACCATTTACCGCCAGGCGGTAAATGGTCTGACCGTAATTTATATGAGCTCCGGATAGGTGTGAACAAGACATACCTACACATAGGGGCATCGTAAAAATTACGAGTTGAAACGGTTTCTTTCATGCTACGAGGGTTAGAGCCAGAATGTTATTTCTAAATCTAAACCGAAGCTATGATAGATGAAATTTGCGAAAGCAGAAAGGATTTAAATCAAGTGGGTGGTCGGATATAAATGAAATTATTTTAAATTAAAAATATCTCCTGCATATTATCTATTGATTTTACCGATAATTACAAAACATAATTTTTCAATATGACCATGGGATCTAATATGTTAAAATTCAAAACTTTATAAACGAGTAATAGTCGATTGATCACAATGAATAATCTATGCTTTGTACGATGAAATTAGTAGGTGAGATTAGAAATATGCGGCCTATTTATAATGTTCAGAAGTGAATGATGAATTAAGGAAAACAAATATTCAAGGTAAACTATCAAATTTAATTTTAACACATATAAATCATTTTTAATTATTGGATTATTTAAGCTCATTGTTTCGAGTGAATCTAGTTTTAGTCAAATAACTAATTCCAGTCAAAGGTGAAAGTTTAACTGTGGAGAAAAAGGAGAAAGACTTATAAATCTTCACTTAATTAGAAAGGCGCCCCACTCCGGGGCGCCTTTCAGCTTGGGTTCCGAAATATTTATCGCTTAAATCGTTGATAGTCTGCTTTCGTCACCACGATCGGGATCGCTTTGATCTGATCCTGGTTTTTCACTCTTACATAATACATGCCGTCTTTGACGTTGTCACCCAGCTCGATCTCGATCGGCACTCCGTTGACCACACCCACTTTGTGCTGGATGATTAGTCTGCCGAGCGCGTCAAAGATCTGGATGACGGCATTGTCGTCGGTTAGTCCGTTGAACTCCAGGTTGATGTACTGCGAAGCCGGGTTTGGATAAGCTTTAAGGCTCAGGCCTTGCTCATCCTGGACTTCGATGACCTCTTGCCAAAGTGGCGTAGAGACGGTGGACCGGGTCATGCCAGGTTCTATACCGCATTCAGTGTCATCTTCAAATCTGATAAATTCGATCCTACTGGCACCGTATTGATCACCAATGAAGATGGGTTCCGAACAGGAGGTATGGAAATTGATACTTTGGAGTACAGTTCCTCCCTGCTGATCGTAGATCGTGATCACCGTGTTACCACTTAATCTACTTGGTGCACTGGCTGTGAATACCGTGTTTAAACCAACATCACCTTCAAACCAGATCTTCGCACTCTTTGCCTTCGGATCCTTGTTAGTTACCTTGATGTAAACCTGTGGATCATCATTCGGATCACCAGTACAGCTCCAAAGGCTTCCGCTTTGACTGGTAACGGTGGCGGAGCAATCTTCACCAGTGTAGGTAAAGGTAATCTCCCTCGGCTTGTTACCACCACCTTCACAACATTCCACAGTTGGCGGTGCTCCGGGAGCTGCTGTCGCATCATCCTGGTCGTTCTCAGACGGTATATTGTTGTCAGGTGTGGAGTTCGGATCCCCTTGATCTGAAGCCACTACCTCAGCCACGTTAGTGTAATTACTACCGTCGTTGACAATAACCGTCAGATTCAGGAAGACCTCATCTTCATAGTCCAGGTCGCCGATATCCCAGATTCCTGTCATGTCATTAAAGGAACCATCTCCACTATGACTGTAGTAAGTAAATCCATCAGGGAGGTAGTCCTGCACTTGCACACCGGTAGCGTCAGCGGGGCCCAGGTTGACTACACGTATGGAGAATGTCACCATTTCACCCACCTCCGGGTTTGGATTGACTTCAACAATTTTATCCAGGCGCAAGTCGGCCAAGGTCGGATCTGCCTGAGTACAGGAGCAGCCGGCTACATCAACAGTAGCGACGTCTTTGTTTTGTCCTGCCTTGATCTCCACTTGAACTGTTTCCATAGGTTCGCCAGGCAAGGTATAGACAAATGTTTCGCAACCCTCTTTGATACCCTCTCCGATAGTTTCGAAGTTGATTCCATAAAGGTTGTTGCCATTACCACCGCTTGGGTTCTCGACATTGTATGAGTTGTTGTTACCAGGATAGCTGTAATTGGAGTTATCCGGTGGATCTATCGCAACTACACCATCCGGCATCGAGAACCTGATGTGAGACAGTGCTCGAGGACAATCATTACCACAAAGCTCCCAAGTATAGGTAGTAGCGTCTGCTACGCCATCGTATTCCGTACCAGCCAGTAGCAAGGTCCAACAGTCGACCTCAATCCTGGTGTCTACCGTGATCGTCTGTGAGCAGGTCGCGCTGTTGCCACAGGCGTCGGTAGCGCGCCAGGTGCGGGTCAATGTATACATACCTGCTAAGCAGCCCATGTTGTCACGAACTTCTCCGAGGTACTCCACGGTTGGTGCTGGGTCGCAGTTGTCGGTGACATCAG
>JAHELJ010000011.1 GCA_024644235.1 Lewinellaceae bacterium
CTCCAAAACTGTTGGTGATCGTCACTTCACAACCCACGGGCAACGCAGCGGTAGTCACGAAATCACTCAGGAGCAAGTACGTGTCACCATTGGCATCCAAGCTGGCATTCACCGGCCGGCAGTTAGGTCCTGACTGGGCTGATACTTGAAGGGATAAAAAAAGGGCAGTACAAAACAGTACAAATCTGTTCATGGTTCAGTTTTCGGTTACTAAATAATCTAAAATCGGTTTGTGAAACCCCCGCCAGGGTGAGGAAGGAGAATCAAGTCATTCGCGTCATATTAGCTGCAAAAACAATACCATTTTTCCCCTAATATGTTTGCGCGGCAAAAATAAGGGTTTTAGCTTATAAATCAAGCCATTAGGTGACTTAGATTAAGGAAGAAATTGATGCAGACTCATGTCTTATCTGCTCCTGCCTTCAATCTACTGATGACATCTAAAATACTGGCATATGTGTTCGCCTCATTGTCAAGAAATTCAGCTGGATTCCGCCAGGCTGCGGCTTCGATGGATTCCTCTGATTGCAGCACCAAATTTGTCGATAAGGGCCTCATCTGATACCAGACGGTCTTCTTGAGCACCCTCCGGCCTTTGAGATGATAGGTGTGGTGGGTCACACCAAGTTTACTGACGATTTCAACATCCAGTCCCGTTTCTTCCCGTACTTCTCTTATCGCTGTTTCTTTATTCTTTTCCCCTTTGTCCCTTTTCCCCTTGGGCAGATCCCAGCAATCAAACCGGTAGATGAATAGTACTAGACCTTCGTCGTTAACGACGACCCCTCCAGCCGCTTTGATATTCTTGAACAACTTCTTGAAGTCTTCAAACAACCTCTTTGGATCTTCACCCTGTAAAACGATATTCGGTGAGCTCTTAGACTTTTCGTACTTGTCAATTACATTGAGAAGTTGGTTTCGTCCTCCCATATAGGGTAGAATAATTCTTGTCCCATTGTCATCACTCGCATCATCCCGGGAACGCAGCTCGAGAAGGTGGTCATTTATGTAGATTTTGTACATTTGGACGAATTTTCCAAAATCCTAATATGTCCATGGATTATGGTCGCCTGGTGGCATCACATCTGTTGCAAATAAAAGCAATTCGTCTCAACGCGAAAAATCCATTTACATGGGCTTCCGGAATCCGTTCACCCATCTATTGTGACAATCGTATCTCCCTTTCCTATCCACATGTCAGAAATGATATCAAGAAGGCCTTAGTGGAGCTTTCTCACCGGTTCTCCCCCTTCGAGGTAATCGCAGGTGTAGCTACTGCCGGCATCCCCCACGGAGCCCTTTTAGCCGATACGCTTGGGTTGCCATTTATCTATGTACGCAGTAAGGCCAAGAAGCACGGGAGAAAGAACCTGATTGAGGGTAAGTTGGAAGGCGGAGAGAAAGTACTGGTTATTGAAGATCTAATCAGTACAGGGGGAAGTAGCATTCAGGCTATTCAAGCTCTAAATGAAGCCGGGGCTGAAGTAATTGGACTGGCAGCGATCTTTACCTACCAAATGGATTTTGCCGAGAAGCGCTTCCAAGATCTTGAGATCCAGGTAGAAACCATCACGGATTACACCCGGCTGATCAATGCGGCAGTGGAAGAAAACCATGTGGAAGGTGACGATCTCGAACTGTTAAAGGCCTGGCGAGAATCTCCATCTTCCTGGGATCCTGGTTCATAAATTGAAGATTTAACTATGCCGATTATTACAAAGAAATCCGAGTCCTTTCTGACCGATTACATTAACAACGCCTCTCCTACCGGATTTGAATCCTCAGGACAGAAATTGTGGTTGGAATACGTCAAGCCCTTTATAGATGAATGGCATATTGACAACTATGGAACTGTCTATGGAGTTATCAACCCAGGCAAAGACTTTAAGGTTGTCATCGAGGGACACGCCGATGAGATCTCCTGGTTTGTAAACTTCATTACTAAAGACGGGTTTATTCATGTGATAAGAAACGGCGGTTCTGATCATGTCATCGCCCCATCCAAGCGGGTGAATATCCACACCTCAAAGGGCATCGTAAGGGGATTATTTGGTTGGCCAGCCATCCACATGAGAAAAGGGAAGGACGCCAATCTCAGTCCGGCAATGGATAATATTTTCATTGATGTGGGGGCAAAGAATAAAGATGAAGTGCTGGAAATGGGGGTACATGTCGGCTGTGTAATCACTTACGAGGACCAATTTGAAGTGCTGAACGATCGATATTATGTTGGACGAGCCTTGGATAACCGAATGGGCGGATTTTGCATTGCCGAGGTTGCCAGGCTTCTCAAACAAAGAAAAAAGAAACTGCCTTATAGCCTCTATGTCGTGAATGCCGTGCAAGAAGAAATAGGTCTACGCGGAGCCCAAATGATAGCTGAGACGATTAGGCCTAACGTCGCAATCGTCACTGATGTCACCCACGATACACATACCCCACTGATCACTGCCAAAAAGCATGGCGACGTCAGGGTCGGAAATGGTCCTTCTTTGACCTATGCGCCAGCTGTTCATAATCTTCTACTCGAACTAATCATAAAGACCGCGGAGAGCAAAAAGATCCCGTTTCAGCGGGAAGCTGCTTCAAGATCGACTGGAACGGATACCGATGCTTTTGCCTACTCCGGTGGAGGTGTACCCTCCGCCCTAATCAGCCTGCCCTTGAGATACATGCATACAACAGTGGAAATGGCTCATAAAGAAGACGTTGAAAATTTGATAACCCTTATCTATGAGACCCTCCTAAAACTCAAGAAGGGACATAACTTTAAATATTTCTAGAAAGTCAGGGCTTCTTGTCATTCATAATCAAGCTGGTTGATCTCATCCTCTACAGCAACCTCTGGATTGCTCTGGGTGCAGCTTCGATGGTCTGGCAAATGCAAATTCTTGCCGGCACCGTCTACTGGCCATCTGCTTTGGCTGCCTTTATCTTCTTTTCCACTCTGTTTATTTATGCGATGCACCGCGTGATTGGTTTTAGCATCATCGACCGGACTATTCCCAATCGGAGATTGGAAATCATTACGACCTTTCAATCGCATATCGTGATTTTTGCAGCAATCGCTGCACTTGGTTTGATCTTATCAGCCTACTTTATCAATCTCAAGACATTGCTGCTGTTTATCCCGGCAGCTGTCATCTCAGCTCTTTATATCAGTCCCCTTTTTAAAAAGAAGCGATTGAGAGACTTGCCCCATATCAAGATATTCCTCATCGCCATGGTTTGGTCGTGGATCACTTCCTGTATTCCGCTAATTGTGGAGAGTTCATTCTCGGGAATACAGATCGGGATCATTGGCTTGGAGAAGTTTCTATTCGTATTGACCATAACATTGCCTTTTGACATTAGAGATATGCAAGTTGATGATCTTCATCAAGTGCAGACCATACCTCTAAGAATTGGCCGGCACAAGACCAGAACATGGATTTCGATTCTTCTTATTTCGTTATTTATCGTAATTGTCCTGGCATTCTTTCTCAATGTATATTCCGTATCGCAAACAACCGGACTGTTGGTCTTTTATATCGTGCTCAATTCGCTCATTCAACTTGCTCTAAATCGGAATCATGACTATTACTACTCAGGCCTTCTGGATGGCACCTTTCTGCTTCAATTCCTCTTTGTCCTGCTCTTTACACAGCTTTCATCGCTAATGTCATAACTTCGACATAATGGGTATTTCCCGTATATCATAGGAAACACGGGGTGTTTCCTGACAGTTTTTACAACATGGCATGGATTTCTGATTTCGTCAAAGTCAACCTGATTGCCGTATTGATGTTCACAACGGTTGTACCGTTGATGGGCCAGACCTGTTGTTCCGGAGGGGTACCCGTCTCTGCCAACCTGGGCATGCCCAACCATGGTTCCAACGTACTCCAATTAAGTCTCAACTATGATCTTAATGTGCTGCGAACTTTAAAAACCGGCAAAGAAGTACTAAATGATAATAATCGAAAACGCACCACTCATTCCATTTTGTTCGAAACAGGGTACAGTTTCTCATCTCGTTTTTCGGTAGATGCACTTTTCTCTTGGGTGCGACAGGAACGTCTCATTACCAATTTTGGCAACAGGGAGTTGACTAGCACCAACGGAATTGGTGATATGACTCTGCTTTTCAAATATCTGGCGGTTGATCGACCAGACTTTTCTATTGCCACAGGCATAGGAGTAAAAGCTCCGACGGGAGCCTCTGCCCTACTGACGAGTGATGGCCTGGCTTTAAGCGCTGATCTACAGCCAGGTAGTGGAGCCTGGGATGGCCTGGGATGGATAAACATCAGTCACCAACCTATGTTTCGGCCAGGAGCAACGCTCTCACTAAATGCGATTTACAGTCACAAAGGGAAGAACAGCGATTATCTAGGATCACAAGTCTATAAGTTTGGAAATGAATTTCAGCTGATTTTAGGGTATAGTGATCGACTGCTGCTGGGTAATCAACTGCTGGATCCAGCTGTAATGTTTCGGTATCGAGTCGCTGATCCTGACCAAAATGAAGGTCTGCTACAACCCAGCACCGGTGGCAAATGGATCTTTATCAATCCCTCGGTATCCTTTTGGATCAACCAGGATCTCTCTTTCAATGGCAACATCGAATTGCCCCTTTTCGCCAATATCACTGGTACCCAGGTCACTCCGACTTACCGGATCAACACCGGGATTTACTATAAATTGAAAATTTCAAGGAAAACCGTCGCATTATGAGAATCCTCGCAAAATATTTCATCCCTATTCTCACTGGCATGCTGATATTTTTGAGCTGCAGTGACGATCAATCCAGCCCGGTTCCGGGAGGTGGAAACTTCTCGTCGGATTGGATTCTGGATCAATCAGAAGTGTTCGACGGCGGACCGGGTAAGGATGGCATTCCCAGTGTTGATGATCCCAAGTTCATTAATACTTCCGAAGTTGATTTCAATCGGGAAGCGGATCTGGTGCTCGCCATTAAGATCGATGCGGAAATCAAGGGCTATTCCCATGTCATACTTGACTGGCATGAAATCGTCAACGACCGGGTCGGAGGACAGTCAGTGGCCATAACTTATTGTCCATTGACCGGAACCGGAATTGCATGGGATCGATTTGTAGGGGGCTCGGAAACCACCTTTGGGGTATCCGGTCTGCTCTACCGAAACAACCTTATCCCTTACGACCGTCGTACAGATAGTAACTGGTCGCAAATGAGGCTGGATTGTGTACAGGGTGAATTAGTCACAACGAAAATCAACACATTTCCTATGATCGAAATGCCTTGGTCGACCTGGCAATTGATGTTTCCCAATGAAAGCGTAATGTCTTTGGAAACTGGTTTCAGCCGGAGTTACGGTGTTTACCCGTATGGCGACTACCGTTCTAATAACAACCGACTGCTATTTCCGGTGGGCCAGGAAGATTTCCGCCTTCCGCGGAAAGAGCGGGTGCTAGGAGTCATTATCGGCAATTCTGTGAAGGTTTATCGATTTACGCCTTTTGCAAATGGATTAGACGTCATCCAAGACGATCATGCCGGCCGCGAGATTGTCATCGTAGGGTCAAAGGAACACAACTTTATGATAGCCTACGAAAATCCCAATGACCTCCAATTTACCCCTTCAGAAATTCAACCTGGTGGAATAGTCATGACAGATCAGGATGGAGGGCGCTGGAATATCTTTGGGGAAGCAGTCGACGGGCCAAATCAAGATAAGAAATTAGGGAGCATTGATGCATTCATTGGCTACTGGTTTGCCTTTGGAGCATTCCACCATGAACCTGATATTTTTGGTGAATAATTCTCTCAGGCTTTATCGAGGAGATCTGGTCGCCTCGATTTCGTTCTCCGGATTGCTTCCTCTTCACGCCATTGTTCGATTGCACCATCATTGCCGGACAGCAAGATCTCCGGTACCTTCCATCCGTTAAAGTCAGCAGGCCGCGTATATACCGGGGGAGCCAGGATATTATCCTGAAAGCTATCAAAGAGGGCTGATGTTTCGTCATTTAAAACTCCGGGGATCAGTCGACCAACTGAATCAACCAAGACTGCAGCGGCAAGTTCGCCACCGGAGAGCACGTAGTCACCAATGCTGATTTCCATGGTGACCATATGATCTCTGATGCGTTGGTCGATACCTTTGTAATGTCCACAAATACAAAGTAGATTCCGACACAGGGATAGGCGGTTGGCTACACTCTGGGTCAATTTTTCTCCATCCGGCGTGAAGTAGATAATCTCATCATATGCTGTTTCCCCTTTGAGCTCGGCAATGGCATTGAACAGTGGCTCCGCCATCATTACCATACCCGCACCTCCTCCATATTGATAATCATCGATCTGTTTGTGTTTACCCAATCCATACTGTCTCAGATCAATAACATTTACATTAAGCAGGCCACGCTCTCTTGCTCTCTGTAAGATAGAGTGGTCAAAAGGACCCGAAAGCAAATCGGGAACTGCCGAAAGAATATCTATTTTCAATCCTGGCGGTATTGCCCATTCTTCAGTTCTCCGTAGAACTGATAGAAGTAGGGAATTGTTCGAATCCCCTGATAAAAATTAAAGATTCCGTAATGCTCGTTGGGTGAATGAATGTCATCGGAATCAAGGCCGAAGCCCATAAGTACCGATTTCACACCCAGTACTTCTTCAAAGAGTGAAACGATGGGTATACTACCACCTCCCCGTGCAGGGATAGGTTTCTTCCCAAAGGTCTGTTCCATAGCCATTGCGGCGGCTTTATACTCTACACTGTCTACCGGGGTTACTGCCGGTCGCCCATGATGATGAGGCCGGACATCTACTTTCACTCCATCGGGTGCGATGGCTTTGAGGTGATCAGTGAAAATTGCTACAATCTCATCAGGGTCTTGATCAGGCACCAGACGCATGCTGATCTTGGCGTGAGCTTTGGAAGGCAAAACCGTCTTTGCACCGTCACCGGTATATCCGCCCCACATGCCATTTACATCAAGGGTTGGTCTAACCGTAGTGCGTTCCAATGTAGTGTAACCGGCCTCTCCCATCACCGCATCGATACCGAGATCCCGTTTGTAGGCTTCCTCGTCATGAGGTGCCTTGTTCATATCGACTCGTTCCTGTTGACTAAGCTCTTGCACCTTATCGTAAAATCCCGGAATTGTGATACGATGTTTCTCGTCATGCAATGATCCAATCATTTGCGATAACACATTGATCGGGTTGGCCACTGCCCCTCCATAGACCCCTGAATGCAGATCACGATTGGCCCCTGTTACTGTCACTTCCACATAACTCAATCCTCGAAGTCCTGAAGTAATTGAAGGAGTTTCATTAGAGATGATTGCGGTATCGGAAATCAAAATCACATCGCATGTCAAGAGATCTTTGTGCTCCTTACAGAATCCTGCAAGGTGTTCAGATCCGACTTCCTCCTCCCCTTCCAATAAGAACTTAACATTGCATCGTAGGGCATCATAACTCAGCATGGCTTCCATGGCCTTGATGTGCATAAATACCTGCCCCTTATCGTCGCAAGCTCCCCTGGCATATATGGCTCCATCTGGATGGGTTTCAGACTTCTTAATCACCGGTTCAAAAGGGGGTGACTCCCATTGATCGAGTGGATCGGGTGGTTGCACATCATAGTGGCCATACACCAACACTGTTGGCCAGGCAGCATTGATCATCTTTTCGCCAAAGACGATGGGATGACCATCAGTGTCGAAAATTTGGGTCTGTTCAATGCCAGCCTTTCGGAGGGCCTCAGCCATTGCTGTAGCAGCTTTCTTCACATCTCCGGCATGAGCGGGGTCAGCACTGATCGATGGTATCTTTAGTATACCAATCAATTCCTCGAGAAATCGCTCTTTGTTGTTTTCAATATATGTCTGTACAGCTTCCATCCATCTTATTTTTCCAGTCTCAATCTACGAGTGCAATCTTACACCTTTTTAGTCAAAATGTTTACTTAATAGATTCCTCAGTCTCTCCTCACTTATCTTCCGATACAGCACACCACGGTGAGCATAGGATATCTCACCCGTTTCTTCAGAAACCATAAAAGAAGTGGCATCCGAATTTTCTGATGCCCCCAAACCTGCTCGATGACGAAGACCTACACTTGTTGGCAGATCGGGATTAGACGACACCGGAAGGACACAACTGGCTGCATGAATTTTACCGGCGTAAAGAATCATGGCTCCGTCATGCAGAGGACTTTTCTTGTGGAAAATCGCCTTGATCAAATCGGCACTGATTTCAGCATCTAAAACCTGACCGGAGTTTCCGTATCCCTGTATATTCAAATGCTCAGGAAAAACTATCAGGGCTCCAGTACGCTCGTGCGACAATGCCATCATCGCACTATGAACCTCGTCTACATAGTCGGCCCTTCTCTTAGTGAATTTACCTTTGAAGAAGCGGCCCAATACTCCCGCCCGGCCTCTTAAAGTGGTGTTACCAAGATATAGTAAGAACCGGCGGATCTCGGGTTGAAAAATAATGAGCAAGGCGATGAACCCCACACTGATAAATTGACCCAGGATTTCCGACAGTAAGGGCATCTGCAATACCCCCACAATTCCCCAGGCTGCATATAGCAATACAATGCCGATCACAATATTGAATGCGATGCTACCACGTAATAATCGGTAGATGCTGTACAACAACATACCAACGATTATTACATCCAGCACATCCCATACACGAACGGGCAGAAAGCCAATGTCAACAAGGTGTATCAGGAATCGAGATTTTTATAGAGGACGTCCTCATTCATGTTATATAATATGAAGCTCCACAAATCGGCATTCTCTTCAATAATCTTTGAAGTGGGTTTTCCTGCTCCATGGCCGGCACTCGTTTCGATCCGGATAAGTACCGGGTTACTTCCTTGATTCTGCTTTTGCAATTCACTGACAAACTTGAAGGAATGAGCAGGCACCACCCGGTCATCATGATCTGCTGTCATTACTAAGGTAGCAGGATAGTTGGCCGGTTTTAAATTATGAAGCGGTGAATACTTGTATAAATACTCGAACGCGGTGGGATCATCACTTCTCCCATAGTCCTCAGCCCAGGCCCACCCGATCGTAAATTCATGATATCTCAGCATATCCAATACCCCTACCCTGGGAATAGCAACCTTATAAAGCTCAGGTCGCTGTGTCATGCAGGCACCTACCAACAAGCCTCCATTCGACCCTCCCATAATAGATAACTTCTCCGAACTGGTGTATCCTTCTTCGATCAAATACTCAGCGGCGGCGATGAAGTCGTCAAATACATTCTGCTTACGCTCCTTTGTCCCGGCTAGGTGCCACTCCTTTCCATATTCACCTCCTCCTCGAATATTAGGCACAGCATAAATGCCCCCATTCTCAAGCCAAATCAGTGTACTGGGATTGAATCCTGGAGTAATGCTGACGTTAAACCCACCATAAGCGTAAAGCATGGTCGGATGAGGTTGATCAGGATCGATGTCTTTACGATAGGTGAGGAACATCGGTACCCTGGTTCCATCTTTGCTGGTGTAGAAAACCTGCTCTGTGGTGTATTGTGACTGATCAAATTCAATTTCAGGTACTTGGAACGGTTCACTGACTAGCATGGAAAGGTCGAGCTTGAAGATCGTGGAAGGAAAGGTAAAAGAAGAAAAGGTATAGAAGGCGGTAGAATCACCTTTTTTCCCCGAAAAACCTCCCACACTGCCTATTGCTGGCAATTCCAGGTTTTGTTGAAAGTTCCCCTCAAAATCGAATACTTTTACTTCACTTTTTGCATCGACTAGATAGGTAGCCAATAGTCGATTGCCAACTAAATCAACAGATCGTAGTACACTTGATCCTTCGGGGATAATATCACGCCATTTTTCCTCAATGGGATCCTGACTAGGTATGGCAATCAGGCGGCCCTTGGGTGCCTTGTAATTGGTCATCACGTAAATGTCCTCCCCGACATTGTCTATGACATCGAAGTCATCATCAAAGCGATCGACTACGTTCTTGAAATCTTCACCTGAGTCCAGATTCTTGATCTTGAGCGCATTTCCACTGCTTGACTCACCGAAGGAGACTGTGAGAAATTTCTCGTCATCAGTGGTGGTGCTGAAGAAGTTTCGCTGTGGGTGTTCGTCATCTCCAATTACTACTTTATCCTCTTCTTGATTCGTCCCCAACTTGTGATAATACACCTTGTGATAAGAATTTGAACCAGACAGCCTATCATCTTCGGTAGGCTCCGGAAATCGGCTGTAGAAGAAACCGTCATCTTTCCAACTTATCCCGGAAAATTTGACCCACTGCACTGAATCAGCGAGTAGATTGCCTGATTCCAGGTCTTTTACAAAAATTGTTCTCCAGTCCGAGCCTCCCCGAGAGATCTGGTAAGCCAGCAAGCTTCCGTCTTTGTTGAAGGAAATGGCAGCAAGAGATACTGTTCCATCTTCGGAAAAAGTGTTTGGATCTAAGACAACATGGGCAGGTGCATCCAGACTTTCCTGTCCGTACAGCACACTCTGATTTTGTAAACCGTCATTCTTAAAAAAGTAGTATTTATCGCCCCTTTTGAATGGCGTCCCATACCGTTCATAATTCCACACCTCTTCCAAGCGTTTTCTGACTAATTCCCGGTAGGGGATCCGATCGAGATAGGAAAAGGTCACTTCGTTCTGACGGTTAACCCAGTCTTTTGTTTCCTCTGAGTTATCGTCCTCTAACCAACGGTAAGGATCTGCTACCACAGTTCCGTGATAGTCATCCACGGTCGAATCTGTGCGCGTGTCTGGATAGTTCACCTCAATTGACGGTAATTCCTGCTGACTTTCGGCGTCATTTTCAGTGCAACTGAACATCAAACACAGAAGCGACACTAACCAAAAATAAGTCCTCATATATTTTACCTTTTTCTAATGTGATCAAAGCTTCCGTTTCAGAATTTATTAATTTACTTTGCCTAATGATTTATTACGAAAAATCTTCATATATAAAAGTGGTTGGCAAGTTAGCAAAATTGTCACTCCTGTCTGGATTAGCAGGATGTATCAGAGTCACTTCATCTCTGATATTATTCCTGATTAGCGGAGGAATGATACTTCCCGCTCAGACGGTATCCGTCAACAATGAAGGCAAGAGAGTTGTCGTTTTTGAGGATGGTTCCTGGCGCTATTTTGAAGCGGCTGACAGCATGCTACTTAAGGTAGGTAGCGAAGTGCCTCTTGAAGTGATTATGGAGCAGCCATCAGATGACGAAGTGACTGGGGAGTTATCCATTCCCATTTATAATTACCAGACCTATCTTGATTACTTGAAAGCTGCCAGAAGCTATGAAGCTGATCTGGCAGATAAAGTCGATTATGCACAGGATCATGTTTATCAAGTGGAAGATGCAATTCAATTTGCAAAGGCTAAGAATAACCGCAATCTTTTCGAACAAAAACGATCTGAGCTAAAAGCCGCCCATGAAGTATTAAACGAAAGTCAGAAAACCTTGGGTAACTGGCGCAAACAAATTGGAAAGATTGAGAAGATCGGAGTGAAGGGTAACTTTCAGAAACTGGCAGAAATAAATCTGCCACCCAATTACCTGGGTAACGATTCAGAATTGGCCACTGCACAACAACCAGCATTGCAGGAGACCTCAGAGCAGACCATGCGCAGGGTTTCAAATCCCATCTCTGCCAAAACAGAAGTGAGACCTGACAGGGAGACCAAGAAGCAAACAAAGTCAAACAGGCAAGTAGAAGAATCCACATCAAGCGCTGGTCCTGTCACTCAAATGGCAACAAATTCTGTTCAGTTCTTAATGACTTCATTCAGTTCAGGTCAGAGCAACGACTACAATTGCCAGTTTGCTTATGAAGGCTTGGATGAATTTACTCGTCAGGAGAAAAAGGAGCTTGTGGAAGAACTACTATTTACCTTCACCGATGACCGATTGAAACCATATTTTAAAGAAAGGGAGCATGTCACTTGTCATGCTTATTTGACTAGTCTCAGTGGTGGCTTTCGATATCTGAATCTGGTTTTTAGGATAGCTTCCAAGACTGCTCAAAGAGAATATGGCCTGATCGCCAAGAATACCCTGGTCAATTTGAAATTGATGAATGGGAAAACCGTGTCGCTCTATTGTCAAAAGGGAGACATTGGGAATATTGACCCGTCGACCGGAGACACGATTTACCGGGCTACTTTCCAGATCGATGCACAGAAGGAACGAATGATACTCAAAAGCGAATTAGACAAGATCCGGGTTGTGTGGTCTACGGGCTATGAAGATTATGATGTACACAATGTCGATCTTCTCATGAATCAGTTGGGCTGTCTCGAAACCAAATGATATGAGTGTGAATAGTCCGATGCTGGGGCTGAAACTAGCCACCGATCCCCGTTGGGTGAATCTTGCAGAAAAGAGTCTTGAGGAGATCCTTACCGATCATGCCTATTGCGAGCAGAAAGCAGCCACATCATGTATCACACTTATCCAACTTTATCCTGAGAAAGAGGAATTGGTAAGTAGTTTGGCACCGATAGTAACGGAGGAGTGGGGACATTTCCGTCAGGTTTTGGCAGAGCTAAAAAAAAGAAATCTGAAGCTGGGAAAACAAAGGAAGGATCTCTATGTAAATGCTCTGATTGACTTCCAGAAGAAAGGAGGTAGCCGGGAGGATCGGTTGCTGGAAAAACTATTGACTTGTGCTCTGATCGAAGCTCGTAGTTGTGAGCGTTTCCGCTTGCTTTCATTGCACATCAGCGAAGAAGAGTTAAAGTCATTCTACCACACATTCATGATTTCAGAGGCGGGACACTACCGGCTCTTCATTGATTTAGCAAAGAGGTACTGCGAGCCTGAAAAAGTAAAGTTTAGGTGGCAGGAATATCTTGAAGAAGAAGCCAGAATCATGTCCCACCTAGATGCCCGCGGTGACCGAATGCACTAAGTGACACCAACACCAATTCCTATACTTAGTTGAATTATTGAATGCGTTTTAGCGTCTTGCCCTCCTGAGTCACGATATGGGCGGATAAAAAGCCCAAATCCCGGGCTGCTTCGCAAGCCGTTCTGGCTACCTCCAAGTCTACATAATCACCTAAGAGAAATATGGTCCAGTCCTCCTTCTTTAGCTCAGAGACTGCCCCCAAATGAGCTATTTTAGAGGAGTTAAAAAGAGATGCATTGAGATAGGAAGCGAGTCTCACTTTATACAAAACATGATCAACTGATTCCTCGCTCGAAGGAAGACCGTCGACGGGAATATACTTTGTGAGAAAGGCATCCTCGTATCCTTTGTTACTTCGAACCATCTTTAACATTTGCTCCGCTACCGATTTGTCGAAGTACTTACCCACTTTGATCTTTACCAACTTGTAACGATCATCCGTAAAGACTTCACCATATTTACTCAATGCCAGTTCGTATTGATCCAGATCGATGTCATCCGATCGCTTAGCAGCAACCTGAATGCTGTAGTATGAAATCGCCTCACCGGCCGTGAATCGATCCTTTTTTTGAACCCCTACCTCCGTGCCAAGGCCGATCCGCTTCTGCCCATCCTTAGGCTCCATGAAAAGCTGCCTGATCACAGAGGGATCTACTTTTTCACCAGTACTGAACGTCGTTCTAAAAGGCTTGTAGGATCTGCGATTAATCGTTAAATCATAGGTGCGTTGAGGGAGCAGATACAAGGCAAACTGACCATGTTTGTCCGTTACAGACCTTTGCACACTACCATCTTCCAGTGCGGAAATCTCAACAGAAGCATTGTCCAAATAAAGACTTCGCTCCAATTTGTCCCGCAGAATTCCCTGATAGTAATTTGGTGACCTGCTTAGAAAAACATTAAATGTTTTCTCCTCTCCTCGTATCTCTTCATAATCCAGGAGGAGATCAACGTGGGCATAGCCGCTCTTCGATATTCTGGTATGACAGGCAAAACCCTTCTCGGCTTTCAAACTAAATACTCCTGCCTCGCTACTTTCATACATTGGATGTCCGCATGAAGTAAAATCAATCGTGAAGAAAGGTATCTCCTCGCGAGTCCTCATATCCATCACCTTGATTGAAATTGCTTTTGCAGATATCCCTGGTAATGCCACTGTACTCACAGTAGCATCAGCACCGGCAAAACCGGATGGACTCTGAGCTGAAGACATCACGTAGCCCAGAAGAAAAAAATAGGTTAGGGCTGTTCGCATCGATCAAACTTAATCAAAAGTAGTCAGTTTATATATCATGAATAAAGATAATATAAATATTATTGATCTACAATATATAATATATTATATATTGTTTATATGTATTATTTTTGATATCAGTTAGACATTATCATTGCCTTAGAATTAGTGCTTTAACTGGGCCTATGTCAATTGGTACTTTACTCGACCAATTCATCGAAGAAAGGGACGTTCTACGAGCACGCTAAATCAAGCAGGACATTAGAGAATAAAGGTTAAATTTGGTTCATTACTAATATGTCATAAGCAATCCATGACTCATGCGGAATCGATTACGATTACTTCTGTTAATTAGTTTTTTCTCGACGTCATTCATTTCCCAGATATCTTCCCAGCAGTTGGCTCACCGGCAAGGGGAATATATCGTTTGTCTGCATCCTTCGTCTTCAGTGTCTGATTGGGTAAAAAAACATACCACTTATAAAGACAAAGCGACAAATCTGTCTCCACAAAAGTGCTTATCAGATTATCTAAACATTTGGAAAGTGAGATTTGATTTTACCAGAATCCACGAAGGTCATTTTCTATCTGAATTGCGAAATGATCCTGAGGTGGTGGTAGCACAGTACAATCATTTGCTGAAGCGGCGAACCAAAGTCCCTGATGATCCGTTTTTTTCCATGCAATGGCAGTGGCTGAATGAAGGCACCCTGGGACTGGCTGATGCAGATATCGATGCAGACGAAGCCTGGCAAATATCTACCGGGGGAGTTTCAGCTTTAGGTGACACTATTGTGGTCGCCCTGATCGATAACGGTGTGGACTACATGCATCCGGACCTGGCTGGTAACATTTGGTTTAATAGAAATGAGATACCTGGCAATGGCATCGATGATGATGAGAATGGCTTCGTCGATGACTATCGGGGTTGGAATGTCAATCTCAGCAATGACAATATCGAGCCGGAGCTGTTTGGTGGAGGTGTACAAGATGCGCACGGCACCGAAATTCTTGGAGTGATGGCAGCTTCTGGGAACAATGCAACCGGTGTGGCAGGGGTGAATTGGAATCTGAAAGTAATGAATGTAACTCTTGACCTGAGCCTGGAGGAAGCATCGATGATCGAAAGCTATAGCTACATATTGGCTCAGCGAAAACTTTACAATGAAACAGACGGAGCGAGGGGAGCTTATGTGGTTGCTACCAACCTGTCTTATGGAGATGAAGATCTATTGACTGATGACGCTCCCATTTGGTGTTCATTCTATGATTCACTGGGAGCACAGGGAATCCTTAATTGTGCAGCTACTGCCAATCAGGAATTGGATATTGATAGCATCCAGGATGTTCCTACCTCCTGCCCCAGTGACTTCCTAATATCCGTTACAGCCAGTGACGATCAAGACGTGCGGAGTTTTGCTGCTTTTGGGAAAAATGACATTGACCTGGCAGCACCAGGCGACCGGATCTTCACCACCTACATACCAGACTATAATTTCAGCACCGGCACATCTTACGCTTCACCTATGGTAACGGGAGTGATTGCACTGCTCTATTCCTCGCCCTGCGCTGATTTGGCTAGTCTTTCGAAGAGAGATCCGGCGGCCGCTGCACTTCAAGCCAGGTCCTACATTTTGGAAACTGTTGATCAAGTACCTGCCTTAGCTGACGATGTGGCGACGGGAGGACGGCTCAATGCTTTTAATGCACTCAATCAAACGTTGCAAAACTGCAGCAGTTGTATCGCTCCTTTTGACATCAACATAAGTGAAGAAAATGGCGAAACTACGGTGTCCTGGAATGAATCGGATTCCGTGGATATAGTAGAACTGAGATATCGGCTACTAGGCGATACAATTTGGAATATGTTGGATACCGCAGTCTCCCCTCACCTCTTGGGCGCCCTGGGAAATTGCAACACTTACGAACTGGAATTATCAGCTTTGTGCCAGGACAGCAGCATTGCCACTTCTCCCACTATTGTTTTCTCATCAGAAATATGCTGTTCGGGTACATCCAGTCTCTTTGTCGACAGCAGGACGGAGGAATCGGCTGTTATCAGCTGGGATACCGTAGAAGGCTCGTTGGGATACAATATCCGCTATTCTTCTACTGACACGATCATCTGGTCGGAATTGAGCGTCGCTGAACCTTCTATTGAGCTTGATAGCTTGCTTTCATGCTCTGAATATGTGATTCAGGTTCAAGTTCAGTGTGACACCGGACTCACAGCATATTCGGATACCTTGCTCTTCATGACCATGGGTTGTGGGGCTTGCCTCGACTCTGTTTATTGTCCTGTGATCGTGGAAGGTATAAGTGAAGAGTACATTGATAGCTTTGCCCTGCATACATTGATGAACGGATCCGGCCAGGACGGAGGCTATGGAGATTATACCGGTACCCAGTCTACCCAATTGAAGCAGGGCTCCCGTTATAGCATGGAGATTTTTCCGGGATTTGAGGGGGATCAATTTGATGAACACTATTGGACATGGATTGATTTCGATCAAGATGGGAATTTTGATAACGACGAAGAGCTGGTTTATTCCTCGGACACCGCCCTGGCTGGTGCAGTTAGTACAGTGATCCAGATTCCGGAAGATGCTCCCGTGGGACTTACCCGAATGCGTGTTCTCATGCTCTTCGAACCGACTCAGGACACCATTTTTGGCTGCAACACAATAGTTGATTTTGGTGAGGTTGAAGATTACTGTGTTGAGATCATCTTCGATTCGCTTCTTTGTCCTCCGACTCCTATGATTGACACGCTTGCAGTGGGTGCGGAAAGCATTGATATCACCTGGACCCGGGTGGATTCAGCAATTGGCTACACAATCCGGTACCGCAAAGCGGGAGATGAAGAATGGGAGGAAATTAGCGATACTTCAATTGTATATAGGATTGAAGGTCTGGAGGAGTGCAACACTTACGAGATTCAAGTGCAATCGGTGTGTGCCTTTGATACCAGTGGCTATACGGATACGCTTGTGGTACCTACGTTCTGTTCAACCTCCAGCAGAGATCTCGCACACGGTGCTAAGGTTAACATCTACCCTAATCCGTTCCATTCAGGTTTCACGATGGATTTTGAAGGTCTCACACCAGGTGAGGGAATCGTGGAATTATATCAATTCAATGGTCAAAAGGTCTTCTCGCAGCATAGGTCTTTCGCTGGAGTAAGACAAACCGTGGAAGTTGACAATCTCCAAAATCTGCCACCTGGAATGTATGTGGTAGCGGTCAGTCGAGGTTCACATAGAGTGGTTCGCAAACTGCTGAAGCATTAGAAAACACTCTATAATCTGACAAAAATCGTGAAGCCATTCATATGTGGAAAGACTTAATCTCATTTGCTTGGAGAGGTATGGCTATGGGAATGGCCGAAGTGGTACCCGGTGTAAGTGGAGGCACGATAGCCTTTATCACAGGGATCTATGAAAGATTGATCAAATCTATCAGAAACATCAGCCTGTTTCCTGTTCAACAACTGAGAAAAGGAGGATTTAGGCAGCTCTGGCGGCACATCGATGGCAACTTCCTATTAGCCCTTTTGGCGGGAATGGTCGCAGGACTGGTAATCGGCATCTTTGGTATTTCTTATTTACTCGAACATTATCCACCTCTGATCTGGGGATTCTTCTTTGGATTAATCGTGGCTTCGGTAGTTTACATTGGAAAAAAGATTTCGAGCTGGAAATGGGCAGAAGTCTTACTGCTGATTGGTGGTGCCGTGATCGCGTACTTTATCACAGTCTTTAGTCCTTCGGAAGGCAGTCAATCTTATCCGTTTATTTTCGTCTCTGGCATGATAGCTATTTGTGCTTTAATCTTACCAGGAATTTCGGGCAGTTTTATTCTCCTCTTGTTGGGTATGTATACTTTCATACTTGAATCTGTCAAGGCAGTTATCGAAGATCAATCACTTGCTGCCCTGATGATCACGGGAGTATTTGCTTTGGGTTGTCTCGTTGGCCTCGCCCTTTTCTCGAATGTTTTAAATTGGACTTTTAAATACCACCGACATCCTACCCTTGCCCTTCTTACCGGATTTATGATAGGGTCTCTCAACCGAATCTGGCCATGGAGAAATCCTGTTCTTTGGTTGGATAAGGATTCCGGGAAACGGTTAACTGATTTGAGCACGATCGCCGACCTCGAGCGGGTTAAAGTCTTGTCGGAATTAAATGTGTTCCCTTCCGCCTATCATGGCGACGCTCTTTTTGCTGGCGTGATCGCGTGCTTCTTTCTAGGACTTTTGCTGGTTTTTCTATTTAGTCGTTGGGAGAAGACGACCGTGGAATTCTGATGGATTGCACTAAGTCTTGAACATGAGCGGGAGGAGGCTTGGTGAAGGCAGAGACGGTCAGAGCAGTCAAGAAATTAAAGACCATTCCCAGTGTTCCAATTCCTTCCGGTGAAATACCAAACCAATACTGCTCAGGAGTGCCTCCCCCATATTTAAAGTAGAAAATGTAGAAAGCGGTAAATACCAGACCCACTATCATTCCTGATACGGCTCCCGCCATATTCATACGTTTTGAGAAGATACCCATCACTATGGCTGGAAAGAAAGAAGCGGCAGCAAGACCAAATGCAAAAGCAACAACCTGGGCGACAAAACCGGGCGGATTTATTCCTGCATATCCGGCTACGAGAACAGCCACCGCAATAGAGATCCTGGCTGCTTTAAGCTCTCCTTTTTCCGAGATTTTGGGTCGGAGCCATTTCTTCAGCAAGTCGTGGGCGATAGAGGTACTGATCACTAAAAGTAATCCTGCTGCCGTGGAGAGAGCTGCTGCCAGCCCCCCGGCAACCACCAGAGCAACCACCCAATTGGGCAGATTGGCAATGGATGGATTTGCCAAAACCATAATATCACGATCAACAATTAATTCATTACCATTCCATCCATTTGGCTTAGCTGTCGATTCCACAAAATCCGGGTTTGCATCATTATAGTATTGAACCACTCCGTCCCCATTCTTATCTTCAAAAGCAAGAAGTCCGGTTTTTTCCCAATTACCAAACCAGCTGGGCAATGCTGTGTATGGTTTGTTATTTACGGTTTGAATCAAATTAGTGCGGGCGAACGCACCGATTGCTGGTGCACAGGTGTAGAGTAGTGCTATGAAGAGCAACGCCCAACCAGCAGATCGCCTGGCGTCAGATACTTTAGGTACCGTGAAAAAACGAACGATGACATGAGGAAGTCCCGCTGTTCCTAACATAAGGGCTGCCGTGACAAAGAACAAATCTGTCTTACCACGATGTGAGGTAGTATATTCCTTAAAGCCCAGTTCAGTGCAGATCGCATCAAGTTTATCCAGCAGGAAAGTACCATCTGCCAAGGTTCCGCCAAGACCGATCTGGGGAATGGGGTTCCCTACCATCAGGAGGGAAATAAAAATTGCAGGCACCAGGTAAGCAAATATCAAAACACAATACTGGGCGACCTGAGTATAGGTGATTCCCTTCATGCCACCAAGCACCGCATAAAAGAAAACAATTGCGACACCGATAGTTACCCCCCATTCAAAAGGAATGTTGAGAAACCCGGCGAAAGCCACTCCCACCCCTTTCATTTGACCCACCACATAGGTAAAAGATACAAACAGGGCACAAATCACCGCCACCACCCTGGCCAATTGGGAATAGTAACGCTCTCCGATAAAATCAGGTACTGTGTATTTACCAAACTTCCTCAGGTAAGGGGCGAGCAATAGTGCTAACAATACATATCCTCCGGTCCATCCCATCAGGTACTGAGCTCCCTGGTATCCCATGAACGCAATCAGTCCGGCCATCGATAAGAAGGAAGCAGCACTCATCCAGTCTGCAGCAGTGGCCATACCGTTTGTGATCGGATGTACTCCCTTTCCAGCTACATAAAACTCAGCGGTAGAGGAAGCGCGAGACCAAATAGCAATACCAATATAGATGGCGAAAGTCAGTCCTACGATTACGAAAGTCCAGATTTGAAGATCCATTGGTTTGCAGATTTTCTAGTCGTCCACACCGTGCTTCCTGTCGAGCCGGTTCATCAAAATCACGTAGATAAAAATCAGTAGGAGAAAAACATATATGGCTCCTTGCTGGGCAAACCAAAAGCCCAGCTTGAAACCGCCCAGCCGGATCTCGTTTAGGGTATCTGCGAAAAGGATTCCCGCTCCATATGATGCTACAAACCAAATCAAGAGCAAGACAAAGAGATATTTGAGATTGGTCCGCCAGTAGGTCTTGTAAGGATCGTTGTTCATGTTTGGCTGAATGGGTTGATCAAACCGCTCTCAAAATAGCCAAAATTGACGTACATCAGTCAGGACATCGTTGCCACTAATTAAAATGGATAATCTGCTCCATTTTCTTTTCCCGCACATACCAATAGATGATACGTTGCGCATCGCGAGAAGCAGGCATTATATCTATGATGTCTTCAAGGTCCTCCTGATGTTGAATCACTACTCCGTCTTGCATGTACCCAAAGCCTCGAAACTGGCCGTCTTCTACCATTACTACTGATTTTTCACCTGGCTCCCGTCCTTGATCGATAAGGTAAAAACTGTCATGCACTATGCGCTGCAGATAGCTCACCGCTTGTATAACCCTATCATTGTAAGATTCAATATCTTCAAGCTGGAGGCAGGCACCGCTGCATTTGCCAATACGGTGATTGAAACAAGCCCCGGATCCGGTTTGCTCTCCTGATTTGTTTTGACAGAGGTCAAATTCATCGATCAACCCTTCCAAATGTCCTTTTGCATAGGCCAGTTTTGGATACTCCTTGATAATCGAATAACCAAGAGGGGTCTGTTTACGGATCTTTTCAGCTCGTATGTGGAAGTATCCTTCATTGTCGGGAAAATAATACAATGCAAAAGGGAACAATTTCTTTCTCAAGGCTCGATTTACTTCCGGCTGAAGGCGCTTTATTTCTTTCTCCTCAAGCAATAAGGCCACCAATTCACTTCCAGTACATGTATAGGTAATATCATGTACCCGCTGTGCCAGTTTAATCGCTTTGCCCGTATTCTGAGCAAAATGTTGCATCACCCTTTTCTTGATATTGATACTCTTGCCTACATAAATCACATCTCCCTCTGCATTGTGGAAATAATAAACCCCACATTGCTCAGGTAATGCATGAAGGTGTTCCAATGAAATGGCTGCAGGTAGCCTGGATGCTTTGATTCCATAATTCACAATCTTATTGACTGCTTCATCACCATCCGTCAGAGAGAGTAAACTTTCAAAGATTTCTGTCGTAGCCAACACATCATCCATTGCCCGGTGGCGGTTCTTCACCGTCACGTTATAATATCGACACAATGAATCCAATCCATGTCTTCTGAGGTCTGGCAGTAGCATCCTGCTCAATCGAGCAGTACACAGTTGTTTGCGAGTGTAGGTATACCCGAGATTCTCAAATGCTCTGCGTATGAAGCTATAATCAAACCGGGCGTTATGCGCGACGAAGATGCAGTCTTCGGTAATCTCCACCAGCTTTTTCGCTACTTCGTAAAACCAGGGAGCATCCACCAGCATTTCATTAGTAATGCCGGTTAATACGGTAATCTGCCTCGATAATGATCTGCCTGGCTTTACCAGCGATTCAAATCGATCAATAATTTGCTTCCCATCATGCACGACGACGGCCACCTCAATGATCTTGTCCCTTCTAAGCATGCCGCCGGTAGTCTCAATATCAATAATTGCATATTTTCGTGACATAGGGTTTGAAATTAAAAAAATATATTATGTATTATACCCTGCTAATCACTTTTTTAATATCAGTGCAGGCTATTAACTGTACAAATTCGAAGGGAAAGACACAAGCCCCTGACAATCAAACCGCTGAAAGCCCTGCAGTACTTCCGGGTGCTCATCAAACTGAGCAATATCTCCCTATGTTTGATGGGAAGAAAGTAGGTCTGGTAGTGAATCACACCTCCACCATTGGATCCGTTCATCTGGCAGATACTCTCATCGCCAGCGGTATCGAAGTCACCAAAATATTTGCGCCGGAGCATGGATTTAGGGGTACTGCCAGTGCAGGAAAAAAATTAGAGGATGGACTAGATCCCAAAACAGGATTGCCGGTGATATCTTTGTACGGAGCCACGAGAAAACCCACCCTGGAGCATCTCTCAGACCTCGATATAGTGGTATTCGACATACAAGACGTAGGTGTCCGCTTTTACACCTATATCAGTACCATGAGTCTGGTAATGGAAGCCTGTGCCCAAGAAAAAGTCCCTGTCATGATTTTAGACCGGCCCAATCCCAATGGTCATTATGTAGATGGTCCCATCAGAGAGGAAGCATACAAGTCTTTCGTTGGAATGCACCCTGTTCCAGTGGTTTATGGAATGACCATCGGTGAGTACGCGACAATGGTAAATCATGAGGGGTGGCTACAGGATCAGCTGCAGTGTGACCTGACCATCATTAAGTGTAAAAATTATACCCACCAATCAAAATATGATCTCCCGATCAAACCATCGCCAAACCTGCCGAATCTGCGATCAATCTTGCTCTATCCCTCACTTTGCTTTTTTGAGGGCACAGTACTCAGTATTGGCAGGGGCACGGAGACGCAATTTCAGGTAATTGGTCATCCCGATTTGCCTGAAAGCAATTATTCGTTTACTCCCAGAGATCAGGAAGGAGCAGTTAATCCCAAACTTGAGGGAAAGCTTTGTCACGGTGAGTCTCTGACTCACCTCGGTGAGGACGAATTATTTGAGCGAAGAGCTGTGGACCTGCAATACCTGATAAAATACTACCAGCTATTTCCGAACAAAGACAACTTCTTTCTTCCATCATTGTGGATAGACAAATTAGCAGGTACCACTAAACTCAGAGAAGCCATTATCGCCGGACAAACTGCAGAGCAGATCAGAATAAATTGGCAAGAAGATCTTAAAGATTTCAAGTTGCTACGCTCAAAATACTTGCTTTACCCTGAATAGTCTTATTTCCCCTTGCTCTCCCTGAGCTTGTTGTAATCCTGAACAAGCTCGTTTGGCACCAATATGGCCAGGTTGTATTGCTGGATTTTCCAAGATCCCTTCTCATCTTTGGAGAGAACCCCTGAACCCCGGCACGTACCCATCCAAGTATCGAGAAGCTCATTGAACCAGGCTACTTTTCCATCCTCAGATAAAAAGACCTTTCGATCGGAAGGGGTAAACTTCCAGGCTTGTCCTTTATCAAAGTAAGGCTTCGAGAATTGATAGAAAGCATCTTTGCTCCAATTTTCCGAAGCATCAGTACCCAGAAAATAGCCCTCCTGGTCAATCGCATTAAAATATTGCTTCAGGTTGCCATTTGCAGCAGCAGCATGCCAATCGTCTAGGAGTGAACCAATTTTCTGCTCTTCACTTAGAGCACACTCTTTCCGACGGGTGTCGGCGATTGAAATAATTTTCCAACCTTCTGATCCCTTGTGCAATTGGAATGCATCAACTCCGCAATGTGAAAAGTTGCCCTGGTAGTAGAAGTCATATCCCACCCAGGCACTGGCCATATGATCATCCACCTTTACTTCCATGCTGGTGATTCGCTCATCCAAAGACCCTTTTGGGGCGGAGGCTATATTGGCAGCGAAATCATCGATTGAAATCACTGTCAATTTCTGTTTTTCTGTTGCCAGTAATTTTGCATCATCGACAAATAGCTTTTTGATGGCATCACTATCATTGTTCCGCATTGCGGTAAAAAGAGACTTTATCACAGACTCTACAGTCTCCGTATTGACCTCTACTTCGCCAGGCACTGGAGTCTCCTCATCACCGTCGGGAATGTAAGTCTTGTCTTTGTACGGATTATTCACTTTTACGTCAGGAGTTTGTCCAAGAACCGGAAAAACCAGTACTGCGGCCGATAGTGCCAGAATGATTTTATTCATGATGTTATTTTCAAGTAAATAAAGGCGGATTATCTTTCGTTAAATTATCGATAATTTTATCCATCTTGGAATTAATCCAATCTACTATGGCAAAGGTAACCACCTGCATTTTTATTTTCCTGCTTGCTGCTTGTCAGTCGGGGCCAGATGTGAAATCCCGTATTGTTGAGTTGGAGGATCAGTTGAGCCAGGCTCCTAATCAGGAAGTCCTTCAGGGCCTGGTCGGTTTGTATGAAGAAGCTTATCAGCAAAGTGATGAGCCGGAAGAAAAGCTGGAGTATCTCTGGAAGTCTGGTGAGACGTCGCGAGCGCTTCGAGACTACACCAAAGCAGAAAATGCCTTTGTCGAGATTTATGAGAAGTATCCCGAATCTGAGCAGGCTTCGAAAGCTTTGTTTATGCATGCTTTTATGATGGATGAAGATCTAAAAGCCTTTGATAAAGCCCGAGGTCTCTATGAAAGCTTTCTCTCTCGATATCCAGACTCGGATTTTACAGACGATGCTCAATTTCTTCTACAGCATCTGGGCAAGACCGACGAAGAAATGCTGGAGTTCTTACAACAGCAAAATCAGGAACAGGGTGCTGAGATCCAAGACTAAGTTTTACTTTAACTGAAAAGACTTTCTGTCAAAGGGATTAAGAGCAGTTCCTACCACATCTGCTTCTACTTCTACCCGGTACTCACTATCCACTCCCTTCAATTTTTTAGCTGCCGAAATCAAGCCACCGAGAATGAAGTTCTTCTCTTGGAATTCGTCCATTGGGGATTTGACCAGATCAAAAGGAAGTTCGAATTCCAGTTCAACAAATTCATCAGCCGGCACATCGATCATCACGTGCATGTCCTTTTCGGCTAGTAGATATTCATCGGTCAATTTAGACTTTCTCCTGCCTCTTCGATAGGTCTCAATAAGTTTAATATTTACAGATGCAACAGTCTGAGCATTCATAGATCCAAAACGAAGACGTCCCTGAACGACCCGGTCGTGCCGGGAGATTTCTTCCGGTATGATCACCTCTACTTTGACACCTTCAATTCCCAGCCATTTCTTAACTCGACCCAACATTTGCATCAATTATTTTAATCTCTCATTTAAATGCTATCAAATAGCTTTTCGTTCCCCTTGCTCTTGCTGACTATACAAATCGAACATGCCAACTTTCTGAAATCGGCTTCAACCAGGCGTTTTCAAGATCGTGCTTCGAGGCGACAAGATTATCAAATACTAACGTCTCATCGTTGATCTTTCCTTCGCGATACAGCCTCTGAAAGTCTTGACGAGGCACAGTAAAAACCTCTCCGTCTTGTTGATAGGAAAAAGTCATCCGGTCAAAAAGGGTAAGTCCAAACTCCTGTTCTATTGAGCGAATAAAAGCTACAGATTCATCAATGGAACACCCACTGGGTGCATTAAATGTACCATCTACTACCAGCAGGATAAATCGCTGATGCAAGACATCACCCCAAGCAGACAGCGGTTGTTGATGAGCAGCCCATGTATCAACAAACTCCCCAATTCTAACTTTGATCTTACCAAGGTCCGGTTCGGCAATTGGCGTAGAGCTTTGGTAGATCCAAACTCGAGATTGAGGCGACATGCCTCTTATGTCGGTCTTCATTCAATCATTGATTTTAAGATCATCTCAGAAAGGTCATATACCATAATATTCTCTTGTTTATCCTTTGCTTTCACCCCATCAGTCATCATGGTGAGGCAAAAAGGACAATTCACTACAATGCTGTTCGCCCCTGTTCGCAGAGCCTCCTCTGTGCGTTCAATATTTATGCGCTTATCACCCGGCTCATCCTCTTTGAACATCTGCCCTCCCCCTGCTCCACAACAAAGGCCTTTGGCCCGATTTCTTTCCATTTCAACAAGTTGCGTCGTCAAATGGTTGAGTACATCCCGTGGTGCTTCATACACCTGATTGGCCCGGCCCAGATAACATGAGTCATGATAAGTGACCTTGCCCCGATCGGATTTGCTCTCCGCCACCTTTATCTTGCCCTCTTCCAGAAGCGACTTGAGTAGTTGGGTGTGATGTATCACTTCATAATTTCCACCCAGCTGAGGATATTCGTTCTTCAGAATATTGAAGCAGTGTGGACAAGTAGTGACAATTTTTTCGATGCTATAGGCATTCAGTGTTTGGATATTTTGAAGGGCCAACATTTGAAAGACAAATTCGTTCCCTGCTCTGCGAGCCGGATCCCCGGTGCATTGCTCTTCCTTTCCAAGAATGGCAAATGAGATTCCTGCCTTTTGGAGAAGTTCACAAAAGGCTCGTGTTACTTTTTGAGCTCTCGGATCAAAACTACCTGCACAACCTACCCAAAATAGGATTTCAGGCTTATCACCCCTCCCACTCATTTCAGCGATGGACTCGACTGGCTTCACGCTATTTTTTCTTTGCCTTTCTTGCTACCTGAACGGATTTCAAAGCCCAATTTTTCATTTCACCCGCATTTTCCAATACGTCAGCTGGAACTTCATAGTAGGGCATTCCCTTGCCCTTTCGTTCACTCATAAATGCCTTCATGCCTGCTGTTTCATAGTCTTTCACGTTGGTATCATCTGCCTTGAGATAAAACTTGTCATTTCCTATCAATCCAAACATAATTCCATCAACATAGAATCCTACCCCGCCAAACATCTTTTTTGTTTGCACATCTCCCACTCCACCGAGTTGATCCATCACAAACTGCACATAATTTTCGTCTGCTGCCATTATTATAATTTCATGTGTTAACATCCTGTGTCCAGGCATCTCTTTCTGTCGAGATCTGCCAAACGGAGCCGCTATTCTCCAAACTTGTAAACATCGGCACCCAATCCTGGGGTCCGGCACTCTTAGTCAAGATCTCATATCGCCGCATTTGCAATATAATGTCCAGCGGATTGATTAGTACCGGACATGCTTCTACACATGCATTACAGGTTGTACAAGCATGTAGCTCCTCCGCGCTTATTCTATCAAAAAGTGATTTGCCGTCGTCATAGTTTTTGGGGCTGAGCCGACCATTTGTCTGATGATCAACATGAATAAACTTCGAACTACCTGAATCCAGGTTCCTGCCAACTTCTTCTGCCCGATCCCTCACATCCATCATAATTTTCCGAGGTGATAATTTTTTACCAGTCAGGTTGGCAGGGCATTCGGCGGTGCAGCGCCCGCATTCTGTGCAGGTATATGCATCCAAAATATTCTTCCAGCTTAAATCAAAAACATCCTTGGCTCCGAATTCCGGTAACTCGTCATAGTTGGTCTCCGTTTGGCCCTCGCCCAATCCCAACATGCTTTTCACCTCTTGCATCACTTCCGGCATGTTTGTCATTTGACCAGCTGGTTCCAGTCTGGCAAAATAGGTATTCGGAAATGCAAAAAGTATGTGCAGGTGCTTGGAAATAGGCAGGTAGAGAATAAATCCAAACACTACCAGGATATGAACCCACCAACCGGCTCGTTCTATTAGAACCAAAACGTTTTTGTCCCAATTTTCCATCAAGGCCGGACCAAAAAGTCCGCTGATTGCAAATTTCCCAGTAGAAGGATAGTAGTCTGAATCGAGTCCTTGCAGAACGGCATCAGCGGAATTCATGCTGAAGATCGCACCGATAAGAACAATCTCTGCCAGGAGAATAATATTCGCATCAATGCTAGGCCATCCCGTCATCTCCGGTTTGACAAATCGTCCAACAGGCTTCACATTGCGTCTCCAAAGAAATGCAAGAGTGGCAACCAGTGCAAGAACAGAAAGCATCTCAATTACACTGATTATGAGCGTATAGAATGTCCCCAGGAAAGGGGCAAAGATCCGGTGTGTCCCAAATACACCGTCTACCACAATTTCAATCAATTCTATCTGGGTGATCAGAAAAGCCAGATAGATGAACAGATGCAAGAATGCCGGAACAATTCGTGTGAACATCTTCTTTTGGCCAAAGGCAACCAGCAACACGTTCTTCCAACGGGCTCCTTCATTCCCATCAATCACTTCATCACGACCTAGTCGTATATTCCTGAAAACCCTGCCGTAAGATCTGACAGCAGCACTGCCAACTATGATAAGGGTAATCAGGAAAAATATTTGTTGAATGCCCATACAATGTGGCGTATAAAAATGGCTAACTTGCTTTCCACTAAGAAAAAGCATTTTCAGCGATAATCATGAAGATATTGAACGAAAGGCAGATCAAACAAAAAATTAAAAGACTGGCTTTTGAAATTCTAGAGGAAAATTATGAGGAAAGTCAGATCATCCTGGCTGGCATCAACAACAATGGTGTTCACTTCAGCAAGTTGCTCCACAAGGAACTGAAAAAAATTACTGACATAGAGTTGGTGATGACCACCATAAAGCTCAATCCCGCCGATCCGCTCTCATCAAAAATCCAGATAGATTATCCTTTGCCAAAACTGCACAAAAAGGTAATCATCATTGTTGACGATGTGGCCAATACCGGCCGAACGATATTTTACGCTATCAAACCATTGCTGGATGCACTTCCTAAGAAAATAGAAGCAGCGGTATTGATCGACCGAAAGCATAAGTCATTCCCTGTCCGAGTGGATTATGTAGGCCTGTCCCTTGCCACTACCCTGAAGGAAGATATCGATGTAAGAATCAGGTCGGCAAACGAAATGTCTGTCTATCTAAACTAGTGTATCAACTCATGGCACAGATAGCCTCAAGCTCATTCTTGACTTTTAGCAATTTTGCCTTAGCCCCAAGGTAGCCGAGTTCATATATCTCCTTGGTTTTACTAAAGTTGAAGATGTGAAAGTTATTCAGGCCAGCCGGTTCGATCACGGTATCACATGAATCATAATTTAACCTGGAGCGATACCACAACGAGATCTCAAATACTCGTGCCAGAATACTTTTTAATCCATTGAGCTCCTCCGCCGACTTCTCGACTTTAGTGACAACATTGGATGCAATAAGGAAGTCACATTTATGTCTGATCGGATTTGCCGGCATATTGTTCATTACTCCCCCGTCCACATAATAAGCACCGTCGATCTTAACCGGTTGAAAAATGCCCGGCACTGCCGAACTTGCCAGAACAAGATCATGCAAGGACTTACCTGCATTCCATACTTCGTGCTTCCCTGCGTTAAGGTTGGTTACGCCTATATGAAATTCTTTCTGTAATACATTAAAGTCATTTTCCGGTATATACTTCTGGAGTTGACGGAGCAAGTAGGTTTGATTTGTCAGACCTCGTATAGGCAGCACCAGTTTGAATACTCGTCTCATGTTGCTCCGTTCGGCAATATCCAGCATCTCTTCCGGTGAATATCCGTAGGCGTAAAGTACACCGAGGATAGCTCCTGCGCTCGTACCGCATATCACATCCGGATAGATCTCCGCTTCCTCAAGTGCTTGTAACACACCTATATGGGCTATTCCTCTGGCTCCTCCACCGCTTAAAGTAATCCCAACTTTGATCTTGCCTCTAAACATAAATATTAAATGATTACGCTTATCTAAACGCCTTAACATCAAGAAAGTATCCCTAAAGATCAAAAACCACAAAAAAAAGCCGCTCTTTCAGGAGCGGCTTGATTGAATATTTAGAATTATCCAGAGGTTAGAAGTACACTTTTAATCCTGCATTCCAGGTTCGACCAAACCCCCAGATACCCCTGTTATCATAAAATTCGTCTTTTGGCGTGCTTGGATCATCCAGAATATTGGTCTCTAATTCTGATACATATTCTGTATCCAGTACGTTGTTCATATTGAAGCGGAGTGAAGCGTTGACACCATCGGACAATTTGAAGCCATACGAAAGTCCGGCATCCATCAATCCGTATGAAGGCAACTTGACAATTTCACCGCCGGGTGAAGCAAACTGACTATCATCAACATCGTAATCCGCGTAAAGCCTGTCTGCAAAAAAGTAATCGGCATAAAACCGCAACCCCCCGACTATTTCATAGTTGGCTCCTACTGCGAAAGTAGTTTGAGCAGCATCACCGACAGGCAGTCCATCTGCAAATATGGTGCTCTCACCCTCTGGTTGTTGGGTGTCAAGATTCTGACCTCTGGCAGTAAAGTTGCTATTGTATTTCCAGTCGCCAAGAGATAGCATACCGGTAAAACCAAGTCTACGGTTGGGGTTGTAAGCCATCTCCAATTCGAAACCAAAATGATTCTGTGAAACATCCTCAAACTGAAAGAGAATATCTTCGTCCTGTTCATTCTCTGAGCTTCGTGCAAATTGCCGATTTCCCCATACGGTACTATAGAGATTAGCTTTGAGCAGGAACGAAGTGCTCCTGAATCCATAGCCTATTTCAAAGGCCGAAACAGTCTGGTTTTTCACATCCTCATTGACCTCATTCACGAAATTGATGAAAACATTGTCGAAGATGGGCTGCTTTGAATATAGACCTGCATTGAAAAACACATTGTGTCGTTCATCGATGTTATAGTTTGCTCCCGCTTTCACCGTACCCCCAAGGAAGTTCTCCCAGTCTGATTCCTGGGCGGGATCACTATCAAGGTAGTTAAAGTAGTCTATCCGTTTAAAGCCCTGGTTGGAACCTGAAAACGAAAGAAAAGTCGATAAGTTGCTGGTGTTGTACTCAAGCTGGGCAAATAATCCCAACCAGTTCACAAGCCCATCATTCCAATAATTCAAAACATTTGAGCGGTCCTTGTAGGTATCATCAGGGAAGTTACCAAACTCGGCTTCCTGGGGTTCGCGGATGATTCGATCCATTTGATTTATATCTGATTTGGAACTGTAACCTTCGGCTCCCAGCAGGTTTTCCAATCTCCGGTAGTGGATTCCTTTGTAGTATCGAGCATCCAATCCTGCAACCAACGTCAAATTGTTTGACAATTCGTGAGTCAGTGTAGAAAGCACACCATACCAATTATGTAAGTTCATTGATGCCCTTCGGATAAATCCCGAGCCCGTGTTGTCGCGAGACTCAAAATCCACTTTGTCATCACTTACGATATTTCCATTGGCGTCGTAGTATATCCTCCCATCTTCACTCACAATGTAGCCGTGTGTAGGATTTCGCTCCTTAGTGCCCCAATCTGATATCGTCTGGCCCATGTTGTATCTGACAATGTCCTCGAACCTCACCTGGCCGTTTGCGTCATGGAGGCCTCTACCCAGCCCGCCGAATGAGTCGAATACCGATCCGGGTGTACGTAATCGACCTCGAGGTCCAGTTCCACCTCCTCTTCCGTAAGAGACGTAGGCCGAAGTTTTCAGATCGGTCCTTGGTGAAATGGTCCAGTAGTGGTTAATAAATCCCTTGGGTTTGTGATAAAAATTACGGCGCCAATTGAATTCTTCCCCATCAAGCTCACCCCAAGTATAGTTCCATCTTCGGCCCAAGTTAGTACCCTCCTCCCTAGTATTTTCGGGATCGACGAACGTTCTGAGCGTTATGTTGTCAAATCGACCAGGCATTAACCGCTGATGGTGCCATTGAGGGGCTCCCAGATAAGTCACCGCCAACATATGATTGCTATTGATCTGTTTGGTGACAGAGGCAAAATACGACCATGCCCGAAACTTGGTTCCATCTACATAACCGTCACCTTGAGTGTGGGTTCCCTGGAAACTCCAAGCCCAACCTTTTTCCCCTAAGCCGGTGTTCAGAGAGAAGCCGTACTTCTGGTATCCGTCATTACCAACACTTACACTTGCTACTCCTCCCTTCTTGTTAAAGGCTGCATTAGTAACGATGTTGATCGATCCTCCCACCGAGGCAACGGCCAGCTTCGAAGCACCCAGGCCACGCTGTACCTGAATCTGACTGGTGACATCAGCGAGACCAGCCCAGTTTGACCAATACACCCATCCATTCTCCATGTCGTTTACCGGAATACCGTTGATCATCACGGCCGTGTTCCTTTGATTGAATCCCCTGACGTTGATCCGGGAATCACCAAATCCTCCCCCTTCTTTGGTCACGTAAATTGATGGTGTCTTCCTCAGAATCTCCGGATACTCCTGATTTCCCACCTTGGCTTCAACCTCGGCACCGGATATAGTCGAAACAGCTACCGGTGTTTTTCTGTCAATGGCAGTTGATGCAACCACATTGACTTCCCGCAATCCAATGGCATCGGATTCCATAGTGATCTCTCCCATTTCCACAGTAGCATCTCCCACCGTCACGTCATATTCAAGTGTCGTATATCCCAGATAGGACACTGTTACCGTGTAAGAGCCAGAAGCGACTCCCTTCAGTGCAAAGGTTCCATCCCAATCAGAAATCGTACCTTTTGTAGTGCCCTGCAAGGAGATTGCCGCTCCGATCAGCGGTTCACCTCCATCGGCATCCTTAATAACACCCGTGATCGTACCCTGAGCAATTGCCCAATGTCCGATCAGGGAAAGCAATAGAATGAGTAGTGAATTTTTCATACCAGCAGGTAAGTTTTAGTTTAAAGAAAGATAGCAGTGCAAAGCTAATAAATCGGCCCAATTTTGACATAAAGTCAGATTAACTTTGAGTTAAGTGTAGTTCATTCTCAGGCGATAACGCATATCAAAATTATCAAATCATATCTTTAACTAGAACTTAAGTTTTCAACACGCTGCCTGCATTTGAAATACTTTTAATCAAGCTGTTATATGATAGGCTGGTCATCCAACATGTAGCTGATTTCATTGCGAAATCTGCAAGATCCTTAACACTTTTTTTGATGGTGACCGAACTAAGACTTATACATGAGGTCGAAAAATCTCTGCGATCATGCACCTTGCACTACCGCCACCGAATTTTTCGATGGTGTCAAGGGTGGCGTGAACAATTTCACCGTGGCCTGTGATGCGATCGATTTGACCCGGCGATAAAGATTTGTATGCCTGCTTAGACATGACGATAAGCGCTTGATCTTCCATATTCTTCAACTGCAGAAGATTGCCAGCGAAATGATGTAATTGATTCATTGAAATTTCGATCAATTCTTTTCCCGATTCTGTGATCTTCTTTTCCAATTCCTCACGTTCCATAAGATTTGAAATTGAATCAAGACATACTACTGCGAATCGCTCACCTACAGACATCATCACATTGGTGTGATAGATTGGCTGTGCATCGCGATCGACTGCAGTGAAAACCATACGGTCGTAATCGAGCAAGGTACAGAATTTGTCTAGTACGGTTGGATCAGTCCTCGGACTAAGGCAGGCATACACGACATGATTTGATCGATCAAGAACCATACTTCCAGTACCTTCCAGAAAGGTGTTCTGATCCTCGTATTGCTCCAAAGAATATCTTCTGTCAAAACCAAACTTCTCTGTCATCTGCTTCACGATTGCTTCTCTTCTTTCCTTCCGTCGAATTGGCGAAAACATTGGATAGGTAATGATAGATCCATTCTCATGAAAGCTGATCCAGTTGTTTGGAAATATCGCATCAGGCTTTCGGGGTTTTGATGTATCCTCTTCAATGACTACGTCCACTCCCTTTGATTTCAAAAGCTGTGTAATACCGTCGAACTCCTTGAGTGCAGATCTATGGATCTTTTCATCAGAGATCTTGGCATCCATGACTTGGAAAGCATTATTGTCAGCAGTTTCATGGTTGAATCCAAAGAAGGCGGGACGCACCATCAGGATGGTGTTGGTGACTTGTGCTTCTTTTTTATTATCTCCCTCTAGCATTACTTGTCGTACGCAAGATATGGATTAGTCAAAAATAACCTCCTTTTCCAACCTGGCGCCATCGCGCAAAACAACAACGATAATCTGATCACCAGGAGAGAATCTCTCCAGGCAATCCATATAGGCATTCATACCGGTCACCTCGTACTCCCCCATTTTGACTACAACATCCCCTTTATCGAGGCCGGCAACGGCAGCTGGCCTGCCATCACGCACCCCATCGATTCGCATGCCCTCTCCATCAAACAAATAGTCAGGAATTACTCCTAAAGTCACCTTGAAGCTTCTTTGAATGTCAGTATTTGAATCGTCTGATTTGGAGAACGAGATCTTACCAAGGTCGTTTAGGGTTTCAATGATTTGATGCAACACTTCCACTACACTGACTACCCCTTCATAATTTATCTTTTCTGGATCGTCAGTGGGTTTATGATAGTCCTCATGCTGACCCGTGAAGAAATGCAGCACAGGAATGTCTTCTTTATAGAATGATGTATGATCGGATGGACCAAAGCCTGATTCTGTAGTCACAAACTGCAAACCATCCACCTGAATTTTGTCCAGAGTGGTGCTCCAGACGGGTGAAGTTCCCACTCCGTTTATGGATAGGACTTTGTCCTGATTTAGACGGCCTACCATGTCCATGTTGAACATATAATTAATCGTGCTAAGATCAACAGTGGCATTCTTTGTATAGTAATTGGATCCAAGTAGCCCCTTTTCTTCTCCCGAAAATGCAATAAATAGGTAGTTGTTTTTCTCGTGCCTATCTGAGAGTATCTCAGCTAATTGCAACATTGCAGCTACACCACTTGCATTATCATCTGCCCCATTGTGAATGGCCTGGGAACCGGCATGTAGAGAACCGCGACCACCATAACCCAAATGATCGTAATGTGCGCCGATCACCACGGTGTGATCTGCCTTGTTGTCAATCAACCCTACCACATTGGTACCTTTTAGCTCCTCTTTCTCGCCATCCGGAACATGAGGATTGACAGGTAGCATCAACGAGAAGGTCTGGAAATAACTCTCGTCATCCCCTGAGGGGAGTAGTCCGATCTCATCCATTCGGAAAGCAATGTATTGTGCCGCAAGCTGTTCACCTTTCGTTCCAGTTTCTCTTCCTTCTAAAGAATCGGAGGCCAAATATTCGATGTCTGCTTTTATCTCATCATCATCCCCAAGACGAATTGACTGGCTACACCCGGAAAGGTAGAGCGCCATGGAGGCTACAAAAATTATGAATAACGAATACCTTAATTTACCCACGATTATTCCTTTAACTTGTAATAAATCTGATGCAAATATGGTTCGAATTGTTGGTTTGTTCATGGTTTCGGTGACAATGATGAGTTGGATTAGAATCTCATACCCACCAGCTACTGACACTCTGTTGCCGCAAATTCGGGACTCTTTGATTTATCCGAAGGAGGTTCATTTCAAGCACATGAAGCAGCTCACCTTTGGAGGCGACAATGCAGAGGCGTACTGGAGCTTTGACAATGAACGGCTAGTTTTCCAGGCTACGAATGAAGAGTGGCATGTTGCATGCGACCAAATATTCATAATTGATCGTGAACAAGTCAAAAGCACTTTACCCAAGATGGTGAGCACAGGACTAGGTCGGACGACCTGCAGCTATTTCATGCCAGGCGATAGCACTATACTTTATGCCTCCACACATCTGGCAGATGAGAACTGTCCACCGGTGCCAGAAAGGAGAGCGGATGGAAAATATGTGTGGCCGATCTATTCTGGCTTCGACATCTTTCTAGCTGATCTTGAAGGAAACATTATATCGCAGCTGACAAATACCAGAGGCTACGATGCCGAAGCCACAGTGTCGCCGAATGGGGATCTCATTGTTTTTACCTCCATTCGATCGGGCGATCTGGAACTTTATACTATGGACTTAGATGGCAAGAGAGTTCACCAGATCACCAATACACTGGGATACGACGGGGGAGCATTCTTTTCACCTGATGGCGAGTACCTAGTCTTCAGAGCCAGCAGGCCCAAAACTGAAGAGGAGGTCAGGATTTACAAAGAACTACTTTCTAAAGATCTTGTCCAACCCACCCTCATGGAGCTATTTGTATGTCGTATTGATGGTACTGATATGAGGCAAATCACCTCGCTCGGAAACGCCAATTGGGCCCCCTTTTATCATCCCTCTGGTAAAAAGATAATATTCTCATCCAATCACAGGAGTGTACGAGGATTCCCTTTCAACCTCTTTATGATCAACATTGATGGAAGCGGTTTAGAACAAATCTCTTTTGACCCCACCTTTGATTCCTTTCCCATGTTCTCCCATGATGGTAAGTATATTGCCTTTTCATCGAATCGTAATAATGGAGGTACGCGCTCAACAAATTTATTTATTGCTGAGTGGATCGACTGAGGTGCGAAATGGCATGAAGTACCGCTGCCCGGCCAATGGCGTCAGCGATAGGATAATTGAGTGAAACAGGATCCAACATCTCCTTCAACGGGATCCGAATCAATTCCAAATCTTCAGTAAGGTCTGGATTCGGCGCTTCTGTAAATTCGACACCCATAGCGAGGAAATGATAGCACCGGTTAGTAACATACGATGGGTTGATGAACGAAACTCCTAGCGATTTCCATGAGCCGCCAGTATAGCCAGTTTCTTCGACGAGTTCTCTTTGCGCAGCTTGCAGTTCAGTCTCACCATTATCAATAAATCCCGCCGGCAATTCTAAAAGGAGATCATCAATGCCAAAGCGGAATTGTCTGACCAGTAAAACATGGTTGTTGTTATCTACTGCCAAGATATTCACTGTGTCTTTGGCATGAAGCACCAGAGCGCTTAACTTTTCCCGGTTCCTGGGGTTTTCTACCAAGCGGAGTTCTACTTGAAATAATGGTAGCTCAGGACCTCGAGTTGAATCTATAGTTTTCCAAGATTTGGGACTATCATTTTTTTCACTCACTGACAAGAAATTTTTAAGATTCCATTTAGCTGGAATGGTGTATTAATCATCCAGAGTCAGAATTCCTTCTTCCTGCTCGAGCGCCAGCATATCCAAAGGCTCCTGGTCCAGTAACATATCCCTCTGAATGTACAGCAATTCTGCGATGCTGATTAGATTGTGCACCATTGATTTAGCTGCTGCACTGTCATTCATCAGGGATGTAGCCATTTCATTAGTGATTAAGTTCTTCCTGACCAACTTATCAATTGAGCCATCAATGATGACGTCACTCTTATCTGCTTTGTCTCGCAGTTTTGCCAACTTCTTGAGGTATTTGACCGGGTCCTCTGTATCTTTTAGATATCGAATAATCCGCACCACCTTCAGGATCATCTTTCGTAGATCATTGTATTCTTTCTTGATATAGTAATTATCTGAGGCAATAAAACGGGACATATTAGCATGTAATGGTTTCATAGCTTTCACTACAGCTACGATCTTCCTGTTTGCAACCAAGATATTTCTGATCAATTCGATTTTTTCCTTGTCAAGCTCAAACTTACTTTGCAGCATCGTAGCGTATTCTACGATCTTGTTATAGATGGTTTTGATCTTGTTGTAGTAGAGATGATCGATATCCACTTCTATAACCTCTTTTCTGTCGACGAGTTCCCCAATTTTTCTGTCTGATTCGATATCCTCACGATGGACATTGATGCCATGAGCAATGGCCCGGTATGCCGAGTTCTCAAACAGGCGGGCCGATTCCTTGAATAAGGCAGCAATGCCGGTCTGCGGATACCTTAAGTCGGTCAGATTGAGAAACATGGGTTGATCAATTGCCTTCTCCGGATCGATCACCTCCGGCACTACTTTTTGTACAATCTTAGCGATTAAGGGGACAAACCATACGAGTAGCAGAGTATTGGCAATATTAAAAGAGGTATGAAAAACGGACAAAGCCACTGGAATAGCTGTTGCCTCAGCAAAAGGCGACATTTCCCCATTCTCTACCACAATCCAGTTAACAAGGTCAAGAAAAGGAATAAATAGGACCAACATCCAGATCACTCCGATCGTGTTAAAAATGAGATGTGCACGGGCAGTTCGCTTGGCTTGATAATTAGCGACAAGTGCAGCCAGGTTGGCGGTAATTGTGGTACCTACATTTTCTCCCAAGACCATTGCAGCTGCCATATCAAAAGGGATCCAGCCTTCATAACACATAACGAGGGTCAGAGCCATGGTGGCACTAGAGGACTGGATGATAACGGTTAATAATGTTCCTATAAATAAGAAAATGAGAACAGACATAAGTCCCATTTGGGTGTATCGGGATAGGAATGCCAAGGCCTCGGGATTATTGTTTATGTCTGGTACAGAGTCTTTTAGGAACTGAAGACCTATGAACAGAATAGCAAATCCGACAATGAAGTAGCCCCATTGCTTACGTTTCTTGTTACTCGAAAAAATTAATAAAAAGCCTAATCCCACCAGAGGTAGCGCTATCGCACTCATGCTCACCTTGAAACCCAATATGGTGATTAACCAGGCGGTCACAGTGGTGCCGATGTTAGCACCCATAATCACTCCGATCGATTCCGTTAGGGTAAGTAGAGAAGCATTGGCAAAGCTTACAACCATTAGAGTCGTTGCCGAAGAGGATTGAATGACAGATGTGATGAGAAAACCAGTGAAAATGGCAAAGAATCTATTCGACGTCATGGAAGCAAGGATGGTCCGCATCTTGTCACCAGCGACTTCCATCAACGCATCACTCATCACTTTCATGCCGTATAAGAATAGCCCAAGTGATCCAGCGAGTGTCAATATATCGCCAAGTCCGTACGTCATGTACTTTATCTGAATTTTAAAGCTGAGGAGAATCCAAATTAATCAATTCCTTCCGTCCTCTTACAACAAATCACCTTTCTTCATTGCTGGTTAATGTTGGAAATGGAATCGGACGCTCTGAAAACAATTTCTTCTAAAGTTAAGCAGCATTTAACCTTGGCTTAACAATCGAAAAATACCTTGCAGAGCGAATAACAAGCAATATCCCTGACTTATGATCAGCAAACAAATGGGGATCTTGGCACTATCCCTCTTACTAAGTATCAGTGCCTATTCGCAGGATGGATTTACCACAAATTGGGACAACGGGTTCAAGGTGGAAAGTGATGATGGTGATTTCAAGCTTAAGTTTGGAGGTCGCATCATGTACGATTTCGCCACATTCGGGCAAGATGATGATCTCGATCGAGCATTTGGAGAATATGGAAACGGTGTGGAATTTCGACGCATCAGATTCTTCAACTCTGGCACAGTATATTCCAATTTGAGCTACAAACTTCAGGTTGATTTTGCTGGAGGCAAGATCAGCCTAAAGGACGTCTTTCTCGAATTGAAAGATATTGGGGGTGTCAATGTGAGATTGGGTCATTTCAAAGAGCCCTTCCGTCTTGAGGTCTTGACCAGCAGCAAGTACATCACGTTCATGGAGCGATCAATGATGACAGCATTAAATCAGGAGAGAAACACTGGATTGATGGTTCATGATCAATCCGAGGACGGCCGTCTCAACTGGCAAGTAGCGCTTTTCAGAAATGGAGATGGAGCCGGTGATGATACAAATGCGGGAAGCGGGATAGTCTTAGGCGGACGATTAGCTGGCGTTCTTCCTCTAAAGCCAGAAAGTGATGATCAGATGCTGCATTTAGGAGCATCTTTCAGCTTTAGGAATCCCGACGGTGATGTTATTGAATATGAGTCTCGACCAGAAACTCATCTCGGACCGAAGTACCTAAATACGGGTGAGATTACTGACGTTGACAATTCCAACCTGATCGGGTTGGAACTGGCTTTAGTAAACGGACCATGGAGCTTTCAAACGGAGTATGCCAGATCCAAAGTCAATCTTGATGGTACCGGTGAATACAGTTTTCCTAGTTACTATGCGCAAGTCAGCTATTTTCTCACGGGAGAAGTCAGAAACTACAAATACAAGGGCGCTTACGAAGGATTTGATCGGGTAAAACCAAACAAAAATTTTGGTGGCGGTGGTGCAGGCGCCTGGGAGCTGGCTCTGCGCTATTCTTCTGCTGACTGGAATGATGGAGATATAACAGGGGGCAAACTTAGCAACATCACGCTTGGTGTGAACTGGTATCTCAATCCCGTCTCACGACTCATGGCAAATTATATCCTGGCCGACCTTGATGAAGTGGGAAAAGCCAACATCTTCCAGATGCGCATGCAAATAGATTTCTAATTAAAAAATATTAATACGTGACAATGAGATGCTCAAAATTTTTTCCGCTCTTCGTGTCGGCCGTTTCGGCAACAATACTTATGGGATGCGGATCGGGATCAAGTACCGATTCCGGGGAAAGTGGTACCATTAATATCGATGGCTCTAGCACGGTGTATCCGATTACAGAAGCAATTGCCGAAGAATTTCGGACAGTCTCGCCGGATGTCCGGGTTACAATAGGTATTTCCGGCACCGGGGGAGGCTTTAAGAAATTTGCCAGGGGCGAAACTGTCATCTCCGATGCCTCACGACCTATTAAGGATAGCGAAGCAAAGGCTTGTCAGGAAAACAATATTACCTATGTAGAGTTGACAGTAGCTTATGACGGACTAGCCGTCGTCGTTAACAAGGAAAATGACTGGGCCACATCTTTGACTGCAGAGGAACTAAAGAAGATCTGGGAACCTGCAGCACAAGAAACCATTGTTAAGTGGAATCAGATCAGGCCAGAGTTTCCGGACGAAGACCTGTCGCTGCTGGGTCCAGGTACGGCATCCGGCACCTTCGATTATTTCACTGAGGCGATCGTTGGCGAAAGTGGAGCGAGCCGGGGTGACTACATGCCCAGCGAGGATGATCATGTACTTGTTCAAGGGGTAGCTGGGAACAAATATGCCCTGGGATTCTTTGGTCTGGCCTATTACCAGGAGAATGCAGACAGGTTGAAACTGGTGGCTGTGGATGGTGGAAATGGCCCGATACTGCCCTCACTCAATACCGTGAAAAATGGTGAGTACACTCCCCTTTCCAGACCAATTTTCATCTATGTTAGCAATGAAGGCGCCAAGCGACCTGAAGTAGTCAAATTTGTCGAATTCTATCTACAGAACGCTGCTAACCTAGTTACAGATGTAGGTTACATTCCATTACCCAATCAAGAATACCAGACTCAATTGGAGAAGTTTCGAACCTTTGTTCAAGAGTCTCAGGTCTAGCAGTCATGATGGTAAAGACCAAGGAGCGAATTATTGAGGGTGCACTTTGGCTTTGTGCTGCCGTAACTGTTATCACCACTGTGGGAATACTTTGGGTACTTCTATCACAATCCCTGGTCTTCTTCCGCGATGTGTCTATTATCGAATTCCTGACTGATCCCGAATGGACGCCATTATTTGCAGATAAACATTTTGGTATTCTGCCGCTACTCAGTGGAACCATCCTTACCACATTCGTTGCAATAGCTGTGGCTTTGCCATTAGGGATAATGATTGCGATCTATTTGAGTGAATATGCAGGCTCACGAACAAGAAACATATTTAAACCAATGCTGGAGGTGCTAGCAGCAGTTCCAACTGTGGTGTATGGCTTCTTTGCCCTTACTGTGGTTACTCCATTTCTTAAGACAATCTTCCCAACTATTTCGACTTTCAATGCCCTTTCTGCTGGAATTGTGATGGGTGTGATGATCATCCCTATGGTTTCTTCATTAAGTGAGGATGCATTGCACGCAGTTCCAAAATCGCTCAGAGAGGCCTCTTATGGTATGGGTGCCACCAGATATCAAACCGCTTTCAAAGTCTTGGTTCCCGCAGCATCTTCTGGAATCATCGTATCGGTGATCCTGGCCCTTTCGCGAGCGATCGGTGAAACTATGATTGTAGCCATCGCTGCTGGTCAGCAACCGAACCTCACTTTTAATCCTTTAGAGACCGTCGAGACAATAACAGCCTATATCGTGCAAGTGAGTTTGGGAGACGTGCCATACGGATCGATTGAGTATCGAACAATTTTTGCCGCTGGATTGACCCTCTTTGTATTCACATTCATACTGAATAACATCAGTTTTTTTATACGGAAACGCTATCAGGAAAAGTATGAGTAGGCACCTTAGAAATCGTATACAAGATCTCATTTTCAAATACCTTGGGATCGTCAGTACCAGTGTAGGCATCTTGCTTTTAGCAGTGTTCATCGGTAGTATACTGAAAGATGGATTGGGAAGGATTGACTGGGAATTTTTGACAAATCTTCCATCGAGAAAAGCAGAGAATGCAGGTATTCTGACAGCCTGGGCCGGATCGCTGTGGTTATTTGTCATGACAGCCGTGATTTCAATACCCGTAGGTGTTGCAGCAGGAATCTACCTAGAGGAGTATTCAGTAAAGAACAGATTTTCGTCCATGCTCGAAGTCAATATCACTAATCTTGCCGGGGTGCCGTCTGTTATCTACGGGATACTTGGCCTGGAGATTTTTGTAAGAACCATGAGATTTGGCGGAAGTCTTCTGGCGGGTGCTTGTACTTTAGCGTTGCTGATTCTGCCGATAATTATCGTTGCTACCAGGGAAGCCATCAAGGCAGTGCCCTCAACGATTAAGGAGGCTTCGTTTGGTATGGGTGCCACCAAATGGCAGACACTTAGATACCAAATCCTGCCTGCGGCTGGGGGTGGGATCGCCACCGGTATTATACTGGCGCTGTCTAGAGCTATCGGTGAAACAGCTCCAGTCATCGTGATTGGGGCGCTAGCATACGTCCCTTTTGTTCCAAAGGGTCCAATGGATGAATTTACGGTACTTCCGATCCAGATTTTCAACTGGACATCGAGACCCGACCCTGCATTTATCACCAATGCTGCAGCAGGGATTATCATCTTATTGGGAGTGACCTTTTTACTAAACGGGATCGCTGTATATCTTAGATATCGATGGCAGAAAAAAGTCAGTTGGTAATGGAAAAGAAGAGTAAAGAACTGGAAAAGCAACTTTCAACAAGTACGCAAGGGCAGAAGACGGATGACAAGAGTCATTTTGAAACTATTGAGGATGGCAACAAAAAGAAAATGGATGAGAAAATCCTATCGAAGTCCGTCAAGTCAGATCAAGCTGATAAAACCCCTGCTGATGACGATGTAACTTCAAAGAAAAAGATTGCTAAACTGAGTAGTGATTCAGTGAATGTATTCTACGGTGAAAAAAAGGTGATCGATGATGTATCTATTCAAATCTATCCCAATACCGTCACAGCCTTCATTGGTCCGTCCGGGTGTGGCAAATCGACTTTCCTCCGACTGTTCAATCGCATGAATGATTACATCGATACCTTTCGTATGGAGGGACTTATTCGTGTGGATGAAAAGGACATTTATCAATCAGATGTTCACGTCGAGGAGTTACGCAAGCAGGTGGGTATGGTTTTTCAAAAACCAAATCCATTCCCGAAGTCCATCTATGAAAATGTTGCTTATGGCCTAAAGATTCAGGGCATCCGTGATAAATCCACATTGGATGAAGCTGTGGAGAATTCGTTGAAAGCTTCCGCTCTGTGGAATGAAGTCAAGGACAATCTGCAGCAGTCGGCGCTAGCACTTTCCGGAGGACAGCAACAAAGACTTTGCATAGCACGTACTCTGGCGGTCAAACCATCCGTAATTTTAATGGATGAACCGGCATCTGCACTGGATCCAATTGCAACGGCAAAAATTGAGGAGTTGATACATCAATTGAAAGACAATTACACCATCGTAATTGTAACCCACAACATGCAGCAAGCAGGACGGGTTAGTGATCGTACTGCCTTTTTCTACTTGGGCAAATTGATCGAATACAGCAAGACAAAGAAGCTTTTCACCAGTCCGGACGAGGAAATGACTGAAAACTATATCACTGGTAGATTTGGCTAAAAATAATCGTAAATGAGTGATTTAAAGCAGACCAATCTCGAAAGAGAATTAAAAGCTCTTAAGAAAGACATCATTCAGATGATGGACTTGGTCGCCAATCAGATGGAGCGAGCAGAAAAGGCCTTTATCGATCAGGATATCGCATTGGCAAAGGAGGTGCATCATGTGGAAAAGCGAGTTGATGCCGCAGATCTGAGCATTGATAAGGAGTGTGAAAACTTGATTGCATTGTATAATCCAGTTGCCAGTGATCTCCGGCTTATTTTAGCATCGACCAAGATCATATCCCATCTGGAGAGAGTGGGTGACCATGCAGATAAGATCGCCCGGTATGTTAGAAAGAAGCAAGTAAAAAGGGCTTATCCCAAGGACCTGCTAAAGCAGGTGAAACTTGCCGAAATGTTTGATCTGGCTCTGGAAATGCTAGAGATTGCGACCCAAGCCTTCATTGAAGAGGACAGTGGCCTGGCTAGAGAAGTCTTTGCCAAGGATATTAGCATGAACGAAATCTATGGAAGTGCAATTTCCAGAATGCATGGGTATGCCTCTCAAAAAGATCCCAAGGTTGATCTCCTACTTTATCTTTTTTCAGTAATCAATAAATTGGAGAGGGTTGGTGATCTGGCCAAGAACATTGCCGAGGAAACAATCTTTTACCTGGAGGCAAGAATCCTAAAGCACCGTAAAGTCAAAGACCTGAAAAAACTCCTCTAGCTACTCACCGGAACCGTCTTCAGAACATGTCTGATTGCCTCCAGGTAAGCCTCCTGGAGATGATCACTGTCAATGATCTTCCAGGGAACTGCATCAGTATCAGTTTGCTCAAACATTTCTTTTTCATACGCCTTGTAGGTGTTCCATAGCTTTTGAGCGTTTTCATCTACTTCAGTCAATTCCCATCTTCGTAAAGGATTCTTTCGGACTTTATCTAGCCGTCTGGCTTGTACTCCCTTCGAAATCATGAAGTACAGTTTGATCAGGATAATGCCATCACTATCCAGCATACTCTCAAAGTGATTGACTTCCTTCATGAATTGCTGATATTCCTTCTCCGTGCAAAATTTATTTACAGGTTCAACAATGGCGCGATTATACCAACTCCTATCAAAGAAGACCATTTCCCCGGGTTTTGGCAATTGTAGGACATACCGCTGAAAATACCATTGACCAGCTTCCACAGCAGTGGGCTTTGGCAATGCAACGGTTCGCTGCGATCGAGGATTAAGATGTTCCGTAAAAGCACGAATAGCTCCTCCCTTCCCGGCGAATTCACCGCCCTCAAAGATGATCAGGATCCGCTGGTCATTTTCCACAACCCAGTTCTGCATTTTCAGCAAGTCTATTTGTAGATGACTAAGGACCTTTTCGTATTTCAGTTTGTGAAGTACTTCCTGATAATCTGGTTTATCTATCGACAACAGGGCAATCAATCCCTTGGTACTGCTTAGTAATCTTAGATCAGTTTGCGACAACTTCATTTAATAGTTTTAAGCTTCAATCAATCAATACGTAACATCGACCGGTGGAACCGTTGGACGATATTGGGATCAGGAAAGATTACGGTCTGGGATTGATCTCGTTTTGAATATTCAAATTGAGATAAAACAAATCGAATTGATTCCAGTCGGGCAAGTCGCTTATTATCCGATTTGACGATGATCCATGGTGCGTAACTGGTGTGAGTGCGACTAAACATGGCTTCCTTATATTGAGTCCATACATCCCATAGCTCTTGAGATTTCAAATCAACCGGACTTAGCTTCCACTGTTTGAGGGGATCGGTTTTACGCGAATTAAACCTCTTCTTTTGCTCGCCCCGGCTGATTGAGAACCAAAGCTTGATGATGTTGACCCCGTTTTCAAATAACATATGCTCGAATTCAGGCACCTGACGCATGAATTCCTCATATTCGCTCTTAGTACAAAATCCCATGACTGGTTCCACTACGGCTCGATTGTACCAGCTTCGATCAAAAAATACTATTTCACCCGGGTTTGGGAGTTCCTTCACATGCCTGCGAAAGTACCATTGACCTCTCTCAATATCAGTAGGTTTGTTCAAAGCAACCACACGCGTTGATCTCGGATTGAGATACCGCTGAAATCTCCTGATGGCTCCTCCTTTACCAGCCGCATCTCGCCCTTCAAATACTACCACTACTCGCCTTTTGTTCTTCAAGATCCAGTTTTGCAATTTGAGCAGTTCGATCTGGAGGAATTGTAATTCCTTTTCGTACTGAATGATAGCCTCAATTTTATCCAGCTTAACATTTGCATTCTTCAAACGATCTAATAACTGGGATCGAGTAGTGAGACTCTGTAGATCCTCCGTTTTAAGCTTGAATGGACTTCGCTTCTTACTCATGGAGATCCAATTAATGGAATTTGCAATTTCTAACCTGCAGGCTAAGTGAAAGTTTACAATTATTTAACATGACGACGAGGGAATTTACATATATTTAAAAAACAGCTTAGAATAAGATTTAAGACTGTGTAGCCTCTCAGCAATCATCCAAACTAAACGAAAATGGCCACCTTTTACCTCGTCCTTGTAATTATTCTCTTCTTCTTAGCGATTTCAGACCTGGTGGTGGGAGTGAGCAATGATGCAGTGAATTTCCTAAACTCAGCTGTAGGGGCTCGGGCAGCGAGCTTTAAACTGATCATGTTCGTAGCTGCACTTGGTGTGTTGGTAGGAGCTACGTTCTCCAGCGGAATGATGGAGGTGGCACGAAAAGGAATCTTTCATCCGGAATATTTTTACTTCTCGGAGATCATTATCTTGTTTTTAGCTGTGATGGTGACCGATGTCATACTGTTGGATACGTTCAACACCTTTGGCATGCCCACCTCCACTACAGTCTCCATTGTATTTGAACTACTTGGGGCAGCTGTGGCGATTTCTGCAATCAAGATTTTCACAGATCCCAACGCGCTTCAACTGTACGAGTACATAAATTCTGCTAAGGCGTTAGCAATTATTTCAGGAATTCTACTTAGTGTTGTGATTGCATTCACTTGCGGAGTCATCGCTCAGTACCTCAGCAGGCTCCTGTTTTCCTTTGACTACGAAAAAAATATGCGCCGCTTTGGAGCTTTATGGGGTGGTCTGGGTATTATGGCTATCACCTACTTCATGCTGATCAAAGGGGCTAAAGGTGCGTCTTTTATGAGTGATGACTTTGTCACCCTGATCAAGGAGAAAACTACTTTGATAATGGTGGTCAGTTTTTTTGGCTGGTCATTAGTCTTATTCATACTAAACCGAATCTTCCGGGTAAACATACTTCAAGTATTGGTGTTGGTTGGCACTTTTGCACTGGCTATGGCATTTGCCGGAAATGACCTGGTGAATTTCATTGGAGTACCATTAGCAGGCTACAATTCCTACCAGCTGTTTGTGGAGGCAGGAGGCAGTGGAGCCGATCAAATGTTGATGGACGGATTGGCTGGCAAGGTGCCGACACCCACATTGTTGCTTCTTTTGGCAGGGTTAATCATGGTGATCACTCTCTACACTTCCAAGAAAGCCAAATCGGTCGTAAAAACCTCGTTGGACCTCGGTCGGCAGGACGAAGGACACGAGCGGTTCTCTTCCTTCACCGTATCTCGCCGGTTGGTGAGGAATTTTGCCAGAATGGCCACTTCAGTAAACAAAATAATGCCTGCGGGACTTCAGAAAAACATCGAACGTCAGTTTGACCAAACACCATTTACCAGGCGGCAGGTACATCTTGGTAAAAAAGCACCTTCCTTCGATATGATCAGGGCTTCGGTAACTTTGGTAATTGCGAGTATCCTCATAGCCATAGGTACTAACCTGAAGTTACCTTTGTCTACGACTTACGTAACATTTATGGTGTTCATGGGCACCTCATTGGCTGATGGAGCGTGGGGAAGGGAAAGTGCCGTTTACAGAGTTTCTGGAGTATTGTCAGTCATCGGCGGTTGGTTCTTTACAGCCCTGTCAGCTTTCGCGGTGGCTTTTGTGTTGGCCATCATCTTTTACTTTGGAGGCTTTATCGCGATCATCGTGATGATACTGATTGCCGCTGTAATCATATACCGTACACACAGATACCACAGCAAGCGGGTCGAAGAGCAGGTTCTATTGGAGAAAAGTGCTGAACAAGGAGTGCTGACAATGCCCAAAATTATCGACCTTTCAGCCCGGCAGATCAAAACCTTCTTTAATCAATACAGCCGATTTGTTGATGATGTCCTCAGGGGTCAACGCGAAGAAAACTTGAATGTGTTGAATCAGGCTCATCAGTCCTTCAAACCGGTACTGAACAAAATCGTCCGCCTAAAGGCAAGCTCAGGAAACGCCCTGGCTAATGTGCCTGATCATGAATTGGAAGCAGGTCACCTTTATATGTTGGTTGTGGATTATCTGGATGAGATGGCCAAGGAGACCATGACTATGATCAAAACCAACTTGAGCCATATCGACAACAATCACAAACCCCTTCATCCCGATCAAATTGAAGAATTGCAACTAATTCATAATGTACTTAAGGAGCGCTATGCTTCTATTTTGGAAATCTTTAAAAATCTGGACACAGATCTGGCGGTCGAGATCCACGATGGCCTGGCAGAGTTTCTGAAGCTACTACGAGTTGCGAGAAAAAGACAAATCAAGAGGATCAAAAATCAAGAGGTTGGCACCCGCAACAGCAATCTCTTTCTGGGATTGTTAAGTCAATTCCGGAATCTTGGACTTTTCTCCAACAGGATCGTGAAAGTCTTTGATGAAATCATCTTGAATCCGGTGGTTGAAGGTGAGGTCATACCAAAATCTATCAAAAAAGAGCTCAAAGAAATGAAGAAAGAGGTCCAAACCATCCTGGCGGAAACAGAACCACAAACTGAAACAAAAACTCAGGAAACATCTGATGGACAGGAAACTAAGTTGGGGGATGATGGTACCAGCGATGGTGAGGAATCAACCGATGGTAGTGACATCATTGATAAAGCAACGACTCCTGATACTCCGAATGTTGCTGAAGAGAAAAAGGATCCAGAATGACCGACTAGGGACTGTTAAAAAGGTCTAATTGAGGCCTCTTCATTCTTAAATAATGCTGAACATTTGGAGGAGAATCCGCTTCCTCAACCGGCATAAACTTTCTAACAGCCAGACGAAACTGATCGGCGATGATCTCAGCAATCTTGCCTTCACCCTTCATCCTCATCCCAAAACGGCTGTCATTTAGTTTTCCTCCATGACATAATTCGATCTTGGATATCACTTTTCTTAATCGATCAGGATATGCCTTGCTCAACCAATCTTTAAAAATCGTAGCTACATCGCCATTCAATCTGACTACGATATACCTCGCCTTGCCAGCACCCATGAGTGCAGCCCTGCGCACTATTTCGATGATCTCATGATCATTCAGACCAGGAATGACAGGTGCCACCATAGCCATCACTGGAATTCCTTCTTTCGCCAGAAAAGCCATGGTCTTCAATCTCTCCTTTACTGAGGCGGTCCTTGGTTCCAGTTTTCTTCTGAGGGATTCATTCAAGGTATTTATGGAGATGGCAACTTTCACGAGTCCAAGCGAATTCAGATCTTTCAGGATGTCAATGTCGCGCCTCACCAGACTGTTCTTTGTAATGATCCCGGTGGCGTGTCGATACTTCCAAAAAACTTTCAACAGGGACCTGGTGATTTCAAACTTTTTTTCAAGGGGCTGATAACAATCCGTATTACCCGACAGCATGATCGGCGTCCCATCCCACTTTGGTTTTCTCAGAAACTCCTCAAGCAGGTAGGGTGCGTTTTTCTTGACCATAATCTTGGTTTCGAAGTCGAGACCGGCACTATAGCCCCAATAGGGATGCGTATTTCGAGCATAACAGTAAATGCACCCATGCTCGCAGCCCTGATATGGATTTAAGGAATACTCCATACCCACATCTGGGCTAGGAACCTTGTTTACAATAGACTTGGGGTACACTAGGATGGCCTCAGATTTCCTCAAGCGGCCCTCTTCTACTTCTTCCTGGGGAATCTGCTCATCCCTGACCAGGCTGGAAAAGGGATCATTGGGATTGATCTGAGCTCCCCTACCTTTAATATATGACATAAAAATATGCCGAATTATTCATCGTAAATATTCCGAATATATCGACATTTGATCAAAATATCAAATTATCCTTCTGCTTGTTTGTATCGTCTTAATTCGTGCTTTTTGTAAAGAAGACCAGAAGCTTGACATCATTTTCGATGTCGTAGAAACGATGAGATGCTTTGGCCCGAACAAACAGAATAGCGCCCGGCACTACATCCATGCTTTCTCCCTCGACTTCAAACTTACACTTTCCGTCCAGGACATAGTAGACTTCGTCCAATTCGTGTGGATTTTGCTCGTCAACGGCCCCTGCCTTCAATTCATAAATCCCCATACTGAGGTTGGCATTGTCAAAGAACGGCAGATAGGTACGATCCATTCCAGCTTTAACCTCGAGTAGTTGCTCAGTGCTAAATAGAACGTAATTCCCAGCGGTGTCTGATTGTTGTTGTAGATTCTGCTGACTCATTGACGGAAGGTATAAGAGGAATTGAAAAGCGAAGACGGTAAGTGGTTTCATGTTCAGTGCAGTTGAGTAGGTCAAGATATGAAGAATAGCGATTAGTCTTGGTGGTTAAAGGTGTGTTCGAAAAACAATCTCTTATATTTGCGATTTCCTAATATCAATTTTCTCAAAGCACCACAGCATGACAGCAGTGCAGACAATACCAACAGTGGAGACAGCTCAGAAACTGGGCCTTCGACCAGAGGAATATGACAGTATCTGTGAGATTCTGGGTAGGAGGCCAAATTTCACTGAACTGAGCATTTATTCGGTAATGTGGTCAGAACATTGTTCATACAAGAATTCAATCAAACATCTCAAAACATTGCCGAGAGAGGGAGGGAAACTCCTTGTCAGTGCAGGCGAGGAAAATGCCGGTCTGGTTGACATTGGCGACGGTTGGGCCTGCGCCTTCAAGATTGAATCTCACAATCATCCTTCTGCTATCGAACCTTATCAAGGGGCGGCCACTGGTGTCGGAGGCATACATCGTGATATTTTCACTATGGGTGCAAGGCCGATCGCTGCTCTTAATTCACTTCGTTTCGGTAAAATCACCGAAAGCCGTACAAAACACTTAGTGAAGGGAGTCGTAAAAGGTATTGGTGATTACGGAAACTGCCTCGGAATTCCCACGATCGGAGGGGAAGTCTATTTTCACGAATGCTATAATCAAAACATTCTTGTTAATGCCATGTCGGTAGGCGTGGTAAAAGTAGGTGAAACGGTATCGGCAACGGCTGAAGGGCCAGGCAATCCGGTTTTTATAGTAGGATCTGCAACCGGCAAAGACGGTATCCATGGCGCAACATTTGCATCTGCTGATCTCACTGAAGACTCCGCTGAAGACCTTCCTTCTGTACAGGTTGGAGATCCTTTTCAGGAGAAACTACTGCTTGAAGCCTCCCTCGAAGCAATCAAAACCGGAGCAATCGTTGGCATGCAGGACATGGGTGCAGCTGGAATCACCTGTTCCACTAGTGAAATGAGTGCCAAAGCAGGAACGGGAATGCGGATAGATTTAGATAAAGTACCTACTCGGCAAGAGAACATGGAGCCGTTCGAAATCCTTCTTTCGGAATCTCAGGAACGTATGCTGATAGTGGCCCACGTGGGTCAGGAGCATTTGCTGGAAGAGGTATTCGACAAATGGGATCTTCAATGCGAGCAAATCGGAACCGTCACCGACGATGGCAGATTAAAATTTTACAACCGGGGTGAACTGGTTGCAGATGTTGATGCCCATTCTCTGGTGCTGGGAGGTGGTGCTCCGGTTTACGATCGGGAGAAGAAAGAACCTGGTTACTACCGTGCATTGATTGATCTCAATGAGGATTCTCCCACCCAGTCAAGAGATCTTTTAGCGATCGCCAAGGAACTGATGCAATCGCCAAATCTGGTGTCTAGGAGATGGATTTATGAGCAGTATGACTCGATGGTAAGAACCAATACAGTTACGACTAATGACCCTGCCGATGCAGCTATAATTCGCCTCAAAGGGACGAAAAAAGCGCTGGCCACCAGCACTGACTGCAACTCGGTCTATGTTCACGCCGACCCCTATGTAGGAGCTATGATTGCTGTATCCGAAGCTGCACGAAACATAGTTTGCTCCGGAGGTGTTCCAGTAGCGGTAACCAACTGTCTTAATTTTGGTAATCCTTATAATCCGGAGGCATTCTGGCAATTTGCAAATGCCGTCAAAGGAATGGGTGACGCTTGTCGCAGTTTAGAAACGCCAGTGACTGGAGGTAATGTCAGCTTTTACAATCAAAGTGTCTTCGAGGATCGCACAGAACCAGTGTATCCAACACCCACTATTGGCATGCTCGGAATCATTGAGGATGTGGCACTGATTACGACTTTGAGTTTTAAGGAGGTGGGTAATCAAATTATAAGTATTGGACTTGACTTGGGAGACATCAATTCATCTGAGTACAGCCAGCGCATCCTTAGTGTTGCAGAAAGTAAAGTACCCTACTTCAACATGCAAGAAGAAATCAAATTGCAGCAAGTTGTATCTAGGCTGATAAAAGGAAAAGTGCTCCAATCTGCTCATGATGTTTCTGAAGGCGGAATATTTGCCACCTGTCTGGAAGGTGGAATGCCTCATGAACTTGGCTTTGAAATAGAAACGGACCCAAATCTAAGGGCTGACCGGCATCTTTTTGGAGAAGGTCAAAGCCGGGTAGTAGTCACAATTAAACCAGACCGAGCAAGTGAATTAAAGGACATACTAACAGCGGAAAATATTCCGTTTATCGTGCTAGGGACAGTGACAGAGGGACCAATTCGAGTGAATATGCTCGATTTTGGAGATATTTGCGACTGGAAAACGGAGTACGACACTGCTCTGGAGAACTATTTAGAAAAATAAAGCCTATTTATGAAAGCTATTACCCATGTTTTAGCCGCTCTGATGCTGTTGGCGGTAGCCTGCAATTCCGTCCAACCAACTAAAGGAACACTGATCGAGGGAAAGATTGCAAATGCGCAGGATATGCAAGTATTTTTCGACCAGGTAATCATGAATAAAACACAGGTGGTAGCCAGAACTCCCATAGGTCCGGACGGTTCGTTTTCCATCGCTCTGGAAGAAGGCATTCAGCCGGGGATCTACCGGGTACGGGTTGGCTCACAACGAGCTTTTATCTTCCTGGATGGAACGGAGAAGAAAGTTGAAATAAATTCAGATCTGGAGAACCTTGGTCAATATAATTTTGAAATTAAAGGTGCCCCAGGCGCTGCCGAAATGGTAGCAAATATGGGTAAGATTCGCAGCAAGGAAATTAATGCCAGTGGCCTGGTACAGCTCGTGGCCGACACCGAAGATCCACTTGCTGCCATGCACTATGCTGTTGCTCTTCCCCCATCGGCATCTTCAATATCTACAATGAAGCAGGTGGCCAACCGGCTTCAGGCGAAATATCCTGATTCTGAGTATACCCAACTTTACTCTACCGAAGTCACCAATCTAGAGAAGCAGATCGCCCGGATGCAGGCTCAGGAGAAGATTAAGGTGGGTGAACCTGCTCCAGACATTGCCTTGCCAAATCCGGATGGACAAGTGATGAAATTATCTGATTTGAAGGGACAGGTGGTATTGCTGGACTTTTGGGCAAGTTGGTGTGGTCCCTGCAGGAGAGCAAATCCTCATGTGGTCAAAACCTACAACAAATACAAGGATCAAGGCTTCACTGTATTCAGTGTTTCCCTGGATCGGCCCGGTCAAGCTGCCCGATGGGTGCAGGCAATCCAGCAGGACAAGCTGGCATGGCCTTACCATGTGAGTGATCTCAAATATTGGAGCTCGGCACCAGCAGCAACTTATGGTGTACGCGGTATACCCAAGACATTCCTGATTGATAAGAATGGGGTGATCGCCTCTACGACCGTGAATCCATATCAGCTAGATGCCGAAATCGAAAAACTTCTCTAGGAAGTTCTCAAGGTAATCATGGCAAGAAGGGCACTTGTGGCACTTGCTGCATTTAGCGAATCAATCTTTCGTTTGGTAAGCTTTGGTAATGCAATGGCGCGGGGATGAAAATCTTCGAAATCGTTACTTATTCCACTACTTTCGTGACCGATAACCAGGATACCAGGTTGTTCAAATTTGGTCTGACGGACATCCGTACCAGTGAGCATAGCCAACCACCAGGTGTGGTCAGGATAGTGATCCCTTAGCTCATGGGCATGCATATAAGCAATTGGCAATCTGCCGATACTTCCCATGCCAGCCTGAAGCGTCTTTGGATTGTAGATATCGACACTGCCCTTTCTTAGCACTACTCCAGCACAATCAAACCAATCAGCTGTACGAATGATAGTACCAACGTTGCCCGGATCCTGCAAACCGTCCAGATAAACAATCCAACCTTTCAAATTCAGAGGTAGGTCAGGAGGCATCATTTGACATTCGGCGATGACTTGATTTGAATTTTGAAGAGAGGAAATCCTATCGAGCTCGGCTTCGGACACTCGAAATAACTCTATATGCTCGTTGTCGGGAATTACTGGACCTTTATCATACCATGAAGGCAACGCATATAGTGCTTTGATTTTCACCTTTTTATCATCCAGTAGTTCTTTCACCACTTTCTGGCCTTCGGCGAGGAAGCAGCCATACTTTAGCCGATACTTTTTTAGTTTTAATGATTGTAAATACTTAAGCCGGTTCTTCGATAGCTCCTTTTGCTCCATTTTCCAAAATATCAATTTCCTCCAATAAGTCCGATTACTTTGATCACCCGTTGGATAGCAATGTTTGTGACCCTGATCATGCTGGTTTCCTGCAATACACAAAAGTACCTTTCCGAAGATGATCAGTTGTTGGACAAGACCAAAATCGTCATCCTTTCTGATCAAAGAAATTCGGAAAAGAATGCCCTCAAATATGAATTGAGAGCCCAATTACGTCAATTGCCCAACGACAAGGCATTCATTTTCTTCAAACCCAGACTCTGGTTTTACTATCGGCAGGAGGAAAAGAAAGATAGCACTGATTTTGACAAGTTCATTCAGCGCCGACTGGCCGAACCTCCCAGCATGTATGATGAAAACCAGACTCAGGAGACGGTGGAAAGTATGACAGAGCTATTGTTCAGGAAGGGATATCTCAATGCCAAGGTTTGGTACACCGATACCCTTGAAAGCAAAATGGTGTCCGTAACATATTTTGCCCAACCCAATCATCTCTATACTGTGCGCTCATTCGAATTGGTCTATCCCAATGATACCATTGAAGGGATCATAGCTCCAACCCTACCACAATCATACCTTCAACCCGGAGCACCGGTGTCGAATTCTTTACTTGGATTGGAAAAGCAGAGAATCACTGATCTTCTTCAGAATTCTGGTTATGCTAGCTTCACCTTTAGAAATTTCTCGGTATTGGAAGCCACTGATTCAACGGGTGGTACCGTGGATTTAAGATTACGCATTCTGACTGGTCAGGAAGGACGTCTGACCCCAAAGAGTATTTCTTCGATCACCGTCCGCAACCGCTTTGAAGGAAGGAGAACCAGCACCGACACAGTAACTATCCGCGACTCTATACGGTTTGTGGGATTTAATCAGCGTAACCGGGTAAAACCCAATGCCCTCCTCAAATACATCAAGTTGAGACCAGGCGATCTATATCAACGCGAAGCCTTGTACCAAACCAGAAATCAGTTGCAGCTTCCCGCTATTCGCTTTGCCGACATCCAAACAAGCCAACGTGACAGTCATCTGATTGATCTTAATATTGACCTGGTTCCTGCCAAGCGAATTGAGACAGAGTATGAATTTGAGGTAAGCCAAACGCAAGTGAGCAGTCAGTCCTTTCTAGGTATAGGAGGAAGTGTCAACCTGATCAATAACAATTTTCTCAGCGGATCAGAACGCCTTTCTAATGCCATTGATGTAAGCTTTGAAGTTGATCCCGATCAAGGCGGCATTTTCAATGCAGCTAACGTGAACTTCAACAATTCCCTGGAGTTTCCCCGTTTTGCCGATCCTTTCAACTTTTACAAACTCTTGAATAAGTGGAATATCCTCAAGAATGAAGACTTTGATAATCTGCGGAATAATGCGTCATCGATTCTAAATATCGGCTACGAATATGTGGAGTTGTTCCGATTCTTCAATTACAACTCTTTCACTGCTGAATACGGTTTCCGTGCCGTAAACAGTCAGCTCGGTCGCCGTACCCGTATCCAGATCACTCATCCCTCTTTCACATACTTTGACCCCAATCTGAAGGACGACTTTCTGGAGCTATATGATGAAAACACCTTTGCCTTCCGCTCCTTCTCTCCTCAGCTCTTTACCAGTTTCTTCTTCAACCGCCTAGTTTACTCTATCGAAAAACTGCAAGGTCCCCGTGGAATCAGTTCTGCTTTCATAAGTAGTTTTGAATTGTCTGGGGTAGAAATATATCTGATCAATGAGATCGCCAATGGACTCTCAAAACCATTCAGAATCGGCGATCTTACCTTTGCACAATTCGGCAAACTCGACCTCGATGGTAGATTGTATCGACAAATCAATCCCGAACAATCTCTAGCTTTCAGGGCCAATGTCGGAGTGGCTTTGCCCTTTGGCAGTTCCGAGCTTGTACCCTATGTGAAACAGTTTTATCTGGGAGGTCCAATTAGTATCAGAGCCTGGAAGATACGTGAACTTGGCCCCGGTGCACATGTTGACACTACAGTGACCAGAGAAAAGAACCTTCCTTTCTTCCAGACCGGTGATATTAAATTGCTCCTTAATGTCGAATACAGATTCGATATTTTATGGAGATTGGAAGGAGCTATTTTTCTTGATGCAGGCAACATTTGGACCTTGAAGAAAGACGATCGCGAAGGTGGCGTTTTCACCTCCCAGTTTCTGCGGCAAATTGCCATTGGCTCCGGTGCTGGATTTCGGTTTGATGCAGACTACTTCAAGGTAGTGATAGACCTGGGCCTTAAACTGCGAAATCCGTTTCCAGATGAAGAAGGCAGTTACCGGGCGCTCAAGGCCGGCGTTCCGGGAAGGGAATTGCTCAACCTGAATTTTGCGATCAACTATCCTTTTTAGAGGCAAACATGGATCGTCTTCCAAATTCGCGACAAATCGGGCATGCCCAAGGATCATGTCCTCGTGCAGGGCAAAAAGCTCTACCGAAATATATGATCTGAAGGTGCAGCTTGATCCACATTTCCTCTGGGAATAGTTTCTTTAAATCTTTCTCGGTCTGTGCTACGTTCTTCCCTGTACTTAGTTTCCACCTCCAGGCTAACCGGTGAATGTGGGTGTCTACCGGGAAGGCAGGCTTCCCAAATGCCTGGCACAAAACCACTGATGCAGTTTTGTGCCCTACTCCCGGAAGTCCTTCTAATTCACGCATGCTATCAGGCACTTTGCCATTGTACTTTTCGACAAGAATTTGAGAAAGGCCTGAAATCGCCTTTGATTTGGCCGGAGCCAAGCCGCAAGGTCGTATCACTTCCTCAATCTGTCTTACTGGCAGTTTGCTCATATCATGAGGATTGTCAGCCAGTTGAAACAGGTCAGGGGTTGTCTTGTTCACTCTTTCATCGGTACACTGAGCAGATAGCAATACCGCAATCAGTAGTGTATAGGTATCCTTGTGTTGCAGTGGAATGGGAGGATCGGGAAAATGCTCATCCAGAATCCTGGCAATAGCCAGTGCTCTCTCCTTTTTCTTCATGTTTTATTCAGTTGAGAAAGGAATTGCATAGTATCTATTCCGTCAGCATAATCATCCAAAGATGGCTTTTGTGTCTCCCCAAACTTAATTGTGGGAAAGGGCCAGATTGGTTCTGATGCAACAATACATTGAATCTTGTTGAAGTGTTCCTGAAGTTGTCTTGTTAGTTCCTTTCCATTTAGGTAATAACTGTAGTGGAGGGTAGCAATTCGACTTGGGATGGCCTCATTTTCCAGCAATATTACGCAGGCATTCTTCATGTATTGTTCTCTGTTGATTACCAGTGTTGCGAAGTTGTATTCATAGTTATTTCCATACTTCGGATGAAGCATGATCTGTTGATAGTGGTCCAAAATTTTAAGTAGGGGTTCAAAATCATAACCCTCTGGCACATATACCTTGGAAATATTCCGGCAACCAAGTCCGAAAAAACTAAAGATATCCTTGCCAAGCGCTTTCAACTCTGCCGGGCTTTCCTCCCCTCCCAGAATTGCAACGCCATTGCGATTACGTCTGATGATGTGTGGATACGATCCGAAATACTGGTGGAAATAGCGGGCTGAATGGTTACTGCCGGTTGCGATCACTGCATCAAAACCAGTCAACCTTTCCATGATCTGAATTCTTGAATCGAGGGACTTGTCGAAATCTATGAGTTTCTCGATAAGAAGCTTTGGCAGGACCATATCCTTAGCCGACAATTTGACCAAAGCAGAATGTCCGCTAACCAGAACACATAGCAAATCGTGGAATCCCACCACAGGCAAGTTACCTGCCATGATAAGCCCAATTTTCTTTGTGCTTTCCAAGGGGAGACTAGGATACTTTGAGAGCCAGGTCTCCAACTTTCCAGTATCCAGATATTCCTCACAAATTGCTTCCAGTGCCTGGTGACTGTTTTGGCTGGTAAACCATGGATTCTCTGTTTGGGCCTTGATGATCGCCAATTCCAATTCTTGACTATCACTTTGTTCCAACCAGCTTTTTAGTTCACCCAATACGGAAATCGCTGGATATTTCATTTTAGTGCTGTCTGGTATTCACGTAATTCCTCCATTTCTCCAGTAACATCTGGAACCCCTCGGGTAATTCTTGTTCAAATAACAGTTCCTCACCGGTTCCGGGGTGTTTAAAGCCTAATGTATTGGCATGGAGTGCTTGATGTGGATACATTTTAAAGCAGTTCTCCACAAACTGCCTGTACTTTTGAAAAATAGTACCTTTCAATATCCGGTCACCTCCATAGCGATAGTCATTGAAGAGTGGATGGCCAATGGCTTGCATATGCGCCCTGATCTGGTGAGTCCTTCCAGTTTCTAACGTACATTGCACCAAACTGACATAGTACAAAGGTTCAAGCACCTTAAAGTGGGTAACTGCTCTTCTACCCTGTTCCCCTTCGGGGAAGGTGGTTTGGATCAGGCGATTTTTGGGGTGTCTACCAATATGTAGATTGATCGTCCCCTCTTCGGGGTCAGGCTGACCCCACACCAGAGCTTGATAAGTCCTTTTAACCGAATGATGATAAAACTGCCTGGCCAGAGCACTCAATGTAAAATCATTCTTTGCTATTACCAGTAGGCCACTGGTATCCTTATCAATCCGGTGAACCAAGCCTGGCCTGTCTTCAGGATTTCCCTTGAGTAGTGGAAGTTTACTTTGGTCAAGATGATGTATGAGTCCGTTCACCAAGGTACCGTTGCGATTACCCACACCCGGGTGTACCACCAGACCGGGTTGTTTGTTAACCACAAGAAGATCTTCGTCTTCAAAGATAATATCCAGTGGGATAGGTTCGGCAGTAAGAGGTACAGTTTCATGACGGGGAGTGACCACACTGATCTCGTCGAGCGGTCGCACCTTATAATTTGGTCTTACCTCCTTATTGTTGACAAGGATTGCTCCCGACCGTATTCCATTCTGAATCTTGTTCCGCGATACCTGATTGAGACGATCCAGCAAAAACTTATCCAGACGCACTGGTCCCTGGCCCCGATCCGCAGTTATGATTTGCTGGTCGACCAGATCCTCCTCCCCTTCATCATCCTCGATAGGTGGATACTCCAAATTGTTATCTTCAACATTCAACTGACTGGAACCTTATGACTCAAAAAATGGGATTTACCTCGACTTGCGTCCGCGAAATTAAAGAAAATCGAACGACGGATCCTCATATCCTTCCCTTGTACGCAACCTCATCTTTTGCATTCACAGATATCGACCAAGGGATCAGAATATTTTCAGGTGAAGAACAAGGTCATGTATATGGCAGATATGGCAATCCCACAATCGAGACAGTAGCCAGTAAGATCGCCAAGTTGGAAGGTCATGATGTCGAAGGTGCCGAACCGGGATGTATACTTTTTAGCTCCGGAATGTCTGCCATTCTCTCCCTGATTCTTGGCACCCTGAAATCGGGAGACAAGCTCCTGACCCAAGCCAATTTATATGGTGGCACTACCGAGCAGTTTCAGAAGATACTGGCTCCAAATGGAATAAAGCCCGTATTCAGTAATCTATCTGATCCGGAATCAATTGAGCTGCAACTTAAGTCAGATAGCTCCATTAAGATGATCTATGGTGAAAGTCCGGCCAATCCGACGCTGTCTTGCATCGATTTGAAAAATATCGGCTTGTTGGCAAAGAAGTACCAGGTAATCTCCGTGATTGACAATACTTTTGCAACTCCGTATTTGCAAAAACCTCTTCAATATGACATCGACTTCATCATCCATTCCACTACGAAATACCTGAATGGTCATGGCAATTCCATTGCAGGGGCTCTGGTAGCTAAGGATGCTGAATTCCTTCAAGAAAGGATTTGGCCGGTGATGAAACTGGCCGGTACCAATGCCAATCCCTGGGACGCCTGGCTACTCCATAATGGACTGAAGACGCTCTCGCTGCGTATGGACAGACACTGTCAAAATGCGCAAAAGCTGGCAGAAGCATTACAAGCAGAACAGTCAGTAGTAAAAGTCAACTACCCAGGCTTGGTAAATCATCCTGATCACGCTTTGGCCAAAAAGCAAATGAGAGGATTCAGCGGAATGCTAAGCTTTGAGTTGTCTGGCGGACTTCAACACGGCCTCTCCTTCATGAGAAAGATCTCGTTTTGCAAGTTAGCTCCAACACTAGGAGACGTGGATACTCTTATCCTTCATCCGGCAAGCATGTCGCACTTGAATATCCCCAGGGATGTCCGCGAAGCACAGGGGATCACTGACGGCCTCATCAGACTATCTGTCGGGATTGAGGATTTTGCTGACATTCATCAAGATTTGACACAGGCCCTCGCCTAAATGGAAAGAGGCGATCCGGTCAACCAAATCGCCTCTCCTATAATCTCACATTCAGATTCTATTCTGTTCGGATCATCTTCCTCACTGCAGAATGTGTTTGCGTTTGTAACATGTAGTAGAGCACTCCGGATTGATGGGTGCCAAGGTCGTTCACAGTCCATTCGTGATAGCCTTTGGTCACAAATCCCTCCAGCACCTTCACTTGCTTACCTGTAACGTCATAAATTGAAATCGTAGCCTGCGTCGCTTCCGGCACGCTGAATCCAATAATGGTTGACTCCATAAATGGATTCGGCCTGTTTTGATCAAGAGCAAAACCTCTTGAATTCAAGCCGACAGCGTCAAATCGAATCGCTACATCCATGATCAATCCGTCTGACTGATAGGCCTCTGCGATAGTGTGCTTACTTGTTATTGTTATTACATCGCTTAAGTGCACCTCTTCCTTCGCGGTGATAAACAAGTCAAAGATCACTTCTCCAGCACCGACAGTTCTAACCACACCCTGGCCGTCATGCCATGACGTGGTTAACCAACCAGCTTTGGAGTGATCAAGATTGAATTGCTCTCCTCCCAAATCCAGCACTTTGCCTGGCTCAACACCATCGATGACTACCTTCGCAGGATCGACCTGCAACGTAAATTGATAGCCTTGCACATCCGCAAAATCTCCAGCCTTGATCGAGACACGCTTGCTCTGACCAGCCTGGATCTTCACGTCATCAGCCGTGAGTACTAGTGATCTGCTACTGCGGCCGGCTTTACGGCTTGGATCATTATCGAGGTTTACATCTCCGATCTTGACACCAACAAAGTCTACCACCATTCTCTCCAACATAGGATTGATGTGATATGTTTCAGCATTAGTGAGCCTGTCATAGAATCTCCAACTGGAATTGTCCGGTAGTACATCGATTTTAGCGAGAATCAACTTTCTAAGCTGAATGAGATCCACAGGTGTAATCTTACCGTCAGCGCTGGCATCGGCCGCCTTTTCTTTATACCAGGAATCAAGCTGCTTCTTACCTAGAATATGCTTCTGGATAGCTACCAAGTCACTAGTACTGACACCATTGATGTAATCTGTGTTCTTGCTTGGTTTGATGTATACTTCTGTACCCGTCTGCAATTCAAAGTTGTAAGAACCACTTACGTCTTCGGCTTCCATCAGCATCTGACCATCAGGTAGTTCCACTTTGACATCCACCAATTCTACCGGATCATTTACTTCAGTTACAATAGCACCACCAAGGTCACCAATCGAGGTTGCAGTTCCACCGCATCCTGCCATATTGTTTTGTACTATCAGCATGACAGAGCAGTAGTCCCAAGTACCTCTTTGGTCGAGAACATACATCCTTACGAGTCGAGTTCCGACGTGCTCGCACCCCAGATCAAGTTTTGTTGCAGATAATGGAGGTAGTTCAGCCTCGCCTGTGCCATCATCGATGAGGAAGGTTAATCCAGAAGTGCTGCTGCCGCAGGATGCAATGCTGGAGCTGTTGTATTCCGCAGCCCATACAGTTGCCATCGCAGTATCAATCACACCGTCCTGATTCAGATCCATAGGCGTCAATTCAGCAGTGATACTGGAAAGACATACGGGAGTTGGTTTCTGATCTGCATCGACGGTAAAGGTCTTTTCACAAAGGCTTTCATTCTGACAATCATCGCGCACCACTACTTTGAGCTTGTATGTCGTTAAGCCTAGATCTGCCGCAGAGATAGAAAACCCATCGGTCACCTCACTGTCAAACTCACCATCACCCTGAGTCACAACTGTACTGGTCTTAGTGTCGATCAATTGCCAGTAGTAGCTGAGTACTCCACATTCGTCCGTCACGGTGACATTAGTATTCAATGTATAGAAACAACCAGCTGCTTCGATTACATCCGGAATCTCATCAATAGTACAGATGGGTGGCGTGGAATCGAGAAGAATGATCTTCTGCTCACACTGGATATATTTCCCTTCGTACTTCTTATCAAACCACCATCCCGGAGCCTGAGGTTCGTCACCGATGTAACACCAGTCAGCAAAGCACCAAGTACGGATGATCTTCCAGCAAGCTCCATCTCCACCTACAATACGGAAGACCTTATCGTAGTAGCCAATACCCACCAATCGACAGTCGTTGTCAAATGTGTACGTGGCCTGGCCTGTCAGACTCGGATCAGCCGCTCCACTTACATTACCGCTACCGTCCGGATCATACTGGATGCCGCAATCGAACACCATAGTATCCTTTGGCACTTCAAACATCGCCTTCGTAATCGAACAATCATTGGTGATATAGATTGTCTGATGCCGGACTACGGTATCAGCTACGTGGCCTGAGCCTTCGATGGTGCATTGACCCACGAATTTGAAGGTTCGTTTCACAAAGCCCACGCCACACTCGTCGATACTGATCCAAGGCATCTCTTCAATGCAGATCAGGCCGCAATTGTCAGCCACCTGACCATTGTACTGAGTTCGACTTGTGGTGTCATACTCTGCCCGGTAGTAGGTGAAAGTCTCCCAAACGTATCCGAAATGCTCATCGTATACCAGACTATCCTTTGTAACCAGGCTGGAATCGCAATCGAGTTCGTAAATGGTAAATTCACTCTTATCGGGAGCTTGTCCGTAAGCATCATATTCGACCTTGTCATATCGGCCAAGTGCATCTTGCAGAGGTTCGAAATCACCGTCTAAAGCTGCATTCACCGCATCCTCATAGTACGTTTTATAAGAGGCGCAAGTCACCGTCACATCAAACAATTCACACTCTACTTTAGGTGGTGTCTTATCTTCTACCCGTACCGTGGTCCAGCACTTGCTCCAGTTACACCAGTAGTCCATGGTCAATATCTCTACAGTAACTTCCTGACATGCATCTTCACAACAGAAGGGCACTTCTTCGCTCCAGCCGCCGCCAATTTGTTTGCCAATGTCATCAATGAAAGAACCGAATCCATCTGAGTTCCCACCGAAGAGATTAAAGAACCCGTTTCCACGTGCAAAGAGAATCTTGAACAAATCCTGAAGGGCTCCGAAGAATACTTCCTCGCTTATTTGCTCTTCAAATAGTCCAGGATTCTCGATTAGGTCTTCAAAAGAGATATCCTTAAGGCAGGGCAAAAGGAGGCTAAATATGAAGTCCAATTCACTCTCACCTGTACCACTAAGTATATGATCCAGATAGGCCTCATCCACAGGATAGGGATGATCAATACAATCCAATGTACCATATCTGATCAAATCATAGGCCCAACCTGCTAGGATGGGATAATTACAAACCCGTCGATCGGTACAAAGCCAGTCAATGGCTTTCGCATAGTGAGCCTCGACAGGATTGATATTCTTATCTTTTTCCAGCACAGCACACCACAACGAATCACCATGTTCTCCGACAGAAACTAAAAGCAGACTGTCGCAAAGATCCACGCCACATGCAGTAGCCCAGTCCGTACGTCTTGCTAATACCAATCCCACTCCACAATTGTCCCAACTGCCCTCATCAAAGGTAGTTGCAGGCACCCACACAGTGGTATCTGTGACAGTTACATTCACTCCCTTGTTACAAATAGTTACGGGGGGTGTACCATCTGCCACTATGATAGGAAGGGTGTCCAGACCTTCGAATAGGTCTCCGAATAATCCCGTACTCTGATTATGACAACTATCTAAGAACTCATAAGTGAAGAAACTCTGGTCAAAAATGCCATCCAAGAAGCCACCAAAAAAATCATCAGCTTCTCCAAACTGGGTCACAGGAACTTTCACTTTCACATCTGTTTCCCACATTCCCGTCTGTGGATTATACTCCATGGCAACCGTTTGTCCGTTCACATTGGCCTTAACCTGCTTGACACCAGAGCAAGAATCCACCACCGCAATTGGTGGAACCATGAACTCATGGTAACATTCATGATCGTCTGCTTTGTTGATATCAAAAAGTCCAAAGAATAGCTCAATTATATCTTCCTCATCGCCAAAAAATTGCCTGAAATCAGCAAATGGCCCCATTGTATCGGCGATCATCAACCATTGGTCACAGGTATCGAAGGTGCCCAGGCAACTATTCTTAATAAACCATTGACGATGGATCGTTTTTGGACAATCGCCTTCAAACACCCAGTCTTTGTAGAGTACTTGGACATCGCAGAGGCCTGGCAGTGGAGGCCATAGAGGCACACCGCCAGCGGTTGGCACTCCTGTTTCCAGAGGAGACGGATTTCCATTTTCATCTTTGAGAAAATCCATAGGTATTAAATCCATCAAACTATCCGGCACCTCTATGTCACCTGTCCCGATAAGGCCATTCAAGTATCGGTATAGATCATTGCAATAGACCGTATCCCTCTCAGGAGGACATATGAATAAGTCCCAATTCAGACCGCGAATACCGATGGTATCCATACAATAGAATGTCTGCTTATTGTACCTGAATTCAAACGTTCTCACGATATACTTGACAAATGGTGCGAGTGCTCCATCGGTCCAGTTAGACTCGCATGGATCAGCAAGTCCCCCGGTCAGGTCAAAGTTCACCAGGGTTCCATCGTGACCATTTCCTGTCACGTCCGGAAGGGCCGTAAGACCAGTATTATCTGCGCAAGGTGTACCTACTTCGAAGTCGTAGTAAACCACCAATCCTTCCTCAGTGCCACTCAAGTCCGTACTTAAGTCACATGATATGGCTTCCGGCTCCCGGGCATGATCCCAGATCCGCACCTCGTCCATGTCGCCATCAAAATGATTGTTGAAAGTCGCCAGGTCACGAGTGTATGCACCCAAGACCAAAGTATCTGCCACTTCAGCATAAGTATTGTTGGTAATCGTCTCGACAAAGAGACCATTGACATACAAATGTATGCCATCTCCATCTTGGACTAAAGCAATATGTGTCCACTCATTGAGAGGCACTTGAGCCGAAGTGACCACATATCCCGGACCGTCTATATGAATTTGGATAAAGCCAGCTGCATCCACTGCAAGCAACACTCCTCCAGTACCAAGTACCCGGAGATCCCCTAAAATTGCGGCACCAATCGGAGCCATCATAGCATTATAGCTTTCCATCCTGATCCAAGCTTCTATCGTAAACTCACCTACTTCACCTACACCGATATAATCAGGATTTCCGTTGATCACATAATCATCCATGCCATCGTAGTTGAGTGCAATACCCACGGTGGTTGTATCGGCACAATCTGCTACGATTGTACTGTAGTCTACCACATCACCAACCAGCGTATCCACACAATTCACCACTATCCGGCAACCGTCAAAATCATCGTGAGCACCGGGATCGATCGCAAATGAATCCTTACAGCTTACATTATTCCTGGGGCCAGGAATGACTCTCGCACCAGGCGGCTCAATAAGGATAAATACCGAATCAAATACATCCACACCACAGGGGTCATCCAATACCTCTAGATAGAGGGTTACACTGCCATTGGCCACATCGACCGTATCCGGGCAGTATAATCGGGCATTGGCAAAAGTGTTATCATCTACAAATGTTCCTGCACCGGAAGATGATCGCCACTGTACGTCGGTGGATCCGGACTGGTTTGCATTGAAAGAAGCACCCAGTGAGGTGAGATCGATACACTCGAAACCGCAAACTATGGCAGAGTCACCGGCGTTCACCATAGCAAGCCCAACCGAATCGATCATGATGGATCCCATAACCATACAACCGATTCCAGAAATCTCAGCGCCGAAGTACACAGTGGTGGGATAGCCAGGAGGTGTATACATTGTAGGATTCATGATCATCATGGTCTTTCCGGGATCGGTATAGAATGTATCAGATCCGGGTACAAAATCCAGGCCTTGTGCAATCAGGGTAAGATTTAGGTTGATCGCAGAATCCGGGCAGGCCGCTATTGCATATGCGATTGAACCAGTTCCTGTCGCATCGATTACATTAAGCGTAACCTTGGATATCGCAAAACACATCGGATCGCTTGGTCTCATCACTCTGGCATAGATGCATGAATCATTACAAGTGCGGATGGTTGAACCGGTGATCTCGTTCATCATACTATCCGCATCGTTGAACGTCGGATAGAAGCTCACTACGTTCATTCCCGATGGATCCACACACTGCGCAATCATAGCCGAATCAAAATTCGCGCAGGGAATCATCATAGGGTTCATTCCATCATCACATGCAGCGAGGGTACAATCATCAGCTTGTGGACCAAGAAATCCGAAATCGATATCATGCATGTGTTCGCCCGCAGATCCTGTGCAAAACATCGCTACCGAATGATTGGGAACCATTTGATCGTCACCATCGGAATCGATATCGGTATCGGGATCGCCATCCAACGGAGACACACCCCCACTATATCCGAGAGCTGTCAACTGGTCAAGGTTGATTCGAATCTCATAACAGTTATCGTTCAACAAGTTCGTGAAGAGATATCCTCCTCCCCCAGACGTCGTAACAGTATCAACAGGCTGGTTACCGTTATCCTTATCAATCAATACCACTTCAATGCCATCGATCCCAAACTCAGTGGGGTCTTGCACCCCATTGCCATTGGCATCGCACCACACATAGTTCCCTACTTCGGCACCAGCAACAACGGAGGCAAATTCCATATCGCCAAGTCCATTGGCCTTACCAAGGATAAATTGGTCAACGAAGAGATATGCTCTGGTTTTTTGCCCGGTGTTTGTGCTATAAAAATGGATCCCCTGAGTAAAAATTCCCTTCAGAGAGAACGCTGGTAAATTCGTAGCTATCGGATTATGAACGGTCGCAATCACCTCATCGGTTCCTTCAAGTATTGCCTGCCCTCCAGTGATCAATTCTCCGTGGTGAGCGTCAGGATGGTTGAAGTTATCTTCGTAGAAGAATTCACCCGCATAGCTGGGACCATCATCCTTTCGCCAGAACTGACCATCATCATTATTTTCCCTTTCCACAAAGTAGCTGCCGTCACCCTCCTTAAATGCTTTGATGATGTCACCACTGGCATATGCTGTTAGCAATGTCCTGTCACCTACATTGGTAGAATAATTGTTATGTCCATTCTGATGCGCCCAACGGTCCATTATGGAGATCACCATATCTCCACTGGGAGTAAATGAAATATCTGACAAAATGGGCTGTGCATATCCGTTAAGCACCGCTCCCTGGATATTTTTGGGCTCACTGGCCGTCTCGATTCCAGCATCGTTCCAATCATCTGTCCAGGCTTGCCAGGCCGCAGATCGCAAAGCCTGAGGCGTGACAATATGCGCATTGGATGCTCTCTCCCGAGGATAGTTTAGTGAGAAAGCCACCTCTTCGGTAAAGCCTGCTTCAACATTCTCCGGATCAAAACTGAGTACACAAGCAATCAAATGCTCGCGGGACTGGGATCTGGAAGCGTCAGTAACTACTCCCAAGTATCCCTTACCTCCTTTCATTTTCAAGCCCCAAGGTCGAATCACACCGGATTCCATAACACTCTCCCCGGCGATTTCAATTCCACTAACTATTGCTTCCTTGACCTTGTTACCCTGCTTGGAAATAAATTCTACATCTAAGGTAGGTCCGCTACCTTGAACTTGAAACTTCATTGTGGTTGCCATTCGGCTACCGCCTGCAGCAGCAACAATATCAAAGTCCGTAACCACCATGTTCCCCTCAATCATGATATCAAACTTCCGGTCTCCTGCAACATAGGTGTTGGGTTCGGCGAAATGAATGATAACCTCATAGTTTTCCTCCTTAGGAATTGGAATGTTGTAACTGAAGTCACCCTTTCTAAAAGTATTGTAGAGATCCTTGATCGACGTAGATGCTGAAGGATTCATGGTATTGCCCACATTGAAGTTGAGGTATTGACCCAATCCACCCAAAGAAAACTTGTTCTTATCCCATGGTATCCGGTTAGGGTCAGTAAACGATTCAGCACCTCCTGTATTCTTATTGCTACCTGCATTGATACATCTCCTGTAAAGAAAATTCAGGTTGGGAAGACCCGGTAAGTTATCAATCAGATAGTGCTTTAAGTTTGCCCCCGTTACCTGAATATTGTCCTGACTCACATCCATCGAAATCAAAGATCTCTGCTTGAGATTTACCAGCCATAGGGTGTTGCCATCGTCCGACATATCCAAATCGCCGTAAGCAATCTTTGCTACCTGATCAAATGCTGACACGTCATAAGAAGCCCTGCGAATCCGGTCTTCCACGGTGGATAAGGCGTATGGCATGGTCTCATCAATTTCCACATCGACGATCTGCCGAATCAGATCCGTTCCTAGACCTTCCTGCTCAGAAACTGTACCGAGGTTGATAGCAGGTCCCAAAGATGGCGTCATACCATGCAGATTGAAACTGCTCAGCTCAGCCACTCCCCCATTCGAATAATCAAGGACGTACACTCCACCCGGTCCCTCTGGTCCCAGTCCGACGTGGCGCTTTAGAATTGTGCCTGCAAAAGCCCTTTTCTTTGCTCCCTGATAGGCCACACCCCATGTCGAACCGATTTGGCTAATAGTTGCGTCTATTTGTGGATCAGCAGCTGTACCACCAAACATTTGTGCCACTCCATTGACGTCATATGGAAATGAGACAAATCCAGGACTATCCACATGCTGCCTGGCTGCTCCCTTTTCATAGCATGGTATCATGATTCTCGAGCTCAATGGATTTACCGTTGGACCGGTACTGATTGGAACTGCTATCTCATCTCCATCGACTGCAAAGAAAACGGAGGTAGGTCCGGCAACACCTTGTCGCAACTCACCCCCATAACCGGTCACCTTCACTCTGAGCCGGTTGAATGGGATCAGAGCCGGAAGGATAAAAGTTCCGTTCCCATCATCCAGAAATGGATAGGTATTCCCAAGCTCATCAAAGCCTTCGACCATCAGTCCCGTGATCAATGGTTCACTTTGATCCTGGATACCGTTATTGTTCTGGTCGTGAAAGGTTTTTACGGTGATGTCAGCTTGGAGAGGTAGCGCTAGAAATACTAGGAAAGTGATCATTCCCAGCAAGCACTTGCTCGCATCAAAGATTCTCATGGTCGTGTAGTTTTGGCTCGGACTACAATTTGTTGAAAAACAGTCCCTTATATAAATATATGAAATATATAAAATAATCAGTTTTGTACTTCTCAAATGTATGATAAATCTTCAATTGGAGGATACTTCAACAATGAATTCTGTGACGTTGTCCTTCAAAATAAGTTTACCTATCTCAAGATTCTCCCTTAAACTCCTAAGATGTCTAAAACAAAGGCGAATATACATTTATTTATTACTTATATATCTATAGTGAATATTTTTGAAATGACAAAAAAAAGCCCCGCACATCCCTTCTGATGGCGGAGCTTTCGAGTAAATCAAATGGTATCTTTATTCTGTCAGAATCAGCTTTCTGATCTGCTGATCGTACGTGGTGGTAATCCGGTAATAGTATACTCCTCTCGGTCCGAGATCACCTTTCGAAATACGATATCGGTGCATACCTTTTTCCAGGTATTTCGTTTCACGCTTGTGGAGTCTTCCGGCGGCATCGTAGATTGTAAATTCCACCATATCAGACATTGGCAATAAGACATCAAATTGACATTGAGTTGCAAACGGATTTGGATAGCTCTGTCCGACATCTAAGCCATTGGGCTCTACCCTTTCGCGCCAATCGAGCCCAACTTCCTGTACCTCGTCAAAGGCATCGTAGATCTCAGGATTCAATCTACGGCCTGTCAGCGCCATATGGTCTGAGAGCTGTGCTGCCTGATTTGCTGAAATCAAAATGATAAAAAGGGTGTCGCCTGCCTTCACCTCAACAGGATCAGCATTATGCCAACTCATTCTAAAACCTTTGGATGATACGCTCAGATGTTCATCTCCTAATGGTAATTTTCGTCCCTTAATCTCGTCAAAGACAATCCTGGAATGCAATTCTATTTCTAACTGCATGCCTTGCAATGTGGTGGCATCGCCAGCAGTGACAGGAAGCTCAATCTTTTGATTTTCCGACACTTTTAGATCCGGAATTTTCAAGTGATACTTGTCACCGAGTGAACGACCCGACGACCTGCCAGTCACTGCATCTCCATTCAGGTCTCCAACTTTTATACCTGTAAAGCCCAGGTAATCCCGGTAACTCTGATCTCTTTGAAGTATTGAGCTTGATTCATTCTTGAAATTGAAGAAGTACCATAGCTGGTCAGTGGGCAACTCATCTATTTTACCCAGCAATAGCTTCCTCAAAGTAATGATGTCGAGGACGGATACATGGCCGTCACCATTGGCATCTGCTGCCTTGAAATACAGCGAAGAAGTAAATTCCTCTTTACTAAGCAGGTGTTTTGATATCTTGATTATATCGATGGTAGATATCCCAACGACAGGGTCATCTTCTTTGGATGGGGTAATGATATGGGGCTCAGAATCCATCAAATAATTACCAAAATTGTAATTACCTTGTTTATCTGTGTTCCTTCGATCTACTTCTAATTCCAACCGCTCAAGGCTCATCTCCACACCAGGCACACCTGCGCCTTTGATATTACTCACATTACCATTTATCCTCCCCAGTTCTCCCGAACATCCCTCCACAGGACCTTGAATGATCAGTACCACTTCGCAGTAGTCTGCATTCCCCCATTGATCAATTACCCACATTTCGGCTGTTCTCTGCCCTACATCTATGCAACCAAGTTCTAACTTGGTGGCTGTGGGATCCGGTGGCAGTAAAATGCCATTCTCATCGGTAACTCCTGTTCCTCTCCATCTTATTCGAAAATCGGTCAGCGTCTCGTCACAATTGTCATGACTACTCATATCCAACTCCACCGCCCAGATTTCACCTACCGCCGTATCAATCGTACCATTTTGATCCAGGTCGATCGGGAGCAACCGCATGGTGGTGCTGGTGACGCAGATTGGTGTAGGTTTAACGCAATCTGTGACCTTGAAGAAATCGGTACAATAGGACTCATTATTACAGCCATCAACAGCCTTCCACACTAGTTTGTACGAACCAATCGGAAGGTCCGGAGAGGTGGCAGTAATCGACTCTCCTTCATCTCTCAGGTAGTAGCCAAATTCTGTCTTTTCGAAGAGTGTCCACGAAACTTGAATTTCTTCTGAAGGAGTGCAATCATCCGTGACCACTATTGAGACATTGAGGTCATAATCACATGAGGAACCTATACACAGGGTGTCAATATCACAACCTCTGATTTCCGGCCCGGCCGTGTTCCGTATATAGATCACCTGCTCATATTCGAAGTAATGAAAGTCCTGATCTCCTATCCATTCGTCATGTGGATCTTCCGTTTGCCGGCACCAGTCAATCACCGCCCAAGTACGTATGATCTTAGTGCAGGTGCTATCCACACCATATAGCCTTTCTATCACCTGATCCTTATGATGTATCCCAATCTCACGGCAGTCGTCGACATACTTCATGACCGGACCAGGAGTTTCCACTTCAAAGAAGCCACAACCATAAACAGTCGTGTCCTTTACCGGCCAAATGATTTCCGTCTCCTGCAATGGGCAATCATTATAGATTTCTATTCTCTGAATGGCTTTGGTTGAATCCGCTTTTCCCGTGTTGCAATTCCCTTTGAAAACAAATTTTCGTTCAATCCAACCAATACCACATTTTTCAAAGTGTACTTTTTGGGTTTCCCAAATGTCAGCTCCACAGTTATCAAACACCAGTCCGTTGGGGATGGTATCCTGAATCCAGGTATAATATTCACCATATATATCAGGGGTCAACGAGCAAATACGGTCCTTGATAATGGTATAGGAGATTTCCTGTTGGCCGTAGCTCTGTTTAGGAAGTTCGTAAGTGCCAAAAACTGTAAAGTCGCCACTATCCACACTCTCCCGGTAGTACTCATTATAAGCATAGCAGGAAATATGGAGGTCAGGCAGCCTCAATTGGACTTCAGGGGCAGTCTTATCCTCCACGACTACATCCACCCAAAGCTTGGACACATTGCAGAAAGCATCAATTGCCATAATCTCGATGGTCACTGGTTTTCCGGAGCAGGCATCCTCACAACAAAAAGGTATCTGATTGGTCCATCCGTATTCGATAGTGTCCTGGCATAAGCCATTTGGATCATTTTGGAGCCAATCCCAGAAATTGTCATAGTGATCTCGAACAGCACTCTGCAGGGTTGAGTCACTAGTATAACCACATGCTGAATCCCAGTCGATCCTTCGACCAAGGATGGTGTAGAGCTCACAATTATCGGTGGTGCCTTCATCAAATACCGATACATCAATCCAGGTGACTTCTGCAAAAGCACCCAGATTGACAACTGGCTCCTTATCTATGGTTAGATAGGGAGCCCTCCGGTCTTCTGTCACTATGACGAGAGTGTCGAAACTTATATTATGGCATCCATCTCTGGCCTTTATCGTAAAGACATGCTTGCCTCTGGGAAGATTTTCAAAAAGCAGATGAGGTATTTCATTGGCGAAATAATTCAGGTGACCCAGAGGCCACTCGATATCTACTTGTACACTATCAGAAGGTGAGCAATTATCGATTACGGTTGGTGTAGGCAGGTAACCGTGGGCCACACACCCAAACTGCAATGTTGGGTAATAAATCGTCTTGTAAAAACTATCGGGACTCACACCAAACAAGTCTGTATGTTGCTCGATGGAAATCAAATCACTATCGAAATCAATCTCCGGTCCTGTGGTATCTATGATGTGTATTTTCTGAATGCATTCCAATTCCAGTAATCCGGCATTGGTAAATTCAGTGATGTACCAGGTCCTGTGTATACTATAATTCCCGGGACAATCGTAATTGACCCGATCAGTATATTCTATACTATATTCACAAAAGCTCTTCTCCGTCAAAAGCGGTAGTCCAAGAAATGTAGGGACACCTGAGGTCAAAGGCGCATTTATATCGAATAAGGGATCATCGCAGAGGATAGTAGTATCTGGTGGACAAACGATTTGGTCAAAGATCACATCCCTCACGAAAATGGTGTCATCACAGTAAGATGTATTTCCATACTTATCGGTTGCACTCCAGCTTCTGATTATCAATGCTGAGAAAACAGGATCCTCAAACAAGTCAATCCATTCATGACCCAGTGGTTCAATCAGCACATCATCGTCGCAATTGTCAGTGGCAGTCGGTTGCTTAAAGACTGGGTCAAAAGGTGTCCAGGCCAATGCATCATTGCAAATCGTGGTATCATTCTCACAGGTTATCACCGGGTTTGTTCCATCTTTCAAAGTAACCAGAGAGATACAAGCCCTTCCTGTTTCATTGTGAATCACCTGTGCCGTAATGACTTGATTTATATACTCCATCGGCACCGGATTTGGAACGGGTATGTCTCCATCTATGCTGAGTTCGACCCGGAAAGCCAATGGGCAATCAGGAGCTCCGTTTGTCAGCAAATGACCGGGATCGATTAACTTCTCACAATTCTCATCGAAAGAAATACTGATTTCGCTGAAACAATTGAATGGATAGCGAATTAGATCATCCGCTACGTGTACGATCATAAAGTTCTCCCGGTAACACAGGCCTCTCCGCTCCGTACACTTAATTGTGAAAGGACCCTCGTTGGTGTCCTGCCAGGCAATTGTGATCCAGGGCTTGTTGGTGGGACCTATGATTTCCCCTCCTCCGCTCAATTCCCAGGTATACTGGTTGTCAGGCGAATTATCAAAAGTGAGGATACAATCCGTAACAGATCCGGGACAGACGTGACTGGCTCCAAGTATGGGATTCGGGTCCGGGCATTGCCCGTAGGCCTTCTGCCCTATCAAGCTCAGCGAGCTTAACCCTAAAACGACTAACCAATATTTAGCTGCACTTGACATTTTACCATTTGAAATAACTCACTAAGATTCTTTCAAATATTATGCCAAATTGTAATATATAGACAGCAATTTATCAGTTATTAAAACATTAACATATTGTGTAATGTATTGGAGAGGATAAAAAAAGGGCTGTCCGACAGGATCCGAATTCAATCTTATTGAATCATCTCCCTGGATCAGCCTCCCTTTGTAAGAACCTATTCTGATTTTAAAAACTGGGCTTTCGAGCCCATGTTTATTTCTTAACTAAATAGCTCATCTTTAAGACGAGGGAATTCTAGCAGGTCACAATTTTAAATAACAATTATTTGTACTGTGGCTCATCCATGTCCACAATCTCAAGCTGCATCGAGAATTGTTTTTAAATTTGGCTCCGGTCAAATCAGCAACCTTTAAAACTGATATAAGTTATGTCGAATTCGTTATTGTCCAACCGGGTTAATTCCATGCAGGAGTCAGCAACCCTTAAGATGGCTCAACTTTCCCGTGATCTCACTGCTAAAGGCAAGAACGTGATTAGCCTCAGTATTGGAGAACCGGACTTCGACACACCTGAACACATTAAAGAAGCGGCAAAAAGGGCGCTGGATGATGGCTATACCAAGTACACTCCCGTACCCGGTCTGCCCGAGCTAAGACAAGCCATCGTGGAGAAGTTCAAGCGAGACAACGGATTGCATTTTGATATATCCCAGATCGTCGTCAGCAATGGAGCCAAACAATCAATTGCCAATCTGGTCCTGGCTCTGATTGATGAAGGAGATGAAGTGATTCTCTTCACTCCCTATTGGGTCTCCTACGTCGAGATCGTAAAACTGGGAGGTGGACTTCCAGTCTCCCTGAAGGCCGATATAGCCAGTGATTTTAAAGTCAACGCTTCACAACTGAAAGCAGCTATCACAGGGAAAACGAAGATGATCATATTCTCATCACCTTGTAATCCCACGGGCTCAGTCTATACGAAAGAAGAACTATCAAAGCTGAGCGAGGTACTTGCAGACCATCCCCAGATCGTAGTCGTTTCCGATGAAATTTATGAATACATCAATTTCACCGGGGGTCATTCCAGCATCGGTACGCTTCCAGCGGTAGCTGACCGAACTGTAACTGTGAATGGCTTTTCTAAGGGTTTTGCCATGACAGGATGGAGGCTTGGATACATCGGAGCTCCCGGATGGATTGCCAGTGCCTGCAGTAAGATCCAGGGACAGTTTACTTCAGGAGCATCAAGTTTCGGGCAGAAAGCTGCAGCTTATGCACTCCAGTCATCCATGCAAGCAACTGAAGCTATGAAGGCTGCGTTTCTTCACCGTCGAGACCTCATGATCGACCTTTTGGGTCAAATAGACGGAATGAAGGTGAATGTGCCGCAAGGTGCTTTTTACATTTTTCCGAATGTTTCTCACTTTCTCGGAAAAAGCTACCAAGGAGAAAAGATCGGGAATGCAGATGATTTGGCTCTCTATATTCTTGATCAAGCTCATGTGGGAATTGTTTCAGGATCTGCTTTTGGAGACGATGAATGTGTCCGGTTGTCATATGCGGCCTCCGAAGATGAGCTGCGTGAAGCTGTGAGAAGGATTAAACATGCTCTCATCCAACTGAAGTAGTTCCCCCTCCTGTTCTTTAGCCTCCTTTCACTAAATTGAAAGGAGAGAAAATTAGCCACGCCAATGAAGACACTCTTCGAACCCTTCCGCATAAAGATGGTAGAGTCCATTCGAAAAACTACCCTGCCTGAGCGAATACAGATTCTTGAACAAGCCCACTACAATCCTTTTCTGATCAGGTCGGAAGATGTCATGATCGACTTTCTCACTGATAGTGGCACTGGATCAATGAGTGACCATCAATGGGCCGCAATCATGTTGGGGGATGAATCTTATGCGGGTAGTAAAAGCTATTACCACTTCAGAGATACTGTGAAAGAAATTACCGGCTTTAAACATATTGTCCCAACTCACCAGGGAAGGGCTGCTGAACGCATATTATTCGAATGTCTGGTAAAGCCTGGCGATGTCGTACCAAACAACACTCATTTTGATACCACCAGGGCAAATATTGAATATGCCGAAGCACAAGCCCTGGACATTCCGATACCTGAGGGACTGCTACCCTCAGTGAGTATTCCCTTTAAAGGAAATCTCGATCTGGATCAATTGCGGGAGCTATTGGCCAGGACCGATATCCATATTCCGCTCGCCATGATTACCATCACAAACAATGCTGAAGGTGGGCAACCAGTTTCGATGGAAAACATCAGAGAGACGTCGAGAATCATGCGTGACAAGGGTATTCCTTTTTTTCTCGATGCATGCCGATTTGCTGAAAATGCTTATTTCATCCAAAGAGATGAACCCGGCTATCAGGATAAAACCATCGATGAGATCTGTAGGGAAATGTTTTCTTATGCAGACGGATGTACCATGAGTGCAAAAAAAGATGGTATGGCCAACATTGGTGGGTTTCTCGCTGTCAATAACGATGAACTAGCTACCAATGCTCGTAATCTCCTAATTCTCACCGAAGGATTCCCCAGCTATGGAGGTCTTGCAGGCAGGGATCTTGAGGCTCTGGCGGTAGGTTTACGGGAAGCCATGCAACCCGATTATCTGGAGTACAGGATACGGACGGTTGCCTACATGGGTGAACGATTAGTGAAGAGAGGAATCGATATTGTTCAACCGACAGGGGGGCATGCCATCTTTATCGATGCTGGCCGATTCTATCCTCATTTAGACAAGTCGGTCTATCCCGGCCAGGTCTTGGTTTGCGAATTGTATAGAATTGGTGGGATACGAAGTGTGGAAATCGGATCGGTGATGTTTGGCAAGCAAAATGCGGATGGATCAGAGGATGAGTATTTGGGACCTGAGTTGGTACGTTTAGCCTTCCCAAGAAGAACCTACACTCAGAGTCACTTTGATTATGCCATCGAAGTAATTGCCGAGGCATTTCAGAACCGCAAAATGTCGAAAGGACTACGAATTGTAAAACAGCCCAAATTCTTGCGTCATTTTACTGCCCATTTTGCCCCAGTCTGACTCAAAGGGTACTGGCGGCTGCTTCAGCTTTTAACTTGGTTGCTAGTTCTTCTCCCAAATAATTATCGATAAGATAGTGCGCAAGATAGATCAGAGGGGTTAGAATGATAGCCATGGTGAACTTGTAGGAGTAATTCACCAATCCGATGGCGATCACTAAGGTAAGGCTCCATCCCGCACCGATGTAGAAAGCAATAAATAATACCACAAAACTGTCTACGAATTGAGAAATCAGGGTCGATCCGGTAGCCCTTAACCAAACCATCTTGTCACCTGACCATTTCTTGATCCGGTGAAACACAATTACATCCAAGAATTGCCCTATCAGGAAAGCCACGAGTGAACCGATAATGATCCAAAGACCCTGGCCAAACACCAGGCGAAAGGCAAAATCATAGTCACCCACTTTGCTGCGAATTTCTTCCTGTAGTGCAGCAGATGCATCCGGAGGTATGTGACTGGTTGGCCAAAAATCGGCTGGGCTAAGTCTAATTCCGAAATAAAAAATGACGAATGCATAACTGATCAATCCTACTGCAAGAAAAGACAACATCCGCACTCCCCTCTGGCCAAAATATTCGTTGATGACATCGGTCATTACAAACACAACTGGCCAAAGCAAGACTCCTGCAGACAGATTAAAGGACAAACCTTCTGTACCAAGGAAAGCCAGTTGTATTGGTTCTGAACCCAGTGTTCTCTCCAATGAAAAGATCTTAACACCAATAAACTCAGCAATGAGAGCGTTAGCGACAAAAAAGCCACCCAGGATTATAAACAGACGCAAACTTTTGTCCTTCAGGGTCATGATTGTCAGGAAACTATCGATTTATTTTGGATTTTCTGGAAACAAAACCTTAGAGGTCATCTGTTGTTCTACCTTTGTTATTTAAGAAGTGACAGGATAGAGATATTATGGCAAAAATACCAATCAATCTAAAGGAAGGGTCGATCCAAGAGGACGATGTGATTGTAGGAATAGACCTGGGCACGACCAATAGTCTGGTGGCCTATGTGAAAGATGGAGAGCCGGTAGCCGTCAAGGAGAATGGGAAACATACTTTGGTGCCTTCGATCATCCATTTCGACAGGGAGGGAGCAGTGCAAGTAGGAGACCTGGCCAGGAAGCAACTTCTCGATGCTCCCGAACGCACGATTTATTCAGTGAAGCGGCTGATGGGAAAGAGCTACCAGGATGTGTCCGATCAACGAAACTATTTCAGCTACCAGATCATCGACGACGATCGGGAAGGACTAGTAAAAATCAGAGTGGATAACCGTTTTTACAATCCCATCGAACTATCGAGTTTCATCCTTAAAGAACTGAAGGCCAGAATAGAGAGAGCCATTGGGACTTCGATACAAAAAGCCGTAATCACGGTGCCCGCTTATTTCAATGACGCCCAACGGCAGGCTACCCGAGATGCAGGTAAATTAGCAGGGCTGGACGTACTTCGTATCGTAAATGAGCCTACAGCAGCCAGTCTCGCGTACGGCCTCAATAGGGTTGACTCTCGCGAAACTATTGCCGTGTATGACCTCGGTGGAGGCACCTTTGATATTTCCATACTGAGGATAGAAGGCGGGATCTTCGAAGTATTAGCTACTCATGGCGATACCTATCTAGGTGGTGATGACTTTGACCGGGCTATTGCTGACTTGTGGTTGCACAAGCAGGGTCTGGAGAGTGAGCAACTTAATCCGGAACAGAAGCAAGCCATAAGGATATTGGCAGAGGATGCGAAAAAACATCTTTCTACTCAGGAGTACTTTGAAGAGAGATTTAATAATAAGCAGGTTGCAATTTCCCGTTCAGAATTTGAAGCATTGATCGACCCATTCATTGAGAAAACCCTCAAATCTTGCCGCAAAGCTCTTGAAGATGCAGGATTAAGCATTTCTGAAATTGATCATGTAGTAATGGTCGGTGGGTCTACCCGAATTCCAAGGGTCAAAGAAGCAGTATCTGATCTTTTTGGTCAAGCAGTGAATGATCAGTTGGATCCTGACGAAGTAGTTGCATTAGGCGCGGCCATTCAGGCAGATATTCTTGCCGGCAATCAAAAGGATCTACTACTTCTGGATGTCACTCCCCTATCTCTGGGGATAGAAACGATCGGAGGCCTAATGGATGTCATAGTCCCTCGCAACTCAAAAGTTCCAGGCAGCGTAGCCAGGAACTATACCACCAGTGTTGATGGACAGAAGAATTTGAAAATAGCGGTATATCAAGGTGAGAGGGATTTGGTGGAGCACAATAGAAAGTTAGGGGAATTTGTCCTTAGTGATCTACCCCCTATGGCCGCTGGTATACCGAAAATTGAAGTGAAGTTCTTACTAAATGCCGATGGGATACTCAAAGTTTCCGCAACGGAATTGAGATCAAACAAGGAGCAGCAAATCGAAATCCGCTCAGCGTATGGCCTTAGCGAGGAAGAAATGGCCCAAATGCTACTAGACTCCATCGAGCATGCCCAAGAAGATATGGCAGTCAAAGCTCTACGTGAAAGCATCAATGAAGCCAATCATATTTTGCGTTCAACGGATCGTTTTATCGAACAGAATAAAGAACACTTTTCTAGAGATTTACTTGATGAATTGAGCAATTACCGGGAAGCATTAAGTCAGGCAATACAATCCGCTGATAAGAATCTGATTGAAAAAAGCATGCAGGAGCTCAATGAATTTGCAACTCCACTCGCACATCAAGCCATGGACATGACGATCCTTGAAGCGATGAAAGATCGAAAGGTATAGTCATTATAATACCCGGCAATGAATAGTCGATTTATGTGGTTGGAACCTCTTCTTGCAACTATCTGTCTGCTTGCCAGCACAGTTAAGCTGATATCTCAACCAGCTCAGTTACGCCACGAGGTAGAACAGATCATCTACTATGAAACCAACGTGAATCTCAAAGAGGTAGGCCTTATCATAGGTATTCTAGATGGAGACTCTACATATATATTGCCGTTTGATGATTGTGAAAAAATAATTCCAGGCGGGCTCAGCGATTCCTCTGTTTTCGAACTTGGGGGACTATCCAAGGTATTTACAGCGACGATTTGCCATTTGCTAGCAAAGGATAAATTAATTGAATTAGATAAAGTGGTAAATGAATATCTGCCCATAGCATATCGAAACAAGGCTTTGGATGATGTCACGGTCAAGTCACTCCTAAATCATACGGCGGGCATACCAAAGGTACCGTTAGACCTCGGACAAAAAATATCCAGCTCGCTCGATCCTTATGGCGAATATTCAGCTGCAGATATCCTTACCTATTACTCCTCACTCTCCCGGAACGATCTCAACAGGCCATACACTTACTCCCACCTCAATTATGCGCTGCTTCAGTGGATAATGACAGCAAACACTAATAGGTCAATTGATCAACTATTCTACGATTACATTTCCGGTCCGATGATGATGGACCAGTCAACTTTTGCTATAAATACAGCGGTGGTACCAGGCTATGATCGTGCAGATAGACTGGCCCCACCCTGGCAACTAAATGCCTTTGCAGGATCAGAGGGGATGAAGTCATCGATGCAAGACCTACAGATCTTCATAAGATCATTAATGGATCCCACCCATGATCTCAATCGAATATTCAAAAATCAGGTGGAAGAGCAACATGAAATCCCAAGGTCAAAGAAAACCTACACTGCCGATGCATGGCACCTTTTCAGGAATAAAAAATATCCCGACATCTATTTACATAGCGGTAAAACCAGCGGTCACGGAGCCATGATCGCATTTGTGGCTGATACCCGGACTGCTGTAGTCATTCTCACAAACAAAGTCGCATCAATGGACGGATTGGGAATACTAATATTACGAATGATCAATGATAACTGGAAGCGCAAAAAAGATGGCTAAAAAATCCAAAAAAATTAAAGGGGGTGGATTGGTTTATTCGACAGATAAAGAAACAATGTCAGGTCTGTTCTCTGGAATCAATCTTGGAACTAATGAAAAATCTACTGACGGGAAAAAAACTCCTGCTATGATAAGAACTGAAGACGTGAGAGTTTGGATGGACCGAAAAAACCGGAAGGGAAAAGCAGTAATTCTAATCAAAGGTCTGAATATGAAAGAATCAGAATTAAAAGACCTGGCTAAATTCCTGAAAGAAAAATGTGGCGTCGGAGGATCAGCAAAAAACGGCGAAATCATACTTCAAGGTAATGACCGGGATAAAGTAGTGAAACTTCTAAATGAGCAGGGATTTATCAACGCCAAAAAAGCCGGAGGGTAATTATCTAATAGATCGAAAAGCACGAAGAATCCTCTTTTTTCCCTGCATATCCTTAATAATTTCTAAGTCCCTTAAACAGTTATAATTCCTGGCAATTTTAAAAGTATCTTCCGCCTGAAACTCATTTAACTCCACTAGGAGGCATCCATCTGGAGCAAGATGCTCTCCACAAAACTGGAAGATTTGGCGGTAAAAGAACTGCACATCACCTTGAGGCGGAAATAATGCCATAGGGGGCTCAAAGAGAACTTGTTGAGACAATAATTCTCTTTCCTTTTCATCAATGTAGGGAGGATTACTAATAATCAGATCGAAAATTCCCAACTGATTCCTCCGCAAGGGATCACTGAAGTCAACCTCACGAAATAAAATTTCCACTCCTGACTTCCTTGCATTTCTCCTGGCTAAATCTAGAGCTGCGTGACTTATATCTACTGCTACTACTGAGGCACCTGGCAGTTTCCGCTTCAGCACGATGGCAATACATCCACTACCAGTTCCTATATCTAAAATCTCGATTGGCTTTTCATCCAAAGAATTTATCCATGATATGGCAGTAAAAACCAGTTCCTCTGTTTCTGGTCTGGGAATCAGCACTTGTGGATCTACTTCAAATTCGTATCCATAGAAATGGGCAATACCAGTTACATATTGAATAGGCTCGCCTCTCGACACTCGCTCTACTGCATCGTCTATCCGCTGAGCTTGATCTAATTCAATATTTTCTGAATCGGAAATATTTTTAATTCCGCAGAGGTCCTCGAGTAGGATTTTGGCCAAGTGATTTGAATCACCTAGAGCTTTCTCCTGTGAAAGCCTTTGCTCAATTATTCGGAAATATTCTATTACAGACTGCATAATTTTCAGACACTGGGAATATTAAATAATAAGACTGAAATAATAAATGCTGAAATGAGAACTATGCAATACTTGAAATAAAGTCCTGGAGGTACAAAATCAAACAAGCCAAGTCCATAGCGCACCTTGGTAATAACGACTAAAGCTAGTTTTTCAAAAATATAAGCAATCACAGTGGCAGCCGCCACTCCCATAATTCCCCAATAGCCGATCAGAAAAATACTAAGGCTGATATTTAGGAGCATTTCCAATGATGAGACAAGAACCAGAATCCGGCTATCCTTTTTTGCCAAGATTAGGGTATGAGGAAACAACCATCTGCTGAGCATCAATAATAGGTATGTGTTGAAAACAAACGCGCTCAAAATAAAGTCCTCACTGTAGATCCATTTGAATAGTAATGGACTCAACAATATGAGAAGAGAGGAAAGTGGAAAAAAGAGATGCATTAGCCGGGTTACACCAGTTCTGAGCCTGTTCATTCCGTCTTCCACATTTGAGGCCAATATTACAATCATAGCCGTCCCAAAAGAACTGGCCATCGCAAGGGATCCCGGAAGTTCACGGGCACCATAACGAAACACAGCAAAAACCTCTAGGTCATTATACCACCAATTAATTAGCCAAGCATCGAACACTTGTGGAAAGCTTCCTAAAATGGCATAAAGTCCCAGTGGCACAGCCAACCGTGAGAGCTGGCTCCATTGTCTTCCCGAGATTGACCAAGTTCCATATCGTGTCACCAAATAGATCAGGAACAATTGTTCAAGAATTGCAAAAAAAACGAGCCCATAGATAACCTCCCTCAAGCCTCCGCCAAAAACGAAAGGAACAACAACAGCCGTAATCTGGGCGCATAGATAAACCAGGCTATAGGGCAGAAAAGCCTGATGTCTTTTCTTGACCAGTAGTATGTAGGAGCTGTAGGAAGCTGTGAGATGTAGAAATAGATAAAGGAGAGCCCAATCCAAAAATGGAATGGTACCCATTTGAAGAATTCTGTCTGTCAGAAATTCTTTGAAGAACAGAAATGTCGCAGTCAAGGCAGCTGTAACCACTGCGATGTTTAGATAAGTGGTGCCGATAAACCTGGACTGATCGACAGGTTTCATGGAAGGAAACAAAGTGACAAAGGACTGAAAAGCCCCGTTTAGCCAGAGCAGTGCCAACACCATGCCCACAAACATCCAGACTTCGAAAACTCCAACTTCGTCTAGATCGAGATTTTTGACGACGATGACGCTGATCAGAAGAGCCGTTGCTTGCCGAACAACCGCAAACATTTGAAAGCCCCTGACCGGATCACGCTGAATTCCTCTCCAATGCTCTGCAATCCATGAAGTCAAATGAGATCATCTTTTTCCTTGAAGACTACACCATAGTCAGCAAGTTCTGCCAGAACCGGATTATAGACTTTAGAGTCCACCGGTATTTGCACGCCAGGTGTGTCAATATCACCCAGCATGACAAGTTTTACAAAGATTCCTAGTGGCAATCCTACCAGTTTACTCATGGCAGTGTTTTGATTGTCCTCTCCTTTCATCGACAATGTACTTCGGGAGATGTATTGTTGCCCACCAAGTTCATATTCGAACTCATGTTGCATTAAGATCATGTCATTATCATCGGGCTTCATTTCCCACTTTTCGAGTAGCAGGTCCTCCAGAATCATAGCCGGAGTGCCCTGATGGATATTAATCTTCCTTCGACTGAAAAGACCAAGCCATTGCAATTTTTCCATCACAGGTGAATCCATATCTTCATCGAGGAAACGAGCCACTCTCTCTTTCAATGTGCCCTGTAAATCTGGCAAAAAAGCCTCAATCAGCTCGTGGTAACTCAGCCGGGAGGATTGTAGTATAGGAAAGGAGTGATCTGTCAATCCCAATTTGACCAAAGCGCTCCAAGCCTTGCAGAAGCCGGGATATCTTAGTGTTCCTCGCACTATATTCGGAATATCTGTTAGCCCATAAATGTCGCGGTAAAGCAGTGAATCGCGGTTGGGATACACTTCATACTCACCGATGTCAAGAATATCGACGATATCAAATCGATCAAAGAGCTGATGGTATGGAATGTATTTATACTTTCCGTCTTGCAGGTATTGCGCAGTACCTTGTCCCGCCAAAACTACATTTCGGGGATTCCAGGTAAACTTGTAATGCCAGGGATTGTCATCACTCTCCGGAGCAATTAGACCACCAGTGTAGGAGCGGAATGATTTTATCGTTCCACCCTGTGAAATGATCTCATCGATCTTCTTTTTTGCAGACATATGATCGATCCCCGGATCAAGACCCATTTCACCCATGAAAATCAGAGAATGCTCGCTCACCCGGTCTCCCAATTCATACATCTCCTTGGAGACATACGAAGCTGTGATCAAGTGTTTCTTAAGCTTAATGCAGTCATGAGCCACCTCAATATGCAAGTGCGCTGGAAGTAGCGACACTACCACGTCTGCTCTTCTGATCAGGTCCTTACGATCGTTTGGCTTCGTCACGTCAAGCCAGGCAGCACGACCAGATGGATGTCCTGCCACCTTGCGAGAGGCGAGGTCAGGGTCTGCGTCTGCCACTGTTACAGTCCAACCATGCTCAGAAGCCTGAGCAAGGACATACTGGATGAGTGACGTAGAAGATCGGCCTGCACCGATGATCAAGATACTCTTCATGCCTTTAGTCTAGTCGTTTTGCATCGAAACCTGAGATCAATTCGTTGAAATTCAATAAAAATAGAGTGCAACATACTATTTTCAGGTGATGCATGAAAGATCAATACAAGCTTCATATCGGGTCTATGACTCGATCAGCGACATGTCTGCAGAAGACCAGGAATTGCTGACATCAGCTCGAGATTCTCTAAGCCGATCCTATGCTCCTTATTCAAACTTCCAGGTTGCTGCTGCGGCCCGGATGCAAGGTGGTGAGATACTGGTGGGGACGAATCAGGAGAATGCTGCATACGGCCAATGTCTTTGCGCGGAACAGAATGTCCTTGCCAATGCTGGAACAAACCTATTTGGTGAGCCAGTGACTGCGCTAGCAGTGACTGCCAGACATAGTGAACGAAAAATGGACTATCCCGTAACCCCATGCGGTGCCTGCCGCCAGGTGATGCGTGAACATGAAGATCGTAACAAGCATCACATTCGGGTGATTCTACAAGGCGAATCGGGGGAGATCTTTGTATTTGAAACTGTGAAAGATCTGCTGCCTTTATCGTTCTCAAGCAAAGACATTCTCTAATCACCTGGATTTCTCTGCCAGCCACCTTTCCACTTCAATCAAATCCTCAGGGGTATCAATCCCGGGCGAGACGCCCGAAACTTTTACCATATGGATCTTGTAACCATGCTCCAACCATCTTAATTGTTCTAACTGCTCGATTGACTCCAGTTTTCCTACTGGCAATCTAGTCAGTTCCTGCAAAGTCTCGAATCGATATCCATAGACCCCCAGATGCTGAAAATAGGACACCTTTTCCGTCGACGACCTTGAATATGGGATAGGAGACCGGCTAAAATAAAGAGCGATCGACTGATTATCCATCACCACTTTCACGCGGCTGGGGTCATTCGAAATTGCATGTTCCTCAATCCTACTGTATAGGGTGGCGATAGTTATTTCTTCTGCTCGCAATGCAGTTGCTAATTGATCAAGGAAATCAGGAGGAATAAAGGGCTCATCCCCTTGTACATTGATGATATAATCACAAGCCATGTTTTGGGATGCTTCCGCAACTCGATCAGTCCCTGATCGGTGGGATGGTGAGGTCTTAATCACTTGAATACCCTTCTTTTCGCAATGATCGAAAATGCGCTTGTCATCTGTAGCAACGATCACACGATCTATCGTACTGGCCTTGATGACTTGACCATAGACCCGATCAATCATGGGAATGCCAGCAATCTTGGCCAGAGGCTTTCCTGGAAACCGGCTGGAGGCATAACGAACTGGTATGACTGCTCCCACTCTCATAGAAAAATGATATTACAATTTTTATTAATATCTATTATATTTGTATCGAATGATTTATATACAAATCAATCATAAGGTAGCAATATTATTTGCCTTCTTGACAGCCTTTGGGTTCTCGAATGCAGCTTCCCATAATACGAATCTACAGCTGGTTGATTCGGCATATGTATCCATACTCAAAAAGAGGGACAAAGTTGTAATGCATAAGGTGGAAGTGTTTGAAACACTTTATTCGATTTCGCGGTTTTATGGAGTAGACTTGGATCAAATCAAAAAGCGAAACCCGAAGATAAAAAGCACTGTTCATTTACCTGACGAAATTGAGATTCCAATTGATGATGATCTGGTGATTTACAACCTGCCATCAAGAGAAAATGCCAGTAAATACGTAAAGCTTTACTATCGTGTAAAAGAGAAAGATAATCTGTTTCAGATCTCACGGATAAAATTTGACCTGCCGACGGAATTACTGATGCATCGAAACCGATTGGAATCGGAAAATCTTCGAGCAGGTCAAGTATTGTTGGTCGGTTGGATTGAACAAGACATAACACCTCTTTTGGTCATGGAGGGAAGGCCAAAAGATCATGGCATATCCAGTGATCCGTTTGGGTATTATACACAATTCGAAGAGTCCATTTCATCAGCAAAGGTCATCGAAGAAAATCAAGTCGCATTGTGGAACAGAGCTATGCAAGGTTCAACAGGCTTTCTTGTGATGCATCGTACCATCCCTGAAAAGACCATTATCGAGATGCGAAATCCAATGTCGGGTGTGACCACCTATGGCAGGGTAATTGGTCAAATACCTGAAAACCTCTATCCGGAAGAAGTAGATATGATCGTTAGCACAGATTTGGCAAAGCAACTGAGGGTGCTTGATCCGCGTTTTTTTGTACAGGTTCGATATGCCGATGGTCGTCTCTCGGCCAATTAATTTTTGATAGCTTTGAGCCCGTTTTGAGCAGCATGCAAGATGATAGATAAGAAAGTGTATCAGAACATCCTTGAGACGATCGGTCAGACCCCTTTAGTCCGATTAAATGCTATCGTGTCAGAGATTCCTTGCCCCGTATATGGAAAGATAGAAACGTTTAATCCGGGTCATTCCATCAAAGATCGGATGGCAATAAAAATGCTGGACGTGGCGGAGGCAGAGGGTAAAATCAAACCTGGAGGGACCATAATAGAATGCACCTCTGGCAATACGGGAATGGGATTGGCCATCGCAGCTGCAGTAAGAGGTTACAAATGCATCTTCACCACCAACGATAAGCAGAGCAAAGAGAAAATTGATATTCTCAAAGCCCTAGGTTCAGAAGTGGTTGTGTGTCCCACTAATGTCGGACCTGACGATCCTAGATCTTATTATTCCGTGGCGGAACAACTGAGCAAAGAAATCCCTAATTCATTCTGGTTTAATCAATACGACAATTTAGCTAATACACAGGCTCACTACGAATCAACCGGTCCCGAGATCTGGGAACAAACTGAGGGAAAAATAACCCACCTGGTTGTAGGTGTAGGAACCGGTGGTACAATCTCGGGAACGGGTCGCTATCTGAAAGAAAGGAATCCTGATATTAAGATCTGGGGGATCGACACATATGGGTCTGTTTTCAAAAAATACCATGAGACGGGAGTCTTCGATAGCAAGGAGATTTATCCTTATATCACCGAAGGCATCGGCGAAGATATTCTCCCGAAAAATGTCGATTTCGATATTATCGACCGGTTTGAAAAAGTCTCTGATAAAGATGGCGCCCTGGCAGCCAGACTCCTGGCAAGAACGGAAGGTATCTTGCTTGGCTACTCGGCTGGTTCTGCAGTAGCTGGACTCTTACAGCTTAAAGACGAGCTCGAGGAGGATGACCTTGTTGTGCTGATTTTTCATGATCATGGTAGTCGATATGTGGGCAAGATTTACAATGATGATTGGATGAGAGAGCGCGGTTTTCTTCATATAGAATTGAGAGTTCAGGATCTCATCTTGACGAAAAAGGATAAATCTTTTATAGCGGTAGGTCCAAATGACAAGATAGACCAGGTCATAAGCCTGATGAAGGAAAAAGATATTTCCCAAATGCCGGTTATGGAAAATGATGAGATGATCGGTTCTATCAATGAATCACAAATCATTCACTTTCTGCTAGACCGGTCGTCAAACGAAGCTCACAATACTATGGTGCGCGAGGTCATGGGACCTTCCTTTCCTTTGGTAGACTCCGACATGCCATGCAGCAAGTTGAGCTCGCTTATCAGTCGTCAGAATCCTGCAGTGGTATCAAAAGATAAAGCGGGAAGATTTCAAATCATTACACAATATGACATCATACAAAATCTATGATGCGACTTGACGTTCTTGATCTAATGAGGATGGACACCAGCAGGTCATTAATTAGGTTGATTGGAAGCTTCTGCTTCGTCCTAATATTGATATTTGAAGCGAGGTCACAGGATGGGCACTTCTCGCAGTTTTATGCTGCGCCCGTCCAATTAAATCCAGCCCTCACCGGTGGATATGATGGCAAATACCGGATTTCGGCCGTCTACCGCGATCAGTGGCGTGGACCTCTGGAAAAGCCAATTACTACGATAGGTGCTGCCCTTGATCTTCGCTTTGAAATGACTTCATCTGCCTTCGATGGAGATGCCGCAGCTGTAGGTCTTCAGTTCTCATCAGACCAGGCAGGTCCATTCGATCTCTCTACCAATACCATCGCTCTGTCGGGAGCTTTCCACAAGTCATTGGATCGCTCTAATAAGCAGGTTTTATCTGCCGGATTACAGCTTATCACAGTGCAGCGAAATGTTCTATATGAAGATCTTTACTTCCAGGATCAGTTTGACGGCCTCAATTCCTTTAATCAGGCTACCTCCGAAGACCTTCCCGATAATAATTTTACCTATGGTGACATTGCTGTGGGGATTAATTATGTCAATAATTATGCTCCTCGTTCAAGCTTTTTTCTAGGTGGTGCTTTTCATCACATCCTTGAACCCGACGTATCTTTTTACTCCCACGATGGGGATGAGCGACAACAGGCTCTATCATCGAGTGCCCTCTTTAGAAAGTATAGTTTGCATGGAGGCCTGATTATTCCCACCAATGATAACATGAGTTTATCACCGAGACTGTTTGCTGCCAAGCAAGGTCCCCATTTTGAACTCTCCATCGGAAACAATTTCATCATTGAACCCAATCAGACCGATGAGACCAAATTTCATCTTGGTGGATGGGTGAGAATAGTGCAGGATTTTGACGATTCTTTCAGTCCTGATGCCCTTGGTCTAATGGCAGGAATCAGTCTTCAGGAGCTCTTAATAGGGCTGAGCTACGACTTTAATCTTCGAGATCTGGTAGATTTTCGGACTGGTCAGGGAGCCCTTGAAGTCTCCATCAGTTATTTTGGGAATTATGATTCCGACGAGGGGATTTGCCCAAGTTTTTAGAGAGCGATCCATTTATTACTTGCCCAGTTCTCCGTTTGTAAGTTCCACATTTTCGACGATCTCCAATCCATAACCGTCAAGAGCTACCCGCCGTTTTGGATGCTTGGTCAGCAACCTGATTTTGCGAATACCAAGATCACGTAGGATCTGAGCTCCCACACCAAAATCTCGCTGTTCTGCAGGTTCATCCTGCTGGCCTTTCTGAATGGCCTTAAGCTTCTGAATGACCGAATTCCCTTTTTCCGAATGGCGCATATAGAGTAATACTCCCCTGCCCTCTTCGGCGATCCGTCGCATGGCTTCGCTCAACTGGATCCCATAGTCGTCAAACAAAGTCCCCAATATGTCTCCAGTTTCAGTAGAAGAATGTACTCGTACCAAAATATGATCATCTTCACTCCATGAGCCCAGGGATATTGCAAGATGAGTGTCGCCATTGGTGAGTTGGGTGTATGCAGTCACCTGAAACGTTCCCCAGCGTGACTGCACTGGTACCACTAAATCCTTACTGATGATTCGCTCATTGCGCATCCGGTAAGCCACCAGATCTTTAATGGAGATGATTTTCAGTTGAAATTTGTTCGATATTTCGATGAGTTGAGGAAGTCTTGCCATCGATCCATCCTCATTAAGAATTTCGACCAATACACCGGCCGGATAAAAACCAGCCAGTTTAGCCAGATCAATCGCCGCTTCCGTATGTCCGGTACGCCGAAGCACACCTCCATTTTTAGCCTTAAGTGGAAAGATATGGCCGGGTCGGGCGAAGTCCTCCGGCTTTGTATCTGGATCAACCAATGCCTTAATACCTGTAGCACGGTCATACGCCGAGATACCGGTGGTGCACCCCTTTCCAATCAGATCAATACTGACGGTAAAGGCTGTCTCATGTACTGCAGTGCTCTCCTCAACCATCAGATCCAGTTCAAGTTCTCCTGCTCTTTCCTCCGTGATTGGGGCGCAAATCAACCCACGACCATGCTTAGACATAAAATTGATGATCTCGGGAGTAATACATTCAGCGGCGCACACGAAATCGCCTTCGTTCTCACGGTCTTCATCATCCACCACTATGACAACTCGGCCTTTGCGGATGTCCTCAATAGCCTCAGTTATACGATTCAATTGAACTTCATCTAATGTGCTCTCAACCATTTTCTAATACAGTTTCTTCTTTCGTAATAAGTAGAAGAGGTCTGCAGCATGCATCCCAATTAAAATGCTGTAGTACAAATTTGCGGCTCAGACATCCTACCTTGTTCCTCAACTCAGGGTTATCCAAAAACTGATTTGCCAGTCTGGCAAACTCAGCGGCAGATTCTGCTACAGGCACCAGTTCGGAGGAAACACCTATGGCATTACCTACCGGAACAGTTGTGATGCAAGGCACTTCCATGGCCATAGCTTCGAGAATCTTGTTTTGCTGACCACTGCCTGCAAATATGGGTGCCACCACCACTTTACTGCGGACATAAGCAAGACGAATGTCCTCCAGGCGACCTGTCACGATAACGTCGGGCCCCGATAATTTTCGCACTCCTCTAGTAGGAGATGCACCTGCTATCAACACCTTCAAATTCTTTCTAAAGGACCGCAAAATAGGAACGATTTCGTTCACCAGGTACTGAGCAGCTTTAGCGTTAGGGTAATAACTCATGTTACCAACAAAAGCGACATCAACATCTTTCTTGGTCTCTGGTTGAGGCCTAAAATATTCGGCATCAACTCCATTACTCAAAATTTGCAATGATTGAACTCCAGCTTTCTCCAGGTGAAGCCGGTCGCTCTCTGCGATGACATATTTGATAGGAAACTTGCCCCCAACACTTGCCTCGAATGCTCTTAAAAGACGTGCTTGGTATTTCCAGAACCATCCCATCCATCCCGATAATTCCGATCTCCTGGCGGCCCTCATGGAAAAGGCATCCATGTAGTCAATGGCCATCGATCGATCTGTTTTCGGCAAATAGGGAGCCATCCGGATAAGTTGACAATAAATATAGTCAGGTGCTTCTTGCCCTATGATTCTATGTACTTCCCTGGCTGCTTTCTCCGAGTAGAAATAGGCAATTTGCAAGGGCCAGCCACGCCAAATTCCCTTGATCGCATTTAAGAGATATCCACTCCGGCTGATCTCGATACAATGAATATTGGTACAAAGTGGGCGTAACGCATCCAGATGATCATCTTGTAATCCCCGCTCTGTCAGAGACACCAGCACGATATTGAATGATCGAGACAAAAATTGAATTTGCCGGTATAGCCGCAACTTATCTCCCTTCTCTAATGGGTAGGGAAAACGAGAAGTGAGGACCAGAAGCTTTTTTGCTGGATGGCTCATTGATTCGCCGACAAAAATATGACTTCAGCAGCTAATGGAGCAGTAATAATAGATAACGATTGCTAGTTTATGGGGATTCCCTGGAAAGTCTCGACAAGTTGCTGTGCGATCTTAAGATGATCAAACTCAGATTCTACTTTCCGGCGGGCATTACGGCTGAGACTAGGTAAGTGTTTTTTGTGGTGATAACAGAAACGGATTTTTCGGATGAATTCCTCTTCGTTGTTAGCAACCAGGAGGTGCTTTTTGTCCTTTGCATCGATACCCTCCAACCCCAGCTTCGTGCTGATGACCACCCGACCCAGCGCCATAGCCTCTAAAATCTTGGCCCGCATACCACTACCTGAGAGTAAGGGTACGACCGATAGAGGATACTTAAGCAAAAAGGTCTTGGAGTCGGGCACTTCACCATGTACGGTTATGTTCTTGATTTTCAGATTGTGTATCCAATCAGGACAATTACGCCCGGCAATATGCAAGGTGAGATTGGGGAATATTACATTTAGGTGCGGCCATATTCTGTCCACGAACCAATTGAGTGCTTCAATATTTGGCATCCAATCCAAAGAGCCTATAAACGAAATCGCCAGTTTTTCTCCGGGCATGACCTGTTGAAATGGAAATTCATCGAGATCGAGTCCAATCGGCAAGGCCTTTGACGGGCCTTTATATCCCAATTTTCTGAATTTCTTATGATCTACTGCAGAGATAGGCAAGAGGTAGTCAATTTGCTTCAGTTGGGCAATCTCATATTTCTTGAGTTTTCTGGCTGAGTAGTCAAAATACCAGCTCCTCACGGTATTTTCCTCGTTTTTCGCCATCCGTTGCCAGATCTCGTGTTCGACGTTATGGGCTCTCAGAAAAATCTTGGCATCACTATAATCACGGATAAGATCGATGTAGGGTGTCAAATAAAGTGATTCCAGCTGGACCAAATCATACTTCTCCTTTCTGAGCAATTGCCTAAGCCTTCGCGCAAATGATTCATCCTCAAACCGACTGATATTATATGAATCGGATGAGAACAAATTGAGAAAGGCATGCAAAGGCTTGACTTCGTTATTCAGCGATGTATAGTGTACCGCCTTGTAGTGTTCCAACTTGGGTCGTATGCGGTTTACCGCTACCGGATGCTTGGTCGTATTCATGGCAAGCAATGTAACCTCACAATCAAGTTGATACAATCCTTTTGCAAGGTATGTAACCGCGATTGATTCACCGTCTTTGAGCGGAAAAGGAAATTTCTTACACAACTGGAGGATCTTCATCAATATGGTCAGGTGATCGGTTACCTCTATAACGTAAATCTACAAAATTGTTGTGCACATCTAATCTCATCCAAATCCAACTAGGAATCTCGTTCGATTCCACTGGGTCACTTCGTCCTAAATAAAACCAAGATTACATCCAGTGTTATAACATGCTCATTTCTAATCGTTTTTATATTATTCATAATTATTACATTAGAAATTTATTACATATTTTGTTGGTCACCTAGCTGAACACCTCACGTGTGTTTTTTGTAATCCAATACTTGGACAATGAAATTGTTAGTAAATTCCTCTGCCCTAAAATACATAGTATTAACTCTAATCCTCGTTATCCCAACCTTTTCTGCTTTCAGCCAGATTGATTGCATGTCGCAAACTGATTCTATAAATCTTTATGCCTGCACCGGAAATGGTTGTACTGCTAATGACATTGACATGATTCGTGCTTTTATTGGCACAGCTGATACCATGCCGATCACTTCGCAGTGTGATCCCGGAACCCCAATCATGGCTACTGTTTGGCTTGAGGTTGCCTTTAATTCAGCTTCTTCGAGAGAACCTATTCGATGGAATGGAATCGTGAACATTGACTCTGTGCCCACGCACTGCTTCGAAGGTTGTATAAACGACGGGTCCACAGCTGGCAATAATGTGGTTACTTTTTCCGCTCTGGAATTTAATTGGATCTGTGGATCCGAAGTAGAAATAGATTCATTAATCACAGGGTGGAGTGCCAATGGTGCCGAGCCATGTACTGATTGCCCTCCGCAGAGCGGTAAATGCAATAGAACAGGTGGGATAGTTGTGGAGGCCCCGCTGATTGCTGTCATCGATACATCTTTTGGCTGCACGGGCTCATCGTTTGAAACCGTTACTTTTACTGATGCGTCGACAGGTGGTACCCCCAACTATGCATATGCTTGGAATTTTGGAGTAAACGCATCACCGGCAACAGCCAATACAGCAGGCCCACATCAAGTTTCTTATTCCAGCGGGGGATCTAAAACAGTCACGATGATTATCACGGATGCCAACATGGTTAGTGATACCACATCCATCACTATTGACGTGGAAGCTTGCTGTTCGTTAGTAGTGATGTGTCCACCACCCAACAACGTTACCTGCCTGTCTGACACAACAGATTTCCTTTCAGATTCCATAGCTATTTCCACTGGTATTTCCGGAGCTTGCAACACTGCAACAATCACCCTGCTGTCGCGATCGCAAACAGGTTCATGTGGTACCGATCCGGGTTTGATGATACAACGAATCTATCAAGTCGATGATGGAGCCACCATGGTCCAATGCACAATTAATAACACGGTTTTAGATGAGGTGGCACCGACTATGTCTTGCCCTTCTCTGGGTCCTTTCCAGTGTGCCGATGATGTCCCTGATCCCTACGCCAACTATGCTGCATTTCAAAGTGCGGGTGGAACTGCATCGGATGCCTGTGGAATCGATCCATCATCTTTTTCTTTTGCCGGTGACGTTGCTACTGGATCATGTCCCAGAACAATCACGAGAACATATACTGTCCAGGACACTTGTGGCAACACAGGAATGTGCGAGCAAATCATCACCGTGGATGATACGCAAGCTCCAGTGTCTCCTTCTCCTCCTGGCAACACTACAGTACAATGCCCTGCCGATGTGCCAACCGCAGGAACACTTACAGCTACAGACAATTGTGATCCCGATATTACAGTTTCACCTAATGATCAACAAATAGCTGGATCTTGTGCCAACAATTACACTATCACCCGAACCTGGACCTTTACAGACATCTGTGGGAATTCTTCTTCCGCTTCCCAAATCATCACTGTGGATGACACTACCCCTCCGACCATCACCTGTCCAGGAGCTGTCAGTGTAGAATGCTCTGCCGACATTCCGCTCCCTGACATCAATGACGTCACTGCGACAGATAATTGCCCGGGTGTGGTAACAGTCACGCATGTTAGCGATGTGCCCAACGGCCAAAGCTGTCCACTCACGATCATCCGCACATATCGGGCTACCGATGCCTGCGGCAATAGTGCCACCTGCACCCAAACAATCACAGTCGATGATCAAACTGCGCCTACACCTCCTTCTCCTCCATCTGATGCCAATGTGCAATGCGCTGAAGATGTGCCAGCTCCTCAAGATTTGACTGCCTCAGATAATTGTGACCCGGACATCACCGTGAGCCCAACGGATCAGATCAATTCAGGTAGTTGTCCTCATAACTTTATCATCACCCGTACCTGGACTTTTACCGATGCGTGCAATAACTCAGCCTCTATCTCGCAAACCATTACAGTGAATGACGACACCCCTCCAACCATAACCTGTCCGCAAAATACTACGGTTCAGTGCGAAGCCGATATACCTCCCAATGATTTTGCAGGAGGCAATGTTTCTGATAATTGTGCTGGTTCACCTACTGTGACGCATCTCGGTGATTCACAGGTTGGAATGGTGGTCACCAGAACTTATCAAGCCACTGACGCTTGTGGCAATTCGGCAACCTGCATTCAGATTATCACCATCGACAACAATGCACCACCTAACATCACTTGTCCTCCGGATACCATGGTCGAATGCAGCGATCAGGTGCCTGCAGCTGACCCAGACCTGGTGACGACGTCCTCAGCCTGCGGTGACCCACCGGTTGTTGTGCATTTGAGTGATGTATCTGATAGTCAATCTTGTCCGGAAACCATCACTCGAACCTACCAGGCGACCGATGTCTTTGGCAACATGACTACATGTACACAGATCATCACAGTGCTGGATACAACTCCCCCCGTGCCTGAGAGCCCACCGGTGAACGTTACAGTCCAATGCTCCGATGAGATTCCTGATCCTGTGGATCTAATGGCTACGGATAATTGTGACGGTTCGATAACAGTTAGTCCCACTGATCAAACAACCAGTGGCTCATGTCCTAACAGCTTCGTGGTAACCAGGACCTGGACTTTTACCGATGCATGTGGTAATTCTTCCTCAGTTTCTCAAACCATTACTATCGATGACACTACACCTCCAACAATCAACTGTCCTGACCCAGTGAGTGTCCAATGTTTTGCTAATGTTCCCGCCCCAGACATTAGTGCAGTCACTGCTTCCGATAACTGCCCGGGACAAATTACCGTTGTACATGTCGGTGATGTGCCGGATGGTCAGAGCTGTCCAATGACAATCACTCGTATCTATCGAGCAACAGATGCTTGCGGCAATAGTGCTACATGCACTCAAATCATCACCGTCGATGATCAAACACCCCCTACGCCACCGACTCCTCCCGGAGCCATCATTGTTGAGTGTCCGAGTCAAGTTCCTGCAGGAGGGAATTTAACCGCAACAGATAACTGTGATGGCACATTGACTGCCTCACCATCTGATGTTATCACCTCGGGCTCATGTCCAAACTCCTATAGCATTACCCGTACTTGGACGTTTACGGATGCATGCAATAATTCAGTCTCAGTCTCACAAATCATCACAGTAGACGACACTACTGTTCCGTCAATTACGGCTCCAGCCGATGTCACAGTTCAATGCAATGATGATTTGCCTCCAGCGGATTTCGCAGGAGGCTCAACCTCCGACAATTGTGCAGGCTCAATCACCGTTACTCACCTGGGTGATGTTTCAGACTTCCAAATACCTGAAACCATCACACGTACGTACCAAGCTACTGATGCGTGTTCAAACTCATCCACAGCGGTACAAATGATCACAGTGGACAACAACTCGCCACCAAACATACAATGTCCACCAACTTTGTTTCTCGATTGCACCGACCCGATCCCTGAGCCTGATGAGAGTTTGGTAACCGGAGGAGATGCCTGTGGTGGCTCGATCACCGTTGAATTTATCAGTGATGTTTCTGACGGCAATAACTGCCCGGAAACGATACGGCGTACCTATGAAGCGACTGACGTCTCTGGAAATACTATTAGGTGTGTCCAGTTAATCATCATTGAAGATTTGACGGCACCAACAGTCACTAATCATCCTACCAATCAAAACCTGGGATGCGCCACTATCTTCGAACCCACCTTGAATGATCTGCCAACTGCTTTTACCGAGCCGGACGAGCTCGGAGCCACAGATGATTGCTTTTTAATGACAGTCAGCCACACCGATACCGGACCATTCATCAACGGATGCCAATACACCTTCGAAAGAGTATACACCATCGCTGATGAGTGTGGAAATGCAACCGTATGCCCGCCACAGATCTTCAGCTTTACGTTTGACAATGAACCACCTGTATTCAGCAATGTGCCAGCCGACTTGGTGATAGATTGCTTTGATCCCATTCCATCAGGAGGAGTTGGTGGAGTGACAGCCTTTGACGATTGCTCAGGATCATTGTCGGTCTCATATGAGGAAATAGCCGGTACCATAGGCTGCCTCAGTGAGTCTTACCAACGAATTTGGACTGCTGTGGATGGCTGTGGCAATGTCGGAACCGCTATTCAGAACATCACTCGTAGTGATCTCACCGCACCAATCATTAGCAGACCGAATGACACGACTATTCATTGTGGTGCAGCTATTCCTCCTGCCAACTTTGACATATCTGACGATTGTACCCGTTTTGACGAGGAATTCAATGAAATCATACTTCAGGGAAGCTGCGCATGCGAGTACACGATCATGCGCACCTGGTATGCACAAAACCTCTGTGGCGCCAGTGCGAGAGATACCCAATACATCTATGTCATAGATACCACTGCGCCAGTGATCGAACTTCTCAATCCCGCATTGATCGGACTGGAGAATGGAGCTACCATGATAAGCTATAATTGCGATCCACCCGAGGTACTTATGACCGATATCCTTGTGGATGACTGTTGTGAAACTGAAATTCTCACCTACGACTCATTATTGGCGTTTAACGCCTGTGACATATTCGGATACTATCAGCGATGGGCGTGTGGCTATGTAGTCACTGACCTCTGCGGAAATCGGACTGAATTCCATTTTTACGTCGAGCAATTTGATACTGCTGCTCCATACTTCGTCTACGATTCGAGCGCAGCCAGTGTGCAACTGGATTGCGGAGATACCATTCCTCAGGAGCCTGTAGTATCAATTGATGACAACTGTCCCAATGATCCAATCGTACTTTTTACTGCAGACACAGTAGGAAATGTGGAGAGCGACAGTTTTGCGGTGATCCGAACCTGGGAAGCGACCGACCAATGCCAGAACGTCAGCCAGTTGAGGCAAACAATCGAGTTTTGTGGCTTCCAGGTGGACTCCTTTATCGCCACCATTGGCAACATTGTCTGGTTTGATGAGAATAAGAATGGTATCCAAGATCAAGGCGAGCCTAGAATCAACGGAGTAACGGTCAATCTCTATAGAGACATCAACAGGGATAGCTTGCCCGAACAGGAAGCGTATAGAACAACGACGACAAGGACTTGGTCAGGACAAAGAGGATTGTACTTCTTTCAGAGTCTGAATCCAGGTTACTACTTTGTCGAGTTCATTCTGGATGAAGATCAGGATTTTACATTATTCCATGCAGGATCAGATGACAATATGGATAGCGACGTGGATCCTGCCACCGGTATGTCACCCCTTATCGTTGTGGGCGAAGGCGAGGTGAATATTGCAGTCGATGCAGGCTTGACATCCCTTGTGGTGATTCCGATTGATTTGACCTATTTCAACGGATATGCTGATGACTGCGTTAACCGGCTTCGCTGGGCTACATCCTTTGAACTAAACAACGAGGGTTTTTCTGTCCAACGTTCCACCGATGGAGTAGAATTTGTTAGCATCGGTTTTTTGGAAGGTAAGGGTAATACATCGATTGGGCATGAGTATATTTTCACTGATACGGAGCCAGCCATTGAGAATTATTACCGACTGGAGCAGGTCGATGCAGATGGTACGGTAAATCATTCGGAAATTGTCAAACTAGGCCGTAATTGCAGTGGTCTTGTTGAAAATATTGAGGTGTTCCCTAACCCGGTACGTGATCGATTTACGCTGAAATACCAACTCACAGACCGGCAAGTGATTGATCTGAAGATATTCAATCATCTTGGCCAGCTCATCAAACAACAAAATGGTGTGAAGTCAAAAGGTATCCATCAAGATCAAATTGATCTTGCCAACTTTCCAAACGGTTTGTACTGGATTCAGGTAGTAGCAGGAAGTCGTCCCATTCAGAAATCTATTATAAAGAACAACTAGGAATTCAGGTCGGTGGAGCTATTTTCAAAGGGTATCTCCTGTCAAATGAGGAGACTCCCTTCTGTCTTAAAGGTGGACTCTCCCACAATTTCTTATTGGGAATGTTCCGCTATCTTAGAGGCCACTTGATCTTGAATACATGATTGTCGCTGAAGATGTCCATAAGTATTACGGTAACTTACATGTGCTGAAAGGAGTAAACGCCAGCATAGAGAAGGGTGAGATCGTAGCTATCGTAGGGAAATCAGGAGCAGGTAAAACAACGCTTCTCCATATTATAGGCACTCTGGATGTTGCTAACCGGGGAAGGATATTATATGACCAGACTGATTTGACGAAGTTAAGCGATCGACAACTTTCAGCTTTCCGAAATAAGCATATTGGTTTCATCTTTCAATTTCATCATCTGCTTGATGAATTTACAGCCCTGGAAAACGTGTGTATTCCTGCATATATCGGAACCTCCAAAAAGAAGGAAGTAGAATCCCGGGCAAAGGAGCTGCTCAGTTACCTTGGACTCGCTGATCGATTGACACATAAGCCCAATGAGCTTTCGGGTGGAGAACAACAAAGGGTGGCAATAGCCCGGTCTCTCATAAATAACCCATCAGTTGTACTCGCTGATGAACCTACCGGCAACCTCGACTCTGCCACCTCAGATGATATTCACCATCTCTTGTTCAAACTGCGTGATGATTTCCAACAGACCTTTGTGATCGTTACTCATAATTCCGAGCTAGCCGATCGCTGTGACCGCACCTTGCATATGGAGGATGGTCAAATCTCCAACGGAGGTCTATGAGCCAATCCTCCAATTCAGGAAAGGGCACTGCCAAGGGAGATCCTTTTGATCTCAAGATTTCATGGAAAAGCATCTCCGGTTTTTTCAAAAGTCTGATTGACCTCAAGGAGGGTCTGGACAAAGAGAGTACGATCGTTAATATCAAGAATAATAAGCGCATGAAGGGAGCCAACGCCTGGCTTCTCATGTGCAGTATCATGATTGCTTCATTGGGATTGGATCTTGACTCACCAGCCATCATCATCGGAGCCATGTTGATCTCACCTTTGATGGCACCAATTCTTGGTGTTGGTTTGGCTATCGGCACCAATGACAGAAGTACCCTGTTTATATCCCTGACCCACTATACTATTGCAATTGGAATTGCTGTCTTCACCAGCACCGTCTACTTTTTTCTTACTCCATTTGGAAATATTACCGATGAAATACTCCGGCGAACCGAACCCACCTTCCTCGATGTATTGGTGGCCTTTTTCGGAGGAGTGGCGGGGATCATCTCCGGTTCACGTGCTGACAAGTCTAATGCCATACCCGGAGTGGCCATTGCTACTGCTCTTATGCCTCCTTTATGTGTGACCGGCTTTGGAATCGCCAAGTGGTTTGAAGGACTTCTTGGCCTACCCACTGATCCCAACTTCAATGCTGTCGACTTTATTCTCAACAGTTTCTACCTCTTCCATCTTAATTCATTTTTTGTAGCCCTGGCTACTTTTCTTGTGGTGAGGCATCTCCGCTTTCCCTTGATGGAATACGAGACATTACGAGCAAAAAGAAAGAACGTTATTTTGATGCTAATCGTGAGCGCATTGATGATGACTCCCAGTTTTTTCATTCTGGCTGAAGTATTGCAAAAAGTAAATGATGAACATAACAAGGACCGATTTGTAAAGGAGTATTTTGCAGACCGGCTGGCTTACATTGATGAGGCAGAACTGATTCGGTATGACAGTGGGCAAAAATTGATCTTGAAGGTATATGGAAGTGTCATCAACCCTTCTGATTCGTCCGAATACAAGGAGGCCATGGCTGCCTATAACCTGGATGAAACCGAGCTTGAAATAATTTCAACTGCCGAAATTGATTTAAGATCCTTTCGATCCCTTCAGTCTCAGGTTGCAAATGTTCGCAGCACGGTTAGCGAACGACTAGAGGCCTCGCGGCAGTTTCAACAATCAAGGGAACAAAAAATCAATGAGTTAGAAAACTCACTCGACTCTATCAGAAATGAAAAAATTCAAAATCAACAAATCCTGTTGGACATAAAAGCACTTATTGATGGAGTTGAGTCAATTTCTTACAATGAATCTCCCATAAGGAATGGCCGTGAAACGCTGCCTCAATTAGTTATCAAATGGAATGATTCCAAGGCTCTTGAAGCACGACGCCTCGATCGCGACAAAATCAGAAAGTACCTGATCGACAGAACGGGGTATCCGGATATCGAACTCGTCGATTTTTAGGCCTGAGCTTCTTCGTGTTTTAATTGAATACTCTCAAACGACTGACCTCCATATTCCGGAGCCCAGGTATTAATATATTCCAGCTCCGGATCATATCGTTTGGTTTGTGAGGCAATATTGAAGTATCGGTCCTTTCGAGGATCACTGCCAACTCCCGCGATGTAATTCCAATTGCCATAGTTACTGCAAGGGTCGTAATCAATCAGCAATGACTCAAAGTATTCTGCACCAATCTGCCAGTTGATCTGTAAGTCATTGATGAGAAAACTGGAAACAATCTGCCTACCCCGATTTGACATAAATCCAGTTTTGTTAAGTTCATGCATGTTTGCATCTACCAAGGGGGCTCCCGTGGTACCTGATGCCCACTTTTCAAACAGCTCCATGTCATCAATTAACTCGGGTCGTTTCCTTTGCTGTATTCCACCCTTTTGAAAGATTCTGTTTCCATGCTTCTTGCCCATTAGTCTAAAAAAGTCTCTCCAAAGCAGTTCAAAGAACAACCAGTAGGTTGATTCATTTGCACCATGACTTTTTTCATATTTCTTAAGAGCTGCATATACCGTTTTTGGTGAAATGCATCCCTGTGCCAGCCAGGGAGAAAGCTTGGAGGAAAAATCTGCACCTAGCATCTGATTCCTTGTCTCTTTGTAGTGGGATATTGACTTCGATTCCCAGAAGTAATGCTCCAATCTCTGCAAGGCAGCTATTTCACCACCTCTGAATTCGATCACAGACCGTTGATCTGGCTCTTCCAGCTTATATCCAAAACTCGCCATGGTTGGAACCTCACCTGCTTCCACAACCTCAGTTGTCGCAGGAATTTTGGCTGGCACCGCAAGTGGTTTTCGAATGGTCGTAAAATTTTCCACCTCCTTTCTGAAACTGGTAAATTGATCAGGAGTATGAGTGACTGGAAATGGTAGATCTTGAGTATAATACAGCATCTTGCCGCGCGAAAACCTCACTTCCTGACCGATGCTCCAAAGGTTTCTTTCCAGGCGATCCTGCACATCCACCTCTTCTTGAGTTCTTTCTCTATTGCAGAATACCCATGAGGTCTTTAGTTGATCAGCTAGTTTGGCAATCTCCACTTCGGGTTTGCCCACTCGCACCAAAAGTTCATTTCCCTTCTTCCGAAGATTTCTCCGTAAATCAATTACACTCTCCAATATCAAGCTAGCCCGGTATCTGCCCGTTTTTCGGAATCCAAATTTCGTGGTTCCTAGAAAGAGTCTTGGGTCAAAAACAAAGACAGGAATAACCTCATCACTGCTCTTAATGGCCTCGACCAATGCTTCATTATCAGCTAACCGCAGATCTTGCCTAAACCATACGATAGACCTTCGAACCATCTCTACTATTTTGATTGAATTGATAATGTGGAAAGTGACCTCATCCAACCCTCGTCAGAAATGATAACTTTGCCCGATGAAAATTAAACAGACGAATCTAAAGATTTGTTGATGAGTATGAATAAACTACTTATGATTAATCAGTCCATCTGCCAATTTTTCGTAATTATATTACTGGGAGCATTTGCCTCTTGTTCGGGAAAGAGCAATGAGGCTGCCTCAGGCATCCGTGGAGCCGTACCTAATGAGCTTCAGCCCCTTTACGAAGAAATCCTAGCTGTTCATGATGAAGTGATGCCTGAGCTGAACACGATCACTTCCCTTCAGGAGCAAATGAAAAATAAACTGGATGAGCTGCGCGGCACTCCCGCAAATACCGAAGCTCTCAAAGAGGCAAACAGGATATTGGGAGATCTTAATAAAGCGGAAAATGCCATGTGGAGTTGGATGCATAATTTTTCAAAACTCGATTCCATTCCCGATGGAGAAAAGTCGGCATTCTTAGAGGTAGAGAAGATGTCAGTCAATAGTATGAAAGAATTGATGCTTTCGAGTATTGAACAAGCCAAGGCTTACCTGAATCCTCCTCTATGAAGACAGTGAAAGTCCTTCCCTGGCTTCTATCTTATATTTTAATTGGTTGCCAATCTACACCAGCCAAGCTTCCTATTCTTGGTGAAACTGAGGTGAGTAACGGAGATACCTTGTACTACACAGTGTCCGATTTTAACTTTCTCGATCAAGATAGTCAAGTCGTTAGTAAGGCAACGCTCAGCGATAAAATCTATATAGCCGACTTTTTCTTCACCTCCTGCCCTACGATATGTCCTAAGGTAAAAGCTCAGATGCTGCGGATCAATGAGAAGTTTGCTGAGGAGCCCAGGCTGTCATTCCTCAGTCATTCGATCGATTACCGCAAGGATTCTATTCCGGTACTGCATCGTTATGCAGCTAAGCTTGGCATAACCGGTGGGAAGTGGCATCTGGTGCAGCTGCAAAAAGATCAGATAGAAAGTGTTGCCAATCAATATTTCAATATTGCCTTTGAGGATGAGACAGCCCCAGGGGGCTTCGATCACAGCGGACGCTTAATATTGGTTGACACCAAGGGAAGAATACGCTCTTACTGTGATGGTACGGATGAGCAGGATGTAGATCGATTTATGCAAGATATCGAGCTGCTACTCGATGAAGAGTAAATTGTTATTATCTCTACTGGCAATACTATTGATCACCTGCCAACATCAACCCTTTCCGCAGGGCGAGAGACTATACCAGCTTTACTGTTCAAATTGCCATATGGAACATGGTGGTGGATTAATGTCACTTTATCCACCAATTGCCAATAGTGATCATTTCGTAAGCACAACTGACCGCTTTGCATGTATTGTAAGGTATGGAATGCACGACACCGTTGTCATTAATGACCGGCAGTATGATGTGCCGATGCAAGGAATTTCTCGGCTTAAAGCACCGGAGATTGCAAATGTCTACAACTACATCCGGTCCCGTTGGTATCCTAACCTGCCTCCCATGAGTGAAGCAGAAGTGAGAAAGCAACTTGCCAATTGCACAAAATCAGGCAATTGATCGTTAAGGAAGAAAGATATTTGTCCGTATTTTTAGCCTCACAGCACAGTCTTATGAAAAGAACCGTATTCGCCATCTTCACCCTGCTCTTTTACAATCTATCATTTAGTCAAGTATCTCCCTCCATTTCGCTGCAATCAGCAACGGGCCATGGATTTTTGGTTGAAGACTGTGAAAGCGGACCAGATTCGATAGTTATCGCTTTACCCTCCCCTGCCGACAGCTCAATAAATTGGACCGTTACCTTCTCAGGCACGGCCGTAGAAGGGTTGGATTACGACCATGGGTTCAATGGTCAGGTCACCATTGACAGTGGTGAAATGGTGGTGAAGGCAGATCTGACGATACTGTCAGATAATACATTCGAGGATATTGAAACTATCGTGATCACCTTGACAGACTCCGATGGAGCTACGGTGGCGGACCTCACGATAAACTTGTATGATGAGCTTGAGATATCCATTATACCCGATATTTCCCCACTCGAGGTGTGTCAAGGTGAAACCATCACTTTAAGGACAGAGCCTGCCGGAGTTTTTACCTGGATTATTGATACCGTCGAAGTCATCGATTCCATTTACCAGATGCGAATAGATGAGAACGTTACAGTTCGTGTGTCAGCGGTAGTGGGTGTATGCTCTGCAGAGGATGAAATCGATATCACCTTAAAGGCAGGAGTATCATTTGTCAATGGGGATACCGCCTTCGTTTGTTTGCCGGATCAGGTGCTACTTTCCCTGGAAGTCATTGGAGATCCTGCCGGAAATTACATTTGGAGTCCGCTTGACACTACTATAGAATTGATGGGGCAACAATCCGCCTTGATCACTACTGATATCACCAAAACCTATACCATTCGCTTTGAAAACAATGATTGTGTGGTACATGACACTGTGGTGGTTAGAGTTGATTCATTGCCTGATGAAATTCCGATTGACGTGGTTCCCCTGAAAGAAGATTATTGCCCGGGTGAGACGGTGACCCTGTTCTCCCGGTACATGAGCCCTTTCGACTTTCCAGATGCGATGTACACCTGGCAATTTGATGCGGGAAGCCCGTTGAGTGAGACGGATCTACAGAATCTTGTATTTACCACTGTGGACACATCTATATTTCGGAGGATTACCGACAACAATGCTTGCAACAGAGTGGATAGTGTATTGATTATCGTTATCGAGCCTCCAGTAGACCTGTCGCTCACAGATACGGTGGTTTGTCCAAATCAACCCGTCAAGGTCGAACTGCTCGATCCGGATCAGCTTGACGAAATTATGTGGATGCCCGAAGAAGGTTTGAGCTGTACGGATTGCCCGGATCCTACGATTCGGACAGCTGTTTCAACAACATACACTGTGCAGGGTAAAACCAAAGGCTGTCCTGCTTCGGCTAGTGTCAGTATCAATATATTCCCTCCCGATTTGATCTCGGTAATCCCCGATACAATGGTTTGCCCAGGTCAGGAGGTCCAATTAATTGCATTGGAAGCGTCTGAGTATGAAGACTTGAGATGGACTGGATCTGGTCTGAGTTGTAATAACTGTGATAGTCCTTTTGCCACTCCTTCGCAGAATACATTCTATTTGGTGAATGGGGAAAAAGAGGACGGATGTGTGGGACAGGGAGGCATTACCCTTTCTACATTCCAGTTGCCTCAAGCGGGAGTGCAAACTGAGCCTCAGGGCCCCCTGGAAGTGGGATCCAGCATACAGCTTACAGCCGTAACTGGGCCCGATGTGAGTGGTACAGCTACCTTCGAATGGGAATACAATGGTGAACCTCTGAATGAAACCGGAGCGGTCATTGATGCCTCTGTTTTAGGGGAGTCGAACACGTATACTGTCATTATCACTACACAGGAAGGTTGTGAAATTCAAGCTCAAGTAACTGTGGAAGGCATTCCGCCACGGGTTGAATTCCCCAGTGCCTTTACTCCAGGTGGTGACGATCTGAATGACCGCTTCCGGCCCATCATATTCGGGAGTGCCACTATACGGGAGTTCAAAATCTTCAACCGGTGGGGAGAACTGGTGTACGAAGGGACCAATCCGGAGGGATGGGATGGAAGGCAGGGTAGCAAAGAAGCTCCTGCCGATGTCTATGCGTTTATGGCAATCTGGGAATTTCCCGATGGCAGTGTCGAAACACGCCGGGGTGAGGTCAACTTGATCAGATAAGAGACTTCCTAAAAAGGAGTGAGCGTTTGACTATGAAATCAAACGCTCAATACACCCTAAAAAATTAATAAACTATGAAAACAGTTGCCTTAAAATATTGACCTGAATATACGACTTACTTTCTTTATCAACAACCATTTCTGTTTTCCTATCAGATTTATCACAAGCTATATTCTCAAAGGAATAGTTACTCCATTCTTGCTTAGATCTGACTTTGAGTCATATTAAAAAAAAATATGTGTTAAAGTTGAGCTCGAACGTCATATCTAAGGAAACATTTGAGTGACCTCACACGTTTACCCAAGTACTTACAACAAATTGATTTTAGATTTCACCATGACAACGAAATATCCGAAAACCGTAGCCGACGAAGCACAGTCTCAAAAGAAAATTTACAGCGAGCCTGTTCAATCCTTTATCATCGAGCAGTTCAACAAACTATCTCTTGAGCGAACCTTGGGTTTAAATTCGAAGGTTAAGCGAACTTTTGCCCGTCCTTAAGAGGAGGACAAGGCTTATGCCTTGCTGCATCGCACGATTACTTCGTGGAGTTGCAACTTATTTCATGAAAGGAGCGTCCCAGCTAGTCCAATAGTTAGTTCTAAAGTACTTACTCGGTTCTAGTTTCTTAGTGACTTGATTCCTGCGATAGACTGGGTGAAGAGGATCCAGTGATTCTTCCCACCAATTAATCCAGGTCATCCAACATATTTGACAGCATGTCGCTAAATGTGATTCTGGAATCTACCAGAGATTTGCTCAGCACGTTGAATTCGCTCAGTCCATGGAGAATGACTTCCTGAGCCAGACGCTGCTCATTACCATTTTTTGCGAGCCTTTTAGCTAGTGCAGAGAGTCCTGGAACAGAATCCAACTTCTTGTAGTAGCTCTGATTATCCTCATCATGAAACAATTCTACAGTGTTGCCCTCAGCAAACCAATTGCGAATGTCTTCAAACAAGTCCACTTGATTCTCCTTGAGGATCTTCTCAGGATCGGGAAAAGCAGTTAGAAACTCTGCTTGTACCGCTTCTCCAATCAATTGCAAAGCCACCCCATAGGGCCCCTCTTGCTCTCCCTCATATACAAGTTCGACTTTTCCGGTAATTGCTGGGATCACCCCCCACATATCTCCCATTCGAACGGTCGTTTCCTCCTCTCCGGATAGTAACATCCGTCGTTCAGCGGCACTCATCAGGTTTTCGAATGCCGTGATGCTCAACCTTGCCGAAACTCCACTCTTCTCATCAATTAGTTCAGATTCTCTGGCGTGGAAAGCAATACGTTCCAATACTCTAAAAGCCAAATCCGGCACTTTAATCTTGTCACTCTGATCGGGAGCAACTTTGGCTTCCTGGCGGGTAATCTGCTGAGCCTCTTCAAGGGTAAGGGGATAATGGGTAAGCACCTGGCTCTCGATCCTGTCCTTCAACGGAGTAATTATACTTCCCCTGTTGGTGTAATCTTCCGGGTTGGCTGTGAAAATGAATTGGATGTCAAGCGGGAGACGAAGTTTGAAGCCACGAATTTGGATGTCCCCTTCCTGTAAAATATTGAAGAGGGACACTTGTATTCGAGCCTGAAGGTCGGGAAGTTCATTGATCACAAAAATCGAACGATGCGACCGGGGTACCAGCCCGTAGTGGATCACCCGCTCATCAGCATAGGGCAACTTAAGTGTGGCGGCTTTAATTGGGTCCACGTCACCAATAAGATCGGCTACACTAACATCTGGTGTGGCCAGCTTCTCAACATACCGGTCCGACCGATGAAGCCATTCAATTGGAGTTTCATCACCCATCTCACCTATCAGATCCTTGCCAAACCGACTGATCGGCAGTAAAGGATCATCATTTAATTCAGATCCGGCAATAACCGGAATGTATTCATCTAACAATTCCACTAGAAGTCTGGCAATCTTGGTCTTTGCTTGACCCCTGAGCCCTAACAACAAAATGTTGTGTTTCGAAAGAATGGCTCGCTCGATGTCCGGCAAAACAGTTTTATCAAAACCGATGATTCCCTTAAAAACGGGCTCTTTTTCTTTTAACCTTTGAAGTAGATTCTGACGCAACTCCTCGCGAATCGATCTTGTACGGTAGCCAGTTTTCCTGAGTTGTGCTATAGTTCCAACCTTACTCCTTTCCATTTTTTACCAGTTTTGCTCCACAAGTGCCAACTTATCCATGAAGGTACTCATGCCTCTGAAATATCTTTCGTCCAATCTATAGTGGATATGCTTACCAAAATATTCCATTAAGTTAATGCCGGGATATTTTGATTTCTGTTCCTCCACCACAAAATCGATATGATCCACCCCATATTGAAATGCAGCATCAAGCTCCCCAATCACCTCTTTGGGTAGATCGCCTGAAGCTACCCAACGAGCGAATACAAATGGCAGGCCAGTCAATTCCTTCCAGCATCCGGATAAATCATATTGGACTGGAAACAGTGCTTTTGCATGTAAAGCTCTGTCTCCGATCAGCAGTCCACCACACTTCCCATTAATCTTTTCCTCATAGCCAGGTTGAGAATTACGCAGATCCGGAATTACTTCAAAGAGTTCATCGCATAGGATTTGTAAAAGGCGATTTGATGTTTTGCTTTGATAATCGAGGTAAATCGATTCCATTTGATCTACCGGCACCTCTCCTACCAGCAATACGGACTGAACGGGGCCATCAGCAGCAATACCCCAAGAGGTAATCGGTCTCCAGTGATCTTCAGCTAGCAGAGTCGCCACTGGAACCAAGCCAACGTCAGCTTCACCTGTGGATAGTTTAAGAGCACATTCAGCCGGATTATCCTTCGAAACCTCTATCCGATTCGATAACCTAGAGTGTTCCAACCCATAGACATACGGGGCGGTATTCAGGTAACTTACTGCAGAAATCCGGATTTTATGCATCGATATCCATCAATAAACGCTACAAATAAGTAAAAGTTTGAAAGATAGCCACTACCCTTCTTGAGAATGGATAACTGGTAAGTCGAGGTAGCCTGCAAAACCCTCATCATCAAAAGTCTCACCCTCGAATTCACGGACCAGATTATAAAGTGTATCGCGCTCTATTGGTATCCGGTTACCTTGCCGAATCAACTGAACAAGCTCACGGGTAGACAACGCCGGATTTTGTTCCTCCGCACCTGCCATTGAGTAGATTTTTGTGGTGTCATCAATCGTGCCATCTATATCATCTACTCCGAAGGCTAAGCTAATTTGAGCAGTTGACCGTCCGATCATTGGCCAGTAGGCCTTGATATGGCTAAAATTATCCAGGAAAAGTCGACTCACCGCATAATTCTTCAAGTCCTCTGTAATGGTAGACTCTGACACATGTGACATCTCATTTCCTTTGTTGCGAAACTTAAGGGGAATGAAGGTCTGAAAACCACCTGTGCGGTCCTGAAGTGCCCTCAATGCCGCTAAATGATGGATCCGATGCTCATATGATTCAATGTGGCCATAGAGCATCGTCGCGTTCGATCGGCCACCGATCTCATGCCAGATCTCATGAATCTCCAGCCACTGCTCAGCATTACATTTATCACCGGCTATCTTCTCCCTGATATCGGGATGGAAGATCTCAGCTCCACCTCCAGGCAGCGAGTCGAGACCAGCTTCCTTCATTAGCTGCATACCGTCCCGGTAGCTCAGCTTGGCCTTCTTAAAGATGTAGTGATATTCAACCGGTGTTAGTGCTTTTATATGCAGCTCAGATCTGTGTTCCTTTATCTTTCTAAATAGTGATGCATAGAATTGTACATCATATTGAGGTAGAACCCCACCTACTATATGCACTTCTGTAACTGGCTGGTCATCATACGAGCGGATGATGTCCATAATGTCATCCTCGGTATATTCCCAGCCTTCCTCTCTCTTCTTAATCAGCCTGGAATAAGAACAAAATGAACAGGTATAGATGCACACATTAGTGGGCTCAACATGGAAATTTCGGTTGAAATAGGTCCTGTCACCATGCCTGTTTTCCCTCACATGATTTGCCAGTACACCTAGAAAACCTAGGTTATCATGTTGAAACAGGTAGAGAGCATCATCCTCATTGAGTCGAGTCTCCAGTCTCACCTTTTCCACAATCGAATGATCCTGATCAGTAAGGGCTTTATCTTCCAACAAAAGGTCCAAGCTATTTCGATTTGAACTTACCACATGGCAATATTACGAATTAACAGTCGATGTGCGGGTCTGCATCCAATACGACTTGGTCTCTGACAGTGGCAGCATGAATCTTATACCTTGCAAGTTTGAAGATCAAGGTAATTCACTGTAAATCTGTCGATTAATGACAAATTTTGGGTCTGGAGAACATACTTCAAAACTTATACTTTTTGACTTGCACGCATAATATCGATTGGAATAATTTGTATCTTTCTCTCCCCTAAGGAACTGCTGAAACCACATTCACACCTGGACAAAGAGACAAATCTGAACTGAATGTTTATATTCTCTAAGCTGTTGAGAGGCAGGCTCTTGTTATCGGGGATTTTCGTCCTTATTTGTACGATGCTGGCTACAGGTCAAATCAGGCTGAAGGGCACAATCGTAGATGAGGACAACGGTGAGCCATTGATCGGTGCCAATATTTTAGTTCAAGGCACGACATTAGGGACGATAACGGACTTTGATGGATCCTATGATTTACGCGTTGACAATTTACCGGTAACACTTGAAGTCTCCTACATAGGCTATGCCAGCATTGATATAGAGGTAACTGATCCGGCCCAGGTGGAAGTAATAAAATTGTCGGGTACAGAAGGTATAACACTAGCCATCACTGAAGTTCGGGGCCAACGTATTTCTGACAAGCAAAAAGCAGCTCCACTGACTGTAGAATCTCTCGATGTACTGGCTATAAGGGAAACACCTTCCGATAATTTCTACGATGGATTGGGATCTCTCAAAGGAGTTGATTTGACAGCCGCCAGTCTTGGTTTCAAAGTGGTAAATACGAGAGGATTTAACAGTACCAGTCCGGTGCGTTCTCTTCAAATCATTGATGGAGTAGATAATCAATCTCCAGGTTTGAATTTTTCCCTTGGTAACTTTCTGGGCTCCTCCGAATTGGATGTGGTGAAGGTGGATTTGATTGTAGGTGCCAGCTCAGCCTTCTACGGTCCCAATGCTTTCAACGGAGTGATTAGCATGCAGACAAAGAACCCGTTTATTCAAAAGGGTCTATCTGCCATGGTCAAGGGGGGAGAACGCAATTTACTTGAAACTGCGGTCAGGTGGGCTGATGCCTTTTCAAACAAAAACGGATTGCCCGTTTTCGCGTACAAACTGAACTTGAGCTACCTGCGCGCTGACGACTGGGAGGCAACTAACTTCGACCCCGTCGACAACTCGCTTGTGCCAGCCTCCAATCCCGGACGTTATGATGCTGTGAACATTTACGGTGACGAATACAACCCAGGCAATGATTTTGCCACTTTTGAACCCTGGGTATATCCCGGTCTAGGGACCTGGTATCGGACCGGATACCGAGAAAGCGATCTGGTGGATTACGATACAAGAAACTTAAAGGCAAATGCAGCTTTACACTATCGACTGGATCCCTCCAAAAAAGAGGAATCACCTGAACTGATCCTCTCCAGCAGCTATGCCAATGGCACCACAGTGTATCAGGGTGACAACCGGTTTAGTCTGAAGGATATTCAGTTTTATCAACATAGAGTTGAAGTCAGACAGACAGATAAGTTCTTCTTGAGGACCTATGTGACTCATGAAGATGCAGGAGATTCGTATGATCCATATTTCACAGCACTCATCTTGTTGGACAGCGCCAAATCAAATACAGCTTGGTCACAGGACTATGAAAGCTGGTGGCGCGCCAATGTGGTCCCCCAGATTTTTGAACAGGGTTATCCTCAACTTGAGATTAAAGTCCTACCGGATGGCACGGTTGATGTTTCTTTTGATAATGAGGCGGCCAAGCAGTGGCTTGAGGGACAACAGGAAGAGTTGACGCAATGGCATCTCCAAGCAGAAGAGGTAGCAAACGCCCAGGGTAACACGAGATCATCCGTTGATTACTTTCAACCTGGCACAGCGAGATTCAATGAGATTTTCAACCGCATCATTTCTCGTAAGAGAGCTGAAAATGGGACTCTTTTCGTGGATAGATCAGCATTGATACATACCCACGGAGAGTATGCTTTCACGCCACAATGGACAGAGAAACTGGTAATAGGAGCCAATTTTCGTCAATATCGTCCTGTCTCAGAGGGCACCGTATTTTATGATACTGCAGATGTAGAAATCCGGAATAGCGAATTCGGGGTCTATACCGGCTTAGAAAAAGCTATATCTGACAATAAGGTGCGATTTTCTGCTACAATTCGTGCAGATAAGAATGAGAATTTTGATTGGTTGATTTCACCGGCTGCTTCCATCGTTTATAAGCCCAAGGCCAATAATTACCTGCGTTTCTCATTTTCTTCGGCCATTCGTAATCCTACCCTGACAGATCAATATCTTTTCCTGAATGTTGGTCGAGCCACCCTGAGTGGAAATCTCAATGGAGTGAAAGATCTCATCACAATCGAAAGCCTTCGTGCTTATCTTAACAATCCCCGGCCTGGTGTGATCGAACGCTTTGACATCGACCCCGTTCGACCGGAAAAGGTGAAGACTTTTGAAATCGGATATCGTAGCACGTTATTTAACAGCCTGTATGTGGATGCTGGTTACTACTTCAGCATATACGAAGATTTTTTGGGTTTCAACATTGGGGCTGACGCAAGCTTTGATGCTAGCACTGGTTTTCCTACAAGGATCCGGATTTTCCGTTATGCAGCTAATTCAATAAACAAGGTGACCACTCAGGGATTTTCCCTGGGATTGAACTACTATTTTGCAAGGAAATATTCGTTGAATGGAAACTACTCCTGGAACAAATTGAACAAAGAATTCGAGGATGATCCGATAATACCGGCGTTCAATACTCCGGAGCACAAATTCAATATCGGAATAGCAGGGAGAGATTTGTCAGGATTCTCGAAGAATCCCATTGGATTCAATATCAATTTTAAATGGATCGATGCTTTCGTATTTGAGGGCTCTCCCCAGTTCACCGGCAATATACCCGAATATAGCCTGCTGGATGCTCAGGTAAATTATAATGTAAGATCAATCAATACGACGATAAAAATAGGAGCATCCAATCTGCTCAACAATCAAAAGTTTCAGACTTATGGTGGTCCCCGGGTAGGCCGGTTGGCTTATATAAGTCTATTATATGAATTCAGAAAAAAAATTAACTAATTCTTTATAAACATTGGGACATGAGAATCAAGTTTACGCTATTCTTATTTAGCCTTGTAGCGACTTCTGTTTTGTTTGCTCAAGGTGAACGTTATTTAGATCAGGTTTTTGATGAAGTGGAGGTAACAAGTAATGTCAAATATGGGGAGAACTTTACAGCTTTGTTCATACCCGTTTTGGGAACAATGGTTAAGCAACCACTTGTAATGGATGTGTATCAACCTGCTGGTGATACGGTAAAAAGCCGGCCACTGGTCGTATATCTTCATACAGGAAACTTTCTTCCGATTCGAACTAATCTTGGATTAACTGGAACCAAAACAGATTCAGCCACTGTCGAAGTCTGTACCAGACTTGCCAAAATGGGCTATGTCGTTGCTTCAGCAGACTATCGGCTCGGATACAATCCATTGGCCCCGACTCAGCCTGAGCGAGCACTTGGATTGATTAACGCTGCCTACCGCGGCTTGCAGGATACTCGAACCTGTATCCGTTTTTTCAAAAAAGATTTCTCCGAGCTTGGCGACAACTATGGTGTCGATACGTCCAGAATTGTGGTATGGGGTGAAGGGACAGGAGGATATATTTCCTTGGCTGCTGCTACCTTGGACGATTTCAACGAAGTACTAACCACTACCACTCCTGCTGGAAAGTTTCTTACCGATCTGAATGGAGACGGACAGCCTGATCCCATGCTTCACCCATCAACAAACGGAGATATTTACGGAACTACCACTGTTGTTTGGCCCGGCGATCCATTGGGTGCCATCCCCGCAGGCGATACCATGTGCCTTGCGAACCATGTAGGATACAGTTCAGACTTCCATATGACTGTAAACATGGGAGGTGCCCTGGCCGATATATCCTGGCTAGAGGCTGACGGAATACCAATGATAACTTTCCAAGTTCCATTGGATGCATTTGCTCCTTACGAAAGTGCGATTTTGAGAGTACCCGGCACGAATGACGCCATCATTGAAGTGCAGGGAGGATTGATGAATATCACTACAGCAAACAATCTAGGCTTGAATGATGCTTTCAACGAAGTGGATGACATGTATACGGAGGCAGCTAGGGCGGCTTCAGCAAGAGCTGGCCACGATTATCAGGAGGGGTTGTACCCATTTGTGCGAGGACTGAATATGTTCGGATTACCTGAAGGCTCCCCATGGAACTGGTGGCAACCTTCGGTTTGGGACACCATTCCACATCCAAGGCCACCTATGGGATTTGAAGGTGCCAGTTTTCATCAAATTTCTTTATTACAAAACGCGGATATGAGTGCGGAAAAAGGAAGAGCTTACATCGACACGATAGTGGGTTATTACGCTCCCCGTGCCTTCGCAGCATTGGGATTGGGTACATCCACAAATGTCACCAATCTGGACAGGACCGAAGTGGGATTCTCAGTTGGTCCAAATCCATCTGCAGGACTACTGAGAATGCAGAGTGACTCCAAAAACCCGATGTTGAGGGCCCGGATCGTGGACATCAGCGGTAAAACGGTCTGGTACCATCACCATCTCAATGTGAGCCAATATGAAGTCAACCACCAGGGTTTAAGCCCGGGTATGTATATCCTGGAGGTAGGATTTGATGAGGGTACTGTTGTAGAAAAAATTATGGTAGAGTAATCTCCCATCAAAAGGAACAGAAAAGAGGCTGTTGTCGTATATCTACAGCCTCTTTTTTATTTTTCAAGCTGTGCTGTCCATACTGATACCCATTTATGATTTTGATGTAAGGAATCTTGTCGAGACCCTCCTGCGTCAATGCCAAACCGCTCAAGTTGAT
>JAHELJ010000178.1 GCA_024644235.1 Lewinellaceae bacterium
TCAATGGTAATGTTTGGGAATGGTGCAGTGACTGGCATGAAGATTACTCAAGTGAAAAACTAGTGAATCCAAAAGGACCAGCTGTTGGTGAAAGTAAAGTCGGTCGAGGGGCGAGCTATGACGCCAATCCGTGGCACTGCCGTACAGCCAGCAGATCGTTCGTAAAACCGAGCTTTAGAAGACCCGGTTTTAGATTGGCTAAAGACTACGAGTAATGCAGAATACCACTGTGCCTATAGCCAGTGAGATAAAGCTATATCAGGCATTCTATCCAATTGACAGTTCAAAAGTTAATACGTTCCTATACTTATTAACTGTCCTGTTTTTAGGAAAGCCTACATTGTAGTGATTCTTCTAGCGTTACCAATTAATACCCGGTTTTGCGACTTACCCAAATAAGTGAATTAGACGGGTTGTTTTTTCAATTTACAACGATTTGAAAATGACCATTTCCTGACTAAGAAGCGCAACATTATGAGAGACAAAATCTTTAAATCAGCTGCCATCCTGGCCGGAATCGGCTGGGGAATTTCAATATATGTCACCTTGGTAGGTGGTGAGTCCGTGTTTAGCTTCTTGCGCTATGTCAGCGACACCGAATTTGCTTATCATCCGATGCTCGACTACTGGGGAAAATTGACGGGTATGGCATTCACCTTTATTGGGTTGGGATATTTTTTCATAGCCACTAAGGGAGATCGCTATCCGGAGTTGAAGCCATATTTTGCCTGGTTTCAGATCGTATGTTTTGTCGGAGTCTTGATAACAGTCTTCCGCATTGACTTGCAATCGAAGATATTCTATCTGGACTTTTTATTTTTTTTGGGTACGGGCATTCCGATGGTTCTGACAGCCGGCAGAACTGACCAGGCTTGAATCGCTTATTTTCTACGCTACAATTAAATGGAAGATACCGGGCAGAGGGGCTTTAGTCGACGGGGGCAATGTGTGTAAACTCAATTATGCACAGCTGTGTGTATGATCAGACTGAATCTTCGTACTTACTAATGACCGAATTGCAACAATGTCATATCATTTGAGTGACATACTTAGATTAGTCATTAGAGTCCATTAAAATAACCCATCTGCCATCTGCCCCTTTTTCCCAAAGAAGCATGTAGGGATTGGGATATGATCCGCTACATTGTCCGATTTCGTAGGCGATAACCGAAGTCACAAATGCTATGTGCTTTGGTGTAAGTTTCAGCGAATAGTTTGGATCGCTCATATAGCTGTATTCTTCGGCAAGCGCTTTCGTTCCTGCAAGCAGTCTTCCTCTATTGTAGTAATAAGCATTAGAAGCATAGAGGCGTGTGACAAGTTGATCCACTTGATGTGCATTGCACAATCGCATCCACTCCGTCCTTGATGCATTGAGCTCCGACGGCTGGTCTGGTACATCCTTTTGCTCATAAATCACCAGGAATTCTATTCCAGGCCCGGATGCAGCGTCATTTCTTGTGATGAACATCACTGCAAACGACTTGGAATCCGAGCTGAGCAGGCCTATCTCATAGATCAGACTTGCACTTACTTCCACATGAAAATTCTTCTCGTAGGAATACGTTTGCAGGGGCGAGCCAGCCAGATCCGACACGAATTCTTCTATTTCTTCTTCGCCTCTGATGAGGCCTCCTTCTGACAGAATAATGGCATCACTTCTTAGCTGGTCAAAAAACGATTCTTGAGATCCTTTTTGAGATTGTCCAGACAAGAAAGAGGAGCCGATAATGGCAAGTACTAATATCTTCAGTTTCATAATTACTTTAATTAACTCAATGATCTGCTGTTTCGACTGGTAGTCTACCTCCTTCTGGTAAAGTTGGAGAACTGCATCGAGACCGTCACCTGGCCAGCCCCAAGTAACCAATTTTCAAGGAGAGCAGACCTGTAGAAACCATCCTTCTTTGTTAATGATGGTTAACTAAGGTTAATCCGGAGTGTCTGCACCATTTTCCAAGCCGTATTTAACGGGTGAATATGCTGAATTCTTAGAGAGTTTATTCAAAATGGATGGAATATGAGCAACTCGCTCGGTATGGAAAAATGGACATCCAAGTTTAAAACCACATACAACTTGGCACATGCATCCGTGTCTAAATTAAGACTGATCAAGAAGGGTGAGCTTTGTTCCTAGTAACCAGAGTTCTAATTTTGAAAGGATTTGTAAAGGACTTGGGCTTCACCTTTAGACAGTCATTTCAATGAAAAGAATTCAAGGGGATACGGTACAATGGGGCATTATCGGAGTGGGTGATGTGTGCGAGGTAAAGAGCGCTCCTGCCATGCAAAAAATAAGCAGATCGAGCATAACTGCTGTTATGAGGCGCAATGGTGCTAAGGCGGAAGATTATGCACGCAGGCATGGAATAGATACCTGGTATGATTCAGCCAAGGATCTGATCAATGATCCTAATGTAAATGCCATCTACATTGCAACGCCTCCTCATGTCCATGCTGAGTACACAATTGCCGCTGCTGAGCAGGGAAAACCGGTGTACGTTGAAAAGCCCATGGCTCGTAGCTACCAGGAATGCCAGGATATGATCGAAGTTTGTGAAAGGCATCAGGTACCTCTTTATGTGGCCTACTATCGCAGGAAACTGCCCAACTATGAGAAGATCATATCCCTCGTAAGAGGAGGTGCCATCGGTGATGTGAGAGCCGTTGACATCCGGATCATCAAACCGATAGAACCAGATCTCATTGCCGACTCATCGGTAAATTGGCGCACTGACCCATCCATCGCGGGTGGCGGATATTTTTATGATCTGGCTTCGCACCAGCTCGATTTTCTCGATTATTTGTTTGATCCGGTAGTCAAGGCATTTGGCCTGATGCGAAATCAGGCCGGTTTATATGCAGCTGAAGATATCGTGGTAGGCAGTTTCGAATTCGGATCTGGTGTGTTGGGTAGTGGTACCTGGTGTTTCACCGCCGACCCAGCATCTGAGATAGAGGAGACAACTATCATTGGCTCTCTGGGCCAGATTCGTTTTGAAAACTTTGGAAACAATCAGGTCATTCTTGAAACGAATGAAGGTCGACAGATCTTCGAATTTGCTATGCCTCAGCATGTGCAACAGCCACTAATCCAGTCTGTAGTCGACGACCTTCTTGGGAAGGGAGAATGTCCGAGCACTGGTATTTCAGCGGCCCGCACCAATTGGGTGATGGAGCAATTGAGGTCGTGAGAATAGCTGTGAGGGACTGTATTGTTTAATATAACATGACTACCAATTAAAATCGAACGATGAAGCATTTTACATCAATGATCCTGCTGCTCTTTCTGGGTTCCTATTTATCATTTGGACAACTTAATACTGAAGCCATCGATGCGCTTTTTTCTGAATTGAACAATAATTATACGCCTGGAGCTGCTCTAGGCATTGTTCTAGATGGCCAACTTATTTTCAAAAAGGGCTATGGAATGGCAAACCTAGATCATGGCATACCCATAGAGCCAAATAGTGTCTTTGATATCGCTTCGGTCTCCAAGCAATTTGGGGCTTTTGCAATAGCCATGTTGGTTGATAAGGACTTAATCTCCTTGGACGATGATATTCGAAAATACAT
>JAHELJ010000179.1 GCA_024644235.1 Lewinellaceae bacterium
CAAAGGTTAAAACCGATGAATACTGCTCCCAATTTTGACACCGCTTCGCTTTTTCGATTTTAAATTGACAGAATACCTTATTCGATGTTGGACGTTCGCGTGAGTCGCAGGCACACTGCACTCAGTCTTAATATACAAACGGTGCGGTTCAAATGAACCAAATCCTACCTGTGCGGGTCCGTTCCCGTACAGAAATCGCTGCTCGAACCCGTATCGCGGGCTACGAAGCCAGTGCGGCTCGGCAACGGGTCGTAACGAAGGGGCCAGGCAGCGATACCCCGGGAGGTGCCGCGTTTCGGCCTCCATGGTGCGCCAACCTCCGAACGTTGGTGAAGCGCCGGGATGTAAACACATCCTCTTTCTCCGGTTAGACGGTTTCCAGAGAAAGACCATGGGGGTGTTTGGCGACATCGCCTGGAGAAAATGGTGCGGTGTGCTGACCGACGAGGTCCCACATGGTTCCCTTTCAGGGATAAGTCCAGGCTATAAGGCAACGCCGAAATGCTTGGATCATGCCATGGCGAGCACGGGGTTATCTTCAACTCTTGCTCCTTAGGGTCTACAGCGTGTCCGTAGGAGGCTGGCCGATGGCCTGCCAAAAGGACACACCTGAGTCAGAATGGGTAATGCCCGCAACTGCACGGGGATAGTTAACCCGGAAGTTGGAGACCTTGCAGGTCTTTCCTCTGCCTTTTCAGGGAGAGCTTCCGGCCTGTTAAAAACGCCCTCTACGTCGTTGCAGACTCAACCCATCAGTGTCACAACGTTAGGAGAATCAACAGTGAAAATAGTGCCCAAGAAGTTTAAAGTCCATTCCCTCACCGGGAGAATTAACCCGCAGCTGATGAGCCTGGCTTTTAAAGCCGTTAAAAAGAATCGAGGAGCTGCAGGTCTTGATAAGGTTTCCATCAAAATGTTCGAGAACAATCTCCAGCAAAACCTGGACGCCTTAATGAAAGACCTCAAATCCCGAACTTATAAGCCCATCCCGCTCAAAAGGGTGTATATCCCAAAGGGAGGCGGCAAACTTCGACCGCTTGGTATTCCCGCCGTTCGATGCAGGATCGCACAGGAAGTCGTCAGACGCCTAATCGAGCCTATCTTCGAACAACAGTTTCATGATAACTCTTACGGCTTCAGGCCGGGTCGTAACTGCCACATGGCCGTCGAAAAGGTATTAGAATACACCAATGACGGTCATAAGTTCGTGCTGGATGCCGATATCAAAGCTTTCTTTGATAACATCTCCCACAAACTGATTATGCAGTGTGTCGCGGCCCAAATCGCTGACGGCAACATCTTGGGACTCATTGAAAAATTTCTCAGGTCCGGGGTAATGGACGACGGTGTCTTTAAACCGACAACCAAGGGAACTCCGCAAGGCGGAGTCATCTCGCCGTTGCTGGCGAACATCGTCCTTAATTACCTGGATTGGCAGCTTCATGCCAACGGGTTTAAGTTTGTACGCTACGCCGACGATTTCGTCGTCACGTGCAAAACCCTACCTCAGACTGAAAAGGCTCTCGATCTGGTTAAAAACATCCTGTCACAGGATCTGACTCTGGAACTGAGTCCGGAAAAGACGAAAATTACTCGCCTCTATGACGGATTTCAGTTTCTGGGATTTTATATCTCCGACAGATCCACCAGGATGCGTTCCAAATCGGAAGAGAAATTTAAAATGAAGATCAGGACGTTGACGAAACGATCCCATAACCTGGATGCTGAGGTTATCTTAAAACTCAACCGAGTCATACGCGGGACGGTGAATTATTTTGCGCCACCATTCGCCACTGTCATCGCTCAGTTTAAAAGACTGGACGGATGGATTCGCAAACGAATCCGGTGCATGAAATACAAACGTATCTCACGCGTCGACAATAAACGAATGAAAATAAAGCATATTCGCCGCCTCGGACTACTGAGTTGTTGGGACCTGTGTCTTGCTGTCAAAGAACGTTAGTGGCCCTCCCCTATTGGGGCAATCTCTCGGGGGCCGCCCGGTGCGGGAAAGCCGCACGCCGGTAAATATAGGGAATCAACCCTATTGCGACAACGGGGAGAGGGTGGCTACGGCCTCCCTCTTACCCTCTAATGTTGAACCTCTTCAGCAAAAGGATCCCAGGTCTTTTTCATTTTTCTAATCGCCGTTTGCTGCTTAGCATGGGTTTCACTGCCAATTCCGGCAAGGTCCTGCAAAAGTTGACTCACCTGTTGCGTGATTTTTCCAGCGGCTTTTTGCGCGTCCGGAGTCATTTTACCGGTGCTCAATTGGGCCGATATATCTTTCAGCAGCTTAGACATATCATTTAGATTTTGATGCATCTGTGACTGAAGCGACTGGTCTTGAGCAATTGCAGCGCTATTCACTAATGCAACAAGTGCAAAAACAAATACCAATGATAATAACAATGTTCTTTTCTTCATTTTTCACCTCCTTTCTCATTTAGATTAAACATGATTTCTAAGCAAAAATTATCCCCGATTTAATTCTTTTCGCCAGTGTCTTTAAAGACCTCATCGAGATCAACAAGCCCGGCTGCATCGTTTAAGGCCTTTTTTTTTGCCTTTGCCTTGCCTTCATTGCAAAGTCTTTCGGCATCGAAAAGCCGCCCATATACCTGTGTTTTTTGTTCGTGCGTGATGTCCTGTTTGAAAACTCTATCCCTTATTTTATGGTACTTGGTGGCGCAATCCATCCCAGCAAAGGAATTGTAAGTGCAAAGCAGCAAAAAAATAGGTGATTGACTCTGAACACGGTTGCTTGAACCTTTCAACCTTAATTAGAACAAAAAATTAGTTAATTTGGTCCGACAAGCAGCAGCGCAACAAGCAGCAGCAGCGGCCCAATCGACACCAGGGTCTAACGAGATTGAAGCCACGCATCCTGCCGCAGCGGTTACCAGCGACAAAGCCGCGGCGATCAGGCACTTGTTCATTCGATCTAATTTCATTGAAATTGAACCATGGGCGTCTCTCGCCCGACAATGCCGTGCTATTGCGCGTCATCAACAGGCTTTTGCGGACGTTTCTTTTCCTCAGTGTCCGTCTCCTCCGCCTTCGGCCCCAGGATCACCCACTCGCCCTGGGAACCGGTGAAGAGGCCTTTTTCCGGCCCCTCCTCGCGATGGTTGGACGCGCTGTATGGTTGAACCTCGGCACACCCGGCAATGACCAGCAAGGCCGCCAGCAGCAATGCCCCGATATAAATCGCTTTTCCTATAAATTTCAGTGAAATATTCATTAGAACTTCACCCTTGCCCCGACGGTGCCGACATGCATGTCCTCTACACTGGGCTCAACATCCCGATCTAGTGAGTACAAGCGATAGCCCAGGTAAAACTCGGTGCCGTATTTGTCAAACTGCTGAACCGCCACCGCTCCCACCGAATAGCCGTCATCTCTGCCGGTGGGTAGATTCAGCGAGCGGGTGTAGTCGACCCCAAATCCGGTCTGGCCGACGGAAAATAACCGCGTCAGCCAGCCGCCCTTGACATAAAAGTTGGTGGGGTCACCTTCGTCGTCACGGTCCAGCAACCCGGCCGACATGGT
>JAHELJ010000004.1 GCA_024644235.1 Lewinellaceae bacterium
AAGCTTTCGACTTGAGCACCCAGATCTGCTCAGTGAACATCTCCGGAGCCGGCAATGCGGAAGTTACCGTAGACAGCTTGTTGGATGTCACTATTACCGGCGCCGGAAACGTTTTCTACAAGGGTGATCCGGAAATCAATCTCAATGTAACGGGCACGGGTAATGTGATCGATTCGAATTGATGGGCAAAGTGGCGTGCGGCTTGGGGCGTGAGACGAACGCCTTAGCCTTAGCCTCATCCTCAGCCTTTTATTCAGAGTTTAAAAGTTAAAAAGGTCTATGGATTGACTTTAGTCTCGGCCTACGTCTTCGCCTCAGCCTTAGCCTTTCATTCAGAGTTTAACAGTTTACAAGGTGATGAGGTAAAAAGATCTAAGGATTGACTCAATCGTATTCATGAGATCAGAGTGGCGTGCGGCTTGCGGCTTGAGACGTGAGATCAGAGAGGCGTGCGGCATGGGGCGTGAGACATGATATCTTGATTTAGCCTCATTAACCTGATTTTGTAGTCACGGTTTCAGAGACAGGGTAATCTGATTGATTCAAATTAGAGGATGTAGATAGCCATTATCTGGTCTCGGGCAGAACCGGAGAGTTCAGACCTAATTTTGAACAAAGCTGTAAGTAAGCCTCAGTATTCGATTCGACCATGAATTGCAGTTTTTCGATAATGCGTTGCTGCTCTTTGATGGCTTCGACGAGCACCGGCACCACTTTGGCATAGTCTACCGCTAAATAGCCATCTTCCATTGTATGCACTACTTCGGGCAAGACTTGCTGTACCTCCTGAGCTTTGAAACCGATGACTTGCTTTTCGGGAAATTTCCAGGTGGGGAAATCTTCCGTTCGCCAATGGTGGTAGAACCCATTCAGCTCTTGCACAAGTGCCAAGGCTTGGCCGATTTCTTTAAAGTCTTTCTTGTACCTAACGTCGGAGCATAGCAAGGTCGCGCCACATAAGATGTCTATGCTGCGTGTGGTTCCAGCAACATCCAAAAGATGTTGTGGATTATTGATTCCAATTCCCACATTACCACTCTCACGGATTGTCATGCGAATTGGAATATCGTCACCGACTCCTGTGGTGCCTTTTGTGGCGAAATGAAGGCTTCCTTGGGAAGAACCCCCGACCCGCTCATGGATGATCGCTGCGCCTACATTTTCCTCGTCGCTGCTGCTTTGAAAACCGATACCTACTGCCTCATTATTTGTGTTTGATTCTTTGGCAAAAACAGCTGCCAGGTTTGAAATGTCCACTGCTAGTCTGGTGCCGGTGATTGCGTTCTCAGTTTCTTTAATCACCGTCTTCCAAAGGGGGAGAGTAGTTCCGATTCCAACCTTACGATCGCTCTTGATGGTCATGGCGCGGAATGAAGCAGCGGTAGTGCCACCGGAATTGAAAATGATATCATTGGTGGCATTGATCGAGGTGTGATCATCCACTCCAGTCGCCAGAACTCCTTTTTCCGATAGCCCATCCGCAGTCTTGAAGGCGACCGATTGGTCGTTTTCCAACAGCACCTTGCCCGTGACATGTACATCGGCATCGAATCGGACATAGCGGTTGTCAAACTCCCCAAATATTAATGGATCATTTCCTCCCTCATTGGATATGTATAATGCATTGGTGAGGTCGCTGGCGTTAAGCCCCGCTCCATTGCCGATGAACACACAACCAGAAGGATTCCCCGTACTTCCAGCTCCGGCCCCGATGGCTGTGTTGAAGGATTGGGCACTTATAAGTGCATTGTAACCAATACCTACGTTAGATTGTGCAGCCGGATCAATGGTTTCCCCGCTATGTGACCCGACATAGACACTTTCTTTACCGGTCGTGATCGACTTTCCGGCGAACTCTCCGATAATTACATTGTTGCCATCCAGGGCGTTGAGGTTGGCTCCTGCGTCATCTCCAATGGAAATGTTGTCACCACGGTCAAAAAACTCCCAGCGGGTATGGTCATTGTCATTTCCGATAAAGTATGCCCGATTGGTGCCTTCGGTGATCAACTCAATTCGATCGAAAGCTCCCGATTCCCTGGCAAGTATCTTTGTATCCAGATCATCGTCGATGATGAAATCTTGAAAACCCAGATTTTGCCAACCGACATTCCACCACTGCAGTTTTTGATCGGTACTATTGTAGATCACTTGTCCATTGGATGGGCTTATGCCGTTTCGTTCTATAGTGGTCAGCGAGGGAAATACGATCCCATCGGATTTGATTTCGGGTTCGCCTTGAGCAAAAGCAATCGCACAGATGAGAGTCAAACTTAGGGTCAGTATGGAGTTCTTCATGATGGATAACTTGTTTGTATGATCAAAGATCCAGACTGCTGCACAATGATAGGTCGCGTAAAATAGGGGAATGATAAAATCCCTTTTTTCAGTGATAGCTGCCCCTTTCAGAGTTTAACAGTTTAAGAGTTGATGAGTTAATCGATAGTAATCAGCATTCAGTGATCAACGCAGGATCTAGGATGCAGGAACTAGCAGTAGAGGGATTCATATCGCACCTGCATTTTTCTTCAATCTGGCTTTGCCTTAGCCTTTTATTCAGAGCTTGCAGCGTGAGACATGAGATCAGAGCGGGCGTGCGCGTGAGACGTGAGATTGAAGTGGCGTGTGGCATGGGGCGTGGGACATGAGATTTACAAGGTGATGAGGTAAAAAGATCTATGGATTGACTCAATCGTATTCAGTGATCAGTCTTCAGTGATCAGCGCAGGATCAAGGATGCAGGATTCAGGATCTAGGCCTTCGCCCCTTTGCTCGTTTTCCTCTTGCGCCTCGCGTTTTTCTGTGGCAAGTCGTGTCGCATTTTGGCGGGGACGCCAAAAGCAACCTGTTAGTCTGAGTTTAACAGTTTACAAGGTGATGGGGTAAAAGATCTATGGATTGACTTCTGTCTATTAGGGGCTAGTGATTTACCTTTGGCCATCCATCATTCACCCGTTTATCGTTCGTCGTTTGTCTCTGTCTCACCCTTTTGCCCTTTACCCATTTACCTTTGACCCGTTTATCGTTTATCGTTAGTCGTTTGTCCTTTTTGCCTCAGCCTTTTATTCAGAGTTTACAAGGTGATGAGGTAAAAAGGTCTAAGGATTGACTTCTGTCTATTAGGGGCTAGTGATTTACCTTTGGCCATCCATCATTCACCCGTTTATCGTTCGTCGTTTGTCTCTGTCTCACCCTTTTGCCCTTTACCCATTTACCTTTGACCCGTTTATCGTTTATCGTTAGTCGTTTGTCCTTTTTGCCTTAGCCTTTTATTCAGAGTTTAACAGTTTACAAGGTGATGAGGTAAATAGATTTATGGATTGACTTCAGTCTATTAGGGGCTAGTGATTTACCTTTGGCCATCCATCATTCACCCGTTTAACGTTTGTCGTTTGTCTCTGTCTCACCCTTTTGCCCTTTACCCATTTACCTTTGACCCGTTTATCGTTTATCGTTTGTCCTTTTTGCCTTAGCCTTTTGTTCAGAGTTTAAGAGTTTACAAGGTGATGAGGTAAAAAGATCTATGGATCTTATTCAGTGACCAGTATTCAGTGATTAGCGGCTTTGCCTCAGCCTTCATTTGTGAGTTTAACAGTTTACAAGGTGATGAGGTAAAAAGATCTAAGGATTAGCCTTAGCCTTAGCCTTTGCCTCAGCCTTTTGCCATTGCCTTCGCCTCATCCTCAGCCTTTATCGTTTGGTTCCTTAACGCCATCTATCCTTTAACCGGCACCTCGAATCCTACTTTGAACAACAGCTCGGTCCAGCGCGGATCACCATGTAGCGGTTCCAATGGAGGTTCTACCTTCAGCCAGTACATTTCGATTTCCCGGTCTTGGTGGGCTTTGTCCAGCCATTCAAAGGCAAGGTCGACCTTGCGCATCTGCGCATAAATCATAGCCAGATGATACGCCGGGCTACCGATCGGCGACTCATTACTTTGTTGCTTTAATGTCTCGATGATTCGATCCACCTCACTTTGCCTGCCGGTATGGTAATAAGCTAAAGCAGCAAAACCCATCGCTCTTGGATACAAATCATCCGCTGGGATGGCTGAGTAGCTAACGAGCATCTCCTCATACCTGCCCTGATAGATCAGTAATCGAAGAAAATTGCTGTTAGTCAGGGTGTCTTCGCTCGAAGTGATCTTTGCGATAGCTATGGCCTCTTCGGCTCTTTTATGCTCACCGAGAAAATGATCTGTCATAGCCTCGATCACCCAGCCATAAGAACTACTTCGATTGGCCGAAGTATTCCGTTTTGATTCCTGTAGCGCTTCTTCGAAATCGCCCATGGCAAGCAAAAACTCTGCATAAGCGATATAATTGAACGAAGGATTTAGTCTTAGCGCTTCTTCATACTGACTTCTTGCTTTTTCAAAGTCCCACTCGAACCATAAATTGATGGCCCCTTTATGGATATAGGCATCGGCATTGTGGGGATTGAGTGACAATGATTTGTCCAAGAGACCATTGACCTCTTGCAGGTACTCCTCCAAATTTGAGACGATCATCCCACGGCTAAAAATGATCTGGTACAACTTATTCCTGGCCAGAATTCCGTAAGCTTCGCCAAAATCCGGGTCGAGGCGAATCGCTTCAAGCATCAGAGAATCGGAAACATCTAACCTAAACGCATTTCTACCCTCTAAGTACAGTGAATAGGCCACCATATTTTCCGTTGGAACTTGCTCGATACGCTCTTCCACCTCCGGTGAGATCTGTGCCCGCAACTCCTGTGCTACCTTCCGGGCGATGTCACTTTGGATGGCAAACACATTATCCAAAGCGCCGTCGTAAGTTTCCGACCAAAGATGTTTGTCCGTGGTCCCATCTATAAATTGCACTGTGATCCTCAACTGATCGCCAGCCTTCCGGACACTGCCCTCCAAAATGTTAGCTACTCCCAGCTCACGGGCAATTTCTGCTGCCTTTTTAGAACTTCCTTTGTACGTCATTGATGAAGTCCTCGAACTTACCAAAAGACCTTCAATTTTCACCAGGTGGTTTAAGATTTCCTCCATCATCCCGTCACTGAAATACTCCTGATCTTTTTCCGGGCTCATATCCGCAAAGGGAAGCACTGCAATGGATTGGGCAGAGATGTTGACTGGCTCTTCCTGGTTTGTCCCGTTTGTTGCCAGGAGGAAGTATGATACTATGGCCAGCCCCGCAATTACTCCAATTATTTTGAGCAGACTGCTACCGGATTTAGCCGGTTGCAACTTGCCGGTGATCTCCCCTGCTTTTGGAATCGCCAGCCCGGGATTGGACAAAGCAAAGATTTCCATGGATTCATCCACGTTTTTGAAGTCAAAGGAACCCAGGGAAACCAGGTGGAAATCGGATTTATTCCTCATCTGGTTTCTGATTTGCTTTGACAATAGGATAGATCCGGGTACCCCAAGTGACTCAATGCGCGACGCAATATTTACCCCGTCGCCAAACGCATTGTTGTTTTTGAAGACTACTTCTCCCAGGTGCATTCCGATACGGACCGGAATGCCGGATGTACGGAATGCATGCTGCAGCTCAAGCGCACATTTGACGGCCTGGGTGGAACTTTCAAAGGTCAGCAGGCAGGCGTCGCCAAAGTATTGGACAAGTTGTCCGCCATGTCTGGAGGTATTGCTTTCCAGGATTTCCTTGAATTGATTGAGAAAATCAAGCGCCTGATCTTCGTCTTTTTGCATAAGCGAAGTGTAGCCGGCAATGTCGGCGAAAACGATGGTGGCAAGCTTGCGTATTTCGGACATGAGTGACTGATAGAAGCAGACATAAGGTACATAAAACACAGCTTAAAGTGGCGTGCGCCATGGGGCATGAGATCAAAGTGTCTTGTGACTTGGGGCGTGGGACGTGAGATCAGATTGGCGTGCGGCTTGGGGCATGGGACATGAGATTAAAGTGGCGTGCGGCTTGGGGCGTGAGACATGAGGTCAAAGTTGGCCTGTGGCATTGGGCGTGAGATCAAAGTTGGCGTGTGGCCTGGGGCCTGGGATATGAGATTTCGATTTAGCCTCAACCTTCGCCTCTTTGCTCGTTTCCTCTTGCGCCTCACGTTTTTTCTGTGGCAAGTCGGGTCGCATTTTGGCGGGGACGCCAAAAGCAACCAATCGGATGGGTAACTGTGGAATTGTGTAATCGTGCAACCCGTTGATCGTTAGTCGTTAGTCGTTTATCTCTTTTGCCTTTAACCTTTAACCTTTTTAACCCCCGTCTCATTTGTACTCCTCCGGCCAAACAGGAGCAACAATCTCGATAAACTCAGGATGGTCAAACAGCGACTCCAGATGTTTGTCGTAATTAAATTGATAATTTCCGGCATAAAGGCCCATTTCTTTGGCTTTGCGGAGGTAGATTATGGCGTTTTCCACATCGCCCATCTTGGCGTAAATGCAGCCGATATGATAGTAGGGGAAGGCCGCGTAGGAGGCAGCCAGGGTGAGATCTTCGGTGACCAGTGATTCCATCTCCCGGATAATTTGATGTACCGTGTTCAGATCGCCACTTTGGATGTTGCCTAGAGCGGTCCAGTAGAGGTATCTCTTATAAGGTGCCCAAGGACTGTAGGGGTCGGCGACATTACGCCATTTGATGTCCAGGGTAACTGGAGTTTTGTCCAGCACACGTAGGGCTTGAGAGAGGATTTCGCGCTGAATAGGGCCTTCAGGATATTGGTCCAGACTTTTCCTGGCAACTTCAATGAGCCGGGCATTCATTTCCGGTGAAGAAAATACAGAACGATAGTCCCAGTCAAATCTACCAACCAATCTGGCGAATGTATCCTCAGGATCACTGGCCGCTGCAAAATCTTCTTCCAGAACTTGGTGATAGAGTTGTTCGTCTTTAGTCATGATGGCATAAAGGCTGGGGATGAATCTCCAGGGGTCACTCCATTGAATCAGGTCGACTAAATTGGCGAGTGGTTCTTTATCATTCGCGCCGTACTCCGGCAGAATGGTCCGGCTTATAATTTCATTCCTGATTCTGGGATGGGTTCCCTGAACATAGGGGACCTCTACCTCCTCAAGAGGTAGATCAGCATAAATCTGCATGGTAAGCGGATAATTGTTGAGCTCGTCAAAAGCAACGGCCGCTGCATCATGATTAAGATGAAAGTCCTTTGGGAAGCGCTTCCGGAGCTTGTCAGCTATTCTAAATGTTATCAAGGAATTGCCCTGATAGAGATTCTTTACATAATCATACAGATCTTGTTCGTATTTAGTTAGATCGGCCAGGTGTCGATCCAGAAATCGAAAGTGATCCGGTTTTGAAGGATGAAGTAGCCAGCGGGAATGATTAAGCCATTCGATCCTCGCCAGATAAAAATTTGAGTCCAAGGAAAGAATTTCTTTCAAATCGTCAGGACCAAATCCAGTTTCATGGCGATTCAGAAACAAGCTGTATGCTTCGAGGTCGGGCAGATTGATCCTCCTACTGTCTACCATGTCCTTTGCCGCCCAATATCCCAGCACCTTTTCGGTGGCACCGGAAATAATTTCTTCCTTGTCTGCCTGATTTCCCGATATATGTGGAAGCGCAAACTGTAACTTCCCAGTCACGGCATTTTGAATCTGAAGCGCGAGGGTCATTTCATCTTCATTCAGGAAATAACTCCCGGCAATGACCAAGTTCGCACCGGTCAACTCATTAAATGATGATCTGGAGGGATCTCCCGGGAGGATACCAAAGGCAGAGAGATTTGTCTCCACAGTGGCAGGAGAAACCACCTCGGCGTTTTCAATATTCATCAATGCCAGATTGATAAAATTGGAGGCGATTTTACCAAAGTTGTCCAGGGCGGGATCAGTGGTGAGATTTTCGAAGGGTACCACCGCAATCCGTTCTGATCGAAGTTCTTGGGCAATCGGATCAGCTTCTGAATCTGTGGTGAACCAATTGTTGTACCCATATACACCAACAAGCACAAGAATAACAAGAGAAGCAACCACCGGGATGATTTTCACCAGGGTGCCTTGGCTCTTTTCCGGTTGTAGTTTGCCGGTCACCTCATCAGGTTTTGGGACAACAAGGCCGGGATTGGTGAGCGCAAAAACCTCCATCGGTTCTTCGACATTTTTGAATTCAAAGTTCCCCAGGGAGGTGAGTTGAAATTCTGACCGGTTTTTGATCTGATCGCGGATTGGTTTAGATAGAAGGATCGATCCGGGTACACCCAAGGATTCCACCCTGGAAGCAACGTTTACTCCGTCTCCAAAGACATTTCCCTCCTTGAATACCACATCCCCCAGATGCATCCCAATGCGGACAGGGATGTTTGGTTGAGCTAAGAAGGATTTTTGAAGGGCCAATGCACATTCCACGCCATGTACCGAACTGTCGAAAGCAAGCAAGCATCCATCTCCAAAATACTGCACGATTTCACCCCGGTGCGCCTGGGTCTCCTGCTCCAAGACCTCTTTGAAACGGTTGAGAAAGAGTAAAGCTTCTTGCTCATCTTTTTGCATGAGAGCCGTATACCCGGCAATGTCAGCGAAAAGGATGGTAGCTAGTTTGCGTGTTTCGGACATATGCTTGGGTGAGGAGTTCTCTGCTTAAATTACATAAACCATGCGAATGCAGGAATAGAGATTGCTGAGTGAAACCCTTAGCAATTGTCCATGACCCATGGAATTAAATTATCTTGATTTCTAAACTGTACTCCTTCTGCTTTCCATTGAGATGCATCTATGAAAAAGACTTGGGCAAGGATAGTCATTATAATTTGCTGTACTACCATCGGTTTATCCGTTTCGGGCCAGAATATGCTAGTGCTTTCTGCCGATGATCTTCGAGACAAGATCCGGGGTGGCTTGCTGGGGCAGATTCTGGGTAACCTCAATGGCATCCCACATGAAATGAAATACATAGACCTACCCGGTGCTGTAGAGAACTATGTGCCGTCATTGCCGGAAGGAGCCCGTACCGATGACGATACGGACTTTGAGTGGGTCTACATCGTGGAGATGCAGGAGCAGAATGAAATATTCTTGTCCGCTGCAGAAATAGCCAGACTATGGCGTGAGCGGATCAATCGACGCATTTGGTGTTCTAACCAATATGCAAGGCAACTTATGGACATTGGCCTGGAGCCGCCTTTGACGGGCAACGTGTTGCTCAACCCCTGGGCAGAGTTCAATATTTCCGGACAGTTTCTTTGCGAGACATTTGGGCTATTGGCTCCGGGAATGCCGCAGACCGCATCACGGATTGGCTTGAATTATACCCGGGTCGCTATCGATGGTGAACCGGCCCAGACCACTCAGCTCTTTAATACGATGATTGCCACTGCTTTTCGAACGTCCAACATCGGCGAGATCCTGGATGCTGGGCTCAAAGCGGTCGATCCCAACAGCTCCCTTGTACAAATCATCGATAAGGTACGGTCCTGGCATGCTGCTTATCCGGATGATTGGCAGAATACTCGGCAGTTGCTGAAAGATGCCTACAGCCAAGTGGGTGGTGAAATGAGAGATAGAAATGGCTACGAACTGAATACAGCTGCAACCATAGCCGCTCTGCTATACGGCAATGGAGATTTTGCCAAGACCTTGCAGATCGCGTTTAATTTCGGTTGGGATTGTGACAACACCGCCGCAACCGCGGGGACTATCCTCGGTGTGACAAAGGGATACAAATGGATGCTGTCTCAGGGTTGGACCATTGTGGATCGATACAAGAACACCACCCGAGACAACATGCCGATGGATGAAACAATTACCAGCTTTGCAGATCGATTAATTGATTTAGCCGAGAAAGTCGTCATGGTAAACGGTGGGAGCAGGACTTGGGATGAGGGAAGTGTTCTTTACACAATACCGATAGAGGCACCGAAGGTAGTGTTGCCATTTTTAGACAACATCGATCTTACTATTAAGATGCGAAACGATTTGCACCAGCAAATTCAACAAGATGTGCAGAGCAGCGATACTCAAGCACAGGCCAGAGGTGCTTACCTGGCGATTTGTCTTGAGCTAGAGAATGAGATGAAGACCCAAACACCTGGGGAATGGAGTCAAGCACTAAGTTCTCTTAGGGGGTTTGAGCAGATTACGCAAGTATTATTTCATCACTCCCCGGTGCCGGCAGCCAAAGCGCTGCAAGATAAAGTGATTAGAGCCGGTATCAAGCCGCCATTGGATAAGAAACCTCTTTGGGAATAGAGGTGAGGTGGAGGCTAAGTCGTCGCATTTAGACTTTACCGCTAGGCTTGACATGCATTCTCATCTCTCCCAGATGCATCCCGATGCGTACCTGCACCTGGTCATTTTCTGTGTACGACTTTTGGAGCGCCATGGCACATAGGGCTCCAAATACTGAGATCTCAAATGCCAATAAGCATCCGTCTCCGAAGTACTGGACAATCTGACCACCATAGGCATTGGTTTCTCGCTCCAGTACCTCTTTAAAACGGTTGAGACATTGCAGAGCCTGTTCCTCATCCTGCTGCATGAGGGCAGTATAACCAGCGATGTCTGCAAAAAGAATAGCAGCGAGTTTGCGTGTTTCGGACATGAATGATCGACGGGCTTGGATGGATAAGTTACGTAATCCCAGCTAAAAGTGGCGTGCGGTGTGGAGCGGGGGACATAAGATCAAAGTGGCGTGCGACATGGGGCATGAGATGAGAGTTTAAAAGTTTAAAAGTTGATGAGTTCAAAAGAATTATTCGGTGACAGTATTCAGTGATCAGCCCAGGATTAAAAGATGAGTTAAAAAGATCCAGGGATTGACTTCTGTCTATTAGTGGCTAGTGATTTGCCTTTGGCCATCTATCATTCACCCGTTGATCGTTAGTCGTTTATCCTATTGCCACAGCCTTCATTTGTGAGTTTAACAATTTATGAGTTGATGAGTTATCGAGATCTGGGGAATTAACTCCAATCGTTTAGTTAGCTAAACTAGCCTTTTACCTTTGGCCATTTACCTTTGACCCGTTTATCGTTGATCGTTAGTCGTTTGTCCTTTTTGCCACAGCCTTCATTTGTAAGTTTAACAATTTATGAGTTGATGAGTTATCGAGATCTGGGGAATTAACTCCAATCTTTTAGCTAGTTAAGCTAGCCTTCACCTTTGGCCATTTACCTTTGACCCGTTTATCGTTGATCGTTACCGTTGACCTCCCTCATTTGGGTTCAGTAAATTCCACAAAAGGTGGATAATCGTGAATGACTTTTAGCAAAGCATTGTGGCGATGACTGTACCAATCCCATTCATAGCCTTCGTCTTCCGCCTGCTTCAAAAGCTCCATTGCTCGCTCCGGATTGCGATGTGCTTCAATCACAGCAAGAGCATAGGTAGTGGAACCAGGAAAAGCATCGCCACGCGTTTGAAGATCTTCTATATAGGCTTCCAACTCGGCTTCACGCCCTAACTTTAAGAGGGCTACCCCTTTCTGTTCACCCATGAAATTCACCCCGTAATCATTCCACAACTTGACCGCTTCGGCATACATCTGTTCGTATTCACCTTTGATGTAGTGAATGAAGGCTTTGTTGGTGCTAAGGAAAAGGTATTGGGCCTCTGAGGTGGCAAACCGTTCTTCGGCAAGAGCAAGATACTTGGGTAAAATATCGATGCCATCATTGACGTACATTTCGGTGCACAATGAAGTTAACAGAAGGGAGTAGTCGTAATACCCGCCATATTGGATCGGGTGTTCTCTGTAAAAGGCTAGCATTTGGTCTAGTTCATCGAGCCGATCCAATCTTGCCAGAAGCCGAACATGGACGCAAACCGCGTCGAAAAATATCGGCCTTGCTGGAAAGGCTTCGATTTCAGCCAAGGCTGCATCATAGCGACCCAGGTCGTACAGAGCATTTACCAGTCTGCCCAGTATATATCCATCGGCAGTATCACGGACAACCGGAGTGAATAAGGCTTCTTTTTCGACTACAGCATTTAGCTCATTGGCGAATCGACTGAAGGTGATCGACTGGGTAGCATGGTAATCAAGATTGAATTGCTCGTAGATTTGCCATTCGAATGCTGCAGCACCCGCTATATCGCCTGAACTTAGTGACTCAATACTCTGCCAGCGCAGCTTTTGAAAGGGAGAAAAGAAGTCTTGGCGTTGTCGCAATCTTGTGAGAGATGATTCCTTCAACTCTAGCATGAAGCCCCATCTACTAATAGCAAATAGAGCAAAGAGTGGCTCAGCAAATGTCGAATCCAATGACAGCGCTTTTTCATATAGCTCGATCTTTCTTGCATAGGGAAAGTCTTCTTCCATGAATAGCGCTTGTGTGTAAGCTTCATAGGCATCATAGCGTGGAGGTTGCCCGGGATAGGTGGCACCGAGATTCCAGTAGCCGATGAGTTTTTGCTGTAAATCTATAAGGGTTGGCATGGGATCATCCTTACTCGCATTGAGAGGATTGAGTGCATGTAGGATCTGGTTGGTTTTGACATCGACCACATCGCAAGTGACCACCAATTGTTCGGAACCCTGTTTGTAGTAGCGCCCACGTATCACGACCTGTGCTCCTTCCGGGATGCCTGCATCAGCCAACCCACCAGCATAAAAGTCTTCTTCGTTTTCCCGGATTACAGTAGCCTCGCCTGCCTCAAGCAGGCCACTGCTGATCCAGTCCTGTGCCATGAGGCCAAACGCATTGAGGCTTGGATCCATCGTTTGATTTTCGAAAGGAAGAATGGCAACTGGTCTTTCAATGATATCCTTTGATAATGGAGAAGCCGAACCCTTACCTAGTGCCCATGCCACACCGGCTATGATCAGCACACCGATCACTATGGCCGGGATCATCCACTTAGGACGTGGTTTGGTCACGGGTGCCTCCAACTTGCCTTGCATTTCCTCCCGCTGGGGCACTACAAATCCGGGATTAGCAAGGGCAAAGACTTCAACTGGTTCATCAACATTCTTGAAGTCAAAACTGCCTAGCGAAGCCAGCAGGAATTCTGATTTATTCTTTACCTGATTTCGCACCGATCTAGACATCAGTATTGAACCTGGTATGCCCAGGGATTCTATTCGCGAGGCCACATTTACACCATCTCCATAGACATTATCTGCTTTATACAGGACCTCTCCTAAATGTATGCCGATGCGTACCGGTAGTGCTGGCTCAATCCCAAATCCTTGCTGCAATGCAATGGCACAGGTCACTGCATTCGTTGAACTTTCAAAGGAAAGCAGGCAGCCATCGCCAAAATACTGCACGATCTCACCGCGGTGCTGATGCGTCTGCTTCTCCAGTACCTCTTTGAAACGATTGAGGAACAGCAAGGCCTGCTGCTCATCTTTTTGCATTAAGGCGGTATAGCCAGCAATGTCGGCGAAGAGGATGGTAGCTAGCTTGCGTATTTCGGACATGAATGATCAACGGGAGCTTGGATGTATAAGTTACGTAATCCCAGCTTAAAGTGGCGTGCGGCATGGGACGTGGGGCATGAGATCACCGTCTTAAAGTTTAAAAGTTGAAGAGTTAAAAAAGATCCAGGGATTTGACTCCAATTTTTGGAGGCTAATGCTTCAAGTTTGGCGATCTATCGGTGATCCGTTGATCGTTTGTCGTTAGTCTCTGTCTCAGCATTTTGCCCTTTAATCGTTTGCCCTTGATCGCTCCTATTTCGGTTCGGTCAGCTCCATAAATTCTGGATACTGCATCAATTCTTTTGCCAGTACATCGTAGCGGTAATTGTACCAGTCGTAATCAAAACCATTCTCATTGGCTTGCCGCAGATGGACAATGGCTTTTTCGATATTTCCCCGGTGACCTTCAAACATCCCTCTAGCATAATCCAAGGCACCCGGGTAGTGCTCCCCATCTTCAATAAGATGATCAAGCCATTGCCGTGCTTCCTTTTCCTTTCCCAATTTAAGTAGACAGATGGCTGGAGCTTCAGTAAACAGTACTTTTCCTGCCGGGCTGTTATTGTAGAAATACATGGCGGCGTCATAAGCAGTCTGATAGTCTTTACGGAGGTAGGCGAGGGCCATATCGTTTGCGGGAGACCACATGTTCCGTTCATGTTTGTCCAGCCATTCTTCCCAGATATCCAGGTAGCGGTCAAGCAGTTCTTGCTTTCCCGCCTTATTCAGTTCGATGACAATGGGAAAAAGTAAGAAAGAGGGTGGCACTGGTCCAACGTACTCCAGTTTGCAAGAGCGATAATATTGCAACATACTGTCTACAGCCTGCATATCCCCTTCCAGAGTCAGAGCCCGCAGATGAATAAGAGCAATGTGTCCGCTGACGATAGGATATTGTACTTGTGAGATCACCTTCGAAACGGTGTCATACTGACCGTCGATACATAATGCGGCTAGATAATAAGACAGGTAGCCGTGCTGATCAGCCCGGCTTTCAAATTTTGGATTCTCGCGTTTTACGATTTCCGGGAACAAACGAAGGTTAAGCGAAGACCGGTTGGCCGAGTTGTTGTAATACATAGCATAGTAGGCCTGTCGAGACTGGTGATATTTATCATAAATCTGCCAAGCCACATCGGCTCCTGCCTCAAAATCGCCGAGCGCCCGGGCTCGACCGCTTTTCACGGTCAATCTTTCGTATTCATTTAAGTCTGATTCCCGCTTCTCCAACCAAACCAAAGCCGTGTCGACAATGTCACGATCACCAGAGTTTACACCTTGCCAGAGCAGGTTGATTCCTGGTTGAATAAATTCGGGGTCGAGCTCCATGGCTCTCAGATAATGCCCTTTACGTTCCTGGTGTGCATCCCCTGGCAGCATCTGCGCCTTGATCATCTCATCGTAAGCGTCGAAACGAGGTGGCTTTTTCTCATAGTAGCCGTCTCCTACCACCCAGTAACCCAGAATTTGTTGTTGGATAGATTCTATCAGGGCCATTGGATCGTTTTTACCTCCGACAAAAGGCTCCGGTGAGTAAATGGCTTCTTTGGTATTGGCGTCGATGATCTCTGCCATTACGGTGATTTCGCTTTCACCCTGGGGATAGTAGCGACCTTTAATCAGTACTTCAGCTCCCTGCGGCAGATAAGCCGGATCATTCTTTAGACCTGCCAGGATCACTTTAGGATCTTCTTTGATTACCCGGGTCTCTCCAGTTTCCAGAAGACCCTGGCTGATCCAGTCCATGGCCATGAGCCCAAAAGCATCCATACTTTCCTGCATGGTTTGGTTTTCGAAGGGCATCACCGCTACCGGTCGCTTACGGGTCTCCAGTGACAACGGTGAACCCGAACCTTTACCCATGAGCCAGGCCGCAGCCGCAATTACCAGTCCTCCGACGAGCAGCGCTGGCACCAACCACCTGGATGACGCTTTGGGCTGTGGGGACTTTAGCTTGCCCTCCATCTCTTCGCGTCTGGGCACTACAAATCCTGGGTTAGCCAAGGCATAGACTTCGACCGGTTCGTCTACATTCTTGAAGTCAAAGTCTCCGAGGGAAACCAACAGGAAATCTCCTTTATTCTTGATTTGGTCACGCACTGTGCGAGACATGAGGATCGCACCAGGTATGCCTATTGATTCAATCCGGGAGGCAATATTGACGCCATCGCCATAAACGTTGTTTTCTTTGAAAAGCACCTCTCCCATATGAATGCCGATTCTTACCGGAACAACAGGTTCAGCGCTGAAAGCGTGCTGGAGGGCGACAGCACAATTGACTGCCTTCGTTGAACTTTCAAAGGAAAGCAAACAACCATCACCAAAATATTGGACAATACTACCCTGGTGGGCAGCAGTCTCTTTCTCAAGTACTTCTTTGAAGCGATTGAGGTGCTGAATGGCCAACTTTTCATCCTTCTGCATGAGGGCAGTGTAGCCTGCAATGTCGGCGAAAAGGATAGTAGCTAGTTTGCGTGTTTCGGACATGAGTGCATCGACTTCTACTTTGAAAATAAGGTACGCAAAACTAGGCGAACCCAAGAAGAGTTGTTTTATACCAGGATTGAGGATTCAGAAGGCTGAAGCGAAGGGGTAAAGGGTAAATATGAGCTAACACAGAACCGACAAATCAAGCTAGTTGTCTCTACTTTCCGCCAGGAATTGCAGGGCAGCGGCATCGACGTCTGATCCATATGCTGAAACGAAATAGCCTTTTTTCCCGTCAGTGGTGGACAATTGATAGTAAATCATTGAATCTGCCGGATTGGACATGCCTTCGAAGCGTCGCATTCCATCTATTCTGATGTCCTGCCTTGAATAGGGCTTTTTCTTAATACAGAGGGATTCTCCGTTAAATGTGAATTCATGAACATAATTTTCCTTTTTGCCCTCATGAATAGTATGCACAAGCGTGTCTTCATAAGTTGAATTCGGTAAATCTGGAATTTTCGTCATTTCATGAAATTTTCAAGGGTTTTAACTTTGATTTTGATCGTATTTGTCCAATTTTTCATAATCACATGCTTCAAATCACATAAACAATATTTATCTTTTTTTGTTTAAATCCCTGTAAATGAACCATTTGAGTTAATTGAAATAAATAATGAAAATAATGATGCGATACATTTTACTCGTACTCCTCATGCTAATGTTTAGCCATATTGACGGCTTTTCACAAGAGATTTCTCTTGAGGAGGGATTGATTCAGTATGAAGATCAATTGCACCAATCGGTGCTTGTATCTCTGGACATACCTGAGGATGAGGTTAAATCTGGATTCAATGATTTTGTCAGGGAGAATTTTGGTGTCAATTTGAAAGGTTATGGATTATTGACGAGAAAGGATGAGGTCTATACTGATTTCGAACCCTTACCAGGATTATCTGACGAGTCCATTAAACTCATCGGTATATATCGAAAGAACGACAATCTTATGGAGTTAAACTTATTGTTGCAACGAGAGAACGGAACGATGGTAGCGGGCGAAAATGATCCCGGCACATTTGAAAATCTCCAGCGAATGGCAAATGAATTTTTACAAACTTTTGTACCCAATTACTATTTGCAAATTGTAGAGGAAGGTCAGGATGAGCTCGATGATGCCAGAAAGGAGGTTGAGAAGAAAAAAGATGACTTGCAGCAAAATCGGGAAAAGATTGCGGACCTTAAGGAACAAATCCTGAGATTAGAAAATGAAGTGAACGAGTTTGAAAAGGAATTGGTACGACTTGAAGACCAAGCCGAAAAGCAAAGCAAGCAATTCGACGCATTAAAGAGAAAGCAGAAAGAGGCCCTGTCCAAATTAGCTCAACTAGAATAGATTTTTCAATAGGCATGGCAGTGACCCGAATAACCTGTGTATAAATCTTGATTTGATCAAATCGCTCTAATAGAGCAAGCAAGCTGACTGTTGAGAGCTGGGTATCTTGCAGGGAGGGAACTTTTTAGGGGAATTAAGTGTATATGACTTTGTATGATCTTATCTACAGGAGCTGTCGGTATCAGACTAGAGTTGATCTCTCCCTTTAACTCACCAGTGTTCTAGGCGGCCAATATTTTCACTTTGTACGGACTCAATTGGCTCTGTGCTGATCAGTCTGCTTTCGTATTTATTGGATTTTATTTAAAGAATTTTATGACGCAGCATGAGGAAAAGGAGAAATTTTTTCGCGAAGCTCTAAGTTGGGCGGAGCGTAAGGGATTTCACACTATTAAGGCAAGCTTCGGAGATTTTGAAAGACCAAAATCATTCAAATCACTATCGATGGAGTATGCATTCAGCCCTGATATGAGCGCAATTAAACGCACTCACAAGAACTACTTTGAGATTGGTCTTAAGGCTGACGATGGAGTTCGAATGATAGCTACCAGGTGGAAACTTTTGGCTACATTGGCTGCCCGCGAAGGGGGTAAGCTCTATATTCTTGCTCCCAGAGGGCATCGAAGCTTTGTCCAGGGAATGATCGATCAATATAAGCTTAACTCACAGGTGGTGAGTATTTGAGATCGCACACTATTTCTTAATTAAATCACAATTAACTAGATGAGAGGATTGGTTGTAACACCTTCAATAACCCGAAGGGAGGAAAAGGCATTGGAGAGATATTTGAAAGAGATTGCTCAGTACGAGGTGCTGCCACCTCAGGAAGAGTACAGTTTATTCAGAGAAAGGGCAACGGGGGGAAGAGAAGTTATTGATAAGATTGTCCTGCACAATCTTCGATTTGTCGTTTCTGTAGCTAAGAAGTATCAGGATTGTGGCTTGCCGTTGATGGATCTGATCAATGAAGGAAATGTAGGTCTGCTAAAGGCGGCCCAGCGCTTTGATGAAACACGAGGATTCAAATTTATTTCGTACGCTGTATGGTGGATCCGACAGGCAATCCTTGAAGCCATCAATTCAAAAGCAAAGAAGATCAGGACGCCCGCTAATTATTTCACTATAAATCAGAGGGTGATGAACTTTACCGATAGCTTTGTGCAGGAGAATGATCGTAAGCCAACCATGCAGGAGATTTCTTCTGTTTTGGATGTACCTCGAGATCACATCAAACGTGCTCGCGAAAATTATCGAGGCTGCGCGTCACTTGACAGGCCAGTTAGTCAAGATTCGACAGCATCGGTGGTGCATTTTGTGGAAGATGATAAAATTCCAATGCCCGACTCAAAACCGATCATGGATAGTCGAAGAAGTGAACTCAGGTCACTCATTGCCAGCTTGCCTACGCGAGAGAAATATGTGCTAAATGCTTACTACGGTATGGAGCGGGATTTTCCAAACACATTGAGCGACATTGCCGATGATTTGGAAATAAGCAGGGAACGAGTTCGTCAGATTCGGGACAAGGGAATTTGGAGATTGAGGCGTCTGGTTAAATCAAAGCCGGTATCCTAATATTGCTCCATCAAATTGCTCAAAAGCCTTAAACGATCCCGGAGTCAGTTGAGATTATGTGGTAGAGAGCTCGTCAAATATAGTGGATCAAACCTTGTCAGGGATTGATAATATTCTCTAGGGCTGAATAATCACCAGTCATCTGCCAATGTCCTAGTGAGATGGGTATGTTTCCCATAGCATTCAGGGTGTCAAGAAAATCTCGTATCTCAAATGATTCATTTCTGGTTTCCTTTAAGCGGGCAAAATCAGCCATGGCATGCTCCACCAGATATTTGCCGGTGATGTAACTGGTACCATAGCCCGGTTGACGCAAATACAAATGTTGTTCGAAAATCAGTAATTCCTTTTCAGTTTTCATCCATCCCCTAGGGGTCCACTCTGAATGGATACCACCGGCTTCCTCCATAGTCATCTCATTAGCATGCGCATAGAGAGAGCCCAGACCCCTGGCCGCCCGCTGCGCGATCAGGATGTAGACAATCTCCCGCACTCTGGGATCGTCATCGTAGAGGCCAGCCTGCATGAATATTTCTTCGACCCCTGTGGCCAAACCTTCACTTCTTGAATCGAAAATGTTATAGAGTAAAGGTTCCCTTCGAATTTCGCTTTGGTGTGGTTCGGTATCCATCCGAGCCAGCTCAAACCAATGATAAAAGTGGGAATAAAGAGGTCGGGGATCATAATGAGCAGTGATCCAGAAGAAGTTTCGCCGATCCTTTGGAATGTAGCTTCCCAGGTGTTCCCTCAGTGCTGGTTCGAAGTAATCTTTCACAGTCACCATTTCACCTTCATCGAGAAAAGCCATCAGGCTGTGTGCAGACTTTTCCGCCAGGGCATCATATGCTTCTGGTGAGCTGGCATCGGTGAGCTCCGGCAAATCCCGATTGCGATGCTCTTCCAATTTGAGGGATGACCAGGCTCTCGCTAACTCCCTCTTAAGTATCATCACCTCATCTTCCCAGGAAAGCGGTACCAGGTGTACATTTTGCAGGTACCAGGTGTAGTTATCCTTGCCGATTCCAGAAGGACCGGTTTTAGACTCAGATTCTTCTTCCAACCAGGCAGCAAAGTCATCCGTCGACCGGATAGCTTCCTGAATGGCCTGTACCAGTGTGGGATCATCCCGCACCCCGGGTTGATCGAGGATGGCGGCGAGATTGGTGCTTTGAAGGCGGATGTCCCGGATGCCAGCTATCCAGAGATCACGGCCATTCCCGGTTAAGTTGATTCTTGCTTGCTCGTTAAGTGGCGGAATTACAATGAGGTCGTTTATTAGGCGCTTTTGTTCTTCTCGGTCTAGTGGAAACTCATAGGTCCAAATCTCGGTGGTCATGTGATGAGTAGGGCCTTCGTGAGCCGGCACATCGCTGCGGTAAGTCCAAAGCGATTTGTAAAAAGCAGGATCACGCTCCCAGGGTTTGAGAATACGATGATTAAAATCGTAGCCGTTCATCTCAGCCCACACAATATGCCAATCCACTTTTTGCTCAATTGACCAGCTAGAGATGTCAAAGGCATTGAGTTTTTTCTGAAGCAGTTGAAATTCATGCCATCTTTTTTCAAAGGACTCTTTCCTATAGTCGGGAGCACCATCACGCATTGGCGGCTTTTCGAATTGGCGCCATTCATGGAATAATGCTACTAGATCACTGTAGCTGGCAGCGGGAGAATAGTCAGTTCCAGCGTTGTATTGACAGCCGAGGACTAAGCAGATGCCAAGAAGAAGAAAGTGACGCATAATCACAAATTTTTGAGACTAGCATTATTGAGTTAAGATAAGTACACAAGGTACAGATATTCAGACCTTTCTAACCCTGGGTGACTCACACAAGGATGATTTGAAAAGTTAAAAAGAATTGAACTATATCCCGAATCTTGACAAATTCCCAAAATCTTTGCAAGTTTACGTACGATAATCGTCGTACGAATGAAATATAATAAGAAACCAACCGCGGCAGAGCTGGAAATTCTACAAGTTTTATGGGAGAAAGGTCCTTCCAGTGTGAGAGCCGTCCATGAGCAACTTGCCTCGACTAAGGATGTCTTTTATACTACAATCTTAAAGACCATGCAGGTAATGGTGGGAAAAAAACTTCTAGACCGGGACACCTCGCAACGATCTCACATTTACAAGCCTCTTGTTGAACGTGAAGAGACCGAGCACAGCATGGTGAATAATTTACTCAACACGGTTTTTGGGGGTTCGACCAGTCGCCTTGTGATCAGTGCGCTGGGCAGTGGCAAGCCTAGTGCTAAAGAACTCGAAGAGATAAAATCATTAATCGAAAAAATTGATGAGGATGGAGTGGGTGAGCGCGATTAATCATGATTTGGTTGAAGCCATTTCGCTGACTTTGTTGCACTCGTTGTGGCAAGGGCTACTGATACTTTTCGTCTGTACTCTGCTAGTTAGGTCTGGACTAGTAACATCGGTTTCTGGTAAGTACTATCTGCATTTATTTTCCCTGATTTCTGTTGCAGTAATCACTACGGTAACGTTTGTCTTACTCTTCAAGATTGATGGAGCTGCAGAGGATTTCCGGATTTTTTCTCCAATTGAGGTCATGCCGCTTGCGGTGGAAAGTCAACAACATGGGCTCAGTTGGCAATTCCTGCTCACGATTATCTGGCTGGTGGGAATGGGTGTTTCACTTCTTCGATCCCTTGGGGCGCTGGTAAGAACTCACCTTCAGTGTCTCCGGGCAATTCCGGTAAAAGAGGAGTGGAAGGAAATTACCGATCGACTGAAAGATAGGCTGGGAATAAAGAAAAGTGTTCGAATACTGCAATCGCACGATGTTATCTCGCCTTTTGTTTTTGGCATTTGGCGACCGGTCATGATTTTCCCTTCAGTGTACTTTCTGCAACTAACACCTCAACAACTTGAGAGTATAATCCTGCATGAATTAACTCACATTCAAAGGCATGATTTCATCATCAACTTGCTCCAGGTTATTATTGAGGGATTGCTCTTTTTTAATCCGGCAGTCTGGTACTTGTCCCAAAAAGTTCGTCAATACCGGGAATTCCGGTGTGATGATGAGGTGCAGCGTCGCAGCGAAGATAAATCTGTCTATCTCAAAGCCCTATATAAATTATCTACAATTAAAGCTCAGCAGTCCTCACTTACCATTCATTTATTTCGTAATCAATCAGAATTATTAATCAGGATGAAACGTATGGTAAATATTTCTCCAGAACCTGCAAAGCTTCGCTCTCTACTCACCGGTTCACTGCTTTGCGTGGTGATTGTAGCTGGGTTTGCAATAAGTTCTCTCTTTAGTGAATCTACTGTTCCAGATTTTCAGAAAACTCTTGGCAATGGAGCTTTTGATCAACCCGAAAATGATGTTGAATCAGTGGATAGGCATCATCAGGACCTTCTTTTAATTTCCAAAACAGACATGCTGGTCTCACGGCTTAATTATGAGTCGAAGATTCCATCAACATCGAATGTGGAAGAAAGTATGAATCCAACTCCGCTTTTGGCATCCCTCAGTGTCGCCAACGATACTATTCCAAAAAGTCCCAGAATGAAAGAATTAGAGCTCATAATTGAGGAGAAAGCTGCTGAGTTGGAACGGCTTTCCGACCAACTTGAAAAAGAGATGGAGCAAAATATTGAGATGGATGTTGAAGCGATGGAAGAATTGTCGGAAAAGCTTTCAAGTTTGCATGATCAGAAAATCGAAGGGATCGAAAGTAGATATGGAGCACAAATGGAACGATTAGATGGGCTATCGGAACAATTGGAAGATCGAATGAAGGTATTTGAGAATGAGATGGAGTCGTTAAATGAGGACCTACTAAGAAAGCTGTCAGAAGAGATGGAAATGAAATCAATTGAACTCGCCGATTATGATTCAATTCCAGACGATCGACGAAAACAACTTCAACAAGAAATGCAGGATCTGGGAAGACAAATGCAAGAGGAGATGAAAAGCGTGCATGAACTGCAGGAGCAAATGATGAATAATCCAGAGCTCCGGCAGCTAAGAGAAGAAATGAGTTCGCTCCAGGAGCAGTTGCAACCCATGCATGAAGAATTCAGAAATATTTGGACGGAGGAAGCCAGAGCCTTGCAAGAGCAATTGCATCAGATGCAGGATCAACTGAATGTCAAACTGAGTGGGCTGCACAATGAGTTACAAGAACAAATCAGAGTTAAGTCTGATGAGATTCGGGAACTACAAGAAGAGATGCACAAAGAATTAAGAAAGCTTCACGAAAAGCAATAAAATCAAAACGAGCAGTTGTCTTATCTAAAGGACGACGAACCTTAAGATCGGGTGCTAGGTACCCGATCTTTTTTTGTTGATGATACAGAGCAGGAATTCTTACAGAAAAGCACCTTCGTATTTTATTGATCAACACTGGAAGGGATCAATCGGAATCCAACCTTTGATAGCTGCACCAATGCGCTCAATATTTGAAAAAAGAAATATTATTTATGGTTAATTATTCGTTTATTTATTTAAGCTCTTCCTCGTCAACCAGCAATTGAAACCTGTGTATTGGCGAAGCCCCATTTTAGTCTTATCCCTGCTTATCTGCCTATCCAGTCACGTTTGTTCCCAAGATGAACTTCGTGACAGCCATTCTATTGCCGTCTACAGCGAGTTGGTGCGAACAAAGGATCACAAGAATGCGCTAAATACTTATAAGCAGAACCTGGCTGTGATTCGCTATGATGGAGTTCTGTTTAAGAAAGTCGTTGATCATTGGTTGGGTACTAATCCCAAATTGGCAATTGAGTCTTTAAAGATTAATCCTTTTCTCCGATCACAGCATAATGAACAAGCACTTTACCATTATTATCTTGGAGTTTCTCAGATGTTGAGTGAGCGTGGATGGCCGTCCTTCAAGCAAGCAGAAAGAAGTATGAACTACGCGGCCACTGAATTGAAGCGGTCGTTTGCACCTGACTATGGATTTTTTTCTGACCTGGAAAATGCCAGAGGATATCTTTCCATAACTGCACGAGGAGAGAGCACCGATGAGGACAGGAATCTGGTGTGCATTATCCGCACCGAGTTTATTTATATGGCGATCGATCATTTTCGCGAGGCCTTGATCTATAATCCCGACAATCAGATTGCCCAAGCCAATCTGGATACGCTGCTGGCAAAGTTGCAAAAGGCCGATATCCCGATTCCACCTAACAAATATGAGCAGAACCTGCTCTTGAATTCCAGTATTTCACTGGACTCCGTGAATGTCGATTCACTAAATGATGTCTCGTTGATCCCGATATTGGATTATAGCTTGCTGCCAAAAAATTATCAATTGATTTTAAGCGAGTTGCAGGCTTATGATGAGATTGTGCTCGTCATGGACCTAAGTGGTTCGATGGACGACCCGGTAGGGTGGAGTGCCGAAGCCTCCAAGTTTGCAGTGGCTCAACAACTGTCTTTATTTATCACACTCAATCTAAGGGCCAATGTTTTCCTGGGAGCAATTACGGTGGGTCAGCAATGTGATCGCACCAGTATGGTCATGCATTATCCAGTTGCCAGCGTGAGCCGGCAGGAGTTAAGTATGCAAATTGATGCGATCAGACCCTATGGGCATACTCCACTCAATCAACGGCTGCTGATGACGAAAGAAATGTTCTCTTCCCGGCGAAACAAAAAACTTGTTTTTCTAATGAGTGATGGTATGGATACCTGCGGCGAGATTCCGGATCTCTGCGGAACAGCTGCTGATCTGGCTTCCCATGGTGTGGATCTTTCTGTTTTCTCCTTTATTTATGAAAGTCTCGATGAGGAATCGAGAAGTGCCTATTCTATTTACAATTGTATGGTACAGCCTTCCGAAGGTAAGATCTATAAGATTACAGAAGAAGGTGGAGTACGCGACGATATTGACTACATCCCGGTAAGCAACAATGTGCTGACCCTTCCCCCCATGGATTCTTCGTGGCTATGGAAGAATAATCCAGGGCTCTATCAATTTAATATCGAAGGCGTGGAACCTCCCGTCGACCAAATTCTTCGACTGGATCCTTAGGTGCTAGTTGGAAAGATAATTCAGGCTTTCAGGTAACCATCTTATCGTGCTTGCAATAAACTGATGTATTTCAGAATAAAAATCAAAATCATGAAAACATCAGATTATCGAAGTTTACCAACTCACTACCCAGTAACAACTGCATCCGTAAACGTTCTAACCATGATGGCAATGGTCATTTTCTTTGGCTTAGCGTTTTTTATGTCAAGCTGTACAAAGGACGAATCATTTGGTGAAACGGAAAATAGGGAAGAACCGACCTCACTGAAAGTAGGATTGGTGGGCCATTGGGATTTCCGTGGAAACGCGAATGATCTTAGTGAGAGTGGATTTCACGGAGCAGTCACTGGTGCTACTCCCACACGAGACCGGCACGGCCGGGATAACGGCGCTTTTAGTTTTAACGGAGTCTCCGACCATATTAACCTTGGAAATATTGAGGAGCTTTCATTTGGCGGTTTTCAGCCATACACGATCACCAGCTGGGTGCGACCCGACACAGCTGGGGGCAATGTGATTTCGAAATGGAACGGTGGAGTATCAGCGGGTTGGTATCTTAACGTAAAGAGTGATATGCACATCTCATCTTACCGCAATGTGGTTCCATGGACAGCCAAATCAGTTGATAAGGTCAGTGACAATGAATGGGTGCATCTTGCTACCAAATATGATGGTAGCACCTTGTACATTTACATTAATGGCGTTCTTCAAGCCAGTCAACCGTTCACCTCTCAGCCCTATGACACGAGGACCGACGTACTAATCGGTGCCTTGCATTCGCGGCATAAGGTAGCAGGCTTTTTCCAGGGAGATATTGACGAAGTAAGATTGTACAACCGAGATCTGACTGAGGATGAAATCAAGATCTTGGCATCAAATTGATTTTCAATTTGTAAAAGTTTTACAAGGGGAGCCAGTTGGCTCCCCTTGTCATTTGATGTGCCACCTGGCAGGTGTCAGAATCTATTTTCAGCAGATATCACCAAAAATTTAAGAATTCGAAAAATGGGCAGATTGATTGGTTTAAAATACTGCTGCCCGCTTGCGACCTTGTTGTATTCGGTTGCATTAAATTATTAGCTCTTCGAGGTTTGCTTTAGCTTAGGGCTCTTGACCAAAAAGTCAAAGCTCATGTATAAAGCTCTCCTTTTTGCACTGACGGTGTTCGGTGGAATCACACTTGCCGACATTTCTGCTCAAGTTCCACAATCATTTTATGAAAACATGTCATGGCGTAACGTCGGTCCCAACCGGGGTGGCCGCTGCCTCGGAGTGGCTGGCTCACCAGGTAGACCCTTGGAGTACTATTTTGGCGCCACCGGGGGAGGTCTGTGGAAGACGACCGACGGTGGCCAGGAATGGTTTCCGGTGACTGACGGGCAAGTAACCAGCTCCTCGGTTGGCGCGGTTGCAGTAGCAGAAACAAACCCGGATATCGTATACATAGGAATGGGAGAAGTGCAGTTGCGTGGCAGCATTACCCAGGGAGATGGAGTCTACAAATCGAGCGATGGTGGAAAGACCTGGCGGCACCTGGGATTGGAGGGAACCCAAGCAGTAGCTCGCATTCGTATCCATCCCACCAATCCTGACATCGTCTACGTAGCTGCTCTGGGACATCCTTATGGGGATAATGAAGAACGAGGAGTCTTCAGATCTATCGATGGTGGCAACACCTGGGAGAAAGTATTGTATGAAAGTCCCAAAGCGGGGGCTGTTGATCTAATCATTGATCGCACCAATCCCAAGATTCTTTACGCAACGACGTGGCAGGTCTATCGGAGGGCGTGGAAGATGTGGGGAGGTGGAGAATACTGCAAACTATGGAAATCGGTTGATGGAGGAGATAATTGGATCGACCTCACCAAAAATCCGGGCATGCCGGAGGGACCAATCGGCAAGATCGGAGTAACGGTTTCTCCCGATGACCCCAATCGAGTCTACGCGATCGTGGAAGCCAATAATGGAGGCGTGTTTCGTAGTGATGACGGTGGTTGGACCTGGAAGCACTTAAACGATGAGCGAAAACTAAGACAGCGTGCCTTTTATTATTCGCGGATTTATGCTGATCCATGGGACAAGGATATCGTTTACTGCCTCAATACGGGATTCTACAAGTCAACCGATGGAGGGAAAACATTTGACATCACTATTCGTGTTCCCCATGGTGATAACCATGATCTTTGGATCGATCCCAACAACCCCCAAAGGATGATAAACGGTAATGATGGGGGAGGGAACGTTAGCGTGAATGGTGGCGAAAGCTGGACGGAACAAGATTATCCCACTTCCCAGTTTTATCATGTGATGGCGACAAGTGATGTGCCTTATCATGTGGCAGGTGCCCAGCAAGACAATAGCACCATCGCCATTCCCAGCGATGGTTGGGAACATATGATGGCCCGGGGACCAGGACACGGTTGGGGTTATGCCGTCGGCGGGGGAGAAAGTGGTTATATTACCCAACATCCAACCAATCCCGATATATTCTATGCTGGTAGTCAGGGGGCTTTACTCACGCGATACGATCGCAGTAATGGCCAGATCCGCGATATCCAGGTGTATCCCCGATTTTTTTCCGGTGAACCAGCCAGCGCTCTACCGGAGCGTTGGCAGTGGACATTTCCGATCGTGTTTGCCCACCAAGACCCCGGCATCATGTATACCTGTTCGCAGCATGTTTGGAAGACCACCGACGACGGTCAGTCCTGGGAGAAGATCAGTCCGGATCTGACCTACGCTGATCCCGAAACCCTGGGAGAGACTGGTGGAATAATTACCAACGACATGAATGGCCCTGAGATCTATGCGACGGTTTTTGCCTTAAATCCTTCTTACCATGATATAAACACCATTTGGGCTGGTTCTGATGATGGGATGATCCATATCACGCGCGATGGCGGGAAAAAATGGGAGAATATCACTCCTCCGGATCTACCTAAATTCTCCCGGGTCAGTATAATGGAGGAATCCAGGACGAGCTCCGGCACCTTGTATGTGGCTGCAAACCGGTATCAGGTAGATGACAGGGAACCTTATGTCTTCAAAACCATGGACTTTGGAAAAACCTGGATAAAAATAATTGATGGAATTGCTCCCGGTCATTTCGCGCGGGTAATCAGGGAGGATCACATCAATCCCAATTTGTTATTCCTGGGTACAGAGCATGGGGTATATGTCTCGTTCAATACCGGTATAAGTTGGCAACCCATTCAACTGAATTTACCTGATACACCGATCCGCGATCTGGTCATCAAAAACGATGATGTCGTGCTGGGTACACATGGCCGCAGCTTTTGGATATTGGATGACATCAATCCATTAAGAGAAGTGAACGAAGCAAATTTGGATGAGGACGCAGTTTTATACAAGCCCTCCAATGCCATCCGGGGAGTTTATGATGCGGTGTTTCAATATCACCTCAAGGAACAGGTGGATTCAGTGGTTTTCGAGATTCTTGATGGTAATGGAAACCTCGTGAGCAGGCATGCCGGATCTGAACCGGAATACAAGATTGATCCCAACATACCCTGGTGGAGGCGAGGTGGATCCAGTAGACCCACTACGGCAACTGGCATCAATCAATTTACCTGGGATCTTCGTTATCCGGGTGCTACTACCTTTGAGGGTATGATCATCTGGAGTGGTCGTCCTGAGAGGGGCCCCAAGGCACCGGCCGGTCAATACCAGATTCAGATGATCTGTGGGGATTATACAAAGACCCATCCATTTGAAATTGAGATGGATCCCAATTTGAAAGGTATAACGAGAGAGCACCTTCAGGAACAATTCGAATTGGCAATGAAGATCCGGGACAAGACGAGTGCAGCCAATGAAGCTGTGATTGAGATCAGGGCGGTCCGTGACAGCCTGGATCAGAAAATCCAGGGTATAAAGGATCAACCTATTTTGGCTGAAGCAGAGCGGTTCAACCAGGAAATAACCATGATTGAAGAAGCCCTTTATCAGACCAAAAATCAGAGCAATCAGGATCCGTTGAATTTTCCCATCCGGTTGAACAACCGGTTAGCGTCTTTAAGGCGCAGTGTAGAGAACGGCGATGCAAAGCCAACTGATGGAGCCTACAAAGTTTTTCAGGAATTATCCGAAGAATTGGAGAGTCATTTGAAAAAGCTGGACACATTAATGTCGGAAGACTGGGTGGCGACTAAAGGGAAGTTGTGATAATCGCCGCAATTAAAATTGCAGGGTCAGTAGCCTATAGCTTCACCACAAACCTTCAGCATACTACATACCCAACACCTCTTTGCTAATGTGCATGGTGACGAGCATGTGCGGAATATCCACCACCTCGGCAATTTTTAGATCGCCCGCAAGGGAGCATAATGCATAGGCCTCTTCGAGTGATAACCCATGCTCAGACTGGAGGTATTCCACCATGAATAATGTAGCCTTTCGAGCTGCCTCATCAATCGTGGTACCAAACCCGGTAGTAGCATAGTGGGTCAATGTCTCATATTGAGGTTCCGCGATTCTCTTGCCCTTGATGATGTCCAACTGATAAATGAAACGCATCGGAGCCTCAATGGCAGTGCCGCAGACTTCTCCTAATCCTTGCACCGCGTGCGCATCTCCAATAGAGAAAAGTGCACCTTCTACGAACACGGGAAAGTACACAATGCTCCCTTCCGTAATATTGGGATCGTCCATGTTTCCACCGTTTGCTCTCGGAGGGATGGTTGACAACATCTCGTCTGTATCTGGCGCTACCCCCATCACTCCGGGGAATGGTTTCAATGGAATCCGAATTTTGTCATTGAATTGGACATGGGTTTTATCCGGTCCTAATTCATAGGTGCGGAGGTATTTGCTCTTGATCGTATCGGCAAGAAAACTGAAACCGGGGTAGATCGCATTCCATCCCCAATCACCCATTTCGACCTTGTGTAATGTGACCTTCAAAACATCGCCTGGTTGCGCATCCTCGACATATACCGGACCGGTCAACGGATGAATCGGATCAAAGTCGAGTGAGTCCATAGCACTGGTATCAGAATGAAGATGAAATTGCTCGTCACTTGCTTCTTCCGTGAATGCCTCAATGACCGCACCCGAATGTACTCGGAGAATGGGTGGAATGGTGCGACTGAATTTGTTGTGGGTTTGATCTTTGGTGAGGGTATATTGCGGTGTCGGAGTTTCATTACTGGGAACCGAGCCTGGGCTACTTGTAGTGGGCGATTCACTACAAGCCAATATAGCTATGGAGATTATGGGAAATAAAATTGTGGTTTTTGTATTCATACTATTCCAATATCTAGAGAAATTATGAATGGTGATTAGTCATTTGGCGACACGGCATCCAACCGCCGATTTTCATAACTTTCTAATACTTCTTCAAGCTCAAAATAAACTTCTTCAGTTTCGTCATTTAGATTATTCAGGTCAAGCGGCTGTTCCTCTAAATAATCATGTGGGATGTGGTAGAATTCGCCGGTATCATATAGTTTGAATTCCTTATTTCTTGCGAAAACTCTGGCTTTTTCGGATTCGCCGCTTCTGGAGTACCAATTATAAATCCACCTGCGTGGTTCATCTGTTTCACCCCGGAACTGAGGTAGAAAATTGTAGCCATCAACATTGAGGGAATCCGGTACAGAAATCCCTGCAGTGTTGCAGATGGTTGGCAAAACATCACTGAAATCCACGAGGTCTGCACTGATTTGGCCACCTTCAATTTCGGCAGGCCATTGGATAAATAGGGGTACTCTTGTGCCGGCATCAGTAGACTTTCCTTTAGCACCGGCTACAGATCTTCCATTTAATTCTGAGACAATTGGAGCATCGGTACCATTATCACCTGTAAAAATGATGATGGTGTTTTCATATAATTCCAATTCTTTCAGTTTGGTTTTTACCCTGCCAATAATTCTGTCGGTGTAGGCCATCATATCCGGGAAATAGGATGGATTGCCCTTATACCTCATAACAGTTGTGTCATCTGACATCCAACTCGCAGATTCCGGTGTGCTACTGAACGGGCAGTGCGTGAGAATCATAGGATAATACAACAGAAACGGTTTCTCTTCTTGACTGCATCGTTCGATAAAATCCAGGCCATATTTACAGACGATATCCGGGCCATAATCATTTCTGGAGAAAGTATCTATCCTTCCATTGGTTTCCAAAACGGGCATGGAAAACCTGGTATCTCGCCCGGTGGCATCTGCTCTGCCCAACTGCACCTGCCACAGGCAGTGTTCATCAAACCCGGCCTTCCGGGGGCTATCGGCTTCTTTGCCTAGTTGCCACTTGCCTACCACACAGGTAGCGTATCCACCATCTTGAAAAAGATGCCCGAACGTAACCTGACTGGTATCTAGCCATCCAAAACGTATGTAATTCCGTACGTTGTAAATCCCGGTCATGATTTGTACCCGGCTGGGCGTGCAAAGAGGCTGCGCATAACAGTGTTCGAAACGGATACCTTCCCGAGCCATGGCATCTATTTCGGGGGTGTGGTAGGAAGTCCCTCCATTTGCTGATATTGTTTCATAGCCGAGGTCATCGGCCATAATCAGAATGATGTTTGGTCTTCCTGGGTTTGCTATCCGATCAACATTCTGGCATCCGCTCCAAATGAGGACTGCCACCAAACCAGGGATTAAGAATCTGGTGTATACCATGTCAATATTGAATAAGATCATCACCCGAAGTTGATATTGTTTTGAAGATATGCTTTGTATGGAGAAAAATCGCATGGAGTCGCTGTGAGGCTCTTGGATCCAAAGCCGACTCCGATGTGCCTTCGGCTGCTGCTAGCGAATGAATTGCTCGACAAATTTCGTGCCCAAGCCGGTCGATTCATAGTGTCCTATACACATCTGGATTTTGGTGAAAACATCTTCGAAGTCAATGGCCTTTCCGTCCTCATCCACATAAACCATTGATCCATTGACATTGAACAGGGTAATCATCTCGTCATCACTATCTACCACCAACGTATGCGTCTCTCCAGGTGGCTCGAACAAGAATTTTCCCGGCGAAGCGACAAAGTCGTGTTCCAAATAATGCCAATGCCCTTTGATCACAAAGCCATAGACCGGTCCGGGATGGCGGTGCCGGCTCAAAACTCCGGATCGACGCACCCGTAAAAGATTGAACCAGCCTCCACCCGTGGTGTCTAAAAGAAGCGGTCGAAACCAGACGTTGGGAGCCTGTGGCACCCAGACACGCTCATCGGCAGGGATGGCATCAATGATCATATCTGGTTTGGCATAAGACGGTAAATGAGAATGATTAGTGCTCATATCGATTAATATCTAATTCAATTACGCTGTAAAATCTCATTACAAATTCAGGAAATTTCATTCCAGGTCGGAAGATCGTCCGACTGGTCAAACCGATCTTTTGTTGCTTGGTTGGATATTTTTCGTCAAGAGAAGTTTTGATCCGATGACAATGAGTCTATCAGCTATTTTGTTTGAAGCAAGTCCTGCCGGAAACACATGTGTCCGGTGAAACCAGCCCATCGTCTGGTCCTGTTCCTCCCACTGACTTAACGCACCAGCAGATTGTGTTTGCTTCGTCCAACAGGAACCAGGGGTTTTCTCCACCTTCGGTCAGTCCGTAAGGACTTCTTGCTTTTAGATAGCGACAATATTTATTTCTGATTGGCCTGATATCCATTACTACGCAATTTCTAAGAGGGCTTGGCTGATGGTAGTTAGAAACAATGGGACCTTATAGCCATTCATTGTAAGTGGTCTGGCCGATGCCATGGCCGTTTCACCGGCGAGTTTTGCGCTTTCTTTATTGATGACCTGATTAATCAACGCTTCTTCTGCTCGGTAAGCCCGTACGGGGGTAGGAGCCGCTGCACCCAATGCTATGGTAATCTTTTCACACTTATTGCCATTCATTTTGGCCACGACAGCTACATCCGCTAACGACCAATCATATGACTCTCTTGCTACTTGCTTCACATAATGACTTCTGGTTCCTGAAGATGGTGTTGGAACCTTGATTTCGGTGATCAAGTCTCCGGGACTGAGGATGTTCTCTCTCCAGATGTCCTGGCTTGGTGATACAAAGAAGTCCTCTATCGGAACCTCGTGACTTTCGCCCTTAGCATCGAGATAAACTATAGAAGCCTCGTACGCCAGAAGAGCAGTAGCGACTGATGAGGCATGGAGACTTACGCAGGATCCGTTATCCAAAATGGCATGATTTTCATTCTGTCCCGTTTGTTGGCTTCGGGCATAGCAACGGTCGCCTCCTTTCCGCATACAAGGATGATCAGCTGAGCGAAAATACCAACATCTGGTTCGCTGGGCGAGATTCCCGGCGAGGGTAGACATATTTCTTAGCTGCGGAGTGGCTGCATGAGCCACAGCCTGCTGGAGTGCAGTATAATGCTCGCTGACTTCCGGGCTCTGCTCTATCTCTGTCAAGGTTACATTTGCACCTATCGAAAGTCCACTGTCGGGATCAAAGCTCATTTTGTCAAGGCCCTTGATATTTCGGACATTGACAATCATCTGGGGTGCAATCAAGCCTTCTTTGACCATATCCCAAACGTCGATCCCACCCGATTTATAAATTGAAGCCTTTCCGGTAGGTGTGTAGATTTCCTCCGAAACTGTAGAATTTGCCTGTTCTATGGCATCCTCCACGGATTTGGCTTCATACCAACTAAATTTATTCATGATGGCGACTTTATTCGTAAACTTTATTTAATGCTTTTAAGATTCGAGCGGGTGTTATCGGTATCTCATAGATTCGTACCCCGATGGCATTGTATACTGCATTGGCAATCGCGACAGCAGTCGCGATGTTTGCCGGTTCACCGATACCGTAGGCATCCGTAGACGAGCTAGCAGTGTATTCTTCCACGATTTCTATTTCGATTTCTGGGATCTCCATAGAATACGGAACCTTGTACTGATGGGCGTTGGCATTCATGAAATGACCTGTGCTGGAATCCATTACCCGGTTTTCGTATAAGGCGTATGAAACACCCTGTATCACACCACCATTGATTTGGCTCTCCAACTGGCCGATATTCAGCGGCCTGCCGCAGCTATGGGCTGCAACAATTCGATCCACTTTTACAAAACCGGTATCTGTATTTACGGATACCTCCGCAAATTGTACCGATCCGAGGTCTCCATATGCCAATCCCCAAGGTTGTTGAAAACCTCCGTAATCATTGGTGCGGCTGGCGGTAGCGGTGATCTGCCCAGTGCGCATGCCCCTAAGTGCCTCCTTGAATGCAATTTTCTTCGATGCATCTTCGATGTGCAGAATTTGCCCATCTCTAGCAACTAGTTTACCTGATTCGGTTTCCCATTTGGCAGCAAGTTGCTCAAACAATTTCATCTTGACTTCATAAGCAGCATTCCTTGCCGGAGGAGTTATCGAACCCGTAACGACACTTCCGCCACTACCCGGCCCATCAGGAAACAACGTGTCTCCAATACGGACTGTGATGTCGGTTGTTTTGAGGCCGAGTTCTTCCGCAACTACCTGTGCCAACACGGTCTTGGTGCCGGTCCCTATATCCTGTACGCTGGATCGAATCTCAACGGAGCCGTCGTTGAGGACTCTCACTTCGACGCTAGAATTCAGGGTGACAAATCTTGGCCAACAAGATTGGGCCATGCCCATTCCTTTCTTGATAGTACCTTGGCTGGATCCGGCTTTCTTCCGTTGTGACCAACCAAATCGCTCTGCTCCTCTCATCCGTTCTACTCGTCTCACTTCACTCTTGTCAATTTTGTCTCGAAGCGCTAGCGGATCCATGCTCAGCTTTTCAGCTAGCTCGTCGATCGCCTGCTCTACCCCAAACGCACCTTGCACATTACCAGGTGCCCTCCAAGCTGCACCCGGACCAGCATGGGTGAGTACATCATATTGCTCGGTCCGGAAGTTTGGACATTCGTAAAGCACTTGTGCCACCCGACCCACTCCTGCTCCCAGACCGACTCCTGCCGTTCCGTAAGATTTCTGATCAATGGCTGTGAGGGTACCGTCATTCCTGGCTCCAATTTTCAAGGTTTGGATGGAGTTTGGTCGGTTTCCTTCGGCAAGATGTTCTTCTTTTCGATCTATCATCAACCAGACCGGTCGTCCTGTCTTCTTGGATAATGTAGCTGCCATTGGCCCAAAGCTCCCAGCACTGTGTTTGGCTCCAAATCCTCCGCCCATGAAATCACAGATCACCCGCACCTTGCTCTTGGGAAGGTCGAAGTAATCGGCCAGTTCGTTGCGCACATTAGCTGTATTTTGGGTAGAAGCATACACCAGCATTTCATCAGACGTCCAATCGATTACCACGCCATGCGTCTCCAAGGGCATGTGCGTGTGAACCTGAGTACGGTATGTTTGTTCAACGATCACATCGGCCTCTGCAAAGCCTTGCTCGACATCCCCTCTGGGGCCACCATAAAAGCTGCTGGTGCTGGGACCCCTAAGATTTCCTTCTCCTTTATCACCCTCATGAACGACTCCCACATCTCCGCCGTCTACCTGAGCACCCATAGGGGCATCAAATACTAGTGGAGCATCCGGTTGCATGGCATCTTCCAGATCAATTACAAACGACTTCTCATCGTAATTAACCTCGATCAGGGAAACTGCTTCTTTGGCAATATCCAGCGTATCAGCTGCTACTCCAGCCAGGGGTTGACCCACATATTTTACTCCGGGAAAGGTCTCAGATGCCTCGCCCTCTTCAGAAGTGTTCCTGACAATATGAACCGCATGGACACCCGGCAAATTTTCTGCCTTAGAAGTATCGATCGAACGGATGGTGGCGTGAGGTACATTCGCTCTCAGGAACTTGGCATAGAGCATACCTGGCAATTGCATATCGCTGGTATACTTTGCTTGCCCGGTAACCTTAGCCCTGGCATCAATCCGATTGATCCTTTTGCCAACTTCCTTCAGTTCTTCATTAATCGGCCAGGCAGGCGGCTCCGTGTTGTCAATCTCCCTTTCTATTTCACCAAGGTTATGACCGGGTATTCCTAATGGAAATATTTCTTTTCGTTTTTCCATCTTATTTCATTTTTTCCGCTGCACTCAGCGTTGCCTTAAAAACATGGGGATAGGTGCCGCAACGACACAGGTTGCCTCGGGTGGCTGCCTTAACATCTTCCAGACTTGGATTCTCTTCATTTTCCAGGAGATGCACGCAAGACATCACCATCCCTGGCGTGCAATATCCGCATTGGGAAGCATCATGCTCGATAAAAGCTTCTTGTACCGGATGCAGCTCACCGTTTCGGGCAATCCCCTCAATAGTTATCACTTCACGATCGCCGACGTCAAGTGCCATCGTTATACAGGCATTTACCGGTTTGCCGTCGATAAATACAGTACAGGCAGAACATGAGCCGCGGTCACAGACTACCTTGGTTCCTGTGAGGCTGAGATGGTCTCGCAAAGCGGTTGCTAAAGTGGTCCTGGGCTCCACAGTAAGAGATTGCATACGACCATTGACCTTCATCTCAATGCCAATGCTGCCTGGTCCGAAGGATGTGCCTTTTGCCGGTTGAGTATGAGCCTCAAAAGCTTGCACGCCAGTGGTAAACACCACGGTGCCAGCAGTGGTCAAACCAGCTCCACGTAGAAATCCTCTCCTGCTCAGACCTTTTGAATGACCTTCAGCATGGGATTTCTTGCTATTTTTTTTCATGAAAGAATCTTAAGAAGATTAAGAAAGTAGAAAAGAGAATATAAGACTTTTAAAAGCCACTGTAAAGCTTCAGAACAAAGTCTCTTGCAATTCAGAAAGGTTTTAAATAAGCCCTGACAGCAGGCCGGTCAAATCAGGGATTATTCTGCTTTGAGAAACTACCCCACCCGATCCAATTGGTGATCTGAAATATGAATTAGATTCTTTCCAATTTGATAGGATAACTCTTCTCTGCATTCCACTGACACACATAGATGTTCTTATCCTCGTCGATGCAAACGTCATGACAGTGATGAAAGATAGGTTGGTCTTGTAGCATGGTTTGCAATTGTCCATCGACATACTTGGGCTCAGTCCCTCCTGGATTAGAAACCACTCGGTTGTTCTGATCACAGATCATCACAAATCCGGAATTTGGATTGTTATTGTAGGGATGGGTGTCACTCTTTCCGGTTATAAATTTTGTAGCTGAGGACCAGCAAACTCCGGCATATAGATTCTTATCGTCAATGACTGGCCGGCAAACAAAGGCTCCTGGAAAGCACAGTGACTCCAAATACATACCGTCCAGCGTAAATCTTTTAAAGCAATTGTGGGCTCGGGAAGTAATCAAAAGGGTCGGATTTCCTGCATCACGAGTATCGATACAAACTCCGTGGGCAGTTTGAAACTGATCTTGCTCGTCACCTCGCCCTCCACCAATTTTGCGGATGAACTCTCCTTCATTGCTAAACTGCAAAACATAGCAAGAACCGTAACCATCTGCTACGTAGAGATCGCCATTTGGCCCGATGGCAGTTTCGGTTGGAGACCAGGGATCGTCCTCAGCGTAGGCGCCATAGGTTGATGGATGACCAATGATTTGAAGTTCTCTGCCCTCCAAAGTGGTTTTGATCACCGAACCCGAGGTATCGCAGATAAAAAGAAATTCTTCGCCACCAGCATCCCAAAGAGACAAACCATGACCTCCCGTATAACGAATTCCCCAATAATCTAATAACCTGCCCGACTTATCGTATATCAGTACGTTGTTCTTGGTCTCGTCACCCACCATGATCAATCGACCTTGGCTATCCATTACCATCTCATGACAATTTTTTACCGGGGTCTTTGTTGGTGCCAAATCACCCCAATGCTTATGTACCCGGTATCGAAAGTCCCCGTGGCCGATGATCTCCTTCTGCTCTCCGGACAACATCTTTCCAATAAAAAATGGTGAAACGGATGTCCCGGCTCCGAGTATTACAGATGACTTTACAAACTGCCGTCGGTGTATTTTTTCGATTTTCATCTCTATGGTTTTTTATTCCTAGATCGTGAACGATATTGCTAAGGTTAATTGCTAAAGATAAGGAATAGATGAAATGCTAAATTCTTTCACTTGTCTCTGGAAGGTCTGCGAGACTGATCTAATTATGCAGGGCTTTTTGCAAACGACCATACATGGCAGCTACCTTCTCCCTGGGATCACCGGCACCCAATGTTTCAATCGGCAAATAACCACGGTAGCATGAAGCATGTACGATACTTACCAACCTATCCAGATTAATATCTTCCTCTTTGCCGTGATTCCAGATCTTCTCTTTTACCTGCCAGCTGACTGCCAGAGGAATCGTTTTCTGAATTTCAGCATATGGATCACCCGTTCGAAAACTGCCGGTATCCAGGATCACCCCAAACCATTCTGAATCGACCATGTCTACAATATGTTTAACCTGATCAGCTGTCTTTAGAAAACCGTTGTGATTCTGAATGGCAGTGATCACGCCATGTTGTTTGCCAGATGACACACAGCTTCTGATGTCCTCCACCATCCATGCTGCCATTTGATCCCAGGTATAGCCTTCCGGTTCCTGATGTCCGGCGAATATCCGGACCACTGGTGCTCCTAATTTTGCCGCGGCCTCTATCCAGTTTTTCACTAGCTGAATATCTGCTTTCCGTTTTTCCGGATCAGGATCGGTGAAATCATTGCGCACACCTGTGCCGCTGATTTCCAGTCCGGACTTGAATGCCATACGTTTGATGTCATATAGTACCTCATCTGCCGGGACTTCCGGGTAACCCGGTATGTAATAGGCGGTGATATCTACTCCGTCAAATCCTACCTGCTTACAATATTCAAATAGTCCCGTGAGATCCATCTCACCATTCCGAAGCAATTCATTGAAGGAGTAGGCATTCAAACTGATACGTACTTTTGAGCACTCCGAACCGGCAAGCAGTGAATGGGCACCTTTGGAGATTATAGATGAAAAGCCAAATCCAGTCACTGCCGAGCTTCTTAATAAAGCTTTGAGAATTTCTCTTCTTTGCATGAGGAAGATTTTTGAGAAAATAGAAATGTTCCCGCGGTTGATATAATATTAAACTAAATATCGCTAGGCGCAAGTTTCCATGGTGAATACCAAACGAGAAAGGTGTTGGTCCATCCCACAATAGATTTGATTTCAGATATTTATTCCATGACGAAAATTCAGTTGTTATTCCTGTTGATTTTCTTTTCCTGCCGAGCTGATCCGGAACCTGATAGACCTCCAAATATTTTGTTGATCATCTCAGATGATCAGAGTTGGACCGACTATGGTTTCATGGGACATGATCATATCGAGACTCCAAATTTGGACAAGCTAGCGATGGAATCCATGTCTTTCACCCGTGGCTATGCAACGGCTCCTCTCTGCTCACCATCACTAGCTTCCATCATCTCAGGACTTTATGCACATCAGCACGGAGTAACGGGGAACGATCCTGCCTTTGAATTTGACCAACAACGCTATTCGACGGAATGGCGTATTGCCCGGCAGCCATTTTTTGAACAAATGAAGGAGAACTTTTATCAAAACAAATTAATTACCGAATATCTCAATGAAGCCGGATATCAATCCCTGCAAACAGGCAAATGGTGGTTGGGCTCTTGGCATGAAGGACATTTCGATGCAGGGATGACCCATGGTGACCCAGAGCTCGGAGGGAGACATGGCGACGATGGCCTGGCAATTGGAAGGGAGGGTCTTGAGGAGATCTTTGGCTTTATTAAGGATTCGAGACAAAAGGAGAAGCCCTTTTTTATTTGGTTTGCTCCATTTTTACCTCACACTCCCCATGATCCGCCGGAACAATTGCTGAACAAGTATCTGGCAATTGCAGAAACCGAACCCATTGCTAGATATTGGGCCATGTGTGAATGGTTTGACCAGACCTGTGGTGAGCTCATCGATCACATTGATGATCAGGATTTGGCGGAAGAGACCCTGGTCATTTACACCACCGATAATGGTTGGATCCAGGATCCTGATCGTCAGAATCGATTTGCTCCCCGTTCCAAACAGTCGCCATATGATATGGGTATTCGAACACCGTTTATGTTGAGGTGGTCTGGCACCCTCCAGCCGTTGATTGATACCGTAAATGCTGTGAGTAATATCGATATTCTACCTACTATTTTAGCGGCTACAGGCATTCAACCCAATACTGAGTACCATGGTGTTAATTTACTGTCTGAACAAGAAAGAAGACCTCGCACGACCGTTTTTGCAGAGGATTTTGCCCATGATGTAGATATGGAAGATCCCATCAAATTGCTGGAACATAGAATAGCAATAAAAGGATTTTGGAAATTGATCTTACCGGAAGGAAACGATGATCTAGAAAGTGAACCAGAGCTATATAATCTGGCGGTTGATCCGTTTGAGAGCTACAATCTTTTTGAGGAAATTCCTGAAAAAGCAGAGGAATTAATGATTGAGATCGATCGTTGGTGGAGTTATAGGTAAAAGATCAAAGGGCAAAATGTACATGGTTCTCCTTCTGTCAATCTTGATACCGACCTGAGATTTTAAGGATAGTGCGTAAAAAGTGTCTTTTGGTTTAGCCGGAGTCTGGAAATGCAAGCTCAAATGAAGCCGGTTTCTCCCTACGGCATCTTCAACTCGTTGGAACTTTCTTGGGATCGCTTAAAGATCTTCTTTGGGAAATGTTAGAATTTTTGGAGGAACACACCATCAAATCAAATATTTATATGGAATTTGACATAGAGGATTCCTTGGAGCTGATACGACAGCTATGACAGAGAACCAAATTGGAAAAATTGTGATAAAAAATTCAATAAGCATTTTGATAATTTAAAGCTTAAAGCTAGTCAGGTGATATCCTACCTTGCGTTGCATCTGAATAGAAGCGGAAAGATTAATGGGACACCCCAAAATAAGTACAAGCATCCTGCGAATGAACCCAATAAGAAATTCAGCCAGAACATACTTTGGGTCCTGGTGCAAGCCGATCTTCACTGTTCTTTTTCTTAGTATTCTTCTGCCAATCGAAGGGGAAGCTCAGAAAGTAGGACAACTGGATTCATTGTTGAATAGACTGGAGGGCCCGTTCATATCCGACTCAATGCACGCAGATGCCTACAGACAGCTGGCAAATTATCACATCGAGTTTAGCGCTAGTGAGGAAGCATTGATCTACCTGGATAGCCTAAGATTGTTTTCCCAGAAAGCTGATTACCCACTGGGAGAGCTGTTCTACCATTATGGATCGGCCTACTACTATTTTCGACGGGGAGGGTACGACAGTATCACGGTTCATTTACTAGGTGTGGTCGATCTATCCAAGTTTGTCAACAAGCCGGGCTGGACAGCTGATGCTCTAAATAAACTGGCGATTGTATCAAGCATCCAAGGAAAACTTGATACTGCCCGCAGCTATCTCGATGAAGCCATTCGAATTTCGTTTGAACTTGCTGATGCAGATTTAATATCTATGAATATTTTGGCCTTGGGTGATTTAGAGGCAGAGGCAGGAAATTATGAAGCTGCCTTAAAACATTTTATCTCGGTGGATTCATTGTTTGTTGCTATTGATGAGGTTAACTATTATAGACACGGCGTTGCACTCCAGAATATTGGCAACATCTACTTTGATAAAATAAATAATCCTGACAAGGCCCTTGAGTATTTTAGTCGAGCCAGGGATGCTTTTATAGCAGAAAACAATGATAGAGGGGAGGTTGATGCAGTCAATAAAGATATGGCGCTGGTGTACAAGCAAAAGGGGAACTTTCTTTTTGCAGACTCTCTTTTAAGAGTGGCTGTCCAAGGCTTTAACTCGAGAGGGCATCTACGACAAGTCGCAGAAACGAATATTGCGTATGCGGGACTCAAGATGGACATGGAGCTTCCTCAAGAGGCGGAAGCCCTCCTGCTAGAAGCGGAGACTATTTATACGGATATCGATGATAAGGCAGGATTGCGAAATACATTTTTGATATTGGGCAGCTTATTTTTCCGCACTGGAGAATTTCCAAAAAGTGCCTTGAATTACGAAAGGGCATTAGGACTTGAGAACTCGGCACATGGTCGCGCTGAGTTGTTGCGAAAGCTGGCGGATGTATATCAGCAATTGGGTCAAACGAATAAGGCGCTTCAGAGTTTGAATACATATGTATTTCTAAGCGATTCTCTCAGTGAAAAGCAACTTGAAACATCGCTTCAGGAGATTGAATCCAGATATCAGTCGACTCAGAAGGAGAAAGAGATCAGTGATCTCAAATTGAGTCAGGCTCAACAGAAACTTAGAAGTCAAAAATTGCTATATGGGGGAGGGATCAGTCTGGTATCCTTGGGTTTTATTTCTTTTTTCTTCTTTAACCGGGCACGACATAGGCAGAAAATTAATGCTCAACTTACCAGCCTGGACAGGCTGAGGTCAAAACTCTTTGCAGATATATCCCATGAGTTCCGAACTCCTCTATCTCTCATACGTGGACCTGTGCAGATCCTCTTGAAAAAAGACGATATCCAGCCAGATACGGCACGGGAGCTTAAGCTCATTGACCGGAATGCGCAGAGATTAAATCGTCTGGTAGACAGTGTCAACGCACTTTCCCAGCTAGATGCGGGCAAGATGACCTTGTCGATTCGACCGATCAACCTGATTAAACACCTGAAAGTGATCGCAGCCTCCTTTGAGTCTCTCGCTATGGCGAAAGGGTTAACATTCACACAGGAGTATGAGGGTAAAGAGGAGATGTATCACTACGACCCCAGGCATTTGGAGACCATCTTGTATAATCTGTTGAGTAACGCTTTTAAGTTTACTGAAACCGGCGAGGTTAAGCTGAAGCTGACAACTGGTGAAGGTGTGAGTGAGATCCGTATTGAGGATACTGGGCGAGGTATGTCTTCGCAAGATCAGAAAAGGGTGTTTGAGCGCTATTTCCGAGGCAGCGATGAGCGGTATTTCACCGATGGAGTTGGGATTGGATTGGCACTGGCCAATGAGCTTGCCAGGTTGCATCATGGATCAATTGGTGTTACCTCCTCGGAGGGAAAGGGAACAGCCTTCACGTTGATCTGCCCCACGAGCCGTTCATATTATGAGAATAAAGGATACGATATTGGTGAAACATACCTACCTGCTTTAGATAAAAAGGTAGAGAGTGCAGCAGTCAGCAAGGAATCGAAGGTGCCGTCGGTTTTGCTTGATGAACCATTGCTCTTGCTGGTAGAAGATAACCCTGATATGCGCGAACACCTGGACTCCGTATTTACTGATGAGTACAGAATCCTCACTGCCAAAGACGGACGGAAGGGACTCGAGCTTGCTCAAAATTATGTGCCTGATCTGATTATCTCCGATTTGATGATGCCAGTGATGGATGGTCAGAAGTTTCTTGAAGCATTGAAGTCGGATGAGCGCACCAGCCATATCCCATTTATCATGTTGACGGCAAATCATCTTGAGAAGGAAAAGCTCAAGGGGCTGGAATTGGGCGCGGACGACTTCATGACTAAACCCTTCTCCATTGATGAGATCACCATCAAAGTCCGAAATCTAATCCGGACCAGAGAAGAGCTTCAATCGCGCTACCGGATGAGCGGGATGATCGAACCCAGTAAGTTGGCAACAAACGATGCCGATCAGCAGTTTTGGCAAAGATTAAAAGAAGTGGTAACGAAACATTTGAACAACGCTGAATTTACTGCGGAGGATTTCGCTATGCAGATGCATATGAGCCGGATGCAATTACACCGAAAACTGAAGGCCTTGACCGATTTGTCTACCACCGCATTTCTTCGCTCCCAGCGGTTGAAGGCAGCCGCCCAACTGATCAGGGAAGGAAATGGATCGGTGTCGGATATTGCCTACTCGGTCGGTTTCACCAGTCCCTTTTATTTTTCCAAATGTTTCAAAGAGGTCTTTGGTGTTTCACCCAAGGACTATGCAAATTGACGCCTATCAGCATGTCCCTGTGGCCAGCTCTACGGAAAGTAGACCACGGTCTCTTGTATAGTTGATCTCGATTTCACTTCGTTATTTCATCTAAAATTAATATTGTAAGAGTCTGATAATCATACAGATAAAGTAGGATGTTACATACGTGTAGGTATTTGCTACATATCTGCATGGTCCCAGGGACGGTCTTGGTTCAAATTTGGGTTAGACTTCAATTCCGGCAATATATTTCCGGGTTATTGCAAGCAATTAATAACATCAAATCAAAATGATTGAATCATGAAACGCACTATAATCATCTCTACCTCATGCCTAATGTTGATCATTGGGATCAGTACTTCGGTTCTTGGTCAACTGCAAGACATGCATATCCAATCCAACAATTCCATTCTAACGATTGAAGCCTTAACCGGAAATCCCAAAGTCCAGCTTACTATCGACGCGAACAACACAACGAATGGTTGGGTTTCCGTTTTCGACCGGAACGATGCCAATCAGCTAAAATTTCGTTACAACAATACTACCAGGATGGCCTTAAGCACTATTGGCCGATTAGGCCTTGGAATAGTAGACCCGCAGACGATCTTTCATATCCACGGTGATGGATTCTCTAGCGACGATTTATTCATTGAGTCAAGTTCTGACAACGGAGGCCTTTCCGGCTGGATTGGGTTCTCCCGAAGTGAGGGCACTCCCGGTAGCAAGACGGCCAGTTCATCTATCAACAATTCATTGGGCAGGATTGCCTGGAGATCTTATGATGGAGCTCAATACAACAATATCTATTATATGGAAGGGTTTGGAAGTACGAACAGTGGGTCGCTAAAATTTTTCGGCCGTAATGCTTCCGGAACGTTCCAAGTTTTACATCTGGACTTTGAGGGCAATATACGGGTTCCATCCGGCAACTTGGGAATTAACAGTGTTGATCCCGATGTGGAATTGGTAGTGAAGCAGCGGCAAACACCTTTAGCATCTTTGGGAGGCTTAACAATCAAGCCAGCTGGGTTGAAAATAGCAGATGACGATGATGATTTTTGGTTGCAGTACGTCGATACTTTTAATTACCTGAATTTTGCATATAACGGACAACTACTTGCCCAAATGTCGAGTGCATCTGGCGATCTGTTTACATTTTCAGACATCCGTTTAAAGAAGAGGATTGAATACATGACCTCAATACTAGACAAGGTTTTGAAGTTACGACCCATTAGCTACCACTACAAACATGATCAGACGGACAATATGGATATCGGTTTCATCGCACAGGAAGTTGAATTGATCTTTCCGGAATTGGTTTCGGAGGTTGATGGGTTGAAATCACTTCCCTATTCCAAGTTTGCCGTACTGGCTATAAAGGCTATTCAGGAACAACAAATGCAGATTGACCAATTGCAAAAAATGGTGCTTGCATTGCAAGAAAAAGTTGATCGGATGAACGACTCGCAAGCCGGCTCAAAGTAATTTTGACGTAAGAGCCCTAATCTCATAAAGTATTGAAAATGCCAGGCAGTAAGTATATCCTGACCGTGCGAGAGACAGAGATCTTACGGTTGTGGCAAACGATTCTACTTCAAAGGAATTGGCAGCCGTCCTTTTCATCAGTCAGGAGACGGCAGGTGAGTCACAGAAAAACATGATACAGAAGTTAGGAGTGAAGACTAACAGGCGGTTTTAATTGGGAAAAGCTTTGAACCTGCATCTGGTGACTTTGGAACAATAGCATTTTACATAAGACAGGGATAGTTATGCAAACAATACGTTTAGGATTTGGGGTTATTATTCTGGTAATAGGTGCGATTGCCTATGGCCAGCAATCAGGGATTGTGATTGAGAAAAATTCGAATATCGGTAATTTGGAGGGCTCACATTTATTATTGTTTGAGACGGAAAATGATTTTGCACGACTACGATTCTCAAACAACTTATATGATGCAGGCACCAACAAGCGGTTTTGGGATATTGCATCACGCATCAGCTCAGGAGGCGACCTTTTTGGTGATCGAATGAATTTCTATAGTAGTGAAGCAGGTGATGTGCTATCACTCCGGGCAGACGGTAGGGTAGGTATTCGAACTTTAAATCCTTCTCGCACTCTCGATATTAATGGAGATCTCAACTTATTGAAAGAGCAGCCAAATGGGAAGGCATTGTTTGTTAATGGTGGTGAAGCCCTAGCTCTCAATGGCGGCAAATTTGAATGGGGTGCCGGAGGCACCCAAAACATCTTCTCAAGCAGTATAGGTGTCAAGGTGAACCCTGCCCAAAGAGATCTCCACGTTGACGGATTCATCCGTTCCAATGCGTTGAGTGGAGTTGGCAATCGAAAATTGGTCGCTAATACGTCAGGAGATATACTTGCAGTCGATAATGAGTTGAAGTATATTTCGATCCCGCCTGCGTCTTTTCATGATCCCGAGCATATTCAAGGCAGCCGGTATATTGCTACTGAGTTATTTGCTAATAATAATAACACCTATGCAGCACCTCTGATTGCGCCTTTACTAATACCTCATGGAGCCCGTATTTCACATGTGACTATCTATTTTGAGGATGATTTGGAAGTTCTTGATTTGTCTTTTAAAATTGGAAGAAGGTTGCATTCATCCCTGACTGTTCAAGCAAGCGATGAATCAATCACCAAATCAAGTGCGGGACAACCTGGTGTTCAGTCAATCACAATTAGTTCCTTTAACAGTCCTGATTTTAGTACGATCGATAATGCAAATTATAGCTACTATTTCATTGCCCAGGTTGTGAAGGCATCCAATCCCCAAGACCCGGAGCCATGGTCCATCCTCAATTTGCGGAGTGTTGTAGTTGCGTATTATGAGTGAAGAGTTTGACTCAGGTCAAGAATAATTTTCTTTTGTTCATTGAATCTTTACCCTTTCGCTTTTTCTTTTCTTTGATTTATCGATTTCCCCTTATTCCTTTTTCACCTCCGTCACTCGCAATGCAGATTTGTTAAATGTCGTGCAGAATTGTACCTTCTTTCATGGGGAGGGCATCCTCGGACGGAACCCCCAATTAAACCTCAGATTCGAATGATTTCTAACGTATGCTAGATCCCGGCAGGCAGGCACTCATACAAAAGAATAAGGCATTAAAGCAGGCATTGGCTATCGAGGCCTCTCTGAATCGCATCAGGAATCTCACGATGGAGATGGAGAGCAGTGAAGACCTCTCAGACGTCATCCGGCAGGTGTTCCAGGAAGCGATTGAACTTGGATTTGGTGCCAGGGCTTGCGATCTGGTTATTCTAGACCGCAACACGGGCGGGTCGCAGTTCTGGATATCGGGTAATGCGGACAAAGGGGAGGTTATTCATTTCATTGTGCCAAAGCTCAGCATCAAGCATTACCTGGATGGTCTTGAAGCCTGGAAAAAACGCAGGGCCGTTAGATATAAGCACTTGAAAGGAAGATCCTGCCAAGCCTACATGCGACAGCTGACAGACAACATGAAGCACAGCAACATGCCTAAAAAGGTGGTGCGCATGTTGCGAAAGTTGACCAGCATCCATCACACAGAGGCTTATATGCGATACGGCTTTTTCCGGGTGGCCAGTGATGGTCCACTGGAGAAGGATCAGATCAAAATATTGCGACGTTTTGCCAAAGTTTTTGAGCAGTCATATACCAGATACTTGAATCTCCACGAAGCGGAGGCTCAAGCCAGAGAGGCTCAAATCGAAGTAGCACTGGAAAGGGTCAGAGGCAGAACTATGATTATGCGTAGGAGTAGTGAATTGGCAGAAGTTGCTGCCGGTTTGTTTGAAGAAGTCCAAGACTTATATGAGCTCGGATCAAATCAATTCCGTTGCTGGATAGTCATTGCAGATGAACAAGTAGGCGTAAATCGGGTATGGTCGACAGATGCTGCTGGTGATCCACTTAAGAAGTATAGTTTGATGCCTATCAAAGAGCATCCGGTGCAGCAGAGAATCTTTGGTGCTTGGAAAGAAGGGCAGGCTTCTATAGTTACTGAGTTCACTGCGGCACAGGCCGTATCGTACACAAATTATTTGGCCCAATTTGAAGGATATCGAGATGATGCTGAATTAAGACAGAGGATGCAGGAGTATGCATCTCCGGAATTCCTGACAAGGGGAAAAAATGGTGATCCCATTGTGGCATGGATGAATGAAGCCTTTTTCTCTCAGGGCCGAATTGGTTTTCTAGTGACAGATCAACACCTAGATCTGGACTTATACGTGCTAGAGCGCTTCGCCACAGTGTTTGAGCAGTCGTACACCCGTTTCCTTGATCTTCAAAAAGCGGAAGCGCAGGCCAGGGAGGCGCAGATTGAAGCTGCCCTGGAAAGAGTTCGTGCTCGCAGCATGGCCATGCACAGCAGTGAGGAATTGGTGGAAGTGGCCACTGTCCTATATAATGAATTGAGATCATTGGATGTCCGCGAATTTTCAGATGCTTCGATTGTCATCTTCGATGAGAGCAATAATCAGCAAATCGTATGGGGAGCTCGAACAGAATCCGACTTTCTGGAAAAAGCGGTAATGCCTCTGCTGGGGGATGAGGTTCTCCAGGAACTTTATGACAAATGGCACCTGCAGGACCCATTTTTCACGGTAGAAGTGGGAGGAAAAGCACTACAGAAACATTTGAATTTTGTTGTCCCAAAGGCCGGCAGAACAGAAATAGAAGATCGAGCATTGAAGAATATGCCGGATCCCACCTTTTTTCATTGCGCTGCATTTAGCTGGGGATATCTGGAACTGGTGGCAGAGAAGGAGCTTAGTGAGGATTCGTCCTTGATATTAACACGCTTTGCCAGGGTATTCGAGCAGTGCTATACCCGTTTCCTAGACCTACAAAAAGCGGAGAGACAGGCCAGGGAGGCGCAGATTGAAGCTGCCCTGGAAAGGATCCGAACCTCGGCCATGATGATGACCTCGCCCGATGACCTGATCAATGTAGTAAGGGCCATGCGAGAGCAAATGGAATTATTGAAGGAGGTTGGACTCGAAACTACTGTAGTGCAACTATGGAATGAAGGGTCAGAAATTAGTGAAAACTGGTATTCGTTTAAGATGCCCGGTGACTCAAGTGCTTCCATTGTTGAGGGGATCGCCTTGATTCCAAAATATTCCAGTGCTTTTGCCCGGGTGCTGACTTCTCAATATGAGTTAGGAACACCTGAATTCACCATTACTTCATATGGAGAAATGTTGACAGAATGGTATGGAGTCCTGGAGGAATTTGCACCCAAAGTTCTGACGTATGATGCGAAAGAAGAATTGATCATACCCGATCAGTTGCATTATCACTATTCACGTTTCACAGGTGGAGCGCTTGTGATGATTTCAGAAGAGTTGCCTAGTGATAACTCCAAGATATTGTTGAAACGGGCTGCGTACGTATTTGAACTTGCTTATAAACGATTTCTCGATCTCCAGAGGGCAGAGGAACAAGCCCGTGAAGCTCAGATTGAAGCCGCCTTGGAAAGGGTACGAGCACGCACCATGGCCATGCATCATAGTGATGAATTGGGGGACGCGGCTATTTTGCTATATCAACAATTGATAGCCTTGGGAATCGATCAATTTTTTATATGTGGGTTTGTTATTGTTGATGAGGAGCACAAAATTCAAAATGGGTGGTTAACCCAACCTGATGGCAGCTTTGTAGAAAAAATGAACCTGCCATTGCCAGGCGATTCCGTACTTAAAGAAAGATATCAGGCTTGGAAAAATAATGTTCCGGTCTTTCATCAACTAGTAGGGGGCGCGAGGTTAAAACGACATCTAACTTATGTTGCGGACCGGCAGCTTTCTAAGAATAACGTTGAAACCATACTGCCAATAATGCCTGATCCCGTGGTGTTCTATTGCGGAAACTTTTCTGAAGGCTATTTGCACATCTTGGCCCCTGCAGTTCTGAAACAAGAGTCTGAGGAAGTCCTTGCACGATTCACGGCGGTGTTTGAAATGACTTATCGGCGCTTCCTTGATTTACGAAAAGCTGAAGCTCAAACCCGGGAGGCGCAAATCGAAGCTGCATTGGAACGGGTGCGAGCAGCTTCTATGGCTATGCATCATACCTCCGAATTGCAGAAGGTAATCAATACAGTAGGTGAGCAATTTCGCACGTTGCGTATTGACAACACCGGAGGTGTATTCATCTGCATTAACGAAGAAAATGCCGAAGAAATTTGTGTGTGGGGTTCTGGCGATACCGCTGAATATGCCTCTAGGGTTTGTGTCCCAAAACTAGACCGGCCAATATATACCGAGATCATCAAGAAGGTGAAGCAAGGTCCGGGTTTTGTGACGGAAATTTTCTCTAGAGAAGAGAAGATCGAGTTCTTCAAACACATGTTTAAATATCCGCCCTACAATCAGACTTCAAAAGCCCATCAAAAAGAATGGCTAGCGAGGAAAGGTGGATATACCCGCTCTTGTGCCATCTCCAGGCACACCACCTTATTTATGATCAACCATCATGGAAGGGTGTTTTCGGAGGATGAGAATGATATATTGAAAAGATTTGGGAGGGTATTTGAGCAAAGTTATGTCCGGTTCCTTGATTTGCAGAAAGCCGAAGCCCAGGCAAGAGAAGCGCAGATCGAAGCCTCACTCGAACGGGTAAGGGCTGCGTCATTGGCCATGCATCATACCGAGGATATCGCAAAGGTGGTGACCGTACTATTCGATCAGCTCAAAGGATTAAATCTCGATTTCATCCAAACCTGGATCACCATTTTCGAACTTGACCATGAAAAGATAAACGTCTGGTTCAGCCAATACCCAGGTGTCAATGACGAACCGGTATGTATAGTCTTTCCGTCAGTGGTATTTGCTGAAGCGATCGAGGCATGGAAAGTCGGAGAGCCTTTTTGGTATCGCACATTTGCAAACTCGGAGGAAGTCGATGCCTTCCTGACCGCTTGCGGACAATTTGCTCAAACGGACTACTTCGACAAGCTAAATGCGGTGCTCGAAGTTGAGTGTCTTGAATTTATAGAGACACGTCACGACTATGGCAACATTTCTAAATCCGGAACGACAAAACCCACGGAAGACGAAAAGATACTCCTTCAGCGATTTGGGCGTGTCTTTGCGCAGGCGTATACCCGTTTCCTCGACCTTCAAAAGGCTGAAGCTCAGGCGAGGGAAGCCCAAGTGGAAGCAGCCCTCGAAAGGGTTCGGGCTAAAGCCATGGCTATGCATTCTTCCGAAGATCTGACCGAGACGATAAAAGTATTTTACAACCAGATCGGTGCGTTAATAAATATTCCCCGAAGATGTGGAGTGGCCATAATTGATGAGAGCGAGGGAGTCTCAGAAGTTTGGACGATGAATACAACGGAAGAGGGAGAATCCATCGATGTAGTGGGATCGATTAAGATGGAGGGGCATCCAGTTTTAGAAAATGTCGTTACTTATTGGAAGAATCAGGAAGATTATTTTCCGATACTGCGAGGCAAAGAAATCACCGACTATTACAAAGTCCTTCACCCTCAGATTGAATTTCCTGACTATCCCCATGATGAGATTCAGTACGGGCATTACTTTATGTTTCCAGAAGGGGATGTCTATGCTTGGACAGAAAATGAATTGAAGGAGGAAGATTTAGCAATATATCGCCGATTCACCTCTGTTCTCAGTCTTACCTACCGTCGATACTTTGATTTACAGAGGGCGGAAGCTCAAGCCAGGGAGGCCCAAATCGAAGCTGCTCTGGAACGGGTTCGGGCAGTTTCCCTGGCCATGCATCAGAGTGAAGAGCTTCAGAAAGTGATCACTACGGTATTTGATCAGTTGAAGTCATTAGGGATTTCAATGGATGTTTCCTTTATCGAGATTTTTGACGAGACCAGGAATACTAATATGTGGGTGGCTAATCCACGACATAAGTACGCCCAGCTGGTGCGCATCCCCTATTTCAAGAATCCTTTGCTGGATAGGATGCTGGAAGCCCGGCTTAAGGGGGAGACCTTTTTCGTAGACAGATATGGCAAGGGTGTGAAGAACCGCTTTTACCGCAAAGTCTTCAAGGACTCGGATCTGCGAGTGATACCACCCCACCTGCAGGGAGAGATACTCAAACGAAAAGGTTATGCCAGGTCGGTAGCACTTAGTAAATATGCCGCACTGGCGATTTTTAACCTCGATGACCGGCCGTACAATGAAGAAGAGAACCAGATTCTGCGGCGATTTTCGCGAGTGTTTGAACAAGCGTATACCCGCTTCCTCGATTTACAGAAGGCGGAAGAGCAGGCAAGAGAAGCTCAGATTGAGGCTGCATTGGAGAGGGTGAGGGCAGCGTCGATGGCGATGCACAGAAGTGATGAAATGCAGCAGGTGGTGAATGATGTCTATGAACAGCTTCAAGCATTAGGGATAGAAATGGACGCGGTTGGCATGAGCGGGGTGATAGAGTCGCAAAAGGATTACGACGTATGGGTGGGTGGTTCTGATTTTTCGGAGCCATTGAAGATCCCGTTCAATGATGCCACTCAGGTGCAGCGGGATTACAATGAAATTATTGAGAAAAGACAAGAGCTTTTTGCAAGAACATATTCGGGTAGAATTAAGAAGGAATATATCGACCATTTAATCGACCATGGGGATTTTCCGGAAGAGCTCAAAAGGCGGATGTTGGAATCGGAAGCATTTTCAACTTCCATATCATTTTATCAGAACTCAGGTATTCAAATCGTCCGGTATAACGACCAACCCTACACTGATCAGGAAAATGAAATTCTATGTCGATTTGCCAGGGTTTTTGAGCAAGCCTATATCCGTTTTCTTGATTTGCAAAAAGCAGAAGCCCAGGCCAAGGAAGCCCAGGTCGAAGCCGCTCTTGAACGGCTACGTTCCCGTAGCATGGCCATGCATCAGAGCGATGAATTGAAGGAGGTGGTGGTGCAACTTTTCCAGGGCCTGGATCAGTTGCACATCCACACTGCAGTTTGTAATCTGGCTCTTTTCGATCCGGTAACAAAGGAAGCAGAACTTTGGTCGGCACATGAGACTGCAAAAGGACTTATTTCCTACTACGTAAAAGTGCCATGGATCAATCATCCCATCTGGAAAGGTATCTATGACACCTTTGAAAAGGGTCAACGATTTGCTGTGCATGAGGTTTCTACCAGCCGGAGGAAAGGTTTCAGCAAGATATTTTTCGAAAAGGTTGACTACCGCCACGCACCCGAAGAAGTACGGAAAGCAAATCAGGAATTGCCTAAAGTGACAGAGGCTGTTGTTCTCTCTGTATCCGCTATGAAGCATGGTCTACTCGTTGCGTCCAGGAATACTCCATTAGCTCAGGAAGAAGGCGATATTCTAGCTCGTTTCGCCAAGGTTTTTGAGCAGGCCTACACCCGTTTTCTCGATTTGCAGAAGGCAGAGGCTCAAGCACGTGAAGCAGAAATTGAAGCTTCCCTGGAGAGGGTGCGATCAAGGACTATGGCAATGCACAAAAGTCATGAGCTTATGGAAATCGTGCATGTAGTCCATGATGAGTTGATTGATCTTGGAATAGATCTGGAAGTGATGCAAATCTATGTACACCAGCCGGGGCAAAAATATTTTAAGGCATGGATGGCTGTGCCCGGAACACCTTACCCTGCGGAAATCATCTTTCCCTATTTTGACAATCCCTGGTTGAAGGCAGTGCGAAGGGCTCAGAAGCGTCAGGAAACTCTGGTTAGGGTATTTCAGAAGCAAGCAAAAAATGCTTTTTACCGTGCGTATTTCAAAGTAGCATCTCTGGTACCACCGTCTGATCGACAAAAACAAATTCTCGATGCACCGGCAGTGAGTTCAGTATTTACTTTCTCCCCTAATACGGGCCTGGCTGTCCTGCGATTTCGAGAACAAGAGTTTGATGTTGAGTCGATTTCCGTAGTAGAGCGATTTGCTGCAGTTTTTGAGCAGTCCTATACCCGTTTTCTCGATCTGCAGAAGGCAGAAGCTCAAGCAAGGGAAGCCCAAATTGAAGCGGCGCTGGAACGGGTCCGGGCAAGATCGATGGCGATGCATGCAAGTAAAGATCTGCATGAGGTCGTCCTCCTGTTGTACGAGCAGCTAGAGAGTTTGGGATTGGTCATGAACTCGGTAATGCTTCATGAGTTTGTCGATGACACCAAAGATCTTCTGGTATGGGGTGCGGCCAACGGACAATTGTATCCGGAAAAGGTCTGGGTTCCTTATCTCAATCATCGATGGTTCAATAGATTTCATAAAGCTCGTACTACAGGAGGACTATTTATTACAGACAGTTTCTCCAAAGCGGAAAAGGATAAATGGTTTGATAATTACTTTAAAAGATCCACGCATCAATCCGTGCCGGAGTCACGCAAAGAATTTATCTATTCCTGTCCGGGGATGAACCGTTCTTCTGCCATTCACAAGAATACAGCGCTGACGGTTATGCTTTACGATAAGGATGCTTATAGTGAGGACGACAATGAGATTATTAGACGCTTTGGAAAGGTTTTTGAGCAGTCCTATACCCGTTTTCTCGATCTGCAGAAGGCAGAAGAACAAGGAAGGGAGGCAGAGATACAACTTGCTCTGGAACGAGTTCGGGCAAGGACAATGGCCATGCATCGAGGCGATGAATTGGCAGAAACAGCGCTGGTATTGTTCGATCAGCTGATTCAACTGGGTTTTACACTCCGAGGGTGTGGTTTTCTGATTATGGATGAGTCATCAAAGACGATGGAAGATTGGAGTGCAAATCTTGATGAACACGGACAGGGTAAAATTATCACGGGCACTCTTACATTCGATATACATCCTATTCTGGAAGGCGTTGTAGATACATGGCGGAAAGGAGAGTCTTATTATATCGGTGAAGTCCATGGTGCTGAATTGCAGGAATATTATAAGGCAGTTACTTTAATCGAGTCTGTTTCTCAGGGAATCAAGGACAGTGTGCTGGCGTCAGCCATTTCTGAATGGACGAATAGCTTCTACTTCGAATATGGGATGATGTATGCCCTTACTCCCCATCCACTAACAGAGGAAGAGATAGGTGTAATGCTCCGTTTCGCAGGGGTATTTAAAGATACCTATCGACGCTTTTTAGATTTAAAGAAGGCAGAAGCCCAGGCAAGAGAAGCACAAATCGAAGCAGCATTGGAGCGGGTTCGGGCGAGATCGATGGCCATGCACAAGAGTGAGGAGCTCAATCAAGTGATCGCAACGGTCTTCGAGCAATTGCAGATCCTTGGGTTTGAAGCCATTCAATGCGAGATTATATTATTTGATCCACAAACCCTGGACTGCGAAATCTGGCCCTCGAACGAAGCACAACAGGTATTGCCAAGGAGCTACTTCATTCCGCATACCCATCACGCTTTTTATCAGTTTTTGGTCAATGCCTGGCAGACACAGTCAGACTATTGTCCTTACGAACTGAAGGGCAGGGTCAAGAGAGCCTATGAAAAGTGGTTGTTTAACCAAACGGATTGGCAGCACATTCCGCGGGAAGTGAAACAATCGATGCTGGCAATAAAAAGGGTCATGCTGTATGGTGCTACCATGCGTCATGGAATATTGGAAGTAGCAGGACAAAAGACACTATCGGAGGAGTATTTCAAGATAATTAAGCGCTTTGCCAAGGTCTTCGAGCAGGTATATACCCGCTTTCTGGACCTGCAGAAAGCAGAAGCACAGGCCAGGGAATCAGAGATACAGCTCGCCCTTGAAAGAATCAGAGCAAGAAGCCTGGCCATGCACCAGAGCGAAGAGCTGACCGATGTCATAAGTGAGCTTTTCAAGCAGTTCGATATCCTTGCCATCAACCCTGCCTTTGCCCATCTCACCCTCTTCGATGGGGGTAGTGAATCGTTTACCCTGAGACTGACCGATACTTCCGGAGAAAGGGTTATGGCTGAGCAAAGAATCAGTCTCAAGCACATGCCCGAATGGATTGAAGCTTACGAGGGGTGGAAAGATGGTAAACCAGGGCAGATAGGGGTCATTCGATATCGGCCGGAAGATTTACCATTTGTCTTCGGTTTGTTGAAAGATCTGGTCAAGGCCATGCCGGCCAGATCCAGGATAAAAGCCGAGAAATACCCTGAAGGACTATGGACAGTTCAGGGACATTGTCAATTTGGATACCTCGGAATGAATACTGCCCGTCCACCGACCGATGAAGACAAAGATATCGTCCAACGATTTGCTAAGGAATTCGCCAGAGTCTATCAGCGGTTTATCGATCTTCAGCGCGTTGAAGCTCAAGCCAGAGAAGCCCAAATACAGGCAGCTCTTGAGCGCGTTCGAGCTGCTGCCATGGCCATGCACCATTCAGCTGATCTTATCAAGGTGGCTAAAGTGCTCAGGGAACAAATGGGACAACTGGGACAGCCCGAGCTGGAATCATCCATTATCCATCTATATCCTGAGGGTCGAGAGACGTTTGAAGCCTGGTGGGCTTTCCGCCCTCCGGATGACATCGATGGTCTGGTTAAGGAAGGGATTGCCATCGTCCCATCGAAGAAAACTGCCTGGGCCCGAGCAGTCATGAAATATTATCAGAGTGATCAATCCGAGTACACGATTTTTTCAAAGGGAAAGATGCTGAAGGAATGGTATCGCCAGCTTGAAGAAATTGCACCATCGACGATCGATTATGATAATAAGGGCAAAATCATTGTGCCCAAACAATTGTGTTACCATTTTTCAAAATTTTCGGGAGGTGCTTTGCTGCTGATCACTTCCGAAGAGCCTGATCAAGAATCGTGTGAGTTGCAACGAAGGGCTGCCGCTGTCTTTGAGCTGGCCTACACCCGCTATCTCGATCTGAGGAAAGCGGAAGCGCAAGCTAGGGAAGCACGGATTGAGGCCGCTCTGGAGCGTGTACGGTCCAAAACCATGGCGATGCACCACAGTGAACAATTACCTGATACAGCATCGGTTGTATTCGAGCAATTGCTCTTACTCGGTAATGTACCTGATCGGATCTGCATAACTATTTTCAAAGAAGAGGAAGGTCTTGCTCAATTTTATGTCACAGACCAGGCGGGCAGTGAAGTCAGTCATGTTTTTGATGTTTCGATAGAGGAGCCGACAACAATTAAAAAAATCTATGACGCTTGGCAGAGGAAAGAGAAATCTGTGAGGGTGAAGTTGACCGGCCAGGAACTGAAAGACTGGATCAGATATGTTGTGGAGGATGTAGGCATTTTCATTGATGAATCAAATATTACGGGGGTCCGGTTTCATCATGCAGCATTTTTCTCTCAGGGCTTTTTACTCCTTACAACACATGAGCCGATAGATGATAATCTTTCGCAGTTGTTGACCAGGTTTGCCAAGGTTTTTGATCAGACATACACAAGATTCTTAGATCTTAAGAAAGCAGAGGAACAGGCACGAGAAGCGCGTATAGAGGCAGCACTGGAACGTGTGCGTGCACAAACGATGGCAATGCACAACAGTCAGGATGTCAGTGACACTACCATGTCTATGTTTGATGAACTGGAGAGCATTGGCATTCGTACGGTACGATGCGGTGTACTGATCATAAAAGAAAATAACCTCATCGAGGTCTGGGCGGCAGCATCTCGAAAGGGGCGTACCTCGCTAATTGGCCAAGGACTGTTGGACACATCCATTCATCCCTTGCTCCGAGGCATATATACGAACTGGGAACAAAAATCAGGGTTTTACGAGTACGATCTCAAAGGGAAAGACCTGAGAAGTTATTACCAGGCTCTGAAGAAAGCAGACTATAATATTGATCTGCCTCACAAATTACCACCACGGCTTAGTTTCCGAGTATCATATTTTCCGGAGGGAGCACTCTTTTCGTTCACGCGAGAACCCTTTTCTGATGAAGGATCCCAGATTTTCTCCCGATTCGCGGGAGTTTTTGCCTTAACATATCGTCGATTTCTCGATCTGCAGCGAGCGGAAGCCCAAGCCCGCGAGGCTCAAATAGAAGCATCGCTGGAGCGAGTCCGAGCGCGCACCATGGCGATGCATGACAGTGAAGACATTGGAGACACCGTAGTCGCTTTATTTAGTGAATTGCTGGGTCTGGGCATTAGCGACAAGGTTCGCTGTGGCATAGGAATTTTTGATAATACGGACGTAATGGAACTATGGACAGCTGCTTACCGGAGGGGAACGGAGGTGCAACTTAGTATTGGCCATCTGGACATGACCCTACATCCAGTGCTGCGTGGTGCCAAGCAAGCCTGGAAGGATCAGAAAGAGTCTTTTTTGTATGAATTAATGGGAGATGACATGATTCGCTACTTCGAGGTGATTAATAGCGCACCAGACTATCCAGTCACTGTCGATCTGGAAACCTTGACTCCGCTAGTGGTACACCAGAGCTTCATGTTTCCGAATGGTCTCTTGTATGCGTTCTCAGAAGAGCATTTACCCAATGATGTCAGCAACACCTTGAAACGATTTGCAGCGGTTTTCGGTCAGACCTACCAGCGCTATATCGACTTGCAAAAGGCAGAGGCTCAAGCCCGGGAGGCTACGAAGAATGCAGCGATTGACCGGGTGCGAGCCGAGATCGCTTCGATGCGTACCACCGAAGACCTGCAGCGCATCACACCACTGATCTGGAGGGAATTGACCACGCTGGAGGTGCCATTCATTCGCTGTGGAGTATTCATTATCGACGACCAAACTGAGACTACCAGGACTTATTTATCTACCCCGGGGGGGAAATCACTGGCAGTGATGGATCTGGGATTTGATAATCCGCTGGTGCGGCCTGCCGTTCAACATTGGAGGCAAAATAAAGTATACAAAGAGGAGTGGGACAAGAACCAGTTCGTGCGATGGACGCAATCCTTGATCGAGCAGGGGATTGTGAAGAGTTCCAAAAAATATCAGGGTGGAGAAGATGCTCCTGAGCATCTGGTGCTGCATTTTGTCCCTTTTGCCCAGGGTATGATGTACGTAGGAAGTCCTGATTTTCTGGATAAGACTCAGATTGAATTGGTTGAGGCCCTGGCAGATGCCTTTGCGGTCGCCTACGCCCGCTATGAAGACTTCAATCAGCTTGAGGCAGCAAAGGAGAGGGTGGAAGATACCCTCGATGAATTGAAAGCGGCTCAAAACCAGTTGATTCATTCCGAGAAGATGGCATCATTGGGTGAGCTCACTGCAGGCATAGCTCACGAGATTCAAAACCCATTGAATTTTGTCAACAACTTTTCTGATGTGAATAGCGAATTGATTGAGGAAATGTTAGAGGAAATAAAGGCCGGCAATTTTGAGGAAGCGATCGAGATTGCTCATGATATTGAGGGGAACGAACAAAAAATCAAACATCATGGCAAGCGGGCGGAAGCGATTGTCAGAAGTATGCTGCAACATTCGAGAAGTAGCTCTACTCACAAGGAACTCACGGATATTAATGACCTGGCAGACGAATATCTACGACTCGCTTATCACGGCATGCGGGCCAAAGACAAATCTTTTAATGCATCCATGAAAACCGATTTTGATAAGACATTGGATAAAATCGAGGTCGTACCCCAAGAGATTGGCAGGGTCTTATTGAATTTAATCACCAACGCTTTTCATGCCGTCAATGAAAAGAAAATGGATGGAGAAAACGGCTACGAACCTAATGTCACAGTTACAACGAAGAAATCTTCCGACAAGGTCTTGATTCGAGTCAAAGACAATGGCAGTGGTATTCCCCGTCGTATCCTCGACAAAATCTTCCAACCATTCTTCACCACCAAGCCCACCGGGCAGGGCACCGGGCTGGGACTTTCCCTCAGCTATGATATCGTCAAAGTGCACAAAGGTGATTTGAAAGTGGAGACCAAGGAGGGTGAGGGGACGGAGTTTATTGTTGAGCTGCCAATGGTGTGAAAGGACATGCTAATGGGTGGGATGGTGGTATCAAATTTGACGGAGAATGTGAGTGCCGATTGTACTCCAGAAGTCTAAGGCAGTGATTAGTTTGCGGAATTAAAATCCGAGGGTAACAAATGAATAAGCCTACGGCGTTGATCAATAGAGGGTATGAGAGTTGCAATTTATCTTTTAACCTTAGAGTCTATAAAGCCCATTTTATAATAGTTCGTACCGATGGCACTTTGGCAAGATAGAATTCAAACAGCGGATTAAAATCCGCTGGTAAGAATTAGGCAAGCCTACGGCTTTGATCAATTAAAGGTGATGGGTATGAAGCCCAATTAATTTAGAGGGAACAAGAGGCAGAGCCTCGAGAAAATGTAAAAACCACGGATTTCAATCCGTGGTTTTTGGAGAACTAGATAAGAATAAAGAACCATCGGTTCGCTCTATAATAACAGTAACGAGAGAGGCAATGGCAAACACATATCACAAAATCTACTTGCAGACGGTTTTTGCCGTGAAGTATCGCCGGGCTCTCCTTGACAGAAAATGGAGAAAAAAGGTTTTTGCTGTGATAGGTAATCTAATTAATCAATCGAATTGCAAAACAATGATCGTGAATGGGGTTGAGGACCATGTACATTGTTTGTTTTCATTAAAGCCTGTTGTTCAGATATCAGATGTAATGAAGAATGTCAAGGCAAAGTCTTCTAAGTTCATTAATGAACAGGGTCTAACTAAAAATCGATTTGAGTGGCAAAAGGGTTACGGAGTTTTTTCCTACGGCGAATCTCAAGTGGATAAGGTGTACCGCTATATTCAAAATCAAGAAGAACATCATAAGAAGAGCACCTTTCACGACGAATACATAAATCTACTTAAGAACTTCAAAATTGAATATGACGAACAATATCTATTTGAGGAGATGATTTGAGTTCGTCTGAAATGGTGTGTGCCGACAACTTCAATTAATAGACTGTGATTGAGCTGCGGATTAAATCTGCAGAGAAGAAATGGATAAACCTACGGCGTTGATCAATAGAAGGTATGAGAGTTGCAATTTTATCTTTTAACCTTAGAGTGTATAAAGCCCATTTTATAATAGTTCGTACCGATGGTACTTGAGCAAGAAAGTATGAGATGTAAGCAGCGGATTAAAATCCGCTGGTGAAAAAGGGCAAGCCTACGGCTTTGATGAATGGTAGAGCAGTGATAATTGTAACTATCTTTTTAACCTTAGATAGCAAAGCCCAATTAATTTAGAGGGAACAAGAGGCAGAGCCTCGATGAGATATGAGAACCATGGATTTCAATCCATGGTTTCCAAAGGACCTAGATGAAATGGAGAACCGTAGATTAGTTCTATGATAATTAGAGTAACGAAAAAATCAATGACAAAATAGTTCGTGCCGATGGCACTTGAGCAAGAAAGCATGAGATGTAAGCAGCGGATTAAAATCCGCTGGTGAAAAAGGGGCAAGCCTACGGCTTTGATGAATGTTAGAACAGTGATAATTGTAACTATCTTTTTAACCTTAGAGAGCAAAGCCAATTGATTTAGAATGAACAAGAGGCAGAGCCTCGAGATAATATGGAAACCATGGATTTCAATCCATGGTTTCAAAGGCTCTAGTTGAAATGGAGAACCGTAGGTTCGATCCATGATAATTGACTACACAAAAACCAAATTACAGGTAGGTCTTTTAATCAACTTCGGGAGCAAAAGCCTTACCTTCAAAAGACTAGTGCTCTGAAAAAACTCAAATCACATGAAAGCAAAATCTATTAGAGGTCAAACACCTGCAGAACTGGGTCAGGCTTTGGAGGAAAGCATGCAAGATGGGTTTAAGCCTACTCTTGCCATTGTGTTCATGTCTGTCAAGCAGGATCGAGGTGAGGTCGTTAAGCTCCTTGATCAACGGGGGATTAGCATATACGGTGCGACTTCTAATGGGGAGTTTATCGATGAAGAGCTAGGCAAGGAATCCATTGCTGTTCTTTTATTAAATATCAGTGAGGATTACTTTAAGGTGTTTATCGATGAGTATATAGAGAAAGCACCAAGGGACGTGGCCAGGGAAATAGCGAAGGCGGCGATTGAGACCTTTGACAATCCTGCCTTTTTGATCGCAGGGAGTCACATGGCAACTGACGCCGAGCAACTTCTACATGGCTTCGAAGACGTCATTGGTAGTGAAGTGGAAGTATACGGTGGAATGGCAGGAGATGATTTTACGTTTACCGAGCAGTTTGTTTTCACGAACGAAAGAGCAAGTAATCAGGGTGTTGTGGCCGTGGCGATAGATTCTGACAAAATAAAAATTGCCGGTAGAGCGATTTGTGGCTGGAAACCAATGGGCACAGAAAAAACAGTCACCAAGAGTGAAGGGAATCATGTGTACACGATCGATGACGTGCCAGTTCTTGAAATGACGAGAAGATATAGTGGGCTGAAAGTCATTTCGAAGGAAAATGAGAATATCCTATTGGAAATTGCGACCACTTTTCCTCTTCAATTGCAGCGTGAAAAGGGAGCGCCAATCATGAGGCCGGGACTAATGATAGATTGGGAGGATGGTTCTTTCTTTTGTAGTGGAACAGTTCCTCAAGGTTCTAAGGTTCGTTTTTCCCTTCCACCTGATTTCGATGTCATTGATGAAGTGGTTGATGGCTGCCAAAGACTAAAAGAAGAAGAAATGCCCGAAGCAGATGCCGTTATTTTATTCAGTTGTGCAGGAAGAATACTGGCTTTTGGCCCGTTGATGGGCAAAGAGATAGAAGGTGTCAAGAACGTCTGGAATGCTCCAATAGCTGGGATGTTTTCGAATGCTGAATTAGGTCGTGCTACCGGAGGCAATCTGGAAATGCACAACTTGACAACTTGTTTTGTAGCCATGAAGGAGAAGTGAAACGATAAGAGATGGATCAGAAAGTAAAGCAGATACAAGATCTCATCACACAATCTGCATCGATCGGAGACGAGCCTCGAGATGACATTCTAAGGTTATTGAAGAAGGTCGAAGGCGAACTCGAAATACTCAGATTCAAACTGGACCGGACCGAGAAGGTAAAACAGACTGTTACCGTCCTTTTGGATGAAACCATAGCGGAGCTCAATGAAAAACACCGGAAGCTAGAAATTGAAGCAGCTCTGGATCGGGTTCGGGCTAAAATAGCTTCGATGCGCAGCCCGGCTGATTTGGAGCGGATCACCCCGCTCGTCTGGCAGGAATTGAGCACTATGAATGTTCCATTTTTTCGCTGTGGGTTGCTAATTATCAATGAAGCTGAGGAAAGCTGGCAGGTTTACCTCAGTACCCCCGACGGGCAGTCACTGGCAGCCATGGTTATACCGCACGGTACTTTCGCGTTCATGGATGAGGCTGTGGACCGATGGAGTAACGAAGAGATCATGACCCTGGATTGGGACAAGTCAGAATTTGAAGCCTGGACAGCATCGCTGGTGGAGAAGGGAATGATCGAAGATCCGCAACAGTATTCGGCAGGTGAGCAAGCTCCTGAACGACTCGTGCTCCATTTCATTCCATTTTCCAATGGAATGTTATATGTGGGTAGCGCAAGCATCCTGGGAGAAGAGCATTTGACATTAGTAAGAGCGCTGGCCGATACATTTTCCGTGGCATATGCGCGTTACGAGGATTTTGTCCGTTTGGAAAAAGCAAAAGCTGAAATCGAACGGACATTAAATAACCTGCAAGCTGCACAAGCACAATTGATCCAATCGGAGAAGATGGCATCGCTGGGTGAGCTCACAGCGGGAATCGCCCATGAAATTCAGAATCCACTCAATTTTGTGAATAATTTCTCGGAAGTGAGCATTGAGTTGATCCAGGACATGGAGGAGGAATTAGCGCATGGCAAAACCGCAGAAGTGCTGGAGCTAGGTCATGATCTTAAGCAGAACCTTGAAAAAATCGGCCATCATGGTGAACGTGCCTCGGCTATTGTCAAATCAATGTTGCTGCATTCCAGAGCTGATAGCGGCACAAGAGAAAAAATAGATATAAATGCCCTGGTCGATGAGTACCTGCGCCTCGCATACCATGGTATGCGAGCTAAGGACAAATCCTTCAATGCCACCATGAAAACAAATTTTGATGAGGCATTAGAGCCGATTGAGGTTGTACCCCAGGATATTGGCAGGGTACTCCTAAACCTGATCACCAATGCCTTTTACGCTGTAAATGAGAAATATTTAGAAGTAGGAAATGAATTTGAACCACAGATCATGGTCTCGACCAACAAATCCTCAAGCAATGTAATGATAAGTGTGAGAGACAATGGGAGAGGCATGCCGGTTGTGATCAAGGAAAAAATCTTCCAACCCTTCTTCACTACCAAACCAACTGGACAAGGAACAGGATTGGGATTAAGTCTGAGCTATGATATTGTAACCAAAGGGCATGGCGGCACAATTGAAGTAAGGAGCAAAGAGAATGAGGGCTCTGAGTTTATTGTGACACTGCCAATTGTCTGATCACACCTGCCTGCCGGCCAGGCAAGGATGACGCAGATACGCGCGATTGCACGGATTAACATCAAAACAGACTACTTGAAGGCTTTAGAAATAGGGAGTAGGATTTCTGATAGACGTTGAAGGAAAGCTTTATCTTCAAAAGAGCAAATGATGTGAAAACTAAAAGGCAAAGTGCCATGAAATCCGTAAAATCCATAGATCGTTTGAAATTCTTGCCAGGTGGTCGAGCGGGGTTGAAAATCTTGCTCATCACCTTCGTTTGCATTTGTTCTGGAAGTCAGCAGATATGGGCACAGAACATTGAACCGGAATACTTCTCCATTTCCGAGGGAGTAGCATCACCCACCGTTAATGATGTGATTCAGGACAGTTATGGGATTTTGTGGATTGGAACTTCCAATGGACTGCAAAGATATGACGGCTACAACTTTCAGACTTTCAAGAATGTTCCTGGGGTTTCATCCAGTATACAACACAATTTCATTTGGGGTCTTCTTGAGGACGAGAACCATGACATCTGGGTAAGTAACACCTTGGGCGTTTCCAAATATATCCGCGAGAGCAATGAATTCAAGAACTACGACTTTACAACAATTTTTAATTTTTCATCTACTTCTCAAGTCCAGGGGTTCCGGTTCTTTATCGATAGCCAACAGCGACTTTGGGCTCCTACAATAACAGTCCAATTGGTACAATATGATTCCATCAATGATACATGGAGGTATGCTAATTATGAAGTTCCCGATGTTCCGGAGCCCGTTCATACCGGCTTCGCAACCTGTGCGGTTGAAGATCAAAAAGGAGGCATCTGGACGGGATCACAGATTTATGGATTGATGCACTTGGCAAAAGGTGATTCCGCCTTTAGGCCAATGTCAGCTGATCGATTTAGAGGGTTGGATTTTACAGGTCAAAATGCCATTACGGGTCTGTTTGCAGATAGTACAAATACCCTTTGGATAACCACCAAGAATGGGGTCTATAAGTATCATACAGAATCCGGAGAATTCAAAACGTTTAAAGAATACCACGCCGAATCTCCGAATGACATCTGGAATAACTGGAACAGTATCATTCAGGACCATGAGGGAAATGTCTGGATAGCCAACAATTACCGGGGGATATTAAAATTCGAAGGGATCTCAGACCAGTTTGAAGAAATTACTATCGAAGGTGTTATCAGGACGAAAACACGGGGATGGAATCTGACCCTCACCAATATGATGGTAGATCGGAGCGGCATCTTCTGGATGGGCAGCCGCGAATCCGGACTATTAAAGTATGATCCGGTAAGTAAATCCTTCTCATTTTTTGCGCACGATGATACTGACCCTGGGGGTCTCAGCTCTGGAGGAGTCTTTGGGTTGCTTGCATCCAAAGTAAATCCCGGTAAGATTTATGTGGGCATGAGGGGCGAGGGGTTGAATATTTATGATCCCGCTCTACGGACTTTCGAGAAAGTAAAATTTCTGTCTGTAGATGACTGGTATGGCGGCTCAGTAAGGAGTATTGCAGAGAAGGAGAATGGTTCGCTCTATATTGGGACCTGGGGTGACGGGATGATCAGTTTGGATCAAAATTACCAGGAGATAAAGCGCTATAAATACAATCCGGAGAGTCCCCATTCAATTTCTGAGAACCGGGTGCGTGTGATCAAGCAAGACAATGAAGGTAGATTCTGGGTAGGTACCAATAATGGTTTGAACATATTCGATCCTGAAAAGGAAGAATTCCGGCTATTGGCCAGTGTCGGTACTAAGGCCTATGCTGATGAACTTACATCAGAGGTAGAGCGATTGATCGGGACTGATCAGGTCATAGGCATGATCGACAGTGTGGGGGATTATCAGAATCTCTCTGTGACGTTAGAAATTGAATCAACCGGAACCTATTTTGTGGTGTCTGTTGGTGAAGGAGATAGTGACGGTTTATTTGATTTTGGCTGGCTAATGAATGCATCGAAAGACACAATCTGGGACTTCACGGATTATGAGGCGTCCTATCATGCCGGGGGTGCTGTCAAAAACCGGATAATCATTGAACCTATAGTATTGCAACCAGGTACTTATACTCTACACTACCAGTCAGACGACAGTCACTCGTTTGACAAATGGAATGCGAATCAACCCACTCTATCGTCCTTATACGGTATTGCCCTAATTCAACCTGCCGATGGCAATCAATCAAGAGATATTGTGAATCTATTAGGGAAAATCGATGATAAATTTATCCTGACAGGCACCAATATTACTGACATTGAAATTGATGGTCAATTTGTTTGGGTAAGTGCAGGTGGGCTCAATAAGGTCGATCCAGAGACAAATACCGTGACCTACTACTTGAACGAACCGGATAACATCAATACGCCAGCAAGCAACAATATCCTTGATATTCACAGGGACAAACATGGAATGATTTGGCTGGCAACTAATGCTGGAATAGATAAAATCAACCCAGCTACCGGGAAGTTTACCCACTATTCTGAAAAAGATGGTTTGCCTACTAATCTCACTCAAGCGGTATTGGAAGGTGACAATGGTGAGATGTGGTTCGCTACCCAGAATGGTTTGTCACAGATGATTACAAACGAGGCATTAGGCAAGGTCACGTTCATCAATTACAACTCTACCGATGGGCTAGGGGGAGAAGCTTTCTTGTACGGGGCGGCAGACAGGAGTCCTGACGGCCGTTTTTATTTTGGAGGGGAGCACGGCCTGACCACTTTTTCTGAGGTAGAGTCAAACAACACACCTCCCGCACTAATTTTTTCCAATCTCCTTATCTCCAACCAATCCGTTTTAGCCATGGGTAAGGATTCACCGCTTGACAAAAACCTGCAGGAAACAACAAGCATCACGCTCTCTCATGATCAGAATAATTTGAGCTTTGAGTTTGCCGCATTGCATTACGCCAACCCACAAAAGAACCAATACGCTCATATACTGAAAGGCTACGACCGGGAATGGACCTACGACAACCGGAATTTTGCCATGTACACCAATCTCGATCCGGGGAAGTACGAATTCTCCATCAGGGCATCCAATGCCTACGGCATTTGGAACGAAGAAGGCAAATCAATCGAAATCATTATCCATCCTCCTTGGTGGCGAACGACCTTGGCCTACATCGCTTACGCCGTGATCCTGGGATTTCTGGTTTTTGGATTTGACCGGTTGATGCGTAGAAATATCAAGCGAAAGGAACGCGAGCGCATGCGTGAAAAAGAATTGGCTCATGCCAAAGAAATCGAAAAGGCTTACCATGACCTTAAAACCACTCAGGATCAACTGATCCATTCCGAGAAAATGGCATCCCTGGGTGAACTGACTGCGGGGATCGCTCATGAGATCCAAAACCCACTGAATTTCGTCAACAACTTCTCTGATGTAAATGGAGAACTGATTGAAGAGATGCTGGATGAGATCAAAGCCGGTAATTTTCAAGAAGTGGAAAGAATTGCAAAGGACATTAAGGAGAATGAAGAGAAGGTTAAACACCATGGACACAGAGCGGATGCAATTGTGAAAAGTATGTTGATGCATTCCCGTGCCGCCAGTGGGGAAAGGCAGTCTACCGACATCAATATTTTAGCTGATGAATATTTGCGCCTCGCCTTTCACGGTATGAGGGCGAAGGATAAATCCTTTAATGCGTCAGTAAAGACCGATTTCGACGAAACACTAGAAAAGATTGAGATTGTTCCTCAGGATATCGGCAGGGTTATATTGAATTTGATCACGAATGCCTTTCATGCTGTAAGCGAGAAAAAAGCCAGGTCGGAAAATGGTTATGCGCCGGAGGTCCTGGTATCCACAAGAAAATCTGCAAACAAACTGTATATCGCAGTGAGGGATAATGGTACTGGCATCCCCGAAAATATCAAGGATAAGATTTTTCAGCCCTTCTATACCACAAAGCCAAGCGGGCAGGGCACGGGTCTTGGTCTTTCTCTCAGCTATGATATCGTGAAAGTGCACAATGGGGAATTGAGGGTGGAGACAAAAGAGGGTGAGGGTACTGAGTTTGTGTTGGAGTTACCTCTTGTCTGATTACACCTGCCTGCCGGCAAGGCAGAGATTTCACAGATTGTAAGGATTGCATAGATGGCGCGTGCCGACGGCACTCCAAAAGTTTTTGGAAGATTGGGCAGCGGATTGAAATCCGCTGGTGATAAATGAGCAAGCCTACGGCTTTGTGATACGATGAGGCAGATTGTAGCTTGCTATTTCATAGTCAGAGATTAGAATGATTATTTGGTATCAGGACTTCCAAATTAGAAGATCAAGAGGCAGAGCCTCGAGATAATATGAGAACCATGGATTTCAATCCATGGTGTCAAAAGACCCTGAAGAGATGGAGATCCGTAGGATCGCTCTATAATTGTTGCAACAAAAGCGAAGAGCCTATTAAGATCGAGGGGACTCAAGAGATCCGTGAAATCCCATAATCCGTGTCATCCTTGCCTGGCCGCCAGGCAGGTGTGATCCTGACAAATAATAAGCAAGAGGCAGAGCCTCGAGATAATATGGAAACCATGGATTTCAATCCAAGGTGTTTGAGAGACTTCAAGAGATGAAAAGCCGTAGGCTTGCTCTATGATGATTGTACAGGGACCGCCTCCAAAATCAAGGGAGAATAAATTCCAAAAGCTCCGTATTTTGTAGGTAACCGGATGAAAACACTCAGATTCCTCATAGTAAGCCTCTGTTGCCTGGCACCCTCGGTAGTTTTAGCTCAGATTGTTACACCTGAAGAAGATCTGGACTATGACATAACCGAAGTCACCTTACCTGGTGGGCGCCTGGGTAATAATGTCAATGCTATTGTTGAAGGACCCTTTGGATTTTTATGGTTTGGGTCGCACGGAGGCCTGCACCGTTATGATGGATATGAATTCATCACTTACAAAAATTTGCCTGGAGACACGGTAGAGCCTACTCGATCCCTGACGTTTCCCTACATCGAGAATCTATATTGGGACAGTCAGAATATTCTTTGGGTTACCACCTATGGTGGTGGACTGTTTCGATTTGATCCATCCACCGAGCAATTTAAGCATTACAAGTTTGATCCCGAAAATGAGCAGAGCATCAGTCACGCCCGGGTCATGTGTGCTGGAGAAGATAGACATAGCGACCTTTGGTTTGGCACGAGCAGGGGCTTGAATAAGTTTGACCGTGAAACCGAAACATTCATACGTTATTATCCATTCGATCCTGATCCGGAATCCCCACACAATGATATTCGAAACCTGTACGTAGATAAATCCGGAAAATTCTGGATCGCTGCCGGAGAATCTTTTTTCTCGTCGAATACAGGTGGTTTGGCGAGTTATGACGATCACACCGACTCATTCCGAATCTACGAATACCCCAAGCGCGAAGCATTTTCGAGCGACTGGGTGGCAACCAGAGCTCTTCTGGAAGATGGTAGTGGTAATTTTTGGGTGGGAAATTCATTTGGCCTTGAAAAGCTAGATAGAAAATCAGGAATTTTTACCAAGATGGTGTATGCTGATAATCAGCCTCATGCCCCCGGTGAAGGCCAGCGTTCCGATCCAGCTGTCTTTGATATACTAGAAGATCACAATGGTGGTCTATGGATAAGCACCATCGGAAATCCATCTTACCCTTCACACTTGTTGCGTTATGATCCTCAAACCTCGCAAATCGACCACTTTCCCTTGACTACTTCTGCCTGGGATATACACGAGTCTTCTGATGGTACTATGTGGGTTGCCGGAGCCAGTATGAGTGGTCGGGTATTTAAGATAACGCCTAAACCAACCAGCTATGACTTGCAACGTGGAGGCTTTTATGAAGAGGCCTTCGAAAAGACAAACCTGCATGCAAACCTATATCGAAACGAAGCAGATGTTCTAGCCAGTGGTAGTGGTCCGATCAATATGACCATTGACCCTTCGTCAGGTCATATTTGGGGAACTCATGTTTTCTGGCAGACAAGAGGAGCTTCTTTAGTGAACGCTCACGCAATACTATCCAGATTCCAGCCAAACACCGATGAAATAACGTTTTATCATCTTCCACAGGTAAAATTGAATAGCAGTACAAGCTTTAGACGAGCATGGGGGGTGGGAAAGATTGCAGTGGGGAAGGATGGAAAACTTTGGGCGAGTTTTCCTTCAGATTCCGTAGGTGTCATTAGTTTCGATCCTTACACTGAGACCCTCCAACAATATGTTCATGATCCAACAGATTCCAATAGTATTTCATCAAACTACATTGTCGACCTCCATGTGGATGCATTGAATAACCTTTGGATAGCGACAGCTGAAGAGGGACTTAATCAATTAATTACGGAGACCGGGAAAATTAACAGATACAATTATAACTCACCATGGAATCCTGGTCTCAACAATTTTCCAATTGCCATCGAGGGGGATGAGACTGGAACCATTTGGGTGGGTGGACATCTTTGGCGTGCTGATACTACACTCTTACTTAAAATAAATCCCCAGACGGCTTCTATAGAGGAAATCCCTTTTTTGCCTCCGAAATCCAGTCCGATAACTGATATTGCAGCGACGGGAGATGGAAAATATCTGGGCTTCATCCTATACGAGTCCGGGATTGGTATTTTAAATCTAGAAACAAAGGAGATCCAGTTTCTTAACTCGCAGTCCGGCTTCGAATTTGACTATGTCATGAGTATCCTGGCTGATGAGGATAATTTCTGGATTGGAGACCGGGATCGAGGAACATTCATCCGCCTAAGCCCTAGTGGGGAGCGATTCCTATTTCAAAATTCCGTTTTGGTAGGTTCCTGGGCGAGGAGAGCACTGAAAGGTCCTGATGGACGGCTGTACTTTCAGAATGGTGAAGGCTGGGTTGAAATCAATCCTAAGGAGATTCAAGCCATCGAAGACAGAGATACTGGAAGTCTTCAACTAGTCGATTTATATGTATTAGGGGAAAAACAAATTCCTGGGCCTAAGGAATTGTTGAACAAACCCATTTGGATGGTGGATCAGCTGCGATTACCTTATGATGCAGAAACATTTGCATTTCGTTTTAGCGACTTTAACTACCGTAATTCGCGACCAGCTTACCGATATCGACTCTATCCATATGAATCAATATGGAGGAACACGGATATTGCACCTGTGGCTAACTATTACAAAGTGCCAACAGGTTCCTATAGATTTCAAGTCCAGTCTGCAACTCAGAATAGCAACTTGAGCTATCAGGATATTGATTTACCTGTGAACAAAATGCCCCCATGGTGGGCCACCTGGTGGGCATATGCTCTATATGCCGGAATCATCGCCTTTCTGGGATGGCGGCTGCACCTCTTTCAAAAGGCCAGAGTCATCCGGGCAGAGCGAGAACGGACCAGGGAAAAAGAACTGGAGCAAGCCAGAGAAATCGAAAAAGCATACAAGGAACTCGGAGTAGCACATGAAAACCTAAAGGCAACTCAGTCACAGCTCATTCACGCCGAAAAAATGGCTTCGCTTGGCGAATTGACCGCCGGCATCGCTCATGAGATTCAGAATCCGTTGAATTTTGTCAATAATTTTTCTGAAGTCAGCACCGAATTACTGGATGATATCGAAGAAGAATTTAGCAAAGGAGATCATCAAGCAGCTGTCGAGCTCGGAAAAAATCTCAGGCAGAATCTGGAAAAAATTACCCATCACGGTGAACGGGCATCTGCTATTGTGAAATCGATGCTCCTCCATTCGCGAGCAGATAGCGGAAAAAGGGAAATGGTAGACATCAATGCCCTGACGGATGAATATCTCAGACTTGCCTATCACGGCATGCGTGCCAAAGACAAGTCTTTTAATGTTTCGATGAAAACCGACTTTGATACATCTCTAGAGAAAATAGAGATGGTGCCGCAGGAGATTGGCAGGGTCTTGTTGAATCTGATAACGAATGCTTTCTATGCAGTGGCTGACAAAAAGAAAAAATCAGATAATGGATTTTCTCCTGAGGTATCGGTGTCGACTAAAAGCAAGAAAAACCTGGTAGAGATATCTGTGAAGGACAATGGTAGTGGTATCCCTCAGGAACTGGTCGATAAGATATTCCAACCATTTTTTACCACTAAGCCTACAGGCGAAGGAACCGGATTGGGACTCTCTCTTAGCTATGATATTTTAAAAGCACATGGTGGGGATATAAAAATTAAAACCGAAAACGGCGAGGGAACAGAAATGCTGGTGTTGTTACCATATGATAATAATGATTCCAAAGACTGACTGAAAACATGCAAGCTGAGGATAGGACATTGGAAGATAGGGATCTTCAATTCGCGGAAATCCGAAAGGAGATCCACGCATTAAATGACGAAGCATGGAAGATCCATATTAGCAATCCCAGACTTGGACTAGAGTTGAGTAGCAAGGCGCTGTCTTTGTCAGAACAGATTGGTGATCTATCTGGTCAAGCATATGCTACCCGCAACATGGGCGTAAGTCACCGATATCTCTCTAATCTTGAAGATGCCTTGATGTTGTCACTCAAAGCACTGGAAATGTTTCAAGAGCTAGAAGATAAAAATGGGGAGGCGCAAGCCCTAGTATCTATTGCAGCGATTTTTTATTACATGGGGAACTATGAAAGGGCACTGGATCATTTCCTGCATGGATTGCAACTGGGAGAAGAGGTAATGAATGTCGAAGCAACCACATATGGCTATAATGGAGCTGGGTATCTATACAGTGTCTTAGGCCAGCATGAAAAAGGTTTGGAATTTCTTCGAAAGGCATCAGCCTTGGTCAGTGAGCTCAAAAATTTTGAGTTAGAATCTTCTATTCTGGATAGTCTGGCTGTGGCTTATATAAATGACAATCAAATTGACAAGGCTTACGATACCTATCTGACGTGCATGCGACTTTGTGAGAAACATGGAGAGAAAAGGAACTTAGGTTACAGTCACTATGGGATCGGGGAGATCTTTCTGAAGCAACAAAAACTAGATGAAGCTGAAAAACATTTCGCGAAAAGTCTTGAGATCCATAAAAGTATAGAATATAAGACAGGAGTAAGTGGGGCACTTCTCCAATTGGGTAAAATCGCATTAGAACAGCATCAATTTGAAGATGCCAGAGAGTACCTGGAAAAGTCTCTGACTGTTGCTGAAGAAATCAAGGCAAAAGCTTGGATGTACCGTGCTCACGAGGCCTTCTCAACATTATTTGAACTCAAGGAAGATTTCTCCCAGTTCAGTCATCACTTCAAACTTTTTCACCAATTCAAAGCAGAAGTCTTCAGAGATGAACAAGAGACTAAACAAAAATACCTGACGCTTCAGCATGATATAGATAAGCTCAAGCAGGAGACCGAAATCAATCGGTTGACAAACGTGGTTTTGAAAGAGAAAAATGAGGAGTTGGAAAAGAAGACTATTGAACTAGGTAGATCCTATGAAAGTGTGTCCGTCCTAAGTAAAATTGGTCGTGATATTACATCAACATTGAATCTAGAGAACATCTTAAATACGGTCTACGAGAATGTAAACGAGTTAATGGATGCGACGGTATTTGGGATTGGCATTTACAATCCTGAAAATCGATGTATAGAGTACCAAATGTCTATAGAGAAAGGCAAACGCTATCAACCCTACACGCGAAGTATGGAGGATAAAAACCAGTTTCCGGTATGGTGCATCGAAAATAAAAAGGAAGTTTTCATCAATGATATTCATGAAGAGTACTCTAAATATCTTCCTGAGAAGGATTTGACTATTTTGAGCAGTGCTGCTATGGAGGATGGATCTTTGCCCGAGAGTCCTAATTCACTGATCTACCTACCGTTGCTAGTCAAAGATGAAGTTATTGGTATTCTCTCGACCCAGTCTTACAAGAAGAATGCCTATACATCAAATGATTTAAACATGCTCAACACCCTCGCCTCCTACACGGCAGCGGCTCTTTACAATGCGCAGTCATTCGAAACCTTGCAGCGAACCCTGGAAGAGCTGAAGATGACACAGACACAATTGATTCAGCAGGAAAAAATGGCATCTCTGGGAGAACTTACTGCAGGCATTGCTCATGAGATTCAGAATCCATTGAACTTCGTCAACAACTTTTCGGAAGTCAGTGCAGAACTGATCGAAGAAATGGAAGACGCCATAAAAAAGGGGGAGCAAAATGAAGTCATTGAATTGAGCGAAGACCTAAAGCAGAATCTGGAGAAGATTGCCCACCATGGCGAGCGGGCATCTGCCATTGTTAAATCGATGCTTCTGCATTCGAGAGCAGAAGGAGGAAAAAAGGAAATGGTCGATATAAATAACCTGGCTGATGAATACCTCAGGCTTGCCTATCACGGTATGCGCGCTAAGGACAAGTCTTTTAATGTAGCGATGAAAACCGACTTTGACGACTCGCTGGAAAGGATCCAGATAGTTCCACAAGATATTGGGAAGGTATTGCTGAACTTGATTAACAACGCTTTTCATGCCGTGTCTGCCGAAGCCAAGCGCAGGCAGGCGGTGGCTGACAAAAAGAAAAATTCGGAGAATGGCTTCATTCCGGAAGTTCTTGTTTGCACCAAGAGACTAACTGACTGTGTTCAGATAACAGTGACAGATAATGGGGATGGAGTTCCTCAACATTTGATGGAGAAGATATTCCAGCCATTCTTTACCACTAAACCCACCGGGCAGGGAACCGGTTTGGGTCTGTCATTAAGTTATGATATCATAAAAGCTCATGGTGGAGATATTAAGGTGGAGAGTCAAGTTGGTCGCGGTTCGGAGTTTGTGATCGAATTATCCTATAAAGAAATGGGATGAAAGATTGGTTCTTAATATTTATCCTTTTCTCCTCCCTTACATCAATTTCGCAAGAAGTTGAGATTTCGCCAGTAGTGCTTAATGGAGAGCAGCTGCCTGCGAGTATAGTTGGTATTACTCAGGACAATGATGGTTATCTATGGCTGTGTGATAACCGCTACGGTCTGTTTCGCTTCGATGGCATCAATCTCCAGCAGTACAGTTCCCAACCTGGGAATCCAAATAGCCTGACTACAAATAATACTGAATGCCTGGCCACAGATGGAGAGAATATTTGGGTAGGCACGTTTGCCAATGGTCTCAATAAATTCGATCCGAAATCCAATCAATATACACGATATCTGCATGATCCCACCGATCCAAGCACCATCCGCTCGGATCATATTCGGACTTTGCAATTTGACGACAAAGGGATGTTATGGATCGGCACTTTACATGGTGTGGATAAATTGGATCCTAACACCGGTACTTTCACGCATGTTCATACACAGGATCCTGATGAAGATATTCTAAGGTCGGAACATATTCGTGCCATGTATTTTGATCGGGATGGTATCCTGTGGATTGGAAGTAGCAGTCCTTTTCCGAATGAAGCTACTGTTGGGGGGCTGTTTAGGTTTGATACTGAGCTTGGAGAAATTCAGCACTTCAAAGCGGATGGCGGAAAAAATTCCTTAAAGAACAATATGGTTCGTGCCATATTTGAAGATAGTCGAGGTGTATTTTGGATCGGCACTGCCGGCGATGGATTGCATACGATGGATCGAGAGAGTGGGATCATCAAACATCATCCCTATATCGCTGAAAACCCTCAAGAACTTAGTCGCTCACCCGTAAATAACACCAATTTAATTGATCATATCACATTCATTAATGAGGATAATGAAGGATCAATATGGATAGGCACTTTTGGTGGTGGATTATGTCGATATGATCCTGTCACGGAGATCACCGAATATTACAATACGGAGAATACACCGTTCCTTATGGGATCTGATGGATTTTGGACCTCTTTTAAATCAAGAGATAACTTATTATGGGTATCTACTTGGTATCCTACGGAATCTGATCAATTTATCCTGAAAATCAATGGCCGGCCGAACAGGATCAAGGAAAGACAAATCCAAGGAACCACACTGATTCGCAGTTTTGCTGAAGATAACTCAGGTGCCATCTATTTTGGCACCATCGACGGTGTATGGAAAGAAAGTCTAAATGGAGCAATGGAGCGTATTCTGCCTTTGAGTTGTATCCAAAGCGGAGCTGGTGCTGGAGTTAGGGAATTGGAGTTCGATGCAAGAGGTAATCTATGGCTACCCACAATTCGAGGTGTTTATAAATTCGATACGTTGTCCAGAGATCTTGATTTCTTCCATGCGGATACAAATTCAGCATTTGGGCTTTCTCACAACAACGTTCGTTCTGTCAAATACCTCGGTGGTGACCAACTGCTTGTCGGTTCACAAGGTGGTTTAGATTTACTAAATACGGAAACCCATGAGATATCAAAAATTGAATACAACGGAAGGGATTCCACTATTGTCGCATTAGATATTCACAAAATGTTGCTGGATTCTTACGGAGAGATTTGGATAGCTGCCGGATATAAAGGCCCCAAAAGATTGGACTGGAAAGAACGTCAATTTAAGGACTATGACTTTTCCACGTCCTGGTACACGGACATCTTTGAAGATAGTCGGAAAAACCTTTGGTTTTGCACAGAAAATGAAGGACTTTTTTCCTACAATCGAGAGCAAGATCGTTTTGATCAAGTCCAGGATAAAAGAGGCCTTCTAAATCCTTCAACCAGCGTGTTCTATATCACAGAAGATCTAGAGCAAAATCTTTGGCTTGTAATCAATGGAGGTTTACTGAGATTAGATCCAGAATCATTCGAGACACGCCTATACGGAACAAGTTGGGGTTTCCGATTTGCTGAGGTCCTTGGTAGTTTTTCTTCATCGAGTGGTGAGGTATTTATGGGTAAAGGAAATGGTTACTACCGTTTCCGTCCAAGCGACCTTGAGATAGTTGAATTTGACTCTCCAGAACCGTTTATCAGTCAGATTTATGTAGATAATGAAAAGATCGATTTTGGCAGTAGACAGCCAGTGACGGATGAAAGTATTGTTGATTTGCTTTCCTTGCGTCATGATCAAAACAACATCTCGTTTGATATCCACCACATTGATTATTTAATCAAGCCTGGTGATGCTAAATTACAGTATCGATTATTTGGATATGAACCGAAATGGCATGATAGTAGAAGTGGCGATGAGATAGCTTACTATAACTTAATTCCTGGTGATTATGAGCTAAGGCTCAGGGCTTTGGATATGAATGGCAATTGGAGAGAGTCATCGGCCCAGTTTACGATCTTAAAACCTTGGTGGCGAACCTGGTGGGCATATGCATTATATGCTTTTATCCTGGCTTTTTTGGGTTGGCGGGTGCACCTCTTTCAAAAAGCTCGAGTGGTTAGGGCCGAGCGAGAGAAGATCCGGGAAAAAGAACTTGAACAGGCAAGGGAGATTGAAAAAGCTTATCACCAGCTGAAAAGCACGCAAGCTCAGTTAGTCCACGCTGAGAAAATGGCATCCCTCGGTGAGTTGACCGCAGGCATTGCCCACGAGATTCAGAATCCTTTGAATTTTGTCAACAATTTTTCTGAGGTAAGCAGCGAATTGGTAGATGACATAAACGACGAGCTGAAGAAAGGAGATCCTGCTGCCGCCATCCAACTGGGCAAGGACCTCAAACAGAATCTAGAGAAGATTGCTCACCATGGAGACCGGGCTGCTGCCATAGTAAGATCGATGCTTCTGCATTCCCGCTCCGATAGTGGAAAAAGAGAATCGGTTGATATTAATGCATTAACCGATGAATATCTTAGACTGGCATATCATGGGATGCGCGCCAAAGACAAGTCCTTCAACGTATCAATGAAGACCGACTTTGATTCCTCATTACAAAAGATAGAGCTGGTGCCCCAGGACATTGGCAGAGTCCTATTGAATTTGATCACTAATGCTTTCTATGCGGTTTCCGATAAGAAGAAGGATGGGGGTAACGGTTTTGCTCCTGAGGTGTCGGTAGCCACCAGAGAGACAAAAAATTTTGTAGAAATATCGGTGAAGGACAACGGCAATGGGGTGCCTGAACATTTGATCGATAAGATATTTCAACCTTTTTTTACAACAAAGCCGACGGGCGAAGGCACCGGTCTAGGGTTGTCACTTAGCTATGATATTCTGAAAGCGCATGGCGGTGATATCAAAATGAAGTCTGAAAACGGGAAAGGAACTGAATTCACGATACAATTACCTAATTAAACACAAGAAACCATGTCGAAAAAAATTCTGGTTGTAGATGATGAAAAAGATGTACAATTCTTATTTCAGCAACGCTTCCGACGGGAAATAAGAAACGAAGAAATGCAATTTGCTTTTGCGTTTTCCGGTGAAGAAGCCCTGGAGTATCTCGATAATAATCCCCAGGAAGCTGTACTTATTTTGTCTGATATCAACATGCCGGGAATGAGCGGATTGGAATTACTGGGAAATATTAAATCAAATTACACCGAGCCTCCACCAATCGTGATGATGATCACCGCTTATGGTGATGAAGAAAACTACAATGCAGCGATGCGATTGGGAGCAGATGATTTTCTCACTAAACCGCTGGATTTTCCCATATTGAAGGATAGATTGAAGAAGGTGATTATTGAGTAGAATGGTGGAATGGTGGAATGGTGGAATGGTAGAATAGTGGAATAGTTGAAGAGTAGAAATGTGGAATGGTAGAAGAGTAGAATAGTGGAATGGTAGAATAGCGCTGAGTAGAGTAGTAGTGACCTGTATAACGTCCTTTTTAATAACTGATTAGTGGGAGAAACTAGATTTAAAGATTTGAAGGTTTACCAGGGCTCCACAGAGTTGTGCAGGAAGATATTTGAAGTAGTCAAACAATTTCCAAGTGAGGAAAAAGATCGACTAGGGGATCAGTTGATTCGAAGCACGCGAAAATGTCCGGCAAACATTGCAAGGACATGGTCGATATCACTATCAAGAGAATATTCAATATTGCGCGAATTGCAAGGGGATCTTTGTGTGAAACGATTGATCATTTAGATACTGCCCTTGAATCTAAATACATAGGGACCTGCCCAAAGATTTGATCGAAGAAACTATTATAGTTTTGAAGATCTTGAATGGATACATCACATATTAAATGGAGAAAAATCAAGTGTGGAGGATATTTGAAACACTAAATCAAGCCTACTCACAACTGAACAATTATACTACTCATTAAGAAAGATGACAAAAATACTAGTGGTCGACGACGAAACGGATCTCGAAGTTTTAATCAAGCAGAAATTTCGAAAGAAGATCAGAGAGAATAAATATGAATTTGTGTTTGCAATTAATGGGGTGCACGCCCTAGAGCAGTTAGAACAACATGATGATGTGGCAGTAGTACTGAGCGATATCAACATGCCGGAAATGGACGGCCTCACCCTGCTGACGAAATTGAGCGAACAAAACCAGTTGCTTAAATCGGTAATAGTCTCTGCATACGGGGATATGGAAAATATTCGCACCGCAATGAACCGGGGTGCTTTTGATTTCATCACCAAGCCGATCAATTTTGATGACCTGGAGCTTACCATGGAAAAAACCATCAAGCACGTCAATCAAATGCGGCAGACGATGCAGGCTGTCAAAGAGAATAATATTCTCAAGATGTATGTCGATGAGACGGTCCTCAATTTTATGGGAGGTCGCGAATTTGAATCGTCAGTGATGGCCAATGAGACGATTGAGGCTACGGTGGCTTTTATCGATATCTGTGGATTTACCCAAATTAGCGAGAACGAATCTGCTGACAAGGTCGTCCAGTTGTTGAACAGCTATTTCGATGTAATGGTGAAAGAAATTCTGGAACAGGAAGGATTTATTGACAAATTTATCGGAGACGCGGTAATGGCTGTCTTTAAAGGTGAATATCACCTCGACCGTGCGATCGACGCCTGTCTGGCGGTACGGCAGAGCATAGAGCAGTTGCCCCAACCCGAGGATTCAATAGATTTCAAACCAGATGTTTCGATAGGTATAAATAGCGGTGAGATGATTTCCGGGAATATTGGATCCGGTCAACTTCTGAGGTTGGATTACACGGTAATTGGAGATACCGTAAATACAGCACAGCGGCTTGAATCGGTGGCTGAGCCTGGCCAGATCATTATCAATCAAAGTGCTTACGACAAGATTAAAGAATCCTTCAAGTGCCGGAAGGTGGGGGAAAAGAATCTGAAGCATAAGGGGGAGCCAGCTGTGATCTACGAAGTACTTGAGTAACGGGACTCATCTCACCAACCAACCAAACTCATTTGCTAGGTAGTAAGACCGAACAGAATAAAAAGTCATGGCAGTTTCCCGATGCCATGGTCATCATGCTGGCCTTTATCTTATTTGTGGGCCTGCTGACCTATGTAGTGCCTCAAGGTTCTTACGAGCGCGTGCCGCATCCTACTCAAGATTTTGAAACGGTAGTACCGGGATCATTTCATGTCATTGATGCCAGGCCCCTTTCTGTTTTTCAAATATTATTGGCGATTCCTGAAGGAATAGTGGCAGCGGGCGAATTGGTGGTGCTGATCTTGTTGCTGGGCGCTTGTTTTTATGTAATCGAAAAAACGGGGGCACTACGCGAAGGCATTGTCCATCTAACTAATATTTTCGAAGGTAGGGAGGCCTTCGCTCTGATGATAGTCTCCGGGGCTTTTGCGGCAGGCGGAGCGCTTAATGGCATGCAGGAAGAGATAATTGCCTTGACTCCGGTGCTATTGTACTTCACTTCGCGTCTTGGTCACGATGCCTTTGTTGCCATTTCGATCAGCTATGGTTCAGCGGTGATAGGGGCCGCATTCAGTCCTATGAATCCCTTTGGAGTAGCAGTTGCCCAGAACGCGGCAGGACTCCCATTATTATCAGGTGGTACCTTCCGGCTCATTGTGTTGATCCTGGCATTTGTAGTCTGGACCGTAGCAATCATCAGGTATGGGAATCAAAACCGGGTTACAAAGCTTATTAGCGACAACAATGAGTCCACCGGCATCAGCAAACGGAGCCAGATTATTCTTAGCCTCACCGCTTTGGCCTTTGCTATCATGGTGTATGGCCTTCTACAGTTAGGGTGGGGGTTTAATGAAATGTCAGCCGAGTTCTTTGTGCTCGGCATTGTGGCCGGCTTAATTGGAAAACTAGGCATCAACGGTACCAGTAAAGCCTATATGGAGGGCTTTAAAGAGATGATTTTTGCAGCCATGATCATGGGCTTGGCACGCAGTATCACGGTGATTCTTGAAGAAGGCCAAATCATTGACACCATCATTTATGCACTCTTTCAACCAGTGCAGTATTTGCCGACAGGATTGGCAGCTATCTCGATGATGATTTCCCAAGCGATCCTGCATTTTCCGGTGCCCAGCTATTCCGGACAAGCACTGATGACGATGCCGGTCCTTGCACCCCTTTCTGATCTCATCGGTTTGTCACGCCAGGTGTGTGTGCTGACCTATCAGTATGGCGGTATACTTATGGACACACTGGTGCCTACCAATGGGGCTTTGATGGCGATTATCAGCATCGCTGGAATTTCATATAACCGTTGGTTGAAGTTTGTGGTCAAACCCACACTCATCATCGTGTTGCTGGGGGCGATCGCTGTGCTCGTTGCCATCCTGATTGGTTACGAATAGCTGGCTATAAAGCTTTCTTTGAACTCAGATGAAATTTTGAATCAACTCGTTCAGATAAGTGATCTCAGGGTTGCCGTTGTGTATAGATCGTCTTCATCACCTCAATTTTATCCTCATTATCAGCAATCGAACGGGTAGTGAACATCATCACCCCGGTACTTTTGCCCGATAGCCCACCTTGCATCACAATTTCGAATTCTTCAGATGAGATCACCCCTCCATTATTATAAGCCTGTACGATGGGCCACACTTCAGGAGATGAACCAAGTCGGATGTCTAATTTTTCGCAAAACCATTCTATGTTTTCTTCTACCCATTCCGGCTTCCTTCCCATTCGTCCATGATACACCATAGGAGAAAACACATCTACCGAGTCCCTTAGCATTGTATAGTCCAGACCCAGTATCCGACGCCGGGCACCCTCAAATTCTTCGTCGGTCCAGGGGCAATGGTAGACACCCAGGAGTATCTCTGGACGAATTTTCCTGATCTCCTGTCTGACCATTGTCACCCACTCCAGGATGACATTACATCTCCAATCCCTCCATACCTCGTCCGCCTGTGCCAGGATCCATTCAGCCTTTTCTGGAGTATTCCCGTCCGGAATCTCTACTTTCATTTCCATGGAGAATTTGGAAATACACGGGTTACAGAAACATGTTTCCGGAAGAATAGGCTCCGGCTCTTCAAATTGAGCATGCCAATGGACATAGTCCATCCAGATTCCGTCCAATTCGAAATTGGTCAGTAGTTCCTGCAACTGTGAAAGACGGAACTGACGAAATCCCTCGTCGTTCGGACAAACACCCATAAACCATGAGGCCGCACCTACTTGGGAACCCGTTTCATCGATGGCCCAGGCTTCCGGATGCTCTTCCACATAATTCTTACCATTAAGGGTGGGATATTCGGCGAATACTTTGGCGCCCTCGCTGCGAGCTCGCTCAACCATTTGCTGATCGATCGAAGCTCCATGGACAAAGACTGCATTCACTCCGAGATCCTGCAAATGCAATTGCTTGTCCCAAAGCGGTTGGGGATGTCCATAGATGCCCCGGATTTTTACGTGATTCTGGGAGTTAGATTCGCTTCCGCATGATATGAGCAGGACAGTAAATACCCAGACCCAGATTCGTCGGATATCTGGTGGTAATATTCGATTTTTGTGTACCATACAGTTCTTCCTTAGCAAATAACCATAAAATGATCGATATTTTCAGAGTCAGCATGATTATTGGTCTGCAATCAGGATTTTGTTCCAGGCCATCATTTTTGTCTGGCTTCTTTATCCCGAATAAATTGAACCTGGTTCGTAAGGTCCCATTTTTCTTAATCCTATTCCTGGCTTGCAATGTTCTACTCTCTCAGGACAGCTTTATTAGAGTGACTCTCGCGGGCTATCATCCCGATGATGCCAAGGTTGCCCTGATCTTGACAGATGCAGATATATCTGAACCGGCAGAATTGATAGATCTTGCAGATGGGTCGATGGTCTTCTCGAGTGAAGTAGTAATGACAACTGGCAGCAAATGGGGCAAATTCCAGCATCATTTCTTATTTGACTTTAGTGAATTCAAAGACACTGGGCGATATGTTATCAGTGTGGAAGGGGCAAAGTCAGATACCTTTCACATTAGTCATAATGTTTTTGCCGGTTATCATGAAATCCTGATCTCCTTTATGCAGCAGCAGCGATGTGGGTACAATCCCTATTTCGATGTAGTGTGCCATCAGGGCGACGGAAGGGTATTCTATGCGCCGGCACCTGATTCTACCTACTATGATTTTACCGGGGGGTGGCATGATGCGGGAGATCAGTTGAAATACCTGATTACCGGATCTAACGCTACTGCCCGCATGCTTCTGGCATATGAGATGGCTCCGGATCAGTTTGACGACAGGGTGGATCATCTAGGACATGCAGGAGCTAACGCGGTTCCCGACATCGTTGACGAGGCAAAATGGGGGCTGGACTGGATCCTCCGGCTGCATCCGAAGCCGGATTGGTTGATCCATCAGATCGCGGATGACCGTGATCACCGGGGATTCAAATTTCCGGATAAAGATAATGCGGAGTATGGTTGGGGCCCTAATTCGTACCGCGTAGCCTACTTTGCCAACGGAAATCCCCAAGGACTTGGTGAATATAAGAGCAAGGCGACTGGTATAGCCAACCTGGCCGGTCGATCGGCAGCGGCCTTGGCTATTGGGGCAAGAGTGTGGCGAGGTGCCATGATCGACATATCATTTGCTGATAAATGCGAAAAGGCTGCCAAAGAATTGTATGAAATGGGTAAAAAGCAAGAAGGATTTCAGCAGGGGAATTCTTTCGGCGCGCCATATCGATATAATGAGGACTCTTGGGCCGATGACATGGAGTGGGCAGCAGCGGAATTATTTCATTTGACTGGTGAAAATGAATATCTCGCAGATGCGATTCGGTACGCCGAAATCATTCAGGATGAGGGGTGGATGGCCATGGACTCTATGGCTCACTATCAGAAGTACCCCTTCATGAACTTGGGTCATTTTGCTCTATACTCGCTTGTTCATGATTCGGTAAAAGTGAAACTTGCCGGATGGTATCGGAGCAACATTGAGAATGTTCTGGCAAGGGCACGTACAAATACGTTTGAAATTGGAGTCCCTTTTCTTTGGTGCTCCAATAATCTAATGGTGAATTTTATTACCCAGGTCATTTTGTACGAAAGAATGACCGGCGATGCAAGGTACCGTAGGTCGATGTCTCTCCATCGAGACTGGCTGTTTGGAAGAAATCCCTGGGGTACCAGCATGTTCACAGGCCTTCCGGAAGTTGGTGAGGTTCCGGAGGATGTTCACCTTCCCTCAACCTTTCTCCTCGGAGATACCCCTGCCGGAGGCCTCGTAGATGGTCCGATATATCGCACCATTCATGACAATTTATTGGGCCTTACCCTAAGCGAACCTGATGAATTCCTCAAATTCCAGAATGATTTTGTGATCTACCAGGATGACATTGGGGATTACTCCACCAACGAACCTACTATGGATGGTACAGCAGATGCTATTCTGATGATGACGCTTTTACTTAGCGAGAACTAAGTTGGTGAGAAGATCGAACTGGTAACCCAGAGATCTCAGTGAGTCAATTAGCGGGGGAAGCAGATAGTAGAATTTATCCGTCCGGGAAGGATGAGTGCCCAAGTGTAGCAATAGGATGAAACCATTCAGACCTGAAGGTGATGTTTTTTCATAGTCTAAGATGCTGTCAAAAATTTCCTGGCTGGCAATATACCGGCCACCCATATCGGGTGTGGTATAGTCGGCATTTGACCTGGTTCCCGGAGTGAAGTTGACCAGGATAGATCCCATCTCATTCGTCCAGCTGCTGATTTGCTGATTATACCATTCGTAGGGCGGCATAAAAAACCTGGATGCTGCTCTATTGATTCCAAAGCGGACTATTTCTCGATAGTTGTTTTCCAGATCGCTCTTGAATTCATCTTCCGTGACCAACAGTGAATCACGATTGGTCCAGGGAGCATAGAGCAAGTGTTTATCAGAATGTGGGCCCAGGTAGTGGCCTTGTCGAATCAAGCTTCGAATCAGCTGCTCATTTTTTCGGTCGCGATAGAAATCTCCCGTGAGAAAAAAGTGGGCTTTGACTTTTTTCTTCCTTAGAACTTTCGAGATCCATTTGCCGCCATCGTTGTAATCACCACCCGTGAATGAAATATAGATGACTGGCTTTGTGGTATCGGCTCTGACCAGTCCTCCACGGTCCATCAAAGCATATTGCCGTAAGTGATTAGTCCATCCATTTTCTTGACCATGTAGTAAAGCAATACTGATGAGAAACAACCAAGAGGATATAAGAATTTTCATTAGAGCATCAAGAGTCATTGGTCACACACCTTTGAGCCTGGTTTTGTATTCGTTGAGGGCAGCACTGAGCCGCTCTCCGGCCGTGGTATCGCCAGGAATATTGTGAGAAGGATGAATATGAAGATGTACCCCTCGATCTGCCAATAGTTCCGCCACTGTGGTAATGATCATCCACACCAGTGTGACGAAAGCGTGGGTAGACAATGGTCCAATCTTATCCTGATGATTTCTCAGTTCTACGGAAGCATCTTGAATCGGTACACATGAATCAACAACGACATCTGCTACATCGAATAAGGTTTTGCCACTCGAATGGCGGGATTTCTTACCCTGAGCTTCGGCAACAGATCCACACACCACTACAGACATACCGATCTCCTTTGCCCCGAGGGCGACATCTATGTTTACATTATTTATGCCAGTATGGGAAAACAACCACATCGTATCGCGTGCATCGAAGTTGTATCCTTTCATGATTTGGGTTCCATAGCCTTCCACCCGTTCAAGGAAAATGAATTGGTGTACACCCATGTCTCCCACAATATGGGTAAAGTATGACAAGGGTAATTCAATGATGGGATGAAAACCAACAAAGCCCCCGATCCTCGGATACATTTCCTCCACCGGGATGGTTGAATGTCCACATCCAAAGGTATGAACCCATCGCCGGGCTTCGATTGAAGCAGCCATCAAATCTGCTGCTCTTGCGATGTTATCCAATTGGGTGGATTCTATTTTGTTTAAAATGTCTCGAGCGTTATTCAGCCAGTTCTTTGCAAGCATAATGGAAATGATATTTGCAGATTAGTCAAAGTGTTTCATTTCAGAGCGTAAAGGGAAAAGTGCGATTACGAGCACTCCCACCGCACTGGCAAACAAAATCCAAGGTATAACGAACATTCCAAATTGATCTGAGATTAAGCCTGTGAGATAGTTTGCCAGGATGTTTCCAATCAATGCAATCACAAAGACAAAGCTGAATGCTGCACCCCGGATTTCATCATGTACCTGTGCGGCAAATCCCAGGATGACAGGGAATCCTGCAGCGCTTCCAAGGCCCAGAAGGATGATCCCCAATCGAAGCAACAGGAGTTCGGTTGTTGTCGACAACACAAAGGAACCGCCAAGTAAGATAAAAGCTGAGAGGAACAGAACCTTGAGAGGAGCGATCTTTCGAAGTAAGCCGCTGAGGAAAATTCTACCTACGGTCAAGCTGAGCACGAAACTGCTGAGAGTGAGGAGAGCTGCTGAGGAAGACATCTTGTCATCGGCCTGGAGAAAACTGGTGATCCAATTATTGGTCACACCTTCCAGGGCGCTTTGAAAAAACAAGAAAAGTCCCAGGATCCAAAGGCTATAATCTTTCACGAGAGAAAAATTGCGACGATAATCAATAGTCTTGACTTTTGACTGAGGATAGGAAAGAAACAGAAAGTACAGGAGGGGAGCAACTACTGCGAATCCCATCCATTTTAAGATCTGATCATAAGCCATTACAGAGGATAATAAAGCCATCAAAGCAGGCATGCCCAGGGCACCAATTCCAAAGAAAATACCGAGAAAGCTCAAGTTGGCACTTCGCTCCTCCACTTGGGCGTCACTAATGTCGGCTACCAATGCATTTGTAGCCCCATTGATCATACCTCCTCCAAATCCAATCAGAAGAAAAGAGAGCTGGAGCATAACCAGGTTCTGAGTAAAAGCTAATCCTTCCAGCCCCATAATGATCAAGAAGCAGCAGGATACCAGCAGGTTTCGATAGCTATAGCGATCCACAATCGGACCGAAGACAAGAGAACCCAGCAATATACCTGCAGGGAGTATAGCGGCCAAAGTGCCTGCTTGTATTTCACTGAGTCCAAACCTGTTGAGTAATTCCGGCAAGATGGATCCCAGGCTGATCAACACGATTCCGAACAACAGCATTCCAACACAAGCAGCGGCGAAGACCTTATGGAAGTGGTAATTCACTATTGCTGAGACGATTGGTGGATAAGGAAGGCCGCTCCATACAGCCCGGCATCATTACCCAACTCCGATTTTACAAACTTGGTCTGCTTGATGCTAACTGGTTGAGCCCATTTTTTGGCCTCCCTATGGATCCGATCGAGCAATTGCATGCCGGGGCCAAATACACCACCACCAAAAACGATCATGTCGGGATTGAACAGACTGATGAGATTGGCAGAAGCCTTTCCCCAAAATTCAACCGCAGCATCTATCACTTTTATTGCAGTCTTATCCCCCCGATCGTAAGCATCAAAAACATGACGGGCAGTGATATCCTTGACTGGTAAGTCTTCAAATCCTGCCAATCGGATACCATCCTCTTCCACCAACCGGGTTGCCATTCGAGCCAATCCAACTCCGGAAGCGTGATATTCAAAGCAACCATATTTGCTATACTCGTGGATATGTGGAGATGTCAGAGCCATCCAGCCGACAGCACCAGCTATGTCATGTGCTCCCCGCAAAACCTTTCCATCGATCATGATGCCGGCTCCTATACCAGTTCCAACCGCCAGAAAAATGGCATGTTTTGAGTTGACTGCCGCACCTTGCCAGACTTCCCCTAATACATAGCATGCACGATCACTGTCGATCGAGACAGGCATTGCCCCGGGAAGACCTTCCTCCACCCTCGCCTTTAGCGGATAATTTTCCCAGGAACGTATGTTGGGTGCCCAAACCAGGCCTGAATCAGCACAATAAATACCAGGGACAGCGATTCCAACACCGAGGACCTTCAAGTCGAGATTCGCAGATTCAACCAGTAGGTTACGAATTAAACGAACGATCAGCTCCCCAACTTCTTCACCGCCCTGGTTATTGATAAATTCATTTAGGCGGACATATGGATGACCAGATTGACCAACAACCGCTCCGGCTGCTTTGGTCCCTCCCAAGTCAATCGCGACTGCAACTGATTCCTTCATCGGTCTGTTATGCTCTTACTCTTTAAGATATTGGATTTTAGTCGCATACTTTCTGCTTATCATCGAACTTCCTTAAATATTATTGCAATTCGTAGTTTCTTCTGCAACTTATTTAATGCAAAGTCGTCCTTACGTTGTAAGTGATTTGATATCCCCATGTTTAGCAACTATCTCAAGATCGCCCTTCGAAATTTTAGAAAGAATAAGTTTTTCGTAATCAGTAATGTAATTGGGCTTGGTCTGGCTCTGGCTTGTTGCATTATCGCCTATCTGAACTGGGACTTCAATAGCAGTTTCGATGACCAGCACGTGCACGCTGAAGATATCTACCGGGTGAATTTTGTGCGGATTACCAATGGCCGCCCGATAAAAAATGGATCATCACCATTTCCTATCCGCGAAGTCGTAAAGAATAGTGTGCCCCAAGTTGAGAGATCAACAAGGTACTACCCAGCGGGAGGAAATCTGAAGTTTAATGATGCACTTTTTCGCACCTGGATATCAGGGGTCGATCCAGAATTTTTCCAAATGTTTTCTTTCGACTTGATAAGCGGAGACCTGACCTCTATCAGTGATAGACGTACCATTGTGGTCAGCGACGAGTTGGTGGTCAAGCACTTTCCGGGATCGCAGGATCCTATTGGTCAAACCATTACTTACATCAACGGAGATAAACGCATCGACTTTCAGATTGGAGCCATATACAAGAAGCCGCCACTGAACAGCAGTTTTTTTGCGGATGCATTTTTCCATTTTGAGAACATCACCGATATCGACGGGTATGACCTAAATGATTGGGCACTATTCAACAATACCTTCGTTATGCTCCCTCATCCCGAGGATATCCAACCTGTGGAGCAGGAACTTAACAAGTATGTTGCTGTGCAAAATGAGGCGAAGAAGGACTATAAGGTAGATCACTTCTATCTTGATCATTTTCCTGGTATGGCGGTAAGGGCAGAACGGGAAGACATATGGAACCATTGGCTTAACCAGAGTCTGCCGGTCGCAGCTGCTACCGCACCAGGAATCATGGCTTTCCTATTGTTGCTTCTGGCCTGCTTTAACTTTACCAATACTTCGATTGCTATTGCCAACAGACGGTTGCGGGAGATCGGAATACGCAAAGTGATGGGATCAGATCGCAGGCAGATTGTATGGCAATTCCTTGGCGAAAACGCGGTACTTGCCCTGCTGGCGCTGGCGGCAGGAATTTTGTTCGGAATGATCTTGGTTCCCGCCTATAGTGCGATGTGGGTATTCCTGGAAATCAAACTGGATCTTTTTGGCAATTATCGCCTATTACTTTTTCTGTTTGTCCTTTGGCTTTTCACTACCATAGTATCAGGTGCTTATCCGGCTTTTTACGTGAGTAGATTTCAACCTCAAACCATACTAAAAGGAGATGCCAAGGTTCTGGGTACTAATGCATTAACCAGAGTGCTTCTTACCCTGCAGTATGCCCTTTGTCTGATATCAATCATTTGCAGCATTGTATTTATGAAGAACGCAGAGTATCAAAATGAATATGACCTCGGTTTTGATATTGATCAGATGTTATATGCATTTGTAATTGACAGCGAAGGATATCGAACCTTTAGAAATGAGCTTGAGAGTGTCCCCGGAATTACCTCGATGGCAGGGTCCAGACATGCCATTACTACGTCATGGTATTCGGATCCGATCAGAATTGAAGAGCGCGAACTTGATGTTGATATCATGGATATTGGCCATGACTATCTCACCACGGTTGGAGCCACGGTGTTAGAGGGTAGAAATTTCCAACAGGATAGTCGACAAGATCGGGATGAATCGGTTATTGTCAATGAGGAATTGGTTCGACAACTGAGTTGGGCAGATCCCATTGGACAGCGAGTCCTGCTAGCAGATACTGTTGAGTTGACAGTGGTCGGGGTTGTAAAAGACATCTATTACGATGGCGCTCTCTGGGATCCACTTGAACCTCTTTTGCTTCGCTATACCACAGAGGATCGATTTCGCTATTTGACCGTGGCAACCAGCCCAGCGAATCTTGCCAATGTTAAGACTGCCATGGATCAAAGCTTCCGGAAAGTTTTTCCGGATCAATTGTCTACGGTGAGGGCAATGGACGAGGACAGAGCGGAATCGGTGGAAGTCAATGTGAACATCAAGACGCTCTTTCTTTGTCTTGCGATTGTAGCATTGATACTTTCGGTCATTGGTCTATTCAGCCTGGTATCACTAAATGTGAATCGCAGAATGAAGGAAATTGGTATCAGAAAAATATTGGGTGCATCCGTTGGCAACATTGCTTTTCGGGTCAGCCGGGAATTCATCATCATTTTCGCTATTGCTTCCATATTGGGTGGAGTTGCTGGTTACTATTTGTCGATTTTACTGATGGGTAGTATTTGGGCATATTATATCCAAATTGGTCCGGTGATTTTGATTGGCTCGATCTTGATTCTACTCGTTGTCAGTTTCGGTACCGTGGGTGGTAAAATTTTCGAGGCTGCAAATATCACCCCTGCCAAGACGCTGAAGCGAGACTGATCCTGGAAGTCATGGCATTGTTCACTGATATTTAGACTAGGGGTATGTATCTTGCTGTTGAGAATTACTCCACAAGGACAATGAATAATCTGGATTGGTTGAAAGACTGTACGGTGATTGTCACAGGAGGTGCTTCGGGGATAGGGCAGGCTGTAGCTGTGTTGGCTGGCACGGCCGGGGCTCAAGTGGTAATTGCAGACATCGATTCGGACCTGGGGCTGAAGACTGAAGAAGACATTAGAGAAAAGGGAGGAGTGGCCACATTTTTCCATACCGATGTGACGAATTCCGAACAAGTAGCAGATACGATTAATGATGCAGCCAAGGCTGGCCCAGTCAAGTTCGTTTGCAATTCAGCCGGTCTACAGACCTACGGAACTATTGAAACCACGTCTGAGGAGGGTTGGGACCTAACACTGGATGTCAATCTCAAAAGCATGTTTCTGGTCAATAAGACTGTTCTTCCTCATTTGAGAGCTAACGGAGGTGGTGCAATCGTCAACATCAGTTCAATTCAGGGCTTGCGATGTCAGCGTAATGTTCTAGCCTATGCAACAGCTAAAGGTGCAGTAATTGCCATGACCAGATCCATGGGACTTGACCATGCAAGAGAAGGAATCTACGTCAATTGTATTTGTCCGGGTTCTGTAGATACACCCCTTCTTCGCTATGGAGCCGGACAGCATGGAAATGTCGAGGAAGTACTTAAGGACTGGGGTGAAAATCATCCCATTGGTCGGATAGGTACACCCGAGGAGATTGCCAAAGTAGTATTGTTTTTGTGGGGACCTGACTCCAATTTTATCGTTGGTCAGGCTATTGTCGCAGATGGAGGACTGGGAAGTATTATCTTGTAGAAGCTTTTAAATCAAAAGAAATGAGATCAATTCTAACATTCGTGTGTACAACGCTTATCCTCTCTGCCATTGGCCAAAGTGAGGGATCTTTCAAATCCTTGTTCGATGGCAAATCGCTTGATGGTTGGACCTCCACAGAGGAGAATCCCGAATCTTTTTCAGTTCATGATGGTATGATCATTTGCAAAGGCGGCCGGGCGCATTTGTTTTATACCGGAGAAGGTGGGAATGCCACTTTTACAGACTTCGAACTACAATTGAAAGTGCGGACAACAGAAGGATCAAATTCCGGAGTTTACTTTCTTACTAAATACCAAAAGGAAGGATGGCCGGGCACCGGCTTTGAGGCACAAGTCAATTCTACGCAGACCGATCCGCGAAAAACAGGGAGTTTGTACGGCATCGTCAATGTATGGGTGCCAGGTGATGCTGAGGATCCGTTCATTGCCAAGGTAGATGATAAGGGAGAGGTATTTATCTATAAAAGTGCGGCGCCTTCAGTCGATGGCGAATGGTTTGACTACAGCATTCGGGTTGAAGGGAAACAGGTTACAATTAAAGTAAATGGTATGACAACCATCCAATGGACGCAACCGGAAAACTGGTCGAGAGGTGGGCGAATGATCGCACCTGGAACCATTGGATTGCAGGCTCACGATCCGGATAGTGAGATCCATTATAAGGATATCCGGATCCGGATGCTGTAATTCAGGTGATATTTGTCTATTCTGTTTTCAAATAAACGTATCGCTCCAGTCTGGCCAGCTCTTTTTCGTCAACATATTTACCGATTTCTCTTCTCCATTGCTCCATGCTCCGGTAGGGCCGGTATTCTTCAAACTCGTGGAGCATGCGATTGCCTACCCCCGGGATACTGAGAATATCCTCCTTTGAAGCCGTGTTCAATTCAATCGGTACAAAGACAAACTGCTCAAGACGAGCCACCTCGTTGTCATCCACATATTTACCCATTTCACGACGGAACTGCGCCAATTTTACATAAGGTCGATATTCTTCAAATTCGTGTGCCATCTTATTGCCCAAATTCGGAACTAATAGAATCTCTTCCCGGGAAGCCGTATTGAGATTTAGAGGTACAAAGACATGTTTATAGACCTCTTTGCGCTGATCGTCATCAAGAGTTCCTGTCAAAAACCTGTCGAATGCCAGCATATCCAGAAACGGCCGGTTTTCTTTGATCGCCTCCCCCAGATCCGCTGAAATCCCCTGCACTGCTGCCAGTTTTTCTACGCTAGCCAGATTTGGGTTCAGGATGCTTTCATTATTGCCTACCTGACCGGCAAGTGTATGAGAGATCTGGAGCCCTAGTATGAGTAGGAATAATTTGAATAATCCTTGTTTTATCATGGTTATCTGAATTTTATTCTTTTGGAATTTGAATATATATCCATCCCAATGCTCCCACAAAAAACATGGCTGCCGGTGATAAGGCTGGAGTAGCTCCTGTCAAAGACTCCCAAATCAATTCCCAACCGGAGAGATCAGGATACATTTCCAGTTCAAATTCTTGGTTGCCCTGGAAGTGCAAAAAGGTTCCCACAATGGCACTTATTACCATTACAGGTGAAAGTATACGCAATGCCATCCTTCCAGAGTTTCCCTTAGTCATAAAGGTAATCAGACCTGCCAGCAACCCCAGTAGTAAAAGACCTACCGGTATCAGCTGCCACCCGTCCTCATAATGACCTAGTAGATACAGCTCGGCCAACAACCCTGCTGAACTGACTATGAGTAGAATCAAGATATACTGCCGGATGGTGCCCACTCCTGCTGATTAAAGGAGACTAATGTATCGAAAGAAATAATGTAGAAAAGTTAAAAGCAGTTAAAGCCGTAAAAATACCTAACGGTAGGGATGACTTTTTCTCAATATCTTGATCGTTCAACTACCAGGCATGATCTTCAGGACTTGCTCTTAATCCTTGATTTATGATTAGTAAATTACTTTTCTTCGGTTCCTTTCCCATCCTATTCCTCGGATTCTCTTGCACACCAACTGAATCTACTGATGTAGAGCCAAGTATTATCACAGTTAGCGGTCCAATAGAACCGGACAGCTTAGGTGTGACTCTGATTCACGAGCATGTTTTTCTGGATTGGAGTGGAGCAGACAGCTTGGATCGTTCGACGTGGGATTTGGAAGAAGCGGCTGAGATAATACTGCCATTCTTACTAGATATGAAGGAGAGGGGTGTCAGATCTTTTCTGGAATGCACCCCGGCCTACCTTGGACGCAGTCCCCAGCTACTCCAAAGACTGTCCTCCGTAACCGGTCTGCAGATTCTGACGAATACCGGATTTTATGCAGCCCGGGAGAATCAACATATTCCGGAATTCGTCTGGGAAATTTCGGCTGACTCCCTGGCGGCGATATGGATTGATGAATTCAAGAATGGAATTGATGGCACACCTGTAAGACCAGGCTTTATCAAGATCGGCATGGACAGTAAGGTTCTCTTGAGTGAGATCGATGACAAACTGGTACGGGCTGCTGCCCGGACGCATTTACAGACCGGCCTAACTATAGTCTCGCATACAGGAACCGATACCACCGCAGCTCAGGAACTACAGATATTGGAAGAAGAGAAAGTGGCTCCGAATGCCTTTGTGTGGACCCATGCCCAAAATGGTACTTCACCAGGCCATATTCGTTTGGCGTCGAAAGGAGTCTGGATCTCTCTCGATGGATTGGGTTGGGTCAGACCCGATCCGGAAACGAGTGATTCCAGTGCCTTATTAAAATATGTAGATTTCCTTATCAACCTAAAAGAGAATGCCTTGCTTGACCGCACTTTGATTTCTCACGATGCTGGTTGGTACACAGTTGGTGAGGACGATCAAACTGGATTCAAACCTTACACAGACATTTTTGACTTGGTGGTACCAAGGTTGCTGCATTCAGGAATTTCGGCAGAGGAAGTCGAGCAACTACTCGTTGAGAATCCGAAAAATGCTTTTATGATACGTAAGAGGCCTCAAGATTCGAAGTGATTCAGATCAGAAGGCCTACAGATTGAACCAGTAGTTGACTTTAAGTACCAAGGTCCGGTTTTTCGGTCCCCACATTTCTACGGCATAGTTGTCAGAATACACGAGGAACAGGTCTGACAATGGCTTGAATCGCCATTGAAACCGGCTGTTGATGTTGAAGTTGTCATCCTGGGTGTTGTATTGCAGGAAAGTAGTCCAAAACAAATCTTTGGAGAAATTAAATTCTATCCGCGGACCGATGAGAAGCAAATCTTCATTACCATATGGCTTAGGGAAGTTCAATTTATTATAGGTGAAACTAAAACCAAATTTACCCCATGGTTGCACACGATATCTACCGCCAAGCGAAATTTCAAATCGGGTTCCGTTGTAGAAGGTTCCATATAACGCCTGGGACCACCAACCAAAGAAGTTTCTCCAATCATTTTGATAACCAACTTGAACATAATCGAAGTGATAGCGATCGGCGGCTAATGGTTCTTCGTCAGTAAAATCAAAGGGAAACAGTAGTTCCTGGTCTTCGTGAGCATACTCAATCGTCAATTGTGCCGTATTCGAAAATTTGACGAAGTAGATAAACTCTAGTTGATTCTGTAAGAGTTCCAGATCGTTATTGACATCCAAAATATGACGGATATTCAACTGGTGAGATACAACCTTCGATTGATCGGCTGGATAAAAAGTGTAGCCGAATCGGCTAAAGAGGTGTTGGAATCCAATGTGGAAGCTGGTGTCACGTACAGCATCATAGTGATCGGCAAAGGGAATCCAGCCCATATCTGCATAATAATTGTTGCCGATTCCGGAAAGATTGGTGTAGAACGAAACTTTCTTACCATCGAATCCACCTCCAATATTGTAGAAATAATTCTTTCCAGTCAGACCCTCGGTGAAGGACAAGCCATAACCACTGAATGCTCTCCACCTGGCGTCTTGCGAAAAATATGAGAACTCAAGACCAACTGTCCGGTTGAAATCTGCCACGTCAAAATCGGTCGCGTTCATTGCTTGCCTATTGTGGAAATAACCCTTGACCACCGACCGGTCGAGCACTTGCTGATGGAAGGATACAGAGGTGTAGTTTTGAGTAGGATACTCATCTCCTTCTTTTGTGTGCATGTTCATCAATCCGATTCTCATAGATTCGTTGAGGTTGCCGCTTAACCTTGCACCATAAAGTATTGGAATCGTGTTACCATCGTCGTCCAACCCAATTCGTCTGGAAAAAAAAGGGCGCATGGGAGGGATCCCAAAATCCGAAAAGAGGTCACTATTTTCCAGGAAGAACAGCCTCTTCTCGGGAAATCGAATGTTGAATGTAGTCAGATTTGTCACCTGCTCATCCACTTCCACCTGGGAGAAATCAGGGTTAAAAGTGAGATCGAGATTTAGACTAGAGGTGACGGCAATTTTGGCATCACCTCCTGCTCGAAAGTTCACCTCGGTGTCGGTGCCCTCCTCAAAATCACGTGAGATGGAGGCAAGAGAATAGGGGATTACCGATATATTGCTTTTTGTTTTTCCGGGTGCATTATCCCATTGAAGGGTACCGGTATAGCCGAGGTCAATAGTCATGAACTGCAAAGGCACAGGAGACCAGGAATGCCAACTGTTGGACCTAGGCTCTCCCCTGGTGAAATTGATGCCCCAGCTTGTTTTGTTTGGATCAAAACGTAAGGTCTTGAATGGTATAGCCATTTCGACAAACCACCGGTCGATTTCAGGTTTTACCTCGACAAACCATTGATTATCCCAAGCCGTGTTAAAACCTCCTGAACTTTGTCCTCGATCCAGTTCAGCCCGGGTACCTGTTCTCCCCGATACCAGGGCATCAACTTGAACACCAGCAGGGTTCACGGCAAAGGCAAAGCCATTGGTAGATTCATTGACCGGATCAATGACAAGACCAAAAACATCACCAGTCCAGAATTCGCGGTTGTCCCTCTTGAGCGTGGGGATGATATAATTATTGTCGCCGTGGCATACTGCACCGATGTAAATATATTGTTCGTCATAGGTGACTCTTACCTCGGTTTGAATTTCCGGAGATACTGCTCTGTCATCCACGGGGAAGCACATCCAAAAGTTATCCGCGACATCTGCATGCCGCCAAGAGGGCTCACGCAGGTTACCATCGAGGGTGATCTCTTCCGTAGCCCGCTTGATCTGGATAGTGGAATTGCCTTTCGTCTTTCTCTCTTGTCCTATCAAAGATAGGTGCAAACCAAAAGTGAAAAGTATGGTTACGATTAAGGTATTTAGAATCCTTCCGATTATGTGTTAGTCAGTTTTGCAATGATGTTGCAAGGTCAGAAATAAATAGGAAAATCTTTAGCAATAAGGAGATGAAGCCTGTCCTACCTGACTAAAATCATTAATCTCGTGATTCAGTTTCGATCGGGATGAGTTCCCCATTCCGATCTTCTAGCACGGTCAAAGTTGGGATTTGGCTGTGGGAACTCAGCCTGCACTTCGCTCTGCCATGCCTGAAGATCTGTAAGAAGTTCACTCGTTTTTTCGGGTAATTCTGAAGCAAGATTTCTCCTTTCTCCGATATCATCGACCAAATCATAGAGTTGAAGTGATTGATCTACCAGGTTCTGTATCAACTTGTAATCTCCCCGCCGAATAGCAGCTGCAGGTTGATCATGATGATAAACCGGATAGTGCCAGTAGATTGAGCGGTCGTATTCGTGGCGATTGTTCCTGATGAGATCGAGCAGACTGATCCCGTCCAACGATTGCTCAGAGGTGTACCTGAGGCCTGCGATCTCCAGGAAAGTGGGATAAAAGTCGACACTGGTTACCAGTGAATTGTTTTTGGAACTTTTAGAAATCATCTTGGGCCATTTGATGATCAAGGGCTCTCTGACTCCTCCCTCATAGACGGTTCCTTTTTCTGATCTGAGAGGAGCATTCGAACTGGCAATCCATTTGAGAGAATCATTTTTATAAAGCCATTCTGCGGATGGGCCAAGCAATGGCTTTGCGTCAAATCGACTAATCAGACCACCGTTGTCTGAGTAAAAGATTACTATGGTATTATCCGAGAGATTTAGTTCATCAAGTTTTGCTACGACCCGCCCCACGCTGTTATCTACATGCTCAATCATTGCAGCGTAAACTGCATTGCAGGGATAAGGATCTGTTTTGGGTTTGGTTAGAAATTTTTCAATTAGTTCCTTGTTGGCTTCCAGTTGGACGTGCACATCGTAGTGAGCGAGGAATAAGAAAAAGGGGTTGTTCTTGTTTTCTTCAATAAACTGAAGACTGAGATCAGTGAGGGCCTCAGAAAGTACTTTGTCCCCAGGAAATTTCTGGGGTGGATCCATTCGCTGGTCGTATCCAAAGAATCCGCCACCATTATAAACCACTTGTTTGTCATACCCCTGATTTGTGGGAATCTTATCCCCCCAGCCCAGATGCCACTTGCCAAAGTAACCGGTATGGTAACCAGCTTCTTTTAACCGTTCTGCAATCGTCACAGTTTCCAACGGCAAATATTGTGTCCGGTTTTTGGGGACAATAACTTCCTCATACGGTCGCCAATGTCCAGTGATAAAATCTGTAATGCCGATCCGGGCCGGATACTGACCTGATTGAATGCTGGCTCTAGTTGGGGAACATACTGGACAACTTGCATAGGCGTTGGTGAACAGCATGCCGTCCTGTGCCAGTTGGGTGATATTTGGAGATTCATTGAAGAGATTGCCATAGATAGGCAGATCGGACCAACCCATATCGTCAATAAGAATAAAAACAATATTAGGATGAGATTGATTTGTGGATCTGTCGGAACTGCATCCCACGGTAAACAGGATAATCAGATAAAAGAGCAAATGATATATTTTCAGCTTCCGCATGAGCCTAAGCATTTGATATAAGTCCGTAAGATGCACGTATCCAATCTATCAATTGCTGGTCAATGTCCTCCATTTCGTCAATAGATACCAGATGGGCAAATCGATTCTTGGAAGTCTGCAAAAACTTCTTCACAGGAGGTATATCATCCAGATGATCTAGAAAGAATTCTACATCGATCCAGCGCTTTTTAATTTTCAAAGCCAGGAAGGTGCTTTTTGTCTTAAAAAAGATCACGTCTGGTTTTACCGCCTCTTCCCGAAACACACCAAATTCTCGGAGCAAAGATTGAATGGTTTGATACATCTTGTAGAAATGTGCAGGTCGGTCCAAGAAGAAATTTTCCTTGTCCACCAACTTGCAGGTGTGATTCTGGTTTCGGTTTTTAAAAATTCGCTGACAATTCGGGCAAGTCCACATGGAACTAGTAAAATAGGGAAATTGGTCCGGTCAGTTTCTCTATCGGATGCGATCTGAAACCTCATCATGGGAATCCTTCTGGCTAAATGTGAAAATTGTAAGAGCGTTGAGATCTTTATCATCGGTCTTGCTAACCCATCCCCCAAACCATCCGATGCAGAAGGTTGACAGAATACCTATGCTAGCGTAAAGGAGAAAGCTGATCTGGCTATTCTGCTGGAGAAACCAGAGAAAGCCTGCACCAATAAAAGCGCCAACCAGAGCGCTGGTGCCATTGGCTTTTGTGGTGAACATGCCCAGAAGAAATAATCCGCAAATCGATCCTCCAAACAGACCAAGCACACCAATGAAGAGATCCCATATTGATTTTACATTGGCGTTGGCTATCAGAAGTGCCAATCCCACACCGATAGACCCTGCCACGATGGTAATCACTCTTGCTGATCTAAGGTAAATACGCTCACTTTTGAAAATGTCAAACCTTCGAAAGAAATCTGTGATGACTGCGGTGGATATGCTGTTCATACTGGTCGACACCGTCGACTGTGCTGCAGCGAATATTCCAGCAATCACCAACCCGGCAATCCCTGGTGGTAGTTTTTGCGCAATGAAAAGGGGAAACACGGCATCGATTGGGTAGGTAGGGTCTAGATATTCGGGATGGGTCTTATAGTATAAGAATAGTGCTGTGCCAAGGCTAAAAAACAGTAAGGTAGCGAGGGTAGAAAGAGCTGCATTAAGCCAAATTGATTTTTCGGCATTCTTTCTCGATGACACTGACATGTATCGTTGAATCACGCCCTGGTCAGAGGCATACGGCACCAGGGCTTGACCAATACCACCAATAATGACTATCCAAGCGACAGCTTCGGTATAAGACCACTGCCAGTCGATGATCTTCACTTTTTCATTCAATATTCCTGTATCTATGAACCCCGTCACATCTACGGAAGGGCTAAGCATGATTATCAATAGGCTTAAGCCGGCACCCCCAAGTAGCACGAAGGTCTGTAGCGTGTCGGTCCAGATCACGGCCTGTATACCTCCCAGCGTACAATAGATGATGCTAAGTATTCCCATTGCTAGGATACTTGTCTCCACCGAAATGGGTGATACAGTTGCCAGAGCCAAAGCGGGTAGAAAAAGGACGATCGCCATCCTTCCCAGTTGAAAGAGTATATAGCAAGCGCTGGCAAAAAGTCGGCAAGCAAGATTAAATCGTAGTTCCAGGTATTCGTAGGCACTAGTGAGATCTATTTTTCGGAAGAATGGGAGGATGTAATAGATAATAAAAGGAGCTACTGCCAGTATCATCAGATTAATGATGAAATAGAGCCAGTCAGTTGCATAGGTTTTTGCAGGAACTGACATAAATGTTATCGAACTAAGCATGGTGGCAAAAATGCTGCAGCCGGCTGCCCACCATGGAATGTTCTGACTGCCGCGGAAGAAATCATCTGTTGTGCTGGTGCGACCGGCAAAGTAAACACCGATACCCACCAGGATCAGCAGGTAAAAAACTACTGCAATCAGATCGATTGAACCGAAAAATGTGGCAGATCTGACAGGCATCACACTCCATATCTTTGGGCTCCGTATTCTCGGCTTAATTTCGCCACTCACCAGTAAAGCCCGTTCATCCAATTGTATTGCATGAGTGGTGAGTTGGTTTTGCGGGATTTCTCCCATGGAAAACCATTCGTTGGTAATGGTATTGTATGCCAGGGCTGTCGATGGAAATCCGGGATGACTTTCTTTCAATGCATCACTATTCTGGTATAGTGAGCCATCAGCTCCACTGATTATACAAAAATGACTTTGTCCGATAGTGATGGCGGTGCCCGCCATCCTGGATACAGGTAGAGAGGCCTTTATTGACCAAGGATTTCTTCCCCCGGAATAGGCTACCGGATCGTACATATACATATCTGTTAGCACATTCCATCTATTCTCCCCATCTTGATTTCGGCCGGTTAAGACATAGATACATTCATTGTAACCATTGTGTTGTGCGATTGTGATATTAAATGCCCTGGGGGGACCAGGCCAGGTGGGAAGAACTTCCCAGGCAAAGGATTCACTCTCAATTTGCGACAGGTCGAGCCGCCAGAAATTGTTCATCGCAGAAGATAAGTCTGTTGATGACTGACCTCCGGCCAGGTAGAGCATGTCTCCGATCAATGTGGCACTTCCGTATGCACAGGGTGAAGGTAATGCGGGCAAGTTTTCAATTTTGATTTGTACCTCATCAGTATCCCATTTTAACAGCAGTACCTCTTCAAATACTTTATCACCATCGCTTCCTCCCATAGCTATGACGCCCAGGTCGTGCGAAGCTATAGCACTGTAGGCCAGGGAATGCGACAGCCCTGGTACACTGAGCCACTCCTCTTCTGATTTGCCACTTAGCGGATAAACCCAAATAGCATCTAGCCACATTTTTTCATTTTCCCATTGAGGAGTAGGAAAATTGGCACCACCGCTGACAATCAAGGCGTCATTATGTACCCCAGCGATTGGGCCTGCAATGCCCAGTACTTCGTCCTGGTTTGCGTAAGCAGGTACATATGCAATGGTTTCCCAACTAAGATATCTTGATTGGAATCGCTCCTGTCCAGGGGATGGAGAGAGCGTAAAGAGCGATATTGCTACGACCAGGCAAATCGACTTAAGCATTGATGGGAAGATCTGTCAGCAATTCAAAGAAACCCAGGGCATCCAATTCGTGTCTGAGATTCTTGATTTGTTCTGGAGAAACAGCAGAGACTGGAAGCCTGGGCTGGCCAAATTTTAAACCAATAAGTCCCATGATCGCTTTGCCCCCCGAAATCCCTCCTCCATATTTCAATAATATACGGATGATGTTGATCGCCTTGGATTGCCACAGATCTGCTTCGGTCAAATTCCCTGATTTGAAAGCAGATATTAGTTGCTGAAAAAGTGGAGCGAGATAATTATAGGTGCTGCCAATAGCGCCGGTGACTCCCAGGACAAGCCCGCTAAGCAGTATTTCATCTCTGCCATGGAGAATGCGGTATTTTCCGTCTTGGAAGTTTACGCAGGATTTCATGTCCATTAGGTCGCTTCCGGTAAATTTGATTCCTTCCAGATTAGGCAACCTGCCAGCAGCCTGTTCAAGAAAATCGATCATTTGGAACTGAATTCCCGTCATCGAGGGAATGTGATAGTAGTAGTAGGGTAGATCAGGGGCAGACGATGCAATGGATTCATTGAAATTTATTAATTCTCGCAGATGTTTTGGTTTAAGAAAGGTGGGACCCATTGCCCCAATGCCATCCGCCTTGATTTCAGCGGCGTGTTTTGCCAGGACCTGGGCTTCCCGGATGCTGTTGTGTCCTACATGGATCAGCACCCGAAAGTTGTCTCCCTTTTCTTTTACCCATGATTCGGCGAGAGTCTTCCTTTCGTCGATGGTCAGCGACAAACCTTCTCCAGTGGTGCCGTTTACGAAGACTCCAGTTGCCCCCGACCTCTTGAGGTGGTTTGCGTAAACCGGGATCGGGTTGGTGTTGATATCTCCAGAGTTGTCGTATGCAGTATACGTCGCTGCAATCAGTTGACGGAATCGAATCATGGTAAAGTGTTTGACTTGACTTTTCCGAGAAGGTAAGATTGTTTGATCGCAAATTAGGTGCTTTCCAAGCTGCTTTTTAGAAGCGCTGGAGCAGGACAGCCAAAGCTCTTATCTTCTTTCCTCACATTTTTTGACTTGCACTTAGATTATTGATTCTGTCTAATCACCTGGTGAGCATCACGATGATTTTGTGCACTACATTCTCCTTGAGTGCATTGCTAAATCGGTTGGATAAGTTAGAATGGGGAAATACCTGACAATTATTCGAACAAATCTTCAAATCCTTATGTTGATTTCTTTGAGATATGATTTACCAAACCACCTATCAGGATCAGGACATTGTGAAGAGGATTGAGGGTTCAGTCGGGTCCTCTTATTCGCTTGTTCAGCGATTGCATTGGAAAGGGATCGGTTCTGAACGGATTCGGATTCTCAGACTCAGCCCGGGCCTGCAGAAGGTTTTAAACGGACCAATCGAATCCGGCAATATCGAAATCAGACCAAAAGGTGTTTTGGTACATTTCAAGATGTTCAATGAGACTTTTGCGTGGACAGCTCCGTTCAATTCCATTCGATTCTTCAAGAACGGAGACCAATACACTATCTACAGCGATGAGAACTACATAAAGTTCGAAAGCGCATTCAGCAAAAGATCCGAGCTAGATACTTTTATCAATAAAGCCCTCCGTGCCTACAAAAAATACCATTCAACATTACCCACTGATTGATGATCAATTCATCAGACCTTGACAGTGCCCTTGAAATTCACATACATTATCAAGATTGCGGCTATTGAGTACATGAAACTCGGTGATAATAAAGTCTCAACTTTTACAGTTTGTACTGAAGATTAGTTAGATCATGAAACAGATTATCCTTACAACAAGTGCCCTGATCTTGCTGTGTGCATGTCAATCCAAAGTGAAGAAGGAATTGGCATTAAAAAACCAGCAAATCACACAATTAGAAGAACAACTTGAACACATGCAGTCGACCACCGGCAGCCTGCTGGACCGTATGGAAGATTTGTCGGTGGTGAACAAGGCCGGTGCCGAAAGCATCCAGAAGTCTTTGGAATCCATCGGCCAGCAATACTCATTCATCCAGGATCTGACGGAGAAAGTGCAAGCCAAGGATTCTCTGAATTTGGCACTCGTGATGAACCTAAAGCGCTCCCTGAGTGACATCAATGATGAGGATGTGCAGGTGGAAGTAAGGGAAGGGGTCGTTTATGTCTCGATCTCTGATCGAATGCTATTTCGTTCCGGAAGTGCCCAGCTCAGTAATCAAGCAGAGGAAGTATTAGGAAAGGTAGCGTCTGTGCTCAATGATCACAATGATCTAAATATTCTGGTCGAAGGTCACACCGATGACGTACCGATTTCTACTGACTGTGTAATTGACAACTGGGATCTGAGTGCCAAAAGAGCAACTGCGGTGGTTAGGCATCTTACGCAGGATCATTTCGTAGCTCCAGACCGGTTGACTGCTGCTGGTCGTGGAGAGTTTGTTCCCAAAGCTGATAACCACACGAGTACCGGTAGGCAAATGAACCGCAGGACGGAGATTATTCTGACACCCAAATTGGATCAGTTCTTTCAGTTGCTCGAACAACCTGAATTCACTGATTGATAATCTAATTGATCGGAGCAGGAAGGTATTCGAATTTTCGTGCTACTTCTTGTTTCCTACCCAGATCATCTTCGGTCACAATTCGAGCATAGTAGGGATACCCAGGTTGCCTGTAATTATATACAGCATCAAGCCTGTTTACCTCCTTCTCATCGAAAGACCGGAATGCACGTTCACGAACTTGGTTATTCGATATCAAAGGTAGGCGGTGAAGGAGATCAACGCCCAGATACTTGAACACATCCCGGTAAGGGTTTCTCATTAAATCGTGATCATACTCATAGAAAAACGATTGGCCCCCATAAGTTTCGTCAATACGGTTGACGTTACCTTCAAACCAGGAAAATTGTAGCTGATGACGACTTATCTCCGATATCCGTTTGTACTGCGTGAGTCTTCCAATTGGGTCGTATGTAAAGTGATCTTCAAACAGCAACCGTCCTGAGAACTCGGAATAGGTCTTAGCAAGATGAAGTTTTCCTTGCTGAAATGTGAATTTGATTTTCTGATAAATATTACCATCGCGATAGATCACCACCTCAAAGGGCAGTGAATACATGTCATAGCCAATCGCGAATCGAATGTGATGTCCGGGTTCAAATTTTTCGATTTGCACAAGGCGATTCTCTTCGTCGTACTCGAAAGATTCTATTAATTCGAATTCTCCTGGTTCATCGCCTACGTAAACAGTCTGCCAAACAGCACTGAGATAGAGTCGATCAGGCAATATCGGGAAAGTGAGTTCAGGATATTTTCGGCAACCTTGGGCAATTAAAAGAAGGGCAATCAGGAAAATGCGAAAAGCCATGATAAATCCTTTGTCCAGGAGAATTTAGAGTGGGTTCCTTCTCGAAATAATGATTCAAATCAAAGTATTCAATGATATCGGACAAAAAAAGACGGGTCAAGTTGCTGACCCGCCAGAGTTTGTGAGTGTAGCATGTTGAGATGAGTGCGGTCCTATAAGAGGCGTGTTGATTTTATTCAGCAACTAGAATTCAACTCTAATAGCTGCTTGTATAGCCTAATCAAGGATTTTCTTCATGCATTCGTTCCTAATTCGTCATCAAAAATCATAGGCGGATCTTAAATGCCGACGAAAGTGTCAATTCCTTCGACCACAGTCTTTTCTAAATAATTCCTATTTGACACTATAGGATGCTCAGAAAGGGCGGTATGCAGAGGAATTCTCATATTTTGGGAGTTGAATCACAGATCCCGACTTAGAAATGACTTTGAACTGGCAAGCTGACAGTGAGCTCTTCACAATGATGAAAGATCAATTGTTTTCTGCCGTGCTGGGAGATATTCTAGATCAGATGGGCTTGGTGCATCAGTTTCTGCCCGCGGAAATCATGCCGCTTGAAACTTCTATGCTTGTTGCTGGAAGGGCAATGCCGGTTTTACTACAGGATATCGGGGGAGAGTCAGGTACAACCGGCAAGCCATTTGGACTGATGTTGGAGGCGCTGGATGACCTAAAACCATATGAGGTGTATTTGGCTTCCGGGGGGTCACCAAATTATGCTCTTTGGGGCGAATTGATGAGTACGCGGGCGATAAAATTGGAAGCTGCCGGGGCAGTTCTGAATGGATATTCCCGAGATACCGATGGCATTCTGGAGTTGGGTTTTCCTACTTTCTCTTATGGCTGTTATGCGCAAGATCAGGCACCCCGGGGTGAGGTGATTGATTTCCGTGTAAATATTAAAGTTGGTTCAGTCTCTATTCAACCAGGAGACATCATTTTCGGTGACCGGGATGGCGTATTGGTAATCCCGAATTCTGTTGAACAGGAAGTGATCGAGGGAGCTATTGAAAAGGTGCAGGGAGAAAATCTGGTTCGGAAAGCTATTCAGAATGGGATGAGTGCCTGTGAGGCATTTGAGAAATATGGAATCATGTAATTAGGTAGATTAACATGGACTTGAGTCATTTGAAAGTTTTGGTGACCGGGGGAGCCGGAATTGGAGTGGGTGGTGGTGTTTGTCAGGCACTGGATGCTGGCGGGGCAACAATTGTGATAAACGATATCGATGGTGAAAAGGCGAAGCAAGCCTGCGGAAAATACAAGAGGGCGATTCCCATAAAGGGAGATGTGAGCAAGAGCGAAGATATTGAACGTATGTTTGATGAGATCGAAAGACAACTTGGTGCGATAAATGGGCTCGTCAATAATGCTGGAATAGGACTTAGCAAGAAATCATATCTGGTAAATGAAGCTGAATTTGATCGTCTTTATGCTGTGGATATGAAGGGAGTCTGGCTGGTAAGCAAGTATTTTGTCAATCATCTATTGCAGAAAGAACATACCGGAAGTATTGTCAATATCTCCTCGGTACACGCATTTGCTACCCAGCCCGGATATGCCATCTACGCCAGTGCAAAAGCGGCCGTTGAGGGGTTTACCCGTGGTCTCGCTTATGAGCTTGGCGCACACAAAATCCGTTGTAATGCTATTGCTCCTGGTATGGTACATGCTGAACAGAATTATGATTTGATGAGGACCTGGACTGATGATCCTGAGCAATGGGAACAAGACTTTGTTAATGATCACCAGGTACTTCAGCATTTGATACAGCCGATTGATTGTGGTCATACTGTTGCTTTTTTACTTTCTGATCTAAGCAGATCCATCACCGGGCAAACCATTTATGTAGATGCTGGTACCACTGTGATGATTGCTGAAAGAGGATTTGTTGAAAACACTGCGACTTGAAAATTATCCGGTTCACCTGTTATGAAGTAAAAGTTCCAGCCAGACCTGGAACCGTTGAGAGCTCCGGGATACGCAAACCGCTGCACAAGCTGCCCGTGGGAGCTAAATCAGGGTGGTCTGTGCAGTTCGATCAATTACCGAAGCTAATCCTCAAAATGGAACTGTCCAATGGGATCGTCGGTTGGGGGGAATTATATCGGGATCACAATTGGTCGCTGGTTGAGGACATGATTGCATCACTTCTCGACCGTGATATCCGGGCACTTAGCTTACAGAAACTACCTTTTTCATTTTGTCGGGAGTACGATGGCTTTGAGTGTGCTGTTTGGGATGCTTTTGCCAAGGCACACCATCTGAGAGTGGTAGATCTGCTGGGTGGTGCAGTAAGGAAAAAGGTGAAAGTTGGTGCCTGGTCGAGTCATCGAAAACTGGAAGAGATCGGAGACCTTGTGAAGCATTTTGCCGCACAGGGTTATGACTGCATCAAGTTCAAGACAGATCTGGAAGATGATGTATTGGGCTGGTGCGAAGTGATTCGGGAAGCAGCTCCCGGAATGGAGGTGATTCTGGATCCCAATGAACGCTGGCTATATCCCGGGGAGGTGAGAAAGAGGATAGACCAATTGGCGTCTGTAGGTAATGTATTGTGCCTCGAAGATCCATTACCCAGATGGATGTTGCATGAGTATGCCAATTTGAAGCATTACGGTTCTGTGCCGATTGTATTGCATGTTTCATTGCCGTACGTCTTGCATGGACAACGAATTGAGGATGCCATCAAGGCGCTTCGGGCAGATGCAGTCGATGGATTCAATTTCAATGGCGGCTTAGCCAATTTTCAGATCCTGGATCACATCGCCACTGCAGCCGGCCTACCTTGCTGGCACGGCTCCGAAGTGGATTTAGGAATCTTGGAGGCTATGTATCTGCATTCGGCGGCGGCGGCATCTTCCTGCATTTGGCCCAGCGATATATTTGGCACGATGATCCGTTCGAACGATCTTCTAAAGGAATCGATTCGCTTTGAGCCGCCTTACGCCATTTTACCAGAAGGCCCAGGCCTTGGTATTGAACCTGATGAGCAGTTGATCGAAGAGCACCTGCTTTCCAAACGAGTTTTTAACGTCTAAGAAAATATCGAACATGAGCACTGTCATTTATCAGAATCCATTTGCTTCATCCGACACGGATAGGAAAGAGATCTGGGAGATGCTTGTTGAACGAGATATCATTGCTTTTTGTGCCGCTGACTGGAGCCGGGTTGAGCATGATTTTGTGGAAGTGACTTTCATGGGATTGCATGCTCATGGCAAACAAAATCCAGACTCGTGGACAGTAAGCTTTCCGGATTTAGAGTCCTACAAGGAAGAGTGGATAAAGCAAGCCAAAGATTTCAAGTCGAGAGAATGGCAAGGGAATGTAGAACAGGCTCTTTACGAGGCTACCACACTTCGAGATATCGAGATTTCAGGACGGTCGGCATTAGCTCATAAAAAGTTTGATGGTCAAATCAGAACAAAATCCGGTGAAATTGTGACTCTAAATTGGCAAACGCTTTATCAGTGTCAAAAAGTGGAGGGCAAGTGGAAGATCAGTGGCTTTGTTGGATATCTCCCTCATCCGATGGGGTCTTCTCAGGAATCGCAACCGGCGGGAAAGGCTGTTCCAGCAGGAGCATCACAACACAAAACGGCTGGACCATATTCGCCCGTACTTACTGTCAGCCCGGGACAATTGGTCGTAATTTCCGGGCAGGCAGCAATTGACAATGACGGGAATGTTATTGGCGATACCATCGAAGAGCAGACACGGGTGACATTGGATAATTGCCGCACCCAGCTACAGACTGCTGGTGTCGATTTGAAGGATGTCTTCAAGGTAAACGTATATCTAACTGATCTGGATAACTGGCCCCGCTTCAATGAAATCTATCAGACCTATTTCCCGAAACCTCTGCCGGTACGTACTGCGGTTCAAACACCTTTATTAATGACCCTTCTCGTGGAGATCGAGATGTGGGCTGTAAAGAAATAAGATATGTATTGGGATCAATTGTCTTCACCCCAGATTGCACAATTGGAGAAATCCATCCCCGTGATCTTGCCAGTGTCAGCGACCGAGCAGCACGGTCCTCATTTACCTCTTTCTACCGACCGTTTGATTGGTGAATACTTTCTCGATCAGCTAAATCATCAAATGAACGACCTGATTTTGATCTTGCCCTCGATACCGGTAGGCTGCTCAGAACATCACCTGGATTTTCCGGGTTCGATGTCGGTCAGGCACAAAACGCTATTGCGAACCTTGATCGATCAGGCAAATTCGGTAGTGCTTCACGGTTTTATAAACCTGGTTTTATTCAATAGTCACGGAGGTAACCAGGCAGTAGGGCAAACCTTTGTGGAAACCTTTGGTTACCGGAACCCACAATGTAAAGTAGTGATGCTGACCTGGTGGCGGATTGCGAATGAGGCGCTTCGGAAGATTTCAGATACTGGTCCAGGTGGTACCGGCCACGCCGGGGAATTCGAAACATCCCTCATGATGGTCATAGCCCCTCACCTTGTGAATACCGAAGTGATCCCCGCTAAGCAAAACCGTCCCAATCTTCAATGGGCTGACGGAGATCTCCTTAGTGGTCCATCGGCTTCGTTTTATCGCACCATGAAACAACTTACTCCTTCTGGAGCTTATGGAGAACCCCGGAAGGCCAGCGCCGAGAAAGGAAAACGGATTTCCGAGGCTGTGCTATCTGCCGTAAAGGAGGTTATTCTCGACATCAGTCATAGCTAACCTGGCCGGGATGACTCTATTTAGCTGGTACGTAGACGGAGCCATTATTCTCTTCTATATCATAGGTACTCTCGTTGCAGGCTTATGGGTACGACGATACGTGACCAAAGTCGATGACTATCTGGTAGCTGGCAGGAAAGTTGACCTCTATCTCGGGATTGCATCCCTGGCAGCTACTGAATTCGGCATTGTGACCTTCATGGCGAATGCGGAATTGGGTTACAAGTATGGTTTTGCGGGCATCACGCCCGGAATTGCCCTCATGTTTGCTATGTGGCTCATCGGTCAGACCGGTTTCTGCATCAAGCCATTGAGGGAGGAGCGAGTAATCACTCTTCCCGAATTTTTTGACAAGAAATTTGGCAAGAAAGTTCGATGGGCATGTGGAGTTGTCATTGTATTGGGTGGACTTCTGAATATGGGTGTTTTCCTCCGAATGGGAGGAGATTTTCTCACGGTAGTCATGGGTATAGATCCCGGCTATCTCGAGGTAATGATGACCATTTTGCTGTTGATTGTGGTGGCTTACACGATCCTGGGTGGTATGCTGAGTGTGTTGGTCACCGATTATTTGCAATTCATTGTGATGAGCATCGGACTGATTGCTGTAACCTGTCTCTTTTTGTATAACTATGGTTGGAATGCACTCACTGATAACCTGATGGAGAAGTATGGAGCCCGTGCCTTTAATCCCTTTATTGGAGGTCAATATGGATGGGACAGAGTTTGTCTTGACATCTTTTTGGCGTTTGCTTCGGTTCTTACCTGGCAAACGATGATCACCCGGGTTCTAGCAGCGAGGGATACGAAAACCGGTCAAGGCATTTATCGAGGAACCTCTCCATTCTTTCTAGTACGTTTTGCTATTCCTGCGCTGTTCGGCATCGTTGCATTTTACTATTTCAGGGGGGGAGGAGCTTTGCCATCGAGTGATATTTTAGCTATGCCGGCAATGATTGCTGCCGTCGTGCCAGTTGGTCTCCTGGGCATACTGATTGCGGCAATGTTGGCAGCTGATATGTCTACGAATTCCTCCTACCTGCTGGCATGGAGCTCTGTGATCTATAATGATATCCTGGAACCTTTTCATCGAAACAAGTGGTCGGAAAAAAGAGGCCTCCGGGTAAATCGCATGTTGGTAGGAGCCATTGGTATTTTTCTATTGTTGTACGGACTTTGGTATCCGTTGAAGGGAGATCTTTGGGTTTACCTACAGATCACCGGCACCATTTACCTTGCCAGCATGTCTGTGATTTTGATAGCCGGATGCTACTGGAGAAAAGCCAATAACTGGGGTGCTATTGCAGCTATTTTGGCAGGCGCAATTATTCCGATCACATTTCTAATTATGCAGCAGCTCGATGTCAGCCAGGATTTTGCTGCGATGATTGGTCCTTACAAGGCTGGCATCGCTGCCTATTTGGTTACCGGGGTAGCTATGGTGCTAGGTTCTTATTTAAAGCGTTGGCTTACCTGATTCAATTAATTTTCTAAAAATGATTCATCTACAGATATGTTTTGGTTGATTCTGATTGGATTGACACTGATATGGTATGCTTTAGTGACCACATTGGTAGCAATCAGAGGTGGTTCGGATCTTTTACGTATGCTTGAAGAGTATAGGGAGGAAAGTTCTCGATCGTAAAAATCGAGTGGAAAGAGACGTGGAGATCGCCGAATAGTAGTACCGGAAAAAATTCCTACTTTCAAATTTTGGATTAGTTGTTTGATGCTGATACACTTGCAGAGGACCCTTATTTTGGCTGTGATTGTCGTTCTTCTGATGGCCCTTTCAGCCACCGTGGAGACTGATGCTCAGGAGGGTGAATGGAAAGCTCCGGCCTGGGCCGATGATCTGGTCAATCCCTATGCCAATGACGAGTCTGCTCTCAAAAATGGAGCAGAGCAGTTCGAGATCTACTGTTCACCTTGCCATGGACATGAAGGGAAGGGAGATGGCGCAGCAGGAGTTGGATTACCAGTAAATCCCAAAAATTTCAGTTCACCTGATGTGATGCAACAGTCTGATGGTGCATTGTTTTGGAAGCTAAATACAGGTCGGGGAAATATGGTTCCGTATGTATTACTGCTGCCTGAAGAGATGCGATGGCAACTCATCACTTATGTCCGGTTTCTGGGCGAAAAAACACATTGATGACCAGGTAATGCAATTGCGTAAATAAACTGACAAAAGCTATAATTATGTTACGTCAAATCATGATTTCGATAAGCCTGCTGATTCCTGTATGGGCACAGAGTCAGACTATTGACAAAGAAGAAATGATTTTTTTGACCTCTTCCTGGGAGGGAGAGCGATTTGATGATGGAAGACCGAAGGTCCCCGATGGAATTTTGGAGCGAATGAAAATGGTCACAATCGAAGAGGCCTGGGGTGTATTACGTGGAGAAGGTTACCACAATCAGTTCGAGGGAGATTGGCAAATGATACATGAAGATGTTTCTGTGGTAGGTCGTGCACTCACGGCTCTGTACCTTCCAAATCGACCGGATGTTTCCGACGCAATCAAGGTAAGAGGTAAGGAAGAAGGTCGCATAGGAAATACAAATTCTTGGCCAATCGATATTCTTTCACCGGGCGATGTCTATGTAGCAGATGGCTTTGGTAAGATTATCGACGGAACTTTAATAGGCGACAATCTGGGCAATTCTATTTTTGCTAAATCGGGCAACGGAGTGGTATTCAATGCATCCAGCCGCGATCTGGAAGGGCTTAGTGAAATTGAAGGTTTCAATGCCTTTGTGAAAGGGTGGCATCCCTCATTCCTTACCGAGGTGATGCTTGGTGGACTCAATGTTCCCATTCGGATGGGAGCGGCTACTGTATTGCCGGGTGATGTGGTGCTGGCGAAAAGAGAGGGCGTGATATTTGTTCCCGCTCACCTGGCTGAGAAAGTCGTTGTCACTTCGGAGGTGATTCGATTGAGAGATATGTTTGGCATCTCACGATTAAGAGCAGGCGTCTACACACCCGGCCAAATTGATAGCAGATGGACTGACGAGATCGAAAAAGACTTTTCGCAATGGCTGCGTGATCATATGGATGAACTTCCTGTACCTAAGGAACAGATTCAGGAATTACTTGAAAAACGAACGTGGTAAACATTCACATCGAACAACAATCTCTCGCATAAACTTGTTATCGCTGATGTAGTAAATCCATAATATGAATTTGACTTCCATAAGATCTCTGCTTGGTTTCATAGGATCCCTTGCGATCCTGACATTTTTTGCCTGTCAAGAGGCGTCTGAAGAACCGGAGCAACTGGAGCAGGCAGATGCTATCATTCAGCAAGCGATTGAAAGCGCAGGCATGGAGTTGCTTGACGCCGCTGAGTCATCCTTTGTTTTTAGAAATCGCAAGTACACCTATCTCAGGCGAGGAGGTTCCTTCGAGTTCACCAGGACTTTTCGTGATACATTAGATAATGAGATCGTGGACAGGCTGACCAATGAGGGACACATCAGATTTACCAATGGAGAACAAACAGAAGTACCTGAAAAGCGGGCTCAAGCTTTTTCACGATCCGTGAACTCTGTGATTTACTTCGCCTTTCTTCCTTTTAATCTGAAAGATCCTGCGGTGAATGCGGAGTATGCTGGTAGAGTGAATATTAAGGGGAAGGCCTATGAAAAAATTCGAGTCACCTTCGCTCAGGAAGCCGGGGGAAAAGATTGGGAAGATGTGTTCTATTACTGGTTTGACCCCGTAAGCTACAAGATGGATTACCTAGCCTATCATTACACAGAAGATGATGGTGAAGTAGGAATTCGCTTTCGTGAGGCATTTAACGAGAGACGGATCGCTGGTGTGAGGATTCAGGACTATCACAATTTCAAGCCAAAGAAGGGAGAGGATATTTCATTTCGTGAAATTGAGCAAGCCTTTGAAGAAGGGAGGCTGGAATTGCTATCGGAGATTGAGCTTACTGATGTCCAAATGAAACCTTTATCCAAAAGCTCATAATAGCTGGTGAACCTGCCACGTCTTAACCGTTCAGAATTGCAAGATATTGCCCGGCTACCTATCAAAGTAGCTTTCTTTGGCGGGGGAAACTTTATGCGTGGATTCAGCGGCTGGATGATTGAGCAGATCAATCGGAATGGTGAATTTGGTGGGGGTATTGTACTGATAAAGCCCACCCAAGCAGGATCATACAAATCGTTTCATGAGCAGGATGGTTTGTATCACGTGTTGATCCGGGGAAGAAAAGGATCTACCGTGATAGAGAAGCATGATCTGGTGAGCGCCATCCAGGAAATTGTAAATCCATATCAGGATAACAATGCATTTCTAAAGATTGCAGAGGTCGAGTCCCTTAGATTTTTGATCTCCAACACCACGGAGGCTGGGCTTTCAATTTCTTCCGATGAACAGCTTGATGACGAACCGGCCCTGTCATTTCCCGGAAAGCTGCTTCAACTACTTTGGAAAAGATACCAATGGTGCAGCGGGGACAGCAAAAAAGGATTGGTAGTTCTGCCATGTGAACTGATTCCAGAAAATGGGCAGCGATTGTATGAACTGCTAAGTGAACTTAGCAATCGTTGGAGCCTACCTGAATCCTTTCGTGTCTGGCTCAAAGAAGCTAATATATTCTGCAACACACTCGTCGACCGAATCGTGCCGGGCTATCCCGGGGATGACGAAGCGATCTGGGAGGAGCTTGGATTCCTGGACAAATTGATGGTCCAGGCCGAGCCCTATCATCTGTGGGTGATCGAAGGGCCACCGGACCTGAGCGAGCACCTGCCTTTGCCAAAGGTGGGTCTCAATGTCATTTTTGCCGAGAGTTTGGAGAGATACAGCAAAATAAAGATCAGGTTACTTAATGGGGCCCACACTGCTATGGTCCCCATCGGCCTCCTGCAAGGTGAGTCTGCTGTGGATGAGGTCATGGCGAAACGGGATCTTTTTCAATTCATCGACAGTCTCCTTAGGCAGGAAGTCGTGCCGGTGATGTCGATGGATGTTGCTCAGTTGAATAAATATATCGAGCAGATTTACGATCGTTTCACCAATCCGTTCTTCAGGCATCGGCTTGCCAGCATTTCACTCAATTCGCTTTCCAAGTTCCGCAGCCGGCTTATGCCGACAATGATGGAATATGTGGAATTGCATGAGCGGGTACCAAAGCGAATTGCCCTGGTGCTTGCTGCTTACCTTTTTCTATACAGCGGTCGACAGGTTATTCCTGAATTTGAACTAAATGATAATCCAGAAACGATCCAATATTTTACTGACCTATGGAAAAAACTTGATCGTAATTCGATATCACGTAATCAATTGGTGTCCTTTGCATTGTCGAAGAAAGATTTATTGGGTACCGATTTGACCAGGGTTTCAAAGTTGCCCAATCAGGTTATCGATTACCTGCGAACGATCGAGGAGGGCAATCTGGAGAAACTAATCTCATCGCTAAGTTGAGATCAGCGAACTAATAATACATCACCTGACAAGACCTGATCATCCGCTTCGATCACCCAGAGAAAAACATCAGGAGCTAATTCAGCATCGTCAGCATTCCCGTCCCAACCCAGGTTAAAGTTTTCGGTTTCGAAGACCTTTCCACCCCAGCGATTAAAGATTTGCATTCGAAAATTCGTTGGCGGGCTATTGGATTGAGGGAGCAGGAGATCGTTGATCCCATCTCCATTAGGGCTGAATGCATTTGGTACATAAATCTGCAGACTGCATTTATTGATGATGTTTATCGTATCTCTGACAATACAACCCTGGACAGTCGACTCCAACCACAATAGTCCCGGCTCGGTAATTTCTATATTAGGTTCATTCGAACCATCAGACCACAAATAAGTATCTAGGTCATTTACCGTGAACATGAGTGACGGATCCTCCCGGAAGCACCACTCGATATCCTGCCCGATGTCTAAAGAAGGCTGGATCTGCTCTAAATTCAATTGTACCAGGCTGTCACAGCCTTCAGCGGTGGTCCAACTCTGCGTGTAGGTACCTGGTGTCCGGATCGTATCGCGATGAAAGAGATAGCTTTCCCCCAGGCAAAATGTATCCGACAAGAGGGTAAAGAGTTGATCGGTCACCGTGAGTGATAGTTCCACTATGCTGTCACATCCAAATTGGCTCGTCAGGCTCTGCGAGAATCTGCCTGATTCTGTTAAAGAGTCAGTTCCCAAAAGATAAAACTGGCCACGGCAGATTGTGTCCACTTCAGTGACCAGAAAGTGTGGACTCACAGCAAGCTCAAGATTAACTATGCTATCGCATCCGGTGGAACTCAAAAGGGTGTCTGAAAATATCCCGGATTCAGAGTAACGATTGTTGCCAACCGGAAAAAATTCGCCACTGCATATGGTCTCTGAAAGATCAGTGACCACTGTGCGGTTCATCGGAGTAAAGCTAATATCATCGAAATATGAGGATGATGTCCAGGCACTTAGGCCAATAGTTCCTGGCTGAGTATGTGAGCGATCAATTACTGAGAGTTCCAGTTCATCGTTCACATAGACCATGATTTCACCTGAACAAAATCGGTCTATTCTTATATCAAGCCACACATCCAAACCAAATTTTGGCGGAACCTGATCGATGACCTGATCGACTCCATCCAGCCTCCTGATCAGTACAAGTTCAGGATTATCGGTAGTCAAGGGTTTGTATGAAATCCGGTAATAATTACTTGCATCTAAATACTGAAAAAGGAAATCAATATCAGAGACGGGTCCGTCCGCCAGGCAATAGTACTGGTAGGATCCATTATTGCCCTGAAAGCTATTGTGTATGATAAGTGATTCTGCATCTCCAATATCCGGTCGATGCATCCGTAAGGAATAGGTACCGTTATACACGGTAGATAAGGTGATTTCAGCCGTATCCTTAATGACTTGCCAGTTTGCAAGACTTGCGGATTCAAAATCTTCAATCAGGATCTGGCTATTACCGGGTAGTATGAAGCAGATGAAGCTGGTGACCAATAAAGCTAATTGGCGTCTTTTATTTGTCATTTTGAGGCTCACTGCTTTTCTCGGTGGGCAAAAATAGGACATGCAAATGGATTGGTTGTCTTAGTGTCAAGGTATAGGTTTTGAAATGAGATCGTATTTTGAAACTAACGAACACTCCCAACCGTTTATTCCATCATATTCAACGTTAGACTGAAGCCACTTTATGAAGAAGATAATTTTGACCGCAGGTACTATTTGCTTTTTTCTAATCTCTGGCATCTTTAGTCAGAATGAAAAGAAGTCTGACGAGCAAATCAAGGCTTTCGTAGAAGTTCTCCGGGCAGACATCCGGGGTCCGTACAAAGATATTCGATGGTTTTGCAAAGATGGTCGAATTAACCCTCCGAAAGAACCCTGCGGTGAGGGTGGGGGAGTGCAAAGAGCGAGATATAAGGATGAGGTTAGCGCACTTGCGAAATCCAATCATATCTTTCTTGGGCAGATCTTATCAACTACCGACTTTGAAGAATTCTGGGACAAGGATCACCATCATTCCCGGGCTAAGCAATATCAATTAGAGCAGTACCTTCGCTCAGTTGCCCATGATTGGGTATGGCAAAAGGCTCAATTTTACCGCGGTGCAATCCAGATCGAGGATGAAGAAGAGTGGGGTAAAGCATTTTTACAGTCCAGGCTTGCATCTGATGTCAACCTAAAGAGTCACTACTTTCTCTTACGTGAGTTGGCTCGCGACCTGCCTCACCAGGGCGACTCACCTGCCAATCAATTGGTCCGGGCACAATCCAAGGTACTTTCTGATCAATATCCTGCTTTTATGGACTTGCGGGTAAAAATTCATGGGCAGCCCGAAGCGAAGGACATTGATGCAGTTAGAAGTTTTTTGTCTACTCACCGGACAAAGTTAAATCAGACGCAGATCCAGGACTTCGAGAAATTGATTGCCAACATGCAGACAATGTTTGGACCAGTAAACGAAAGTTCCTTTCGGCCCGATATCCAAAAGCTTCCGGCAAATTCTTCGATCAGGGAAAAGCTGGCAGCTGAGTTGAAACAAATTTCTTCCTTGCCTGCAGATCGGAAAATCGCCATGATCTCTAATCTTTTATGGGAGGTCCGCAAAGAAGTCTCTGCAACTCATAAACCTCTGGCCCGGTTAGCTCTTCTCGACCTTTCCCTCAAAATGGAGCAGGTAATTTTTACGGAGGTAGCGAATTGGCAGCCACATAATCTTCATGATCTTATGCAAAAGATCTACTTGTTGAGTGAAGCGGCAGCCGGTTGTGGATACATTGAAATATGGGAGTGGGAAGAGATCCGCGGAGATCTGATCGTTCCAGAATCCAGTGATCTTCAGCTAACCGACCTCAACCATTTTTTTGAAAGATCAAGGGCAGTCCTGGAATGGAGTGTGGGTATGTTCCGTAGCCATTACGAGGATATCATCGGTAAGTATCAGAATTTTGCACCCCAATCTTACAGTTATCTTGATGATCGCATTCGGGGATCAGTACTTCTGGATCTTGGTTTGACGATAAGCCGGTTGGGAGACTTCACAGCTACTCAATCCAAAGTGAGGAACGAGGTCCTTGCATTGCCTGGTGCCAGCAGTACCCGAGGTCTGAATCCGGGATATGCTCTGGGCGAACTGGTGGTGGTCGAAAGTCAGATGGAGATAGAGGTGGCTGACGATAAGATCTATGTCTTCAACCGTCCGCCGGCCGATCTAAAGCCGGTGGCAGGTATTCTAACAGTGAGTGAAGGAAATCTGGTTTCCCATGTTCAGTTGTTGGCACGTAATCTGGGCATTCCAAACGCAGTGATTACGCCGCAGACCTTCAATGATTTAAAGGCATACCATGGTAAGATGATTTTTTATGCAGTAGGGCCCAAGGGTACAGTGATCATGAGAAACAGAGAGGAGATGAGTCAAGAGGAGAGGAACTTGTTCAGTGTGAGAAAAAGAAGTGAGCAACGGATCAAGGTGTCGGTCGAAAAGTTGGCCTTACTGGAAAGGCAAATCTTAGATCTTGCCAACCTTAGGGCAAATGACTCTGGGAAGTTATGCGGGCCGAAGGCAGCCAACCTGGGGCAATTGAAAGCATTGTTTCCAGACAATGTGGTGGACGGTTTGGTCATTCCTTTCGGGATATTTAGAGAACACATGGATCAAACGATTCCCGGAGGTAATGTAACCTACTGGAATAGACTGATGACTATCTTCCGTGATACCGAAAAGATGAGGATAGAAGGTCAGACCGAACCAGCTATCGAGAAGGCCGTCATTGACAGACTGGAGGCTCTTAGGGAAGAAATTAGGAATATGCCATTGCTGCCACATTTTGTCGAGCAGCTGCATGCGGATTTCGTCACTGTCCTCAATCATCCTCTTGGGAGGGTTCCGGTTTTTCTCCGTAGTGATACCAACATGGAAGACCTAAAGGATTTCACCGGAGCAGGGTTGAATTTGACCCTGTTTAATGTCTTGGAAAGCGAGAAGATACTGCAAGGAATCAAAGATGTGTGGGCTTCACCCTACTCCGAACGAAGCTACCGATGGAGACAGAAGTATTTGCTCAATCCGGAAAATGTTTACCCTTCTATATTGATAATCCCGAGTATAAATGCGGATTGTTCCGGAGTATTGATTACCAAGGGCATTCAATCAGACGATGACCTGGACGTGAGTATCGCTTTTAATCGGGGAGTGGGAGGAGCGGTAGACGGTCAGGCGGCCGAGACCTATTTGCTGGAGAATGAAGGATCGGATAGGTTGATCGCTCCATCCCGTGAGCATTCATACATTACAATTCCTGCAAGCGGAGGTCGTAAAGTCATCTATGCATCATTTGAAACACCCATTCTTGGAAAGTCGGAACGGGAGGTATTAAGGAGCATCGCTGCTGAGGCTCGGCAGCTACTACCTACCATTCCAGGTATTGAAACTGCAGGACCTTTCGACATGGAGTTGGGTTTCAAAGACGGGCAACTCTGGTTGTTTCAGGTGCGCCCTTTCGTAGAAAATAAAAACGCTCGTGCTTCTGAGTATCTGAATAAGTTGGTCCCTGAAATCTCAACTAAAAGAACAATTTCACTGGAAGCGGACTTAACAAGAATGCAATGAAAAAGTTCATAAGCTGTATACTACTGGTGTTGGGAGCGAGCATGATAATGGCTCCTACCTATCCTATTGATGGGTACGATCGAACCGGAATAAGGCGATTGGCCCGTTTACAAATGATTCAAGAGGGGTCTCTGCAAGGAACAGCAAATCTATCCGGAGCACTCCGGGCGATGGATGAGATCAAATTGAATCTGGTTGAAGGCACTCTCAAGGATATGACGTTGCCCGAAGTAGATCCGGAATTACAAAAAAAGCTAAATCAGTTGTTTCCGAACATGCATGAGAGTTATTCAATTGCTCTTTTGGATATCACTCCCGGCCGCCCGGTACGTTTTGCAGAACGCCAGCCACAAAGGCAATTTCAGCCAGGAAGCGTGGGGAAACTGGCTATCGCTGCAGGGTTGTTTTGTGAGTTGGAAAGCATTTATCCTGAGTCATTTGAGGATCGCATTAGATTATTGAAAGATAAAAAGGTAAGAGCTGGAGTATGGGCTATTCCGAATGAGCACACGGTACCCTTTTTTGATCCTGCTACCAAACAGTTTTTCAAAAGAGTGCTGCAGGAGCAAGATGTCTTTTCACTCTATGAGTGGGTCGATCACATGCTTTCGGTTAGTTCGAATGGCGCTGCCAGTGTGCTATGGCGGGAGCTAATTCTGATGCGGGCTTTTGGTCAGCAATATCCTGATCTGTCCGAATCCCAAGCCAATGAGTATTTTAAGAATACACCTAAAACTGAACTAAGTGAGATTGCAATGTCTATTGTCAATGATCCACTCCGAAGTCTTGGAATCGGGGAAGATGAATGGCGATTGGGCAGTTTGTTTACCCGTGGCGGCAAGTCAATGGTCCCTGGCCTAGGAGGAAGCACCGGCACGCCTTATGGAATGATGAAATTCTTAATTGCAGTTGAGCAAGGGAAGTTAGTGGACCCTTCATCCAGTCTTGAATTGAAGAGATTGATGTATATGACCGATCGCAGGATCCGGTATGCATCTGCCAAGGTCTTGTCTGACGCCGCTGTATATTTTAAATCGGGAAGCCTGTATAAATGTCAACCGGAGGAAGGATACGAATGTCGCAAGTACATGGGAAATGTGAACAACTACATGAATTCAGTAGCCATAGTTGAGCACCCTGATGGTACCAAGTACCTGGTGACTTTGATGTCAAATGTTCTGAAAAAGAATTCGAGCAACGATCACTTCGCATTAGCGACGCATATCGATCGGCTAATTCGATCTTAATCTTTCCTGGAGTTTAGAATCTGAATGGTCTTCAGGGCAGACTGATATACCTTGGTATTCCTCGTCGCAGCTCCACATTCCTCGACTATGGGGATGTAATTTGGATCACCTAATTGCTGAATAAGGTCAAGCACGGCAAGTTTGACCTGAAAGTCCTTTCCTAAAAGCAAAGTGGCAAAGCTTGTATAGTCATCGGGAATGGGTAAACTGAGGTTTTCCAAGGCTTCCGATGAAATCGAATCCAGGTAGGCATTTTCAACTATGGGGATCAGGATCTTCTTAAGGCTGGGTTCTAGCAAGTTATCCAGATATTCGATTGAGCTGCTTCTCATTTCTTCCGTGGTACTTCGGATACCTTTGTAAATCACATGCACATCATCCGGCGGATACTTCAGTCCCAAAAGTCTAAAGATTCGTTCCAGGTTTTGATCAAGTCTTTTTTCCAATACCCGAATGAGTGATTCACGGGCTTCCTTCTCGGGCTCAGGGATCTCTTTGCTGTCGCTTTCAGTCATCGAAGCGTGCAGATACATAGCTGAAATGGTATCATAGAAGACCCGTGCTTCTTCGTAGATGCGTTTTACGACAGCCTTCTCATTAAAGGACAAAAACGGATGGGATCTTCGAAGATGATTGAGCCCTCGCAGAGCCTCCATTCGAATTATCGCATCAGAATGGTCCATCAAAGAGAACAGTGCGTCAACAGCTGGTTGCGCTCCAATAGCTCCCAGTACAGCCGGAAGTTTATAGACACTGGGATCACCGATTGCTGATATGGGAATTTCTTCCATGATGATTGGAACAATTCCCTTACCATAAGATGCCAGCGCTTTTATAGCCTCATCGGAGGAGCTACCATCAACTTTCTCCATCAAAGCGGCAAGAAAATAATCATCCCGGGTATATCCTGCTGCCAGTACAGCCTCACGAGCAAGGTCTGATTCATCAGACATCGCTTCGAGCAGCAAAGGATACCTGCTCTGCATTCGGGCATATCCTACCGTTTTGAATACTGCTGTCTTCAGTAAATTTGAATCTATCTGTCCCTGATCAGTAAAGGACATACTTTCTTGCCATAAATCTTGGACGTACTTTTCCAGATTTAAATCCTGTTGCAACTGCGGATTGTCAGTGGTTTCTTTTGCCAGGCTGACAAGGGCAGCACCCCGAACTCTCGGATCAGGATCATTCAGAAATGACTCCAACCCATCGATTCTGAATGCAGGATCTTTGGCAAAGAGGTATTCGAAAGCTTCAATTTTTACGCGCTGTGAGGGATCCCTGGTTAAACTGCGGATTTTTTCGAGATGGGAGGAGTCTTTAAAAAAGTATAAGATTTGAATGGCCTCTGCTCTGATATCTGATGACTGATGATTCAGGAGAGAGGCCACTTCATCAACTAAGCGTTCATCATTGGCCTCTTTGATTTTTCGCAACACATATAATTGCTGTTTTTCACTACCATGCTCGAGCACACTCTTCAGTCCCTTCAAAATAGAAGGATGTTTATCTGCTAATTCCGTTTCTGCGGCACCGTCGATTTCAATCCGGGCTTTGAAAGAACGGAAGTATTCACGTCTAACCCTGCTGGCGAAATAGATCCATAGACCCACAAATAGAATAATCAAAAGATTAATGGCAATGGAGGGCAACTTGAGAGCTGTCACGACGAAGATCAGGATCAGACCACTGACTCCGGTAGCCAAACTATCGACAAAAACATCAATGAAGGTTTTGGTTCTGTTTTTGATTTCCATTGGAATGGGAAGAACCAACAGCTCCAGGGCCGCTTTGTTGATGGACTGTTTCAGACTGGCGTCGCCCATTTTCAGTAATATGGCAATAGCTAATACAGGAAAGAAAATAAGAGCCATCGCTGACAACATGAGCAACGTCGGCAAGATGAATAGCGAGCTGCCTACTCCATAGTTACCCACTACTCGCCTGGTAATAAACAGTTGAATAAAGAGCGATATCAGGTTGAAGGTGGAAAACCAGAAACCGAAAAATGCTGTTAGTTCGTTGGGATCACTGATCCTTGAAGATGAGAAATCACTAAACTGATAATCCACCAACTTAGCCACAATCACGCTAGTCCCGACGATCACTGCCAGATAGGTCAGATGCCGTGACTGCCTGATCAATTCCCAGGGTCTTTTTGAGTGCAATCGAACCCTTCTTTCTTTCTGAAATGTGGTGAGGGAGATTTCTACATGGTTATTCCAAATTCTCTTGGTAAGGCTGATACATAGAAATAAGAAAAATGCACCCAGAAATAGGAGAAATTCACTGCTCATGAATTGAGCGATGATTGATGTAAGGTAACCTCCAGCAATTCCACCAGCGATCGCACCGGCCCCAATAAACCCAAAAAGTCGCTTGGCTTCTCTGGCATTGAAGACTACGTTGGCAAGAATCCAAAACTGCGAGGCGGAGAGTACCCCATAAATGGCAACCCAAACAAAGAAGATGTACAGCACCCAGCCCTCGAGGAAATTTAATCGCAGCAGTATGCCGAAAACAATCAGACAGGCCACGGAGGCCCAAATCGTATACTGAATAATCTGAATCAAAGCATACCGGCCTAGCAGGCGTGAATACCACATGGTTATGACAGCCGCAAAAATTGCTACCAGCAGATAGGCTTTGGGCAGGTCTTCTACTCCAAATTTTGACAGAAATAAAGCGTTAACGGTCGGTTTTACAACAAGCAGGGTACAGATAAGCAGGAAAATGTAGATCTGCATCAAAAAGGCTCGCTCGAATTCGCCAGGACGAATTTCAAAGAGCCTGAGTAGGGTGTTTCTGATTCCCTGAACAATGTACATGTCTGGCAATAGTCAGGGATTGAAGATAGAAACTAGTAAAATACCGTTTGTTGAAAAATTAGTGCTTCATCATTTCATCAACTGCGTAAGCCAGCTGCCTTAATGTGCGTTCACCATCTTCGTCTTCTACCAGGCAAGCAAGAATATATTGGCGCTGTGGGCCCCATACCAAAATGGAATCTGAGTGATAAGACCGCCAGGAACCAGACTTTCGAAACAGCTTAGCCCTGGGCGCAGTACGATCAAGGGTGTTGACAAATTTATGATTCAGGGCAGGATCAACCAGGATGTCCAACATCTGTTTGCTCCGAGCCGGACTGACCAATTTCCCAAAAGCCAATAAATAGTAGAACCGACAAACCTGGGAAACCGAAGCTGCATGGCTTAGGCCCTTTATTGGATCTGGATAACGTCTACCCTGAGCGGCATATCGCTTTCCCACCCAAAGTCCACCTCCGTACTCCTCGTCGTAGAGTTCGTAACGGGGATCGGTTAGAACGCTTTCAATCTTTTCGTATCCCACTAAATCAATCATTCTTGTGGAAGCCTGGTTATCAGATTTACTGATCATTAGTTTCAGATCCCTTTGCACAGCCTCCGTGTCTTCGATCTCCTGCCTCTCAAGAGCATCAACTACTGCTAAGAGAATGGCAATTTTCGGCAGGCTAGCTGCATACATCATTTCATTACCATTTACCCTTGCATATCGAACCGCTTCCGGATCACTCAGGTCTACGATTCCCACTGACATCCTCTTGGATGACACCATTTTATTCCACTTTGAATTCGATTGAATACAACGGTCTAACAAGACTTGAAGATCATCATCCTGTAATGATCGCAAGGGCTGCACGGAAGTCCCGATATCGAAGGGAAGAGCTGATGAACTGCCATTCTGTGCCCAGGTGGAAATACACAGAACAACGGATAGAACGAGGGGGGTGGCAAGTTTGATTAATTTGTTACACATATTGCACTTACCTGCAGGAAATTGACTGCAGTCTATAATGCGCTATAAACTCCAATAGAGGGGTAATTAGTTTCCAAAATCGCAATTATTTTTCAAGAAGTCTTTAGTTGGTATTTTCATTGGGTCCATCAACTTTTGGTCCTGCTTCTGAATTCGTAAATTAAGGTATGCTAAAGTTAATGCAGGGTGTCATCGCGACAATTATATTTCTTTTCGTAAATCTTGGATGTATGAACCAGAATGATCCTGAGCAAGGCGAAATGTTGGATTATCGCTCTTTAGCCAAATGTCTGGTAGAACGAATTGATCCTCAGCCCGGAGAGAGGGTTTGGATGTTGGCTCATCCGGACCTGCACACCAGTCTAATCGATCATTTACGTGAGCAACTAGAGCCATTTGAAATCACTGATTTGGGTGTCTCCAGTGTTACCATTGACAGCCCTGATCATTGGTCAACAGAGTTTACCCGGGGAATGGAGGGCCTGGAAGTAGGAATCCTTAATTCCTATTTGTCGACTGTAGATTTGGGGATAATGCTACCTGGTGCTTCTACGGCTGATGCTGCCTATGTGGCCATGCAGGATGTGCTTCGTAGCGGAAAAGGAAGAACGGTGCACTTTCATTGGTCGGGAGCCTACGATCTGGATCATGGTCTGATGGAGATTACTCCTTCGATCGATAGCTTTTATCAGCAAGCCGTTCTTGAAACAAACTACCGTCAGCTCAGTCAACATCAGGAAACATTCGAGGCAGCCATGCGTGGCCAGGTGATCCGAGTCACGACCCCTGCCGGAACAGATCTTCGATTTGAGATTGGTGACAGACCAGTGACCCTCCAGGACGGAAATGCTTCAGCTGCTCGTGCAGAGGAGGCAGAAAACCTCATCGACCTCGAAATAGAGATTCCCGCTGGAGCGATTCGGGTGGCGCCAATTGAGGAATCGGTCAACGGTCAGATTGCCTTTCCAGATGCTTTATGGAATGGCAGCCCGGTAACTGGACTGCTAATGACTTTTGGAGAGGGCAAAGTCGTAAATTGGGAAGCTCAAACCGGATCCGAACATGTTGCTGGCGAATTGCAATCGGCCGGACCAGAGGGTCGTGCATTCCGTGAGTTTGCACTAGGTTTTAATCCCCTACTCACAATACCCCAAGATGACCCATGGATCCCATATTACGGTTATGGTGCTGGAGTGGTCCGACTGTCCCTGGGTGACAATACTGAATTGGGTGGCTTGGTTGGAGGTGGTTACGTTCGGTGGAATTTCTTCATTGACGCGACGGTATTTGCTGGTGATCAGAAATGGGTGGAGGAGGGTCATCTCATTCGATAATGAAGTCTTTGGTAAGGGTACGATAACTTTCCATCTCAACTCTTGTAGATTCCAGGATCTCATTAAATTCTGGTTGTTCACGTAAGTTCTCGAAGCAAGGATTTGAAATAAGCCAAGGATAGCAAGGAAAACCATCCTGAATAGTGTAACGAATCCATTTGATGGCTTTGGGTAATTCCTGAAGGATGGAATATGCTTCTGCGATATTGCAGGTAATATGGTGAAAGTGACCTAACCTTTGGCCATACTTGATAGCTTCCTGAATCCAGAATTCGGCGCCTTTTCCATCTCCCTTCAGCGCTTGAAAAACCGCCTTCATTCCGCAGTAGTCTGCATCTTCATGGAGGGATTGGGGAATGCTGTCTAGTCTGTTGAATGCTTCTTCTTTGCGATCCATAAATAGAAGACACTGGGATATGAGCACATCAGTACTTGGTGCCAATGATCCTTCCGGAACCCTTCGCAAAAGAGCTAGGGCGGCATCGAGATTTCCCCGATGGATTTCCAACCACCCAAATCGAAAATGTCCATCAGTAAAGTAAGGATCTAATTGAGTTGTTTTCAGCGAAGCAGCATAAGCAAGGTCCAGCAATCCGACATGCCAGGTGACTCGGGACAGTTCATTGTAAGCCTCTGAAAGCATGGGGTCCTTTTTTATCGCATGAATGTATGCCTTAATGGCATCAGCATGAGGAAATCCGTTCTCTCGGGTCCAAAGAAGGTTGCCTTTGGCTAGATAAATATCAGCAAGATCCTCATCGAGTGCCCGAGCTTTTTCAAGGGCAACATAAGCCCTTTTCTCCCATTGCTCTTTTGGATCATAGGTGAAGAACTGTTCAATATTTACCCTGGCCAGGGTGGCATATCCCAAGGCAAATTCTGGATCTAAGGAAAGAGCCCGCTCTAGAAGTTGCATGGCCTTCAAATTGTGTTTTTGGGAACGCTTATTAAAATGAAATTTGGCTTGAAGGTATGCATCATATGCCTGGGAATTTTTTGGTTTCTCTCCAGGTGATTTAGTTACGGTCTGATCAGGTTCCAGAAAGTTCACGATGTTCTGCGTAATCTTATCCTGCATCTCAAAAATGTCCTGTACCGATCCGTTAAACTGGCTTGACCAAATATGGTAGCCTTCCTCCAGATCAGAGAGTTGCACATTGATTCTAAGCTGGTCACCCACTCTTCTTACACTGCCTTCGCAGATGATTGCAACGCCGAGTTGTTGACCCACGGCATCTCCATTCTTAAATTTGTTCCATAGATTCTTTACCGAAGATATTGAAGCAACTTTCATATCTGGTATTTGGCTCAAAGCATGAGTGATATCCTCGCAGATACCTTCACAATAGTAAATCTGCTCCGGATCATCAGAGAGATTTCGAAAGGGTATCACCGCAATCGTTCGTTCATTTTCTTCATTCCGCTTCCCCTTTAGATCTCCAGGTAGTGGTACGGTTAGAAGGGGATGCGACAATGCATACAGCTCCAGATCCTGAGCGATATTTTTGAAAGCAAATCGACCAAGTGACTGGCAAGGAAATTCTGATCGGTTACGGATTTTTTCAAAAACATTTTTGGAAAGCAAGACACTACCGGCTACTCCACTTGATTCGATTCTGGATGCAATGTTCACTCCATCTCCATAGATCTTTTGTCCATCAATCAGAACCTCTCCAATGTTTAATCCTATTCGAAGTGGGACACCGGGTTCATCCTGTAGGCTGATCTGCGTTTTGATGGCACTGCGTATGGCCTGTGTTGCACTATTGAAAATAGACAGACTCCCATCGCCATAAAAATGAAGTAATCTTCCGTTTTCCTTCAGTACTTGTTCAGTTACTACAGATTCATGGCGATTCGCTGAAGCAATTGCACTTGCCTCGTTGTGCTGCATCATAGTGCTATAACCAACTATGTCAGTAAACATGATTGCTGCTAGCCTGCGTTCAGCCATGACATGACAGGAATTCAATAGAACCTATAATTTACAAAGAAACCGTCTGGTATTTTTACTCCATTGTTCCTGTCAGTCAATTGGCACAGGCAAGGAGAGATCCAACATTTTACTACTCTTCTTCAGTGAAACCATGACAGAAGGATGAAGAGATACGCCGTGGGCAAGCTGTTTTCGCCTGAGCTCAAGGGCTCGTTCTCCAGGCATTCTGACCGGTGGATCCCCCGCTCGGACTTCGGATTGCCGGCAGCGATCCACCAGATGCTGCATTTCTGATTTGAAATGATCCAGACCACCAAATTGCGCCGGATCAAGAACCTGAATAAGTACGGACGAGCACCAACGTCCAGGGGGTTCGCTGCGACCTTTCCCACTCAAGGCGCTGGTAAGTGCTTCAACCAAAATCGCCAAGCCGAAGCCTTTGTATCCTAGATCTAGTCCACCGTTTGGCAGGATTACAGAAGGTGGGTCTTCGGCAAAATCCTTGGGATTACGGGTTGGAGTACCAGTTGAATCTAACATCCATGGCGCGTCAAAAAGTTCGCCGGCAGCTTTTTTACGCAGTACCATTCCGTTGGCCAGAGTAGACATGCTTGTGTCCAGAATGATCGGATCTGATTCTGTGGGAATACCATAAGCGATTGGATTAGGGCTGTATATCCCCTCAATACCTCCATGTGGAACGACAGTCTCGTTGTTCGGATCAGAAGAGTACAGGATAATCATCAAACCATGCTTGGTGGCCAATTCAGGATAGGATGCTAGTGAAGCGATGTGATGAGATCTCTGGATAGCTACATTCATGATCGGATGGAAGTCGATTCTTTCCAGGCACAGTTCAATAGCCTGATGTACCAACCAGGGGCCAGGGAGGAAATTTCCATTCCAGGTTATTGCTGATCCCTTGTCAGCCAGCACATCCGGAAACCCTTCTTTGGCCATGCCACCGGACTCAATCTCCCGGAGGTAGGGATAGAGCAATTGCAAGCCATGGGTAGTGTGACCCATCAGATCTGCCTCGACCAGCGTTTTGGCCATGATATCTGCTCGATCTACACTTATTTCGATCTGCTGAAATGCAGAGGTCGCGAATTTTACGAGATCACTGGCATGATAGAATTGATCCATAGAGCTACTGCTATTTTAATGTAAATTAGACATCTCAGTTTCAAATTAATATGAAAGGTTCATACCTGAAAATACATACCGATGATAATGTGTTGGTCGCTCTCAAACCACTATCAAAAGGTACAGTGCTACAAGATGACCAGCTGCATCTGCCGATTGTGGAAGAGATTCCGACCAAGCACAAGGTAACTCTTACCGATCTGCAACCAGGAGACAAGTTAATCATGTATGGCCTGACTGTAGGTCGCGCAACACAATTGATACCCAAGGGGAGCAGAATAAGTCGTGACAATACCGAACACTTTTCTTCAAGCTATTCTACCAAGAGCTCCGGAAAGCAGTGGAGGGAGCCAGATACAGACGGCTTCCGAGAAAAGTCCTTCATGGGCTATCATCGCCGGGATGGCAGTGTCGGTACACGTAATTTCTGGTTGGTCATACCGCTGGTCTTTTGTGAGAATAGAAACCTGGAAGTACTTCGAAGCAGTCTTGTGGAGCAGCTTGGCTATGCCTCACCTGCAAGATTCAGCATCGATATCGATCCACTAATTAGAAAGTATAAAGAGGGTGCAAGTGCTGATGATATCCTTACACTCGAAGTGGATGAGAAGCCCCTGGTGTCCAGTGCATCAAGACCATTTCCCAACGTGGATGGTATAAAGTTCCTTGCTCATGAAGGAGGATGCGGTTGTACAAGGGAGGATTCAGACGTGTTGTGCAGGCTGTTGGCCGGGTATATTAATAATCCGAACGTAGCTGGGGCAACAGTGCTAAGTCTCGGTTGTCAGAATGCACAGTTCTCAATCTTGTCTGAGGCTTTGAAGTCAATCGATCAGGGTGCCGGGAAGCCGGTCTATCTGCTCGAACAGCAGCAAAGCCGCTCGGAGAGACATTTTATCAAGGAGGCGGTTAAAAAGACTTTTGCTGGACTAATGCTTGCTGATGAGGTGTCACGGTCTCCGGCATCACTAAGTCATTTGAATATCGGTCTGGAGTGTGGAGGGTCAGATGGATTTTCAGGCATTACGGCGAATCCGGCACTGGGTCATACTTCTGATTTGATCGTGGCCCTGGGAGGACGTGCGATCCTGGCTGAGTTCCCGGAGTTGCATGGCGTGGAGCAGGATTTGATTGACAGATGTATCAATGATAGCGTGGCTGAGAAGTTTGACAGACTGATGAGGAGCTATCACGACAGAGTCAGGCGTGATGGAAGTAGTTTTGCATGGAATCCTTCCCCAGGCAACATCCGAGACGGATTAATCACTGATGCCATGAAGTCAGCTGGTGCGGCACGAAAAGGTGGAAGTAGTCCAGTCGTCGGTGTGCTAGATTACGCAGAGCAATCGCTAAGTCCCGGTTTACATCTGCTATGTACACCCGGAGGTGATGTCGAGAGTACAACTGGTCTGGCTGGCTCTGGAGCAAACATAATTGTGTTTACGACGGGCCTTGGTACAGCTACGGGCAACGCTATTGCCCCTACCATAAAGATGTCCACCAATAGTGATCTGGCTTCGCGAATGCCGGATATCATTGACATTAACGCCGGTACGATCATCACCGGAGAAGACTCGATCCAATCTAAGGGTGAAGAACTTCTGGATCTCATCATAAAGGTTGCAAGTGGTGCTATGCCACATGCCGAACGGCTAGGTCAAGACGACTTCATTCCCTGGAAAAGGGGCATATCATTGTAAAAAAATCGAGCTAAGTAGGCCACTTCGAAACATTAACAACTTCTTAATCCGGAAGCCTATAATTTTGCCTTTTCGCTTGCGAATTTTGCTATGAGAGGTATGTTGACTGGCAGTTCGCTGCGATTGTTTTTTAATAAATCTGCGCATTATTATGTTGTGTTCATTTTGTCGCCAGGATAATCCTGAAGGTGCAAAATTTTGCAATCAATGCGGAAGACCTTTACTCATTCTGCACGATGAGAACAAATCTGATTCCTCTCCCGTGGAAAGAAGGCAGTTGACGGTCATGTTCTGTGACTTGGTGGGATCAACCCAACTTTCCGGAAAATTGGATGCTGAGATATTTCGATCATTAATTCTCGATTACCATCACCTGGTCGACGAAGTAGCCAAGCGGCATGATGGATTTGTTTCTCAGTATCTCGGTGATGGACTTTTGATTTTTTTCGGGTTTCCAGTAGCTAGAGAAGACGCGGCTGTTGCAGCAGTGAGGTGTGGCTTGGAGATTGTTTCTGAAATCAACACATCCAGAACTGATGCCTCCAGATTCAGCGAATTTCAGATATCGGTTAGAATAGGAATTCACACTGGTTTGGTCGTAGTGGACGATTCCCTGGCAATGGGAGAAGCGACGAATGTGGCCTCCCGGGTACAGAGCCAGGCTGCACCCAACCAACTCTTGATTAGCCGGCAAACTTTGCAGCTTGTTGAAGGTTACTTCAAGGTAAGGGATTTAGGACTCCGGAGGCTAAAAGGTATTTCAAAGAAAGTCAACCTGTATGAAGTGATCGCCTCTAGTGGTGCCAGAGACAGGGTGGATGTAAAGACTGGAAAAGGACTAACTCCGCTTATTGGTCGAGATATCGAAAGAGCTCAGCTGTTGTCAGCGCTTGATCAGGTCATGGCAGGATGGGGTTGCATAATACAATTGCTGGGAGATCCCGGAATGGGTAAGTCCAGACTGGTTGAATATGTGAAAGTACAGGCTCATCGCAAGAGAGTAATGGTTTGTGAGCTGAGATGTTCGATCTACACTCAGCAAAGTTTTCTCTGGCCTGTAAAAGAAATGTTTGAAGAATTGATCCCCGGACTGAATAAGGTTGATGCTAAAGAAGAGAAGGCAATCCTGATCCGAAAATTTGCCAAGAGACATGATCTGGAAGAAATGAATATTTTGATGATTGGCTTTCTACTGGGAATAGAAATGGACAGCAGTCAGGATGAAATTAGGAAGCTGGCAGGTGATCAAAGAAGGCAAGCACTTTATTCCGCCCTGAATCATATATTAAGAAAAGTAGCTCACAGGAGTCATTTGGTATTGGTAGCTGAAGATTTGCATTGGTCAGATCCCACTACCATCGACTGGCTCCACGAATTTATTGCATCAATAAGACGGACTCCTATCCTTGTTGTGGCAACGGCCCGGCCGGTTTTTCAAGTTCCATGGAAGACATTGCCGACTGTCCAGGAGATCGTCGTGGACCGGTTAAGTCCTGAAGCTGCCAAAGCAATATGTCTACATCAGACCAACGCCAAGGCATTGCCACCAGTGGTTCTCGATGAGATCCTTGCCAAGACCGATGGGGTACCATTATTCATAGAAGAGCTGACCAGAATGGTGTTGGATTCAGGTCAACTGGTCCGGCGCAAAGGGTCCTTCCAACTTCGAGGCCAGTTAAAGCCTTTATCGATCCCAACGTCTCTTCAGGATTCACTGATTGCACGGTTGGATATGATTGGCGGTGCTAAGGAAACAGCCCAACAGGCGGCAGTGATAGGCAGGGAGTTTTCAATTGCCTTGATGAAAGAGATGCACTCTGGCGACGAGATGATTCTCATCGATCATCTTAAACGCCTGGAGAGAGCTCAGTTGATAAAAAGAAAGGGAGAATTTGTTGATCCTCATCTTAGGTTTATGTTTAAACATGCGCTGATCAGGGATGCAGCATATCAATCATTGCTTATTAGTAAGAGGAAGGAATATCATTCAATACTGGCCACTGCATTGATCGACCGGTTTCCTTCTGTGGTGGAGAAGCAACCTGAAGTGGTAGCGTACCATTTGACAAAGAGTGAAAGAAAGAAAGAGGCTGTCAGCTGGTGGTTTAAAGCGGGATCGGCAGCGATGGCCAGGTATGCAAATGGAGAAGCACTCCAGGATTTTCAGCAAGGCCTAGCGCTGCTGGAGAGTTTGCCCCAAACAGAAAGGGATAAAGAGCAAGAAATCGATTATCTCATGGCCACAGCAGGCCTGTTTGCTGTCACCCAGGGCTACAGTGTGATGGAGGTTGAGACACATTATAATCGTGCTTATCAACTGATTCAGTCTGTAGGATCCTCAACGAAACTATTCTATGCCATCTGTGGCCTATGGTCGTATTATCTTACCAAGGCACAATTCTCCAAGAGCAAGCAATTGGGCAAGCAATTGCTTGAAATGGCCTCGGAAAGTGATGATAGTGCATTCAAGGTCATAGCAAATACATATGAAGGTAACCTGCGACTGTTCTTTGGAGAACTTGATGTGGCCTCTCATCACTACAGGGAGGCTTTAAAATATTATAGTTTTGACCAACATCGTTCATTGACCTTTCTGGGTCATGGAGACCTTAAGGTGCTTACACTAACCTGCGGATCGATGATTGTGTTCATTCAAGGTTATACAGATCTTTCGCATAGACTAATAAGTGAAGCCCTGGAGCTCGCTGAAATTGGGGAAGAACCAGTAAGTAAATATTATGCCTATCACTTTGCCCGGTTCCATTATTATTTTGCACATCAGCCGAAGAAGCAACTAATGCTGGCAGAGAAAGCACTTGAGCTGGCGTTGGAGAAAAAGGATCAGTTTTGGATCTCAATGGGACATTTTTCCAAAGGAGCAGCTTTGACCAGAATGGGTGATCCCGCCGGGATAAAAATGATGGACGAAGGTTTTGAAGCAATTCAATCAATCGGCCTCTTTAATTGGAACACTGTGTTACTTACCTCACTCGCCGAATCCAGATTGCTACTTGGTCAGAAGAGTGAGGCGGTATACTTTATTGACAAAGCTCGAAGAATGATGGAGCAAACGGGAGAGACATTTTATGGTCCTGAGGTTTTTCGGTTGAAAGCAAGGTTGACTTCCGACACCGATGAGGCAATTCATCTGCTCGAGGAGGCACTGCAATTAGCGGAACAGCAGGGGGCTCAGATGTGGGCACTTCGATCAATGTTGGATCTGGTCGCGATTTGTGATCAAGGGCAAGACCTGGAGGACAGATTAGATCACCTTCAGATCATCTATGATCGCTTCACGGAAGGTTTTCAAATCCGAGAGCTGAAGACCGCCAAGCGTTTGCTAAAACGGAGGAGACCTCAGCTAGTGACTGCCTAAATTAAAGTCCAAAGACTTTTGGCAACCAAAGACTTAGAGCGGGAATATAGGTTGTCAGAAGGAGTGCAATCAGCATAGCTATAAAAAGGGGTAGCAGTGGTTTAACCACTTTCTGAATGGTCGTTTGAGCAACTCCCACTCCAATAAATAACACCGACCCCACAGGCGGCGTACACAAACCTATGCAAAGATTCATGACCATTACGATTCCAAAATGCACAGGGTCCATTCCCAGCTCCACAACCACCGGCAAGAAGATAGGTGTGAAAATCAGAACAGCTGGTGTCATATCCATGAATATTCCTACAAATAGCAGTATCAGGTTTATGATAAATAGGATCACAATCCTGTTATCGCTGATCCCCAGCAACAGATCACTGATTTGCTGAGGAATGTTTTCATAACTCATCACCCACGACATCGCTATCGATGTCGCGATCAGTAGCATCACAAACGCAGTGGTGCCGACCGACGACAAAAAGATGCGGTGCAAATCGGAAATTTTAATTTCCCGGTAAGCAAATGCCAGAATCAGACAGTACAACACCGCTGCCGCCGATGCTTCGGTGGCAGTGAATATTCCCGCAACGATTCCCCCAATGACAACCACCAAGAGAAGCAAGCTTGGAAAAGCATTGATGAAAGTAATCCAAACCTGTTTCAAAGAGCTTTTTTCACCAATGGGAAACTTCTTTCGCTTGGCCCATACACCCGCTACCAGCATGAGGAATAAGCCGGTGAGAATACCTGGTATGTAGCCAGCTACAAATAAGGCAGCAATCGAAGCACCACCGCTGGCAAGTGAGTAAACGATTAGTACATTGCTGGGGGGAATGACCAGGCCGGTCGTCGCAGAGGTAATATTGACGGCCGCAGAGAATCCTTTACTATAGCCTTCTTTTTCCATGCGGGGCACCATAAAACCTCCAATCGCTGAGGCAGCAGCTGCAGCTGATCCGGAAATAGCTCCAAAAAGCATGGCTGCGATGATATTGACATGCGCCAGTCCACCCGGTAGAGAGCCCACCAGGGTTTTGGCGAAGTCGATCAGTCGACGAGCTATGCCACCCTGATTCATGATTTGACCAGCGAGAATGAAGAAAGGGATCGCCAGAAGCGCAAAACTGTCTAGTCCGGTTGCCATTCGCTGGGACACGGTGGTCAAGGCCGGGAGTGCCGGAATACTGACCAGCATAGTCATCGTTGTTGAGATGCCGATGCTCCAGGCGATCGGAACGCCAATACCTATGAGAACGACAAATGACAGTACGAGAATTAATACCTCCATCAGACTACTTCGGTTGGTTGGGGATTATTATTTAGCAGATCATCTGCCTTATAGTATATGACTAGTAGGCCGCTTATCGGCAGCACAATGTAAACCCAGGCAAGAGGAAGTTGAAGTGCTGCTGACACTTGACCGAGAATGAAGGTTACGTAAACGAGTCTCGCTCCACCGATCACCATAACGAAAAAGGCAAAAATGATAATTAGCACGTCAATGTACTTATACAATTTCCTTCTTCTCACCGGGTCCAGTGAACTGGGAAACAAATCGATTGAAAGATGCATGTTTTTCCCTGATGCCCAGGCCGCTCCCAAGATCCCTATCCAGATCAGGAGGAAACGAGCCAGCTCTTCAGACCAGGACGCCTGAGCTCCCATCACATACCGGGTAAATACGCCCCAAAGCACATCGAGCGTGTTGATGGCCATTAGTGCCACCAAAATATGTTCCAGAACTTTATCGATCTTTTGCCTCATGGTACGGCCTGGATTCTTTGGATCAGATCATAGATCTCCGGTTGATCCCGGTAAGATTCAAATACGGCACTGACGGATTCGGCAAATGGTTTTTTATCGGGATAAGATATTTTCACCCCAGACTTCTGTACTTCCCTCAAAGCTTCATCCACTGCCTCCTTCCAGAATCTGCGCTGCTCCGGTACTGAGGCATCCACAGCTTGTGTTACCCAGTCTCTTTGCTGGTCAGACAGACTCTTCCACGAAGTGGTGCCGATAAGGAGAACATCCGGTACCGATGTATGCTCATCAATCGAATAAAACTTGCACACCTCGTAGTGATGTGAAGTATAGAACGAGGGTGGGTTGTTCTCAGCCCCATCTACTACTCCCTGTTGTAAGGCCGTGTAGAGTTCTCCCCAGGAGATAGGAGTTGGAGCGCCTCCCATGCTTTTCACCATTTGGATCGCCGTCTGGCTATTCATAACCCGGATCTTCAATCCCTTCAGATCATCCGGTGAATCAATAGGCCGCTCCTTCGAATAGAAGCTGCGACTACCAGCATCATAGTAGCACAATCCCCGCAACCAGTATTCTTCGCCCTGCAACAGTAACTCTTTCCCAATCTCGCCATTGAATATCTTCCAGGCGTGATCCTGATCGCGAAAGATGTAAGGAAGTCCAAACACCTTCATATTAGGCACAAAATTTTCGAGCGCCGAGGCTGAAACTTTCGTGATGTCCAAAGATCCAATCTGCAGAAGTTCCAGGAGCTGGCGTTCGGAACCCAACTGACCACTTGGATACACATCCACTCTCATTTGCCCTTCCGAAATCCTACCAAGTTCTTCTGCCATGTATACCATACCCTTATGAACGGGATGAGTCACGTCCAGCCCATGGGCCAGCTTTAAAACCTTGACGGGAGAGGTGGACTGACAACTATTTAGCAATAACATGCAGAAGGCTGCACCGTACACCATAAAATAAGACCTGGTGAACATTTCTTTTATTTTTTTCTGATCTGATCTATCAGATCCAGTGTTTTTTGAATATTCTCGCTCAGAGCTGACCAGTTTTTGTTGCTTATGATTTCCTTCGAGATAAGTTTTGAACCCATTCCTGCACAAGCTACACCGGACTGAAACCAAAGCTCCAGGTTCTCACGAGTGGGACTCACTCCGCCAGTAGGCATAATCCTGGTCCAGGGCTGGGGCCCAAGTATGGCTTTTACAAACGATGGTCCAAGTGAGCCCCCAGGGAAAAGCTTAATGATCTCACAACCCAACTCTTCTGCCTTACCAATTTCTGAAAGTGATCCACATCCCGGCGACCACAAGATCTTCCTGCGGTTGCAGATGGGAGCAATATCCTCCCTCAGAGAAGGAGATACGATGAAATTTGCTCCTAACTGGATAAATAGAGCTGCCGTAGCTGCATCTGGAACGGAGCCCGCGCCCAACATCAGACCGGGCAGTTCCGTGTTGGCATAGCGACAAAGGGAGCCGAATACCTCATGGGCAAAATCTCCACGATTAGTGAATTCGACAACTTTCGCTCCTCCCGAATGGCAGGCTTTGAGAATCTGTTTCCCTATCTCAACATCCGGATGATAGAATAAAGGTACTAAGCCGGTTTCTATCATTGCTGTTACCACCTCTAACCTGGAATACTTTGCCATATCAATTATTTATCGGCTTACGCGGCCGCTTGCATCTCCTTCCATCAACTTGATAACCTCGTCGGTAGTTACAAGGTTTGCATCACCAAAAATGGTATGCTTAAGGCATGATGCTGCGACAGCGAAGTTTAAAGCCTTTTGCTCGTCATCGGGCCAAGCTATCAGGCCGTATATCAAGCCACCCATGAAGCTATCGCCTCCACCAACCCTGTCCACAATATGAGTGATCTGATAAGTGGGAGCAGTCATTAATTTTTCACCATTGTAAAGTACTCCTGACCACGAGTTGTGTGATGCGCTGATCGATCCCCTTAAGGTCACGATGACTTTTTTACACTTGTCAAACCTTTTCATCAGCTGTGCGCAGACAGACTCGTATGCCTCAGCCTCAATGGAATCTCCTTGAGTTACATCTACGCCTTCCGGATGGATGTCAAAATGCTTTTCAGCATCCTCCTCGTTGCCCAGAATAATATCGCAATATTCCACGAGTTGAGGCATGACTTCCGATGAAGCCTTGCCATATTTCCATAAATTTTTTCGATAGTTAAGATCTGTCGAAATGGTGATACCTTTATTGCTAGCCACCTTCAACCCTTCTAGCAAGGCATCTGCTGCGCCCTGAGAGATCGCCGGAGTGATTCCAGTCCAATGGAACCAATGAGCATCTTCGAAAATAGACTCCCAATCAAACATGCCTCCCTCTGCTTCAGCTATGGATGAATAATTGCGATCATAGATCACCTTACTTCCACGTGCAACTGCACCCATTTCGAGAAAATAAATCCCCAGCCTGTTCCCGCCCCTGAGAATATACTCAGTACCTACACCCCTTTTTCTCAACTCCTGCAAAGCGCAATCTCCGATATCATTCAATGGTAGCCGGGTGACAAAATGTACAGGAATACCAAAATTTGCTAAACTGACAGCGACATTGCTTTCCCCGCCACCATAGATTACATCGAACTGCTGCGCCTGTGAAAACCTTGAGTAGCCGGGAGGGGACAGTCGCAGCATGATCTCACCGAAAGTGACAACTTGAGGGGGTTTCATTGTTTTCATTGGTTAGGAAAAATCAAAATAATGCTTTGCATTGTAATAACAGATATCTGAAATGATTTTTCCAATCCAGGGCAAATCATTAGGTAGTTCACCAGCTTCGATCTCAGAGCCAAACAGATTACACAGAATTCGCCGGAAATACTCGTGCCGGGGGAATGAGAGAAAGCTCCTACTGTCTGTCAACATGCCGATAAAGCAGCTAATAAGCCCCATATTCGAAAGGGCGTTAATCTGTTTTTCCATTCCATCTTTCTGATCTAGAAACCACCAGGCAGAACCGTATTGGATCTTTCCTTTGGTAGAACCGTCATTGAAGTTGCCGATCATACTGGCAAAGACAGCATTGTCGGCAGGATTCAGGTTGTAAATAACGGTCTTGGCAAGTTGGTCATTTATGTCCAATCGATTCAAAAATTGAGACAGTTGCCTTGCCTGTCTGAAGTCTCCAATCGAGTCGAAACCAGTATCGGCTCCCAGCTTTTCCTGCATGCGACTATTGTTGTTTCGAAGGGCACCGAGGTGAAACTGCTGGACCCACCGCCTTTGGTGATATTGAACACAAAGGTGATGCAGTGTAGCTGATTGAAATTCTTCCGTCTCTTCCGATGAAAGAATTTTACCCTGTAGCTTTTTCGCGAAGATTTGTTCTACCGCATTTTCGCGAAATGGTGCCGATGGCAAATTTTCCAAACCGTGATCGGAAAGGCGGCAACCCTGTTGATGAAAATAATCCAACCGCTGTTCCAAAGAATCAAGGAGTGCCTGGTAACTATTTATATGGATGCTGGAAGCCCCTGCGAGTTTGTCCAGGTAGCTATGATAGTCGATATGATTGATGAAAAGAATCTTGTCTGGTCTAAAAGCCGGGAGCATGTTGAAACTGTCTTGCTGTCCGTTGAAGGATTCATGATAAGTCAGGTCATCTGCAGGATCATCCGTGGTACATACCAGTTCGACCTTCATCTTGTTTAACAATCCCTGCACCCGGTATTCGGGTTTTTGCAAGAGTTCGTTGCAGGCTCCGTAAATGGATTGCGCTGACTCCTCGGTTAAAGAATCCTCGATTTTGAAGTAGCGTTTTAATTCAAGATGGGTCCAGTGATATAGGGGGTTACGAACTGTGTAAGGAACAACTGAGCTCCATTTTCTGAATTTTTCGTGATCAGGGGCGTCTCCGGTGATGTATTTCTCATCAACTCCCAGGGTCCTCATGGCACGCCACTTGTAGTGATCACCCTCCAGCCAGGCCTTGGTAAGGTTTTCAAACTCACGATTCTCCGAGATATCTTTTGGAGACAAATGACAGTGGTAATCGATTATGGGTAGATCGCGTGCATAATCGTGATAGAGTTGTTGGGCAGTTGACGTATCCAGCAGGAAGTGTTCACTGAGAAATGTTTTCATCAGTTTTTCATTATGGTGTGATCAATTTCAGATGCCCTAGATGGTGATTTCCATGCCAAGCATAAAGGGCAGCAACTGCATAAAGAGGCCATTCATTTCCATACTCCGGATGAAGGTATGACTTCTGCCAGTCGGCATCGGTAAGATTTTCGAGCAAGATATTCCATCTGGTATGCAGAGATTCCAACAGCTTGAGAGAGATATCAATCTCAGTCTGAGTGGTGTCTGGCAGCTTAGCCCAGCGGTCTTCAAAATATGGTTTGATGGTTGGTTTGTCCTCGGTAAGCGCAAGTTTAAACCGACAGTATGCATTCAAATGGCTATCGGGTACGTGATGTATCACCTGCCGGCCGTTCCAGCCACCTTCCCGGTAGGGTCTGTTAAGATCGCTTGCCGTCATACGATTTACCTGATTTCGAAAATGGCCCGGGAACACTGCAATAGTGCTGATCCAACCCAGGACAAGGGATCGGTCATAGTTCTTGGGAAATTCGAATTTCCCGATTGGATATCTTAATGCGTCCATTTAGTCTTTATGTTTAGTCTGTTCGCGGATACCTTTGAATTCTGAACCGTCTTTCCATTGGGGAAATGTCTCTTCGTTTGCCAATTTTAATCCAATGTTGAGGTAAAGTTGTGCATCCTGAACCAGTCCGTCGAGATCCCACTCTTCCGGATCGTATTCGTCAGAAGGCTGATGATACCGATTGGCGGTGTAGTCGTCCTTCTGTTGTTTCACCCAGTCTTTACCTTTTTCCACATGCTCCAATCCACCTTCGGCATACAATGCTGGAATTCCAACCTTTGCAAAATTAAAATGATCGGACCGAAAGAAATATCCCTTCTCGGGTTCAGGATCGGCAAGGATTTCCCGGCCTTGTTCAGCAGCTTCTGCGGCGGCATAGTCATCCATCTCAGAATGGCCGATACCGGTGATCGTCAGATATTTCATCTCTCCTAAACCATTCATGCCATCCATATTCATATTGGCAACTGTGAGGTCCACCGGAAAGAGTGGATGTTCAGCATAGTACTGTGAGCCTAGCAAACCCTGCTCCTCAGCGGTGACAAATAAAAACACAACGCTTCGTTTTGCAGGTGATCCTTGCGACATTGCCTTGGCAATGGAAAGGACAGATGCTATACCACTGCCATTATCCAAAGCGCCGTTGTAAATGGAATCTCCCTCTACCGATTGCCCTACTCCCAAGTGATCCCAATGGGCAGTATAAATGATGGTTTCATCAGGGCGTTCAGTGCCCTTCAAAATCCCAATGACATTATTGGACACATCCCTTTCAAACTCATTTGTCAATGAGTGCGACATCTTCATCTCTAGCGGGAATGCTTCAAATTCTGGAGTGCGGGCTTTTCTGATTTCTGTACCGAGATCACGCCCAGCAGCCTCAAAAAGTTGCTTGGCAGCATCTAGCGAAAGCCAGCCCTGGATGGCGGGCTTGTCTAAATTTCCATCGCTCGATTGCAGATTTAATTTCGCACCTGACCAAGCGCCTGAAACCACAAACCAGGGATAGCCAGCAGAAGCTGTTTCATGAATGATCAATACAGCCTCAGCACCCTGCCGTGCAGCTTCTTCATACTTGTAGGTCCAACGGCCATAATATGTCATGGTATTGCCCTTGAAGAAATCCTCGTTTTCACCACCGAAACCAGGATCATTTACAAGAACTATGATAGTCTTGCCTTTCACATCAACCCCTTTGAAGTCATTCCACTGATACTCCGGTGCTACTATTCCAAATCCACAGAAGATCACATCGGAGGCGTCGACAACTATTTCGGTTTGCTCCCTTTCTGTATACGAAACAAATCCTTCCTTTAACCCTAGCGAGATTAGTTGATCAGCATTTTGAAAATGCATCATGCTATCCGGCTTACCTGTAATGGCGACGAGGGGAACTTCCTGCAAGTAGGAGTTTCCATTTCCAGGTTCTATTCCCATGCTCTTGAATTGATCCTGCAAATATTCGATTGTTCTTGTTTCGCCTTCAGTAAAGGGCTTTCGGCCCAGGTAGTGATCAGAAGATATCTCTGTAAGGACGTCATCTATGAGTTGCTCATCGATCGAAGTGGTAACAGAATCTGAGGATGTACAGGCTAGTATTGATACCATTATCGTGAAAAAGAGAATGTGCTTTAGCATAGAATTGATAGTTAAGCTGTTAGGATTGTTGAAAGTATTAAATTAATCCAGGTTGGACTAGTCTTCAGATAGCTGCCACTGATTTGCAAGAAACGCAACAATTTTTTCGAGTATCTTTCTCCATCCTTCACCACAACTGAACTAAATATGCGACTGCCGTTCCTCTCTTTACTTTTTGTTCTTTCATCATGCGGTCAGACGGAGATGTATGATGTTCTTATTACAAATGCGAAGATTTATGATGGATCTGGGTCCCCTGCTTTCGATGGTGCTCTGGCTATTCGCGGCGACACTATTGCTGCCATGGGAGCAGAAGTATCTGGCAAGGGAGTAGTTGAAATCAATGCATTGGGACAGGCTGTAGCGCCGGGATTCATCAACATGCTTAGTTGGGCCACTGAGAGTCTGATCCATGATGGACGTGGACTTAGTGACCTTGTTCAGGGAGTGACCCTGGAAGTGATGGGAGAGGGTACATCAATGGGTCCGCTCAATGATCAGATGAAGCAAGATATCAAGAGCAGTCAGGGTGACATTAAGTATGATATATCGTGGACCACTCTGGGGGAGTATTTGCAGTATCTGGAAGACAAGGGTGTGTCACCAAATGTGGCCTCCTTTGTAGGAGCTACCACGGTAAGAATTCACGAGATAGGGTACGAAGACAGGCCTCCAACGGTCGATGAATTGGAACGAATGAAGCAGCTGGTGAGGAAGGCTATGGAGGAAGGAGCGATAGGGTTGGGATCCTCCCTGATTTATGCTCCGGCCTTTTATGCAGATACAGAGGAACTGATCGAATTGAGCAAAGTGATCGCAGAATATGACGGTCTGTATGTAACGCACATGCGCAGCGAGGGCAATAATGTAATCGAAGCACTGGGGGAAGTGATGCGTATCGCCAGTGCAGCTAATTGCCGGGCAGAGATTTACCATCTCAAGGCAGCAGGTGAGGCCAACTGGCCCAAAATGGAAGAGATGATCACGAAGATTGAACTTGCCAGGCAGGCAGGAGTGCGTGTGGCTGCAAATATGTACAATTACACTGCAGGAGCGACGGGATTAAATGCCGCTATGCCACCATGGGTGCAGGAAGGTGGTTACCAGGAGTGGGCAAGACGGTTGCAAGATCCCGCCATTCGCAAGAAGGTTGCCAGTGAAATGAGGACAGATGCCACAGAATGGGAGAATCTCTACTTCCTGGCTGGATCACCGGAGAATGTTTTCTTAGTCGGATTTAAAAATGATACACTACGTCACTATACCGGCAAGTCCTTAGCCGAAGTAGCTTCAATAAGGGGTACTTCACCGGAGATGACTGCAATTGATCTGGTAATTCAGGATGGGAGCAGGGTTGGTACTGTTTATTTTCTTATGTCAGAAGAAAATATCAAACGCCAGTTGAAACTGCCTTATATGACGTTTGGCTCTGATGCCTCAGCCCTAGCACCAGAAGGGGTGTTCTTGCAGTCAAATCCTCATCCGCGAGCTTACGGAAACTTTGCCCGCTTATTGGGTAAGTATGTCCGTGATGAACAGGTGATTCCTCTGGAAGATGCAATTCGTAAACTCACTTATCAGGCTGCCGTCAAATTGAGGATCAACCGGAGAGGATTATTGAAGCCCGGTTTTTATGCCGATGTCGTGATTTTCGACCCAAACACCATTCAGGACCATGCCACCTTTGAAAATCCACACCAGTTGGCAACCGGAGTACAGCATGTGTTTGTCAATGGCAAACAAGTTCTAAAAGATGGCGAACACACCGGTGCCACTCCCGGTCGCTTTGTCAAGGGAGCTCACTACGAGAGTCCCGGTCAGGAAATGGAGATCGAATCCGATCAGGAGTAGATATGAAAATGGGTGTGGGCATTCTCGGTTGTGGACCCATCGCTCAGATGGCACATCTTCAGGCTGTATCCAAGGCAGCGAATGCTTACCTGGCTGCTGTGTGCGACAGGGCAACCGATTTGGCAGAACACCTTGGGGCGTATTATTCTGCGAAGCAGATTTATTATGACTATGAGAAAATGTTAGCAGATCCTAATGTGGATTTGGTCATCATAGCAGTGGCTGACGAGTACCACGTGAAAAATGCTATTTCTGCAATAAAGGCGGGAAAGCATGTACTCGTGGAGAAACCCATCGGTATATCCACACTCGAAGTGGAACAGCTCCAGGTGGATCTGGTTCGATCAAATTGCACTTTGCAGGTTGGTCATATGAAACGATTTGATCCAGCTCTGGTCTTTGCACATCGATTTATCCGCGAAGAGATCGGAGAAGTGGTTGCGATGAAAGCCTGGTATTGCGATAGTGTGATCCGGTATGATATGACAGATAGTGTGTTGCCGAGGATATTGTCGAGCGGAGAGGCAGAACAAGGAAGATCTGATCAAAACAAAAAGAATTACTTTCTAAGAGCTCACGGAAGTCATCTGGTGGATATGGTTCAGTACATGGTCGGGCCAATCATCGACCTAAAGGCTTCTTTCATCGAGCGATCAGAGATCAACAATTGGTTTGTTCAGGGGCATTTGCAGGGAGGTGCCAACTTACAACTGGACCTGACTATAGCTATTCAGGAAGATTGGTCGGAGGGGTTTATCGTTTACGGAAGCAAGGGTACTGTTTCGGCTAAGATTTACAACCCTTGGTATCATAAAACGGCAGAGGTGTTTTGCTACAGCTTAAGGTCAAAAGGGCGGTTTCAACCAGTCGATAATAAATCGAATTGCTTTCAGCTTCAGTTGGAAAATGTGGTTTCATCGATCAGGAACGAAACCCAACAAATCGGCACTGATCTGGACGAGGCTATGATAGGATTGAAAACCCTTCTTGCCATAAAACAATCTGCCGAAACAGGAACAACATTAAACCCAGTTGAGATGACTGGCGATCTTTTATAGTGAGAGAGCTGGGTATTTATACCAGGGTGTTTTCAGCAGAACTCGTTGAAATACTGAACAGGATTAAGGGTCTTGGACTAACTCATTTTCATCTTAGTCCGGTATCAGCCGGATTCGCGGTGCTCCCGGTTGAGATTGATGAAAATAAATTGAACCAAATCAAATCTGAGACTGGTAAAAGCGACCTGAAGATGTGTGGCATATCAGCTACATTCAATATGATTCACCCTGACAAGAGGATAGTTGAGGAGGGTATAGAGGCCTTTCGGGTATTAGCTTATATCAGTGCTCCACTGGGCAACCCGATGTTGAGCCTTTGCACGGGTAGTAGGGATCCGGAGAATAAGTGGAGATACCATCCCGAAAATGACTCACCCAAATCATGGATAGAGATGTGCCGGATTTTGGAAAAGCTATTGTTGATTGCCGAGGAATGTAATGTGTGGCTGGGCATAGAGCCTGAAAGAGGTAATGTAGTAAGTGATGCCAGGAAAGCAAGGTTGCTCCTTGAGGATATGCAGAGTAGCAGGTTAGGGATCATTTTCGACCCTGCAAATATCATTGAGTCAAAGCTCGATGAGGACATTGACCTTTTACTGACTCAGTCTATGGAGCTGCTAGCGGACACGGTCAAGGTATTGCATGTCAAAGACCGAAATCGTGGCGGTAAAGTTTGTGCAGCCGGCAAAGGAGTCATTAATTTCGGAGCTCTTTGGCAGACCTGTCTCAACTTTCACATTGCCCCCACCTTGGTTATTCATGATCATGCCGAAGACGAATTGGAGGGAAGCTTGGAATACCTCAGACTTAACCTGAATTGGAACAATGAGGATTAAACGGGATTTGTTTAAATTCAAACAACGGTGCATTAAACGAATTCCCAAAAGACAACTGTTGTGATTTTTTACTCCCGATTTGTATCCATGATTTTTCTGTTGTTGCTAGCACTGGCAGGATTGGCTGGTTGTGAGAGGTCCAAGGATGTAACAGGCGATGACGACAATGGAGGGCTTAGTCTGCCGGATGGTTTCGAAGCACTTGTTGTCGCTGATAGCCTGGGCAGGGCACGACATCTGGCGGTTCGGGACAATGGCGATGTCTATGTCAAATTGCGAGTGCCCAGGGATGGTGGAGAGAATGTTGCCCTAAGAGATGAGGACGGTGATGGTCGCGCAGATGTCGTTGAACTTTTTGGAGAATTTCCAGGTACTGGAAAGTACGGTACAGCCATGCGGATATACAATGGCTATTTGTATTTCAGTACCGCTGGAGAAGTCTACCGGCAGAAGTTACATAGGAAAAAATTGGTGCCAGTGGCTGAAGCGGAATTGATTATGGTGGACGATTACCTCAATGCCGAACATGGCTACGAACATATCGCCAAGCCGATTGCCTTCGACGATGAGGGACATATCTACGTGCCCTTTGGTGCGCCTGGAGATGTTTGTCAGGTTGAAAACAGGAAGCCGGGATCTCCGGGGCAAGATCCCTGTCCGGAGTTAGAGATGCATGGTGGTGTATGGAGATTTGACGCCAGTAAGCTCAATCAAAAGCAGACTGACGGGGACCGATATGCTACCGGCATTCGCAGCATTGTAGGGATGGCCTGGAATCATCTGGAGAATGAACTCTATGCTTTGCAGCATGGAAGGGATAATTTTTTCACTACATGGCCACATCTTTATTCTGAGTGGGAGAGTGCAATGTTGCCCTCAGAAGAATTCCTGCTGGTGAAGGAAGGAAGCGATGCTGGCTGGCCATACTATTACTACGATCAAATCAAGGGAAAAAAATTGCTCAATCCGGAGTACGGGGGAGATGGTGAGATGGAAGGGGATGGGCAGAAGTATAATCAACCTCTCATCGGATTTCCCGGTCACTTCGCACCAAACGACCTGCATTTTTATCAGGGAGATCAGTTTCCCGAGCGATATCGCAACGGGGCATTCATCGCTTTCCATGGTTCGACAATTCGGGCTCCGTACCCACAGGCAGGATATTTTATTGCATTTGTTCCCTTTGAAAATGGACGTCCTTCTGGGCCTTTTGAGGTCTTTGCCGACGGTTTTGCTCACGTCGACACCATTATTAATACCAGCGATGCCAGGTATCGTCCTATGGGAATCGCGGAGGGACCAGACGGATCACTTTATTTCAGTGAAAGTGAGATCGGCCGGGTATGGAGAATTGTCTTTAAGGGTGACCGGGAGAACTTTGGAAAGCAGCAACTAGCGAAAATGGAAGAGCATAAATCCCTTCCGCACATCAAGACTCCGGATCCGGTCCTTGACAATCTCGACCCGGTGCGGGTGGAAGCCGGAGCAGCTTTGTACCGTTTGCATTGCAGTATTTGCCATATGGCTGATGGGAAGGGAGATGGAACGCGATTTCCCCCGATCGACGGATCGGAATGGGTGTCTGGAGACAGCCAAACATTGATAAGACTGGTATTGGAAGGAAAACAAGGCCCGATTACCGTTAAAGGGCAGCAGTTCATTGGCGTCATGCCCGGGTTCTCCTATTTGTCCGATGAGGAGATCGCCAAAATACTCACCTACATCCGTGCCAATTTTGATAATACAGGAGAAGCCCTCAGGCAGGATGACGTGAGAAGGGTCAGGAATCGAATCAATAGAGATCAAGATGAGAACATTTGACAAAATTCAGTTGAGTGAGCAATCCATTTTCATGACGCTGCTTCTCCGTAGTGGTTTCACGCGGATAATTAAGATTGGGATTCTGAGCATTCTGATTGCCATCACTTGTATTGGTCAGGCTCAGCAGTTTCCCGATATATCAATTGTACGACATGAGACCATCAAGTTGCGCGATGGGGTAACGCTCCATGCTGACCTCTATCTACCGAATAAGTCGGATTCCTTTCCCACCATTGTGGTCAGAACACCATATAGCGTGCAGAGACCAGGCATGCATGAGACGATGGTTCGTTTGGCAAGGCACGGCTACGCAGTGGTATTGGCTGACGTAAGGGGTAGATACGAAAGCGGAGGCCACTGGGATCCATTCCGCTATGAAGCCCATGATGGCTACGACATCATTGAATGGGCAGCAGCACAACCATTCTCTAATGGAAGGGTGGCTACCCAGGGTGGAAGTTATCTTGGACATAATCAGTGGCAAGCTGCCGCAATGAAGCCACCACATCTGGTCGCAATATTTCCAATCTTAGCCTCAACCAATATCTATGCGAACTGGTTGACGATGGGCGGGGCCTTCAGGCTGAGCTTCAATTATGGTTGGGGAGCGGTTCGTATGCCTTTCAAAATCATGCTGCCTCAATTCTGGCATATGGAGGACTACATGACGGAAAATCTACTCTACGAAAATGTTCTGCAGCATTTGCCTTTAAGTACTATGGATGTGTACGGCAGCGGCACTCTGGTGCCTCACTACCGCGAATGGATACGACACCAGAGTTATGATCAATATTGGAAGGAGATCAGTGATGAAGAACGTTTTGATCAAGTTGAAGTGCCTGCTTACAACATGGGAGGCTGGTTTGACATTTTTATCGACGGAACCATTAACGGGTACACTGGACTAAGAACTTCCGGCGGAACCCAAGCAGCTCGAGATGGAACGCGACTAATCGTAGGTCCCTGGGGTCATGGAGTGAGTAAGTCATTCGGAGATGTGGATTTCGGAGATGCAGCCGTCATTGATCTGTTCGATCTGCAACTTCAGTTTTATGACCTCCATCTCAAGGGCATTGATCGCGGACTTGGTGAGCGAAAACCAGTCGAACTATTCTACATGGGTGTGAATCAATGGAGGGAGGAGGATGATTGGCCCATTCCGGGTACCGATTATCAAAGCTTTTATATCCGCAGTGAAGGTTCCGCAAACTCGGTAAGGGGAAATGGGGTGGTGGTGAAGAGCAAACCTTCACGACTCACCGAAGACAGCTATGTCTATGACCCCCTGCATCCTGTCCCGACAACTGGTGGAAACAACTGCTGTGGGACACCTACCCCATCAGGGCCCCGAGATCAACGTCCATTGGAAAGGAGAGAAGATGTACTAGTCTACACAAGTGAAGTGTTGACCGATAGCCTTGCCATCGCTGGTCCCATTACCATGAAGCTTTTCGCAGCTACAGATGGACCCGATACAGATTGGATGATCAAATTAGTCGATGTGTATCCTGATGGATTTGCCATGCCCGTTTCTGAAGGTATATTGCGAGCAAGATTCAGAGAGGGCTTGGATCAAATGAACCTTCTCACCCCAGGAAATACATATGAATATGATATACACATGACTCCAACCGCTAACGTGTTTTTGCCAGGACACCGGCTGAGAATTGATATCACTTCCAGCAACTTTCCCCAATTCGACCGAAACCCAAATACAGGACATGACCTCGGAGTGTCGGACGAAATACGGAAAGCCCGACAAACCATCTTTCATGGTGGCCGGTACGCCAGTCATATAACACTACCAGTGGTTACGACCCCCACCAGAAATCCGTAATTCATGCCGCTACTCAAAACACAGAGAGCCTCTGTTTTCTACCTCGACAAGGGTGCAGGTTATCCATTGCTTTGCTTGCATGGCTTAGGTGGATCTCATCAACAGACAAATAGCTTCTTTGCCGGACTTGACAATACACGTCTTATTACATCTGATCACCGTGGTCATGGAAAGAGCACCTTTGATGCTGCTGAAGACATTTCTATGGAGACGTTGTGTGAAGATGCATTAGCCTTGATCGATGAACTCCGCTTAGACCGTTTCTCAATTGCAGGTATCTCGCTCGGTGCGGCCATTTCCCTGAAGGTAGCTCTAAAAGAACCAAAGGGACTGGACCGAATTATTTTGATTCGACCAGCCTGGATCAATGAACGATCACCGGCAAATCTGAATTCACTATTGACTATTGCTGACCTCATCGAATTGCACGGCTTACAAAGGGCAAAAGAACTTTGGAAAGAATCTGAACCTTATCGTCAAGCACTTCAGCATTCATCCGGATTGAGCAATTCCCTAATGGGACAATTTGAAAGAGAACAGGCAGTAAGTAATCCGGTAGTATTCAGGAAACTCATCCATGACCGTCCTTTTGCTTCATTTTCCGTTTTGAAATCCATCCAACAGCAAGTGTTGATCATATCTTCATCTGATGATCCACTTCATCCATTATATCACGGTCAGCTTTTGAATGAAGCTCTACCAAATTGTGCCTTGTATGAATTGGTTTCAAAATATCATGATTCTCAGGCCTTCGGATCGAAGGCACTACAGCTAGTTCAAGCTTTCCTGAGGGATGTAACTTAAGCTTCGGGACTATAGATAATACGCCAGACTCTTCCTTTCATTGAATCGACGATATAAAGTGTCCCGTCTGGTCCTTCCGCTAATCCGCAAGGTCGGTATTTTGCCTCACCTGGGCTATTGATGCTTTCCGCTCCAATGAATCCATCGGCAAACACTTCCCAATCTCCAGAGGGTTGTCCATTGGTCATTGGAACGAAGACTACATTGAAGCCTGCCTGAGGATGGCCAAGGCGATTCCAGGAACCATGAAAGGCGATAAATGCCCCGTTCTTGTACCTCTCGGGAAACTGATCGCCCTGGTAGAAAATGATATCATTGGGACCCCAATGTCCTGGGAACCCGATCAAGGGATCTTTTGCATCGGCGCAACGATCCACTCTGGTGCCATCTCCACCATACTCGGGGTTGAGAAGTCGCATTCCCTTTTGGTGGTCGTAATAGCAATAGGGCCAGCCGAAATCATCTCCTTCTTGCACTAACATGAATTCCTCAGCTGGTAATTCTACATTTTGTTCTTCCGTAAATAAGTCTGGCCAGAACCTATGTAGATCATCTCGGCCATGCTGAAGCACAAATAGTTCGGACGAAGCTGGGTCCCAATTTATCGCCACAGCATTGCGGATACCGGTAGCAAATCGATGATCGAGAGTCTGTATCTGACCGGTCTGATCGTCAGCGAATTTCCAAATGCCAGCCCGGGTTTCCAATTCAACACAAGGATCGATCCCCGGAGAACCTTTAGTCCTCATTTCTTCCTGACAGGCATTACTTAATGATCCCACATTTACATAGAGTCCACCAGCCTGATCAAAAGCAAAAGTCTTTTCTGAATGTCCACCCTCACCTCCTTCAAGATGCACAATGGTATCTAAGGTGCCACTGGGCAGGAGTTGTCCGTCGACCAAAGGCGTTCGATGTATGGTTGCTTTTGTAGCAAAATAGATATGGTTTTTATGAATCCTGATGCCAGTACCAGGATAAGGCGCAAAGGACTCATGAATATCTGCCCGGCCGTCTTCACTTGTATCTCTCAGAGCAATGATGCTGTGGTCTGATTCGGTACGATTTGCCAAATGCACATAGATGTCTCCGTTGTTTCGGACCGTAAGATGCCGACCTCGTCCAAGAGAATCTGCAACAACAACCGCTTCAAATGATTCGGGTAGCAGCAGTCCATCATCATCGGGAGCAAATGACCACTGTGGGGCAGGAGGTTCGGCGGGTTGACAGCCGAGTAAGATGAGTATCGAAAAGAAAAGATATTTGAGGGTTCTCATTTCTAAAGATTTTTCTTTTAGCTGTCTAATTACTCCACCGGTTTTCTGGGCAACTTCTCATCTCGTTGAGCTGTATGCATCACAAAGGATGCGATAATGGTTGCTGCTTGTTTGAGGTCGTCCTCGATCAGATGGTCCCACTGATCCATGTTGCTGTGATGAGTGCGAGTGGAGTAGGCCACAGGGTCCTGGATGAATTGAAACCCTGGAATACCCACTGCGTCAAATGCTAGATGGTCGGTCCCACCCGTATTCGACAATGTTAAGGTTGATGCTCCCAGATCCTCAAAGGGCTCCAGCCAATCGCGGAATATTGGTGCCACTGCGGTGTTGCCTTGTAAGTATACGCCTCTGATTTTTCCCGTTCCATTATCAAGGTTGTAGTAAGCGGAAATTTTGTCCTGGGCCGGTAGCACATCAATTAAATTTCCAAAGTTGTCGGTATTAGCGAAATGGTCTCCTACATAGGCTTTGGACCCAAATAATCCCTGCTCTTCACCAGTCCAGAGGGCTAATCTGAGTGTCCGCCGAGGTCGGACTCCTGTTTCTTCTATGGTTTTTAGTAAAATTCGGGCAGCCTCCATCATAACAGAGGATCCGGCAGCATTATCCGTAGCTCCGGTACCCGTGTGCCAGGAATCGAAATGGGCTCCAAACATGACAACCTCATCACTAAGATCAGTTCCAGGGATTTCCGCTATAATATTGTGCTCCATACCATCCTCATTGGTGTAAGCTACCTGCAGATCCATGCTCAGACTTACTGTGAGTCCTTTATCTATCATGCGAAGGATACGATTATAATGTTCGACGCTCATGGTTACCTGAGGTATAATCTGTTGGCCTTCTTCTTGGGCAGATCCTTCAGCAACGCTTGCACCTGAGAGGAATACAGTTCCCAGATCTCCCTTATAACTTCTGTCAACAACTGCTGCCACACCTTCATTTGCCAAGAAGCGCCAAAGTGACTGACTGAAACTTTCTCCGCTGCGGCGGTAGTTTCGGAACCTGCGAGGGGTGGGCCGGTTAGCGTTAGCCTGTCCGAGTAAAGCATCGGAGTCAAGTCGCATGGCTGGTGCTTCAAACCATTCATCAACATCCCGGATGGTATCCAGAAAGACAAATTTTCCCTGGAGCTTCCCACGGTATGCGTTTAGCTTGTCAACTGTGTTTGCAGCCAGATAGACCACTTCTCCTTCAATCGTTCCGTTGTTCCCTGCTGACCAGGCTTTAGGATAGGCTATTATTGGAAAGTAGTTTGGACTGGTCGCATGCATCTCAAAGTGTTTCATCTCCCATCCCCGGCCAAAGGGACCCCACTCATGAAGGTGAACATTTTCCATCCCCCAGGATCTAAGTTGTTCCACCGCCCACTCAGTAGCCTTATCAAGCATTGGAGAGCCGGTCAACCTGGGGCCATAGATGTCGGTCAGCCAGCTTGCTATTTCCATCACTTGACTTTGGTCCAAGCCGTGTTTTCTAATCACCCGGTTCAGATCTTCATGAATCTGCTCCTGGGCTTGAACAAATGAAAAGCCGGTCAAACACAGTATCAACAAGAGATTTTTACCAACCATAGCGCCTGGATTTTTTGCACAGCGACTGTCAAAGGTAAAATGAATTTAGCACGATTCAGACTAAATCTGGCCTCAAGCAGCTTACCCCATGAAAATGGGGTGGAAATACCGTGCGGATGAGTCTAACTTGCAGCAGACTTTATTGTCAACGCAATCCGATTTTATTTTTTAAAGTTGCTTTTGCGAACCACTTGAACATTAGACTATTTCTCGCTCCAAACAAAAAGTCCGTAAGGACTTACCCCCTAATCCTCTGGGAGTTTGAGCAAAAGACTTCAAACTTCGTGGACAATTTTCAGGAAAAGAATGGTTGAACGCCGTTCTTTTCCTCTTTAGACCAATCCCGAGCTTGATTGCTGATCGAAGAGGTGTCCATGGGAGCCCAATATCTTTACTTTTCTTAAGTTGAGGTCGTGAATGCAGGTATACGGTATTTGACATTTACACTAACTTTTCTGATCCAGAATGTTTCCACTGGTCAGGAGCCCTTCCTGTGTACGGGACAGGGGTTTCTGACCATGAATGTTGATGGTCGTTCATCTCTTGTCGAACTACGCATAGATCCTCGCGATGGAGTTTTGCATTTTGATACGATTAATTCCGATATGGGCATCTTTATCAATTCAGTAGGCTTCAATCCTGTGGACAGATTTATATATGGGATCGATCCGGTTAGATATATTTTATATCGAATTGATGCAAAGGGTCAAGCTCGGAAGCTGGAGGAATTGCCGCTGGATAATTCTCTTAACTACTTAGCTGGTGATATTTCCGCGGATGGTCGCTACCTATTCTTACTTGGAGCAACTGCTGGGATCGAAGGTTTTGATCGTGATCTGGTGCGCATTGATTTAGCTGATCCCTCCTATAAGTTGGATGTAATTCCATTTTCAAACACCGAGCGCATTCGCATGTTTGATCTTGCCATTGGTCAGGGTGACTCAATTGCTTATGGATTCGATTCTAGCAATGATAGGTTGTGCACCTTCGATTTGGAATCTGGCGAGATACTAACCCGGTTTCCTAAAGTGTCAAACGTGGAGACGATAGGAGCTATTTACTTCGATGCTTTTGGCCGACTATTTGGATTTGGGAGTGTCACAGGACCTCAGAATACATTGTTTGAAATAGACGTACACACGGGAAGATTGAAGTCATTGGCATCCGGGTTGCCGGCACAAAGTATCGATGGCTGTTCATGTAGCTATAGTCTTGACCTTGAGAAGAGAGCCACACCAAGAGATGTTGTGACCTGTGACTCCATTTTGTTCACTTATGAATTCGCAAACCGGACAGGATTTGAACAGACACACCTGTCTTTATTCGACAGCTTTCCCCACCAGTCTGTGATCAGAACAATACGATTCTCTGGAGCAAGTGGAATAATTGTCGCGGGGCCAGGCTCTTCAACTCTCCATCTAATGGATGTTTCTCTCATAAAGGGCCAGAGCTCGATTGAAGTTCTCGTCACGGTTATGCAAGGCAGCAAAGAACGATATGGGAGTCAGGCTTTGTTAAATAATCTTCCGGAGATTTATGGATTGGAGCGGCGATCAGATGATCCCGATACCCCCTTTGATTCCGATGAGACTTTGATTATGATACAAGGCCTGCCCAGTATTGATACCACGATGGAGTTTGGCATGATTTGCAACTCTATTCCTCTGATTATAGATGGTCCTGTGGTCGAAGGTGCTTCCTATTTGTGGTCAACCGGTGAAGATCAGCCTCAATTGACAGTAGCCTCAGGAGGTGAGTATGAACTTCGGGTGAGCCTGGGATGTGATACATCCCTTTATATATATGATGTTACTGAGTCAAACGTAGAGGTCGTCGACGAAACGATGAGCAAGCTGGGGGATGACAGTTTATGGATTGCACCGGTGGTGGAGCATCAACTACCATTGCTTTATCAATGGTCGGCTGAGGCCGGCATCCACATTTCTTGTCCGGATTGTTATGCCTCTTGGATTCATGGAGTACATGGCGGTGAGGTCAAGTTCATTGCTAGGGATGAGCTGGGATGTGCTGATTCGACCGTTTTTTTATTTGAGAGCAGCGGAAGAGATTTCTATATCCCAAATGCATTTACTCCAAATGGGGATGGCATAAACGACCATTTGGAATTTTTTCTCGGAAATGGATCAGGTGAAATTCAAGTAATGATCTTTGACCGCTTTGGTAAGATCATTTATGAGGGAAGAGGAGCCGATTTTGCAACCCGTTGGAATGGATCGATAGGTAATGATGAGGCACCAGAGGCAGTATATGTATGGTTGGTAGAATGGATCGATCGATCTGGCAGAAGGAGGCATGCTAGCGGTGAAGTGACTTTGATCCGTTAGGTTTTCGAAGTCTTATCTAGCAAAATCGGGTCTTGATCTAATGCTTTTTGACCGTAATCTGATGATTGTTTTAATTCAAAAGAAATAAAGTCTTAAGAATGAAAAATCGAATAATTGTTAAGCTGGGTATCTGGGTGATGCTATTCGGAGTGGGTTTCCTGTTTGGCTCATATAGAGGGACAAGCACAACTGGGGCGAATGGCGAGCAAGGTGAGGCTGCCGCGGAGGGTCAATTGGCACTGGCTGTTGAGGAAGTCAGCTCAAGGGGTTCTACAGTGCAAACAAAGGATTTTACGGAGGCTGAATGGGCGACTATACGTCTCTTTGAAAAAGCAGCTCCGTCCGTGGCATTCATTACAACCTCCAATTATCGCTTGAACTATTGGACGCGTGATGTGTCAGAGATTCCCAGGGGAAGTGGTTCAGGATTTGTTTGGGACAAAGAGGGACACGTCGTAACAAACTACCATGTCATCGAATCAGCAGACAAGGCCATTGTTACTTTGGCAGACCAGAGCACCTGGGAAGCAGAGCCGGTTGGATCAGCTCCTGAAAAGGACTTAGCAGTACTACGCATCAAGGCTCCAAAGAAACACCTGAACCCAGTGCCTTTAGGATCATCTCAGAATCTCCGAGTTGGTCAGTCAGTTTATGCAATTGGTAATCCGTTTGGACTTGATCAGACATTGACGACTGGAATCATCAGTGCATTAGGACGTGAAATAAAATCAAGAACGGGTCGACCAATTCGTGATGTGATCCAAACAGATGCGGCGATTAATCCGGGAAACTCGGGTGGACCTTTATTGGATTCCAAAGGCGAGCTAATAGGGGTAAATACCGCAATCTTTTCCCCATCTGGAGCTTATGCCGGGATAGGTTTTTCCATACCGTCAGATGTGGTGCATTGGGCGGTGCCGGATCTGATCAAATATGGAAGATTGATACGTCCCTCACTGGGTGTCACACTTGCGCGACAATCTCAGGTGGTCCGAGCCGGACTACAGGGGGCAGTTGTTCTTGATGTCATTGAGGGTACGGCAGCAGACCGCGCAGGGGTGCGACCTACTGGCAGGAATCAGGACGGACAGATTGAATTGGGTGATATTATCGTAGGGGTGGACGACATGAAGGTGAATAATGTCGACGATCTATTTCTCGCTCTGGAGAAAAGAAAAGCAGGAGACCTGGTTAGGCTCAAAGTGCAACGAGGGAACACAGAAATTGATCTGCCGGTTACATTGGATCCTGCTTCTGTACAATAGAGAGAAGATCATTGACAGAGTCGAGCTGTCGTAAAGTATCCTAGAATCTTTTGAATCTCATGACGAGATCACCGCGGTAGCTGATGTATTCCAATCTACCATGTTGCATGCGATATCTATTGCCATGTCGGTCAATGAAGTCCCCACCTCTGGTCTGGTGAAAATCTCTCCACTTTCCTCGGTAGGCCTTCACCATTATCGAAGCTCTTTTATGCTTAATCTGAATTCTCTTGCCCGAAGTTGCATTGATCCATCGCCCCGATAGCTGTTTAGCATAGTGGCCGTCCGGATTATGATGACCATATCGATCGCCACTTCGATGTGAGTACCTATGAGTCTGATCAGAACGTCTGAATCTCAATCTTTTTTGACCATCGTAACTTTCCCATTCCAATCCGTCATTACCAATTTGGTAATAGGTGTTGCCTTGATAATCGCGATACTGATCATCCCGGATGCGATCATATTGGTACCATTTCGTTTGATCGGTCCTTTTCACTCTGATACCCTGCGAGGTTTCCTCGATATCGATTCCAACGTGGTTTCGAGCGTTTAACCAATAGCCCTCAATCTGATTAGTGGCATTTGCACCCGTAAGTGGACCAAAGACCATCAAGCTGACCAGGATAAATTTGAAGGATTGCATAAGTCCCATAATTGTTGATATATAAAGGACAGGATTACGATTCTTAAAGAGTTTTATCGAATTGTTAAGTGTCGGTTAAGCTTTTAGGCTGATTGATGCCAGAATGATAAAGATTCTGCAGTCTTATTGCTTATTAGTCTAAAATGAGGCCTTTTGAGAGGGAAAAAAATATTTCGGGAGAGGCAGCAAATTGAAGAGAATCCAAGTTCTTATCACAAGATTTAAGAAAATCTTAAGAAACGTAGAAAGCTCGATCCAACTTGTTGGAAATCTGTACAATCCTTTCAAAATCTGTCAGTTCGAGGCGACTGACGGTTTTGATGTGAATGTTCATCTTTCTGCGGCAGATTTTTTTAAATTTGCGCGTTGATTTTATTCTTAACAAAATCTTAAAAGTATGAAAAAGCTCTTTCTACCATTACTACTTCTATTGTTTGTAGTGGGCTTTGCTTCTGCTCAGCGGACCATCACTGGTACTATTACCAATGACGATGGTGAGCCGTTGATTGGAGCCAGCATACTTGTTCAGGGCACGACCGTGGGCACAGTAGCTGACTTTGATGGCACATACTCCTTGGATGTACCTGAGGGAAGCAATACGCTAGTTTTCAGCTTTACTGGTTATCAAGAGCAAACCGTGGAACTCGGAGTCAGCAATATGGTTGATATTGTACTGGCCGAAGGTATTGAACTTGGGGAGGTGGTTGTTACCGGTCTCGGTATCAAGCGCGAAAAGAAAGCCCTGGGATACGGTGTCTCTACGTTATCTAGCGATGACGTTGGAGGTAAGACAGAGTCTGACGTAGTTCGGATTCTGCGTGGTAAAGCAACTGGTGTGGACATTACCCAGACCTCGGGTATGGCCGGATCCGGTACGAACGTAATCATTCGTGGTTACTCTTCCATTACCGGTGACAACCAGCCTTTGTTTGTGATTGACGGTGTCCCTTTCAACACCGATACGAACCGCGACAGGGGGTTTACTGGGGGAGGATCTACTGCCTCCTCAAGGTTTCTTGATCTTGATCCCAATAATATTGAGGAGATCTCGATCTTGAAAGGACTATCTGCCACAGTGCTCTACGGAGAGTCAGGCCGGAATGGAGTGGTATTGATCACAACAAAGAATGGAAATGTTGGTGAAGGTGCAGACAAGGGTTTTGAAGTGTCTGTAACCCAAAACATTTCACAAAGTGAGATTGCCAATCTTCCGGACTACCAAAACACTTTTGGAAACGGATTCTCCGGTAACTTTGGATGGTTCTTCTCCAACTGGGGCCCTTCCTTTGACGTACGGGGAAGCAATGGTATTGCCGAAGACGGCACTATTGATCATCCACTCGACTATGCAGCTTTGAACGATGCATTTCCTGAATTTATAGGAGTTCGATGGCCATACCAGCCGTATGAAAGTGTTGAAAATTTCTTTCAGAATGGATTGGTTAGCAACACATCAATTGCCATTGAGAACAACTTGGGCAATGGTAATGCCATAAGTGCAACCTATAGCTACTTATCTGACGAAGGGTTTACTCCCAAATTAGATGAACAGAGAGGAGGCGGTGCCAGCAACTACCTGCGTAAGCACAACTTAGGCTTAGGGGCGACTACCCAACTGAATAATGGGCTGAAAATTAAAGCCACCTTCAACTATGCAGATACCGAGAGTCGAATCCCACCGGCAGGACCTGCCTTTGGTGGCGATGGTAACGGTCTGTTTGCCGCACTAGTGTTTACACCAAGATCAATCGATCTGAACAATCTGCCATATCAGAACCCAATCGACGGATCCAATGTATACTACCGTCGTGGATCTGCTATTCAGAATCCGAGGTGGACGTTGAACAACTCGTGGGATAACGAGAAAATAAGACGATTCTTCAGCACCATGGAGGCTTCGTATGAGCTTACTCCCTGGTTGAGTGCTTTGTACCGGGTAGGTATTGATCAGTATACAGAGCAAGACAAACGCCAAACCAACCGTGGAGGACCTCGTGATCCGGACGGTCGATTGGAAACATCTGAGCGTCTAAATCGAATCAGTGATCACTTGCTAAACCTGGTTTATAACTTCCAATTGAACGATGACCTGGTCTTAGACGGTATCATCGGAGGTAACATCAGGAGAGAAAAGCAGAACTACACATTTATTCGAAGTACAAACCAATTTGTATATGGTCTGCTGAATCATGGCAACTTCATCGATCATCAGACTTTCTCATTTGATGTAGATGAGAATACCCTTGGTCTGTATGGTGTGGCTACTTTAGGATACCGCAATTTCTTGTACTTGAACTTCCAAGCAAGAAACGACTGGACTTCCACATTGGAAAATGATCACAATTCAGAGTTCTATCCATCTGCTAGTGTGGCATTTATCCCAACAGAAGCGATAGCCGGTCTGCAGAATAGTACAGTATTGAACTATCTGAAATTGAGAGTCGGATACGGAACATCAGCTGGTTATCCCGATCCATATCAAACACGAAACGTGCTGACTTCAGCAACCAATGTGTTTGTATCAAACTCCAACCAGATTCTTAACCTGAACTCTGTAAGTGATCGATTGGGTAACCCAAATCTTGATCCGGAGAAGCATGAAGAATATGAATTTGGATTGGAAGCGAAGTTTATTCAAAACCGAGTGGGAATTGACTTGTCATTGTATGATAAGACTTCCAGTGATCTGATCATCGATCTTGATCTCGATCCTGCCACCGGATTTACCAATACGACTTTGAACGCCGCTCAGGTGACCAATCAAGGTATCGAGTTGGGCGTCAACTTTGTGCCGGTACGGGGTGATTTCACCTGGACGATCGATTTGAACTATACAAAGAATGAAAGTACTGTGGACAAGATCGCAGAAGGGGTGAATCAAGTGGTGATAGATGGATATACTACCTTGGGCAACTTTGCGCGGGTTGGTGAGCCATATGCTGTTATCCTTGGAACACCATATGTAAGGGGGGAAGGCACTGATGAGCTGTTGGTGAATAATGTTGGAGGTTATGTGGAAGGTCCTGAAATTGATGTGATTGGGGATCCCAACCCGAATTATTCAGCCAACTGGATCAATGACTTTACCTATAAGGGACTATCATTCGGCTTCCACTGGCAATACATCGATGGTGGTGATATTTATTCTCAGACGAATGCAGCTCTGCTGGCCAGAGGAAATACCGTTGACACTGATGTAGACAGATTCTTACCAATCATATTACCAGGTGTGAAGGCAGACGGTTCGCCCAATGATCTTCAGGGCTACATTGGTGATTACTTCTTCGATGCATACTTCGGAGCGAACGAAGGTGCCATATTTGATGGTACTGTTATCAGATTGCGGTCCATCTCCTTGTCTTATCTGCTGCCAGAAAACGTACTGGCCAGCACGCCGTTTGGACGAGTGAGTGTGACTCTGGCTGGGGAAAATTTGTGGTACAACGCCCCGAACTTCCCCGAAGGAATCAACTTCGATCCGGAAGTATTGAGTTTGGGTGTAGGAAACGGACGGGGATTTGATTTCCGTACCGGACCAACTGCGAAGAAGTATGGTGTCACCTTGAATGTAACTTTCTAACCATTTGACTTTGGGAGGCGATTCCCAAGTGAAGTGATTATTTAAGTAAAAAATTGAAATATGAAATTTCTAAATAAATTCTTCATCGTTGCATTGGTTTTATCAATAGCAGCCTGTGGGAACGATCCTTTGGAGCTTGATCTACTGGACAATCCCAACGCAGTCACACCAGACCGGGCTAGTTTGGAAGATCTCTACAACGGTGTACAATTGAACTTCGGTGGTTTCTACCAAGGTATCTGGTTTTATACAGCCGGGATGTCTCGTATGGTAGCTGCTACCGGTGCGTATGACTACCAAAGCGCATATTCACCACAGAGTTTCAATGGAACCTGGAACAACGCCTATGCAGGCCTGTTGCCCGATGTAGATGCTCTTGTAGAACTGGCTGAATCCAGAGGCCTTGATCTTCATGCTGGTAGTGCTAAGGTCATGAAGGCCTATGTATTGGCAGCGTTGGTTGATATTTTCGGTAACGTCCCTAACTCGCAGGCTTTGCAGGGTACCGATGTGATTTCACCAGCAGCTGATAATGGAGCAGATGTTTATGCTGCTGCTGAGTCGCTTCTTGATGAGGCGATAGCCCAAATGACGGGTGGAAACACTGCTGCTCCTGCTGCAGATTTGTTTTACGGAGGAAATGCTGCCAATTGGATAAAGGCAGCTAAATCCTTGAAGCTTAAGTTGGCGGTGTCAGCCCGCTTGGTTGACGGTTCGGGTGCTGGAAAAGTAAATGCACTGATCGCGGAAGGTGATATCATCGACGATGTGTCCGAAGACTGGCAAGCCAATACTGGAAGCCAACGATCGAATCCAAACTCACGGCATCCATTTTACAACAATCATTATGAGTCAGGTGATGGAGACTACATGTCGAATTACTACATGTATATGCTGAGAGCGGATAAGAGGGATGAGGCTGGTAATCCGGTGATTGATCCTCGAATCAGGTATTACTTCTACCGGCAGGTTAAAGATGCTGTGAATTTAGACGTGAATGTTTACTCCTGTCATTTCTCGAATACACCGGATCAGTCGCAAAAACCTGGACATTACGAAGCTTTGTCAGGAGATCCCAATCTGCCCTATTGTGTGGCTTTCGAGGACGGTTATTTCGGCCGGGATCACCTGAATAATGAAGGTATTCCGCCGGACGGCCCTATTCGTACTGTATACGGATTGTATCCGGGAGGAGGGCAATTTGATGATGAGACCTTTGGCAAAGCTCAACAGCAGGGAACAACCGGTGCACTAGGTGAAGGAATCTTTCCACTATTGATGTCTTCTTACGTTGACTTCTACAGAGCTGAGGCGGCGCTAACCATGGGTACAAGTGATGACCCGAGAGCAATGCTGGAGCAAGGTATTCGGCACTCTATGGAAAAAGTGCAGAGCTTTGGATCTCGGGTTGCTACGACATTAGCTGCTACAGTTGAGATAAGGGGTGAGACCTTCACAATTGAAGAACTTTACGCTATCAACGATGAGCGGGTACAGGAATACGTCGATCATGTATTGGCAAAATATGATGCAGCTGCAAACGATGATGAGCGACTCGATATAGTCATTCGGGAGTTCTATGTCGCAGCTTGGGGCAATGGTCTGGAGGCTTACAATATGTACAGAAGAACTGGCAAACCAGGTAACATGGCACCTTCATTGGAGCCCAATCCAGGTCCGTTCATTCGTTCGTTTTTCTTGCCATCGGATCACGTTGAATTGAATCAAAATGCAAATCAGAAGAACTTGACAGATCAAGTATTTTGGGATAACAATCCTGCTGATTTTGTCTATTAATTCACACTGTTGAAAAAAATAGAATAATGATGAAAAGAATTTTGCCAATATACTTGTTCGCTGGGCTTCTACTTTTTTCCTGTGCGGATGATAGTCTATCACCTATCATCACTTTTGACAAAGCGGGAAAAGGAGCCTACGTGCGCTTGTTGCAGGAAACAGCCAGGGATCTCAACTTATTTGATCTAGCTGGCTCAACCTACATCTACTCTGTCGAGTTTGTTGATTTGGAGCAGGGTGATCTCGTCAGTGAATACAAGATTGACCTGACATTCAAAGACAACAATCCTGATAACGGAGATAACTCCTCAGGACCTAGTGCGTTCCGAAGTTGGTCAGCTTCAGAATTCATCAGTACCGAGAGAGGCTATAAGGGAGTTGAGAACATTACGATTACAGCTAATGACTTGCTGTCGGCTGCTGGGATCAGTGCAGATGTTCTGCAAGCTGGTGATCAGTTTATAGTGAAAGGATTTGTAATCTTGACCGATGGCTCGGTTTTCGGTAAGGACAATTCGTCTGCTGCCGTAAACGGATCCGCATTTCAGGGTCACTTTGATTTCACGCTGAATGCAACCTGTCCCACTAATTTGGAAGGCACGTATGACTATACCGTGCTGGAGTCATGGTGTGGAGGTCTGGATTGTCCAACTGGTCAGGTGACACTGACACTGACAACTTCAGGATACGACATTGACGATTTCTCTTTGGGTGCTTACAACCAATGCTATTCACCATGTACTGGCGGGGCTGCATTGCCACTTGGTAACCTGAGACTGGTCGATGTCTGCAATAAGATTTCCGTTACAGGCGCATCTCAATGGGGTGAGATTTACACTTATCATTCGCTGACAGTGGATGGTAATGACCTCATTATTGAGTGGACCAATGACTATGGAGAGGGAGGAACAACCGCAATTCATAATCCCAGCGGATGGCCTCCACTTGAATTGAAATAAAAGATTGGCTGATGCCAATGAGGAAATTAAGAATAGCCGCCACGCTTTGTGCGGCTATTCTTTTTACTTCACATTCTAAGAAGATTACAATCGACTATTGCATAACTCTTAGGAGTAAAGCCACACTGAGGTGCAGCATCTTGTTTATGTTCATTATCTGGGTGACCTCTCTCAAATCCCAAAACACAGTAGGATTGTTGTCTTTCGATCCCGATCTGAGCTATCCCGGTTTCAATCTTATCTACCCCCACAACCAGTCGACTGTCTTTCTAATTAATGCTTGTGGTGAACTGATTCGTACGTGGACGGATGAGCCTGACTACCGACCTGGTAACGCAGTCTATCTGCGAGAGGACGGTACATTAGTAAAGACTAAACGAAAGGCAGATTCAAATCAGGATCCGATCTGGTTTGGCGGAGGAGGCGAGACCGTCGAGATACGCGACTGGGACAACAACCTGATGTGGAGTTTTAGCTTGAATGATTCGATGGCTCGCTTACATCACGATGTAGCCCCGATGTCAAATGGCAACATACTTATGATAGCCTGGGAACGAAAGACGGGTGAGGAGGCCATGAGGGCAGGAAGAGATCCTTCTCTGTTGACCGATGGCGATCTGCTTCCTGAATTTATTCTTGAGATGAATCCGGAATTGGATTCTATTGTTTGGAAGTGGCATGTATGGGATCATTTAATCCAGGATTTTGATCCTTCCAAAGAGAATTTTGGTGATGTGGCTGCCCATCCGGAGCTGATTGATTTGAACTATGATACTAACAATGGTATCCGTGATTGGCTACACTGTAATGCAATAGATTACAATGCTGACTTAGATCAGATCATGTTGTGCATACCTACATTCGGTGAGTTTTGGATTATTGATCACAGCACCACGACTCAAGAAGCTGCTGGTCACACTGGAGGGAAAAGTGGGAAAGGAGGTGATTTGCTCTATAGATGGGGCAATCCCCAATCTTATCAGCAAGGAACGGTGGTAGACCAAAAGCTTTTCTTTCCTCATGATGCTCACTGGGTCGACCAACATTTGTCTTCCGATCATCCCGAATATGGAAAGATTCTGGTGTTCAATAACCGAGTTCAAGAAACCCATTCAACTGTTGAACTGATTTCGAATGTATTCGATCCCATTAGTTGGAGCTATCCCTTGTCAGATCTAACTTGGGAGCCCAGAGAGGCAGAACTGACCATCCTGCACCCTGACACTTTTCCCCTTCATTCCACTGCTGTTTCAGGTGCTCAGATCCTTTCAAACTCTAATATGCTCATCTTAAGTGGTCGCACGGGTTATGCGTTTGAACTGACTACCACTGGAGAAGTTGTCTGGGAGTACAAAGTACCCTTGATGGCTGGCCTTCCGGTGTCTCAAGGTGATACATTATCCACGAATCAAAATTTTACTTTCAGGATCAACCGATATCCTGAAAATTTTCCGGCATTCGAATCAAAAGACCCTTCACCTATCGGCTACATTGAACTCTTACCCAACACCAATTTTTGTATGCAGATCACAGATGTTGAAGAGTCACTAATGTATCCTGCGTTTGTATATCCTAATCCTGCTGACGACTACATCTGGGTAAGAGTAGATGAAGCAACCAATGTCGACATGAGAATTTTGGATCATTATGGACGGAATGTCCAGTCTGTCAAAATGCAACCCATGGAGTCGACCAGGATTCAAGTTGATCACCTCATGAATGGGATATATCTACTGGAGTTAGATGGCAGAGTTCAATCGAGATTCTTGGTGGTTCACTAGAGCTTCACAAAGCGAATGCTTCCGGCTTGCTTTAAGTCGGTTGCCTGGTAGCGAAGAAAATAGACTCCTGGTGGCAAGTGATTCAGTGCAAGCTCGGTGGATTGCTGCAGCCGACAGATTTTTTGAATACATTCCTGACCATTCACATCAAATACCTGAACGCAGCCCTCTGCTTTTAATGTAAAATCAATCTTAATCGAGTTTTGCACAGGATTTGGAGACAAACTCCATAAAAGTACTTTGTTGAGTTGAACACTTGAGGTGATATCATCTATGTCAGGATCAATATTTATTATGCCTTCAGTCGTGCTTCCCTCCATCACATGGACTGTCTGATTAGCAGTCACATCTGTGAATTTATCCTCGTGTCCGGAAGGCCAGGTTATCACCAAGGAGTCAATAATGCCAGCATTGCCAATCCCAAAGATCTCCGAATTCGAATTCTGACCCAGAAAGCCGCTGCCGCAATGCCGATATCTCATCTGATAGTGCGGACCATCGTAAAGTTCCAATTTTGCACCCACTGCATCCCGGTTACTTACTACGCCTTCAAGCTTCACCTTAATCCATTTGCCCGATCTTGATGTGTTTACCCAAAGATGTGATTGAAAAGGAGCGTGATTGGACACAATGATATCCGGTAGACCATCATTATTCAGGTCGCCTGATGCATTGCTGTAGCTGAGTACGGTGTCGGCAGCAAATGACGAAGGCTGGGAGTGAAATATTCGGCCATCCAGATTCTCGTAGAAAGCCGCTGATACCTGATCGGCACCCACCAACGATCCGCTTACATAAAGATCAAGATCACCATCGTTATCGGCATCAAGAAAAACTGAGCCCCAGCCGATGCCATTGCTAAACTGGACATTTATCTCTTCCGCTATTTCCTCAAAAAAAACATCACGGTTGGTCATGGATCCTTGATTGCGAAAGAATCGTGATCCTTCCTGGGTGTTAGTAACGAATATATCTTGCCATCCATCATTATTATAATCTCCGATGGTGACGCACATGGCATTCATACTGTGATTTGTCTGACTACCACTACTGACATCTTGAAAACCTCGACCTTTTATGTTTCGCAATAAAGTGTTCGTAGTCAGTTTGTCGTTGGCAATATAGAGGTCTGGCCAACGATCATTGTCATAATCGAAAAAAGTGGAACAGAAAGGCTTTTTCATTGGGTCACTGGCTCCCGCTTCTTCACCAATCTCCTTAAAAGTACCGTCACTCTTGTTTAGAAAGAGTCTGTTACGGTTTTCGTCTGCGGCATCAGGACCCCTTCTTTCGACATAGTAGATGTCCAGCCAGCCATCGCGATTGACGTCAGCAAAATTCGCTCCATAGGTCAAGAACTGTTCCAAGGGAAGGTTTGCAGCAACCGTGACATCTATCAATTCCAGATCACCATTATTAGCATACAACCTATTTACATCACCATAACAGGTTACTAGAAGATCTTTATCTCCATCATTATCATAGTCTGCCCATAGAATTTGTTTTTGCTCACAACGATTGGTTACCAGAGCAGGAAGCCTAATGAATGATCCTTGATTATTCTGATAAAAGTGGATCAGGCCATTCCCATCGCTACCAAGAGTGAGATCATCCCATCCGTCCCCATCGAAATCCACAAAGCTAATGCCTCCTCCCGGAGCTCCCGTACCATACGAATGGATGATTCCCAAGCCTTCTGCTCTTTCGCGAAACTCTGGCTGAGTCGCTCCTATTGAGCAAAGACAAATTGAAAGCAAGAGTGATGCACCAATCCTCATGTCACAAAAATACGTCAAATCAAAAGTAGAGTGAATCGACTATTTGTAGAATCCGATACAATCGCAACAAGCAGGGAGATTTGCCAATTGATCTAAGGGTTGGACTTAGTATATTTGTCTGTCTATGGCTATAAAAAAGAGCCTACTTAAGGGCATAATTGTGATTACGGCTCTTTGGCAGGGATCCTGCACAACAGAGAGGTCCCAACCCGCCACCGAACCGGGCGACTTATCAGTCTTTGAATTAATTGATCCATCTCACTCAGGTCTTGTTTTTAGCAATGATTTGATCGAGGATCTTGCCACAAAGGAGAACCTTCTTGATTTCGATTATTTCTACAATGGAGCAGGTGTCGGCATCGGTGATATTAATAACGATGGACTTCATGACATTTTCATGGCAGGCAACCAGGTCGAAAACAGACTTTTTCTGAACAAAGGTGATCTGGTATTTGAGGACATTTCTTCTGTGGCAGGGATAAATGTTGGTAAACAATGGTCAAACGGAGTGAGCCTGGCTGACGTGAATAATGACGGCTTTCTGGATATCTACATTTCACAGGGAGGTCCATTTGAAAGGGATGGAAGAGCAAATCTTCTCTACATCAACCAAGGTGATCTCACTTTTCAGGAAAAAGCACTAGAATACGGCCTGGATGACAAAGGCATTACCACGCAATCTGCTTTCTTCGATTATGATAAAGATGGAGATCTGGACTGCTTCGTCATGAATGAAAGTGAGCTATATGGCTTTGATCCCGTCAGCTTTTTCCGTCAGATCGTGGAGAACCCCGGTAGGTATGATGTTAGCTTCAGTCATCTCTATCGTAATAACGAAGGTAGGTTTGAGAAGGTGAGCAAAGAGGCAGGTATCGTCGGACCGACCTTTGGCTTGGGCCTGGTCATCAGTGATATCAATGACGACGGATGGCTCGATGTCTACGTAGCGAATGATTACTTCCTTCCGGATAACTTGTATCTGAATCAACAGGATGGAACATTCAGGGATCGCAGTAAGGTGCATTTGAAGCAGCAATCATTTTATGGAATGGGGGCCGATATTGCCGATATAAATAATGACGGCTTTCAGGATATTATGGTTTTGGATATGGCCTCGAAGGATCATATTCGTTCAAAGACCCTGATGGCATCCATGGATCTTCCCAGCTTTGACTTGCTGGTTAATCAATTTCAATTTCCGCATCAGTATATGTTTAACAGCCTCCAGTTGAATGATCGCAATGGGCAGTTCAATAACATTGCGCATATGGCTGGTTTTGCTAAATCCGATTGGAGTTGGGCAGTACTGGCCGAGGATCTGGATCTGGATGGCAACAAGGATATACTCGTCACGAATGGTTACCGTCGGTACGCTCTTGATAATGACTTTAAGGGCCGGGTAATCGCCGCAAAGGAAGAATACAAGAATCAGGTACCCCTATCAGTAAAAAAGGAGCTATATGAAAGCATGCCTTCGGAGACCTTGCCCAATCTCATTTTGCGAAATGAGGGTAATCTAGACTTTATCGATACTGGTTCAAAATGGGGGATGCCTCATCCATCATATTCCAACGGTGCAGCCATGGCAGATTTGGACAACGACGGAGATTTAGATGTGGTGATTAACAATATCGATCAAGAGGCTTTTCTTTATCGAAATCTTTCGGTCGATCAGAATCGCAGTCATTTTCTTAGTATCTCTATTTCAGACCAGACCTCCAGTTTTGCCAAAGTAAAATTGAAACACGGAAGTGAAATTCAGTTTGTAGAGCTTAAACAGGTGAGAGGTTACATGTCCTCGATGCCGGAGCAAGCGACTTTTGGCTTGGTGATCGATGATGAGGTAGAATCTATTGAGATCAGGTTCCTGGATGGCGACGTCATTCACCTGGAAGATGTAAGACCTGGTCAAAAGATCGAAGTGCGAGAAAGGGATGGTAGAGCCGTAAGCTTGCCTAGTGGCGAAAAGCTCAAAAGTTACTTTCAACCATTTGCTCCGATTGCCATAGGCCTTAACTACCGGCATGTCGAAGATGATTACAACGACTTTGCCCTTGAAGTTCTACTCCCTCAAAGACAGTCAACCTTGGGTCCGGATTTGGCTCGCGGTGACATTAATGGGGATGGCCGGGAGGACATTTATTTAGGAGGTGCCTCTGGTCAGTCCGCTCAGATTTACGTTCAACTGGATAATGGCAGTTTCCAGCGTTTAGCCTGTCCAAGTTGTGAGGTTGACAGAGAGTATGAGGATTTAGGTGCCGTTCTTTTCGATTTGGAAGGCGATGGAGACAATGACCTCTATGTCGTCAGTGGAGGCAATAGTGCTCCTGCAGATTCTGACCTTTACGAAGATCGACTGTATCAAAATGATGGCTCGGGGGTTTTCACGCGAATAGACCTGGATGTCCCTAATCGATTCAGTGGAAGCAGGGTTAAGTCCATTGACTTTGATAGAGATGGCGATATAGACTTATTAGTCTGCAACCGAATCATTCCTCAGCAGTATCCCGTGCCTGCACCATCTCTTCTACTCGTAAATGATGGTGGGAGGTTAGTGGATCAGACTGCTGTGGTGGCTCCGGGGCTTGCAGATATGGGTATAGTGAATGATGTCGTGGTCACTGATTTTGATACTGATGGATTGCCTGATTTTATAGCTGTGGGAGAGTGGACGGGGATTCACTTTTTCAGAAATGAAGGTGGAACTTTTGCAGACAGATCTGCTGAATTTGGCTTTGATAAGTTAAAAGGATGGTGGTTTTCAATACACGAAACAGATGTGAATGCTGATGGATTACCTGACTATCTAGTGGGTAACGTTGGAGTCAATATTAAGCACAAAGCAAGTCTATCCAAGCCCCTAAAGGTTTACCTTCATGACTTTGACGATAGTGGCACAAAGGATTTGGTTCTTAGTACAATGTATAAAGACCGTTATGTGCCTGTGAGAGGTAAGGAGTGTTCTACTGAACAGATGCCATTCATCTCTCAAAAGTTTCCCCAGTACTTCGAGTTTGCCTCTGCGAGCCTAGTGGATATCTATGGCACTGATAAATTAGAGGCCGCCTATCAAGCCGAAGCGACAGAATTCTCCTCATTGCTGTTGGTTGGTAATGCTGAAGGGAGTTTCGATATTCAATATCTACCGAGAGAAGCTCAGGCTTTTCCAATCATGGACGCCGTGATAATCGACCTTAATAAGGATGGATTGCAGGACGCCATCATAGCCGGCTGTCTTTATGAAACCGAGGTGGAGACTCCTCGATTAGATGCCGGTTCGGGTCTCGTACTGCTTGCTACAGGAGATGGATATCAGTTGGCACCATGCCCCGAATATTGTTTTCATATCCAGGGCAATGTGAAGCACCTGGATCTGTGGGAATTGGAGGATGGACGTCAGTTCATTGTTGCTCTGTGCAATGATGCTCCCCTCAGTATGATACGGTATCAGCAACCGAATATGTGACCGGAATACGACCTCTAAAAAAAACTAAGGCAGCTGATTTCTTGCACAAAATCTTTTATCTTTGCGATCCATTTTGATTTACAGAAATTCGATTTTATGCTGATCATTGATGTAAAAGAGGGTGAATCTATAGACAGAGCCTTGAAGAAGTATAAGCGTAAGTTTGAGCGCACTGGAATGCTTCGGGAGCTGCGCAAGCGCAAGCACTTTACCAAACCATCGGTCAAGCGTCGGGCTGAGGTTTTGAAGGCCGTCTATAAGCTTCAGAAGTACGGAAGCGATTAATTAAGCGAAGCTGGGTTCTCCGGCTCCCTCCGATCTTTCTTGCCATTTATTTCAGAGTGTTGGTGACTCTTGTTTCTTTTTTTCCAGGGTTTTTAGATATTTAGTCTTATCGGGAAAGGGCATATATGCATTTAGAATCCTTTTTGAAATACTTACGCTTTGAGAAACGGTGTTCACCTAATACAGTCAAAGCGTACGAATCGGACATTTCGCAAGTATTTGAATATACTTCAAGCACTTATGAATTGTCGGATCCTGCATTGATAGGCCACGAGCATTTACGATCGTGGATTGTCGATTTGGTTACCTCTGGAAAAGTAGCCCGAACTATCAACCGGAAGATCTCATCGATCAAGACTTTTTACAAATATTTGAAAAGGAAAGGAGTGGTTGCAACTAATCCTACCGGTAAGTTATCTTCACTGAAGGTACCGAAGCGATTGCCTAACTATGTTCAAGAAAGCCAGGTACTACATATACTGGCACAAGACCGGTTGGATGAATCTTATGAGTCTTATCGGGATATATTAATCATTGAACTTTTATACGCCACCGGAATGAGGAGAAGTGAGCTAATCGATTTAAAGGATAATCAGATCGATAACAGTCTCTCACAACTCAAAGTTGTGGGAAAAGGAAATAAAACAAGAATTATCCCTATTACGCGTACTTTGATGGATAAGATGGAGGCTTTCCGAAAAATCCGGAATGACGAGTTTGGAAACGATGTAGGATATTTCTTTCTCACCCGTAGTGGAACAAAGCTATACCCAAAACTTGTTTATAATGTAGTGAGGAAATACCTAGAAGCAGTTACAACCCTTGAACAGAAGGGACCCCATACATTGCGTCATTCATTCGCTACTCATCTGTCCAATCATGGGGCAGATCTCAATGCAATCAAAGAGTTGTTGGGCCATGCTAATTTAGGAGCGACTCAGATTTATACACACAATACCATCGAAAAACTGAAGAAAGTTTATTCCGAGTCCCACCCAAAGGCTAAAAAGAACAATAGATAGCATCTTGTTAATCTTATAAACCCACAGTGTATGAACATTAGAATGGAATCGGTACATTTTACAGCAGATCAGAAGCTGCAGGACTACATTGACAAAAAGCTGAACAAGCTAGATTCATTCTACAACCGCATTATCGATGCTCACGTGATCCTGAAACTGGAGAATACCGGACAAATTCGAGACAAGATTGTCGAAGTCAAGTTGAAGATTCCCAAGGATCTGTTAGTCGCTAAAGTATCGAAGAAGACCTTCGAAGCAGCCGTTGATGAGTCTGTAAAATTGCTGCGGAGGCAACTAATTCGACATAAGGAACGCCAGCGATCATTTTCCGATCCACTGGAACCTTAAAAACAGCTGTAACTTCCTCGTTTTACGGCCTTTTCAAAATGAAAGGATAGGTTTCAATTTTGTGAAAAAAGTGATATCTTTGCCATCGCTTTGGGAAAAAGTTCTTTTGAGCGCGCTACTTTGTCTCCTCTTTTGTAGACAATAGGCGAGAAAACTGAGAGCTATTTTGTTGATTTTGAGGGGGAAAACACATATGTGAATCTATGATGTACATTGGCCGCTCTCGTGTGCTTTGAAATAAGTGGATTTTCAAGAATGTAAACGAGAAAACGAATTATCCTTTGTAGAGATAATCTCACGATCTAAGGCCGATGTAGCTCAGCTGGTAGAGCAGCTGATTTGTAATCAGCTGGTCGGGGGTTCGAGTCCCTCCATCGGCTCTCATTGATTAGACGAAGAGCTCAGTTGCCTCGTTTTGAAGTGATCTCAATATTGGGGGCGCGCCGGAGTTGGAGAGCCGGGGCAGACTGTAAATCTGTTGTCTACGACTGAATAGGTTCGAATCCTATCGCCCCCACGAGATGGGTTTGGATGTGAGTGTGAGTGTGGGTGTGAATGGGTTCATTGAATCGAAGAATCACTCTCCACACATACCCACACTCACACAACACACCCAACTTGCGGGCGTAGCTCAGTTGGTAGAGCATCAGCCTTCCAAGCTGAGGGTCGTGGGTTCGAGTCTCATCGCCCGCTCCATTTTTTTAGAAAGTACATTGGCTAGACACATGATGAATTTTGGAAACTCACACGCACACTCACACACACCCAACTTGCCAATGTAGCTCAGGGGTAGAGCACTTCCATGGTAAGGAAGGGGTCGGGGGTTCAAATCCCTTCATTGGCTCAAACTTGATTTTGAAACAGTTAAAATTTTAGAAAACGTAAAATAACTATCCGATGGCAAAGGAAACTTTTGAAAGGACTAAACCACATTTGAACGTGGGTACTATTGGACACGTAGACCATGGCAAGACAACATTGACAGCTGCCATCACCTATGTGTTGTCGCAAGATGGTCTTGCGAAGAGCATGGATTATGATTCAATTGATGCTGCTCCAGAAGAGAAAGAACGTGGTATTACGATCAATACGGCACACGTGGAGTATGAAACATCTAATCGTCACTATGCTCATGTGGATTGTCCTGGCCATGCTGACTATGTGAAGAACATGGTCACGGGTGCCGCTCAGATGGATGGAGCTATCCTTGTGGTAGCAGCCACGGATGGTCCTATGCCTCAAACCCGCGAACATATACTGCTGGCGAGGCAGGTTGGTGTTCCCAAGATTGTGGTATTTATGAATAAAGTGGATTTGGTTGACGATGAGGAGATGCTTGAATTGGTAGAGATGGAAGTTCGTGAACTGCTGGATCAATATGAGTTTGATGGTGACAATGCCATTATCGTGAAAGGTTCAGCGCTGAAAGCTCTGGAAGGAGATGCCGACGCTCAGAAAGCGATCCGAGAACTTATGGAGGCTGTTGATACCGAAATTCCGGAGCCAGTACGATTGATCGATCAACCTTTCCTGATGCCAATTGAAGATGTCTTTTCGATTACCGGCCGGGGAACAGTTGCAACAGGTCGAATCGAGCGTGGTGTTATTGAAACGAGTAACAGTGTAGAGATCGTCGGTATGATGAGGGAAGGCGAAAAGCCAATGACATCAACAGTAACTGGTGTGGAGATGTTCCGTAAAATTCTGTCTCGAGGTGAAGCAGGAGATAATGCTGGACTACTTTTACGAGGTATTGACAAAGACGATATTAAAAGAGGACAAGTGATTTGTGCTCCAGGTTCTGTCAATCCGCATAAAAAATTCAAGTGCGAGGTATATGTACTAAGTAAAGATGAGGGAGGAAGACATACTCCTTTCTTCAATGGATATCGTCCACAGTTTTACTTCCGTACCACTGATGTGACCGGCGATGTGACCTTGCCAAGCGGAGTTGAGATGGTGATGCCTGGTGATAATGTGACTGTTGAAGTATCATTGATCAACTCAATAGCTATGGAGAAAGGTTTGCGCTTTGCGATCAGAGAAGGTGGTAGAACAGTTGGCGCTGGTCAGGTTACGGAAATAATTGAATAGAAATCTGAACAATATCAGAGATATATTAAGCACCCTCAATGGAGGGTGCTTAATTCCTTTTTTAGAGAGAAAGATCATGAGCCATCCACGGGCATAGCTCAATTGGTAGAGCGACGGTCTCCAAAACCGTAGGCTGGGGGTTCGAGTCCTCCTGCCCGTGCTAGGAGACTTAATAGAAGTCGACATTTTATTTGAAAGACTTAGAGGAAATCAATTCATGGAGAAATTAGTCCAAAGTATCAGGGAAAGTTATAACGAGCTGATCAACAAAGTAAGTTGGCCGAGTTGGCCAAATTTGCAGCAAAGTACTATCCTGGTGCTTGTTGCCTCTTTGATTATTGCTTTGTTGGTCTTCATAATGGACTCGCTGTCAAAGCAGATAGTGGATATTCTCTACAATATCTAATTGGGAGCGATGAGTGAAGAAAGCAAATGGTATTCCCTGCGGGTGATTAGCGGCAAAGAGCGCAAACTGAAAGAACGGATCGAGCTGGAGGTAAAGCGCTCAGGCTGGAGTGATGTGATCACTCAGGTGATTGTACCCACAGAAAAGGTTTATAAGATAAGGAATGGGAAGAAGGTGATTCAAGAGCGTAACATTCTGCCTGGATATATCCTGGTGGAGGCTGAACCGTCGAGATTCACCGGAGAAATGATTCAGACCATTTCCAACATGACAAATGTGATCAACTTTCTTGGAGGGAGCAATCCCATTCCGATGAAGGACACAGAAGCAAACCGGATGCTTGGTAAGGCAGATGAATCCCAGGAGGGAGAAGAGATCATGATTGAACCATTCTTGGTGGGAGAAACGATCAAGATTATCGATGGGCCTTTCAACAATTTTGTGGGGGACATCAGAGAGGTGAATGAAGAGAAAAAGAAGTTGAAGGTGATTGTAAAAATATTTGGTAGAGGGACCGAAGTGGAGCTGAACTTCATGCAAGTGGAGAAGCAGACCTAAGTCATTGGGGACTCACTTATAAAGAACTAGAAACATGGCGAAAGAAATTGAAGGCTTTCTGAAATTACAGGTTAGAGGAGGACAGGCCAACCCTGCTCCACCCGTAGGACCAGCCTTAGGATCAAAAGGAGTCAATATCATGGAATTCTGTAAGCGCTTCAATGCGCGTACACAGGATTCACAGGGTAAGATTATTCCAGTTGTAATTACCGTCTATCGTGATAAGTCCTTCGACTTCATAATAAAGACTCCTCCAGCGGCTGTGCAACTTCTTGAGGCAGCGAAATTAAAGAAAGGCTCTCAGGAATCGAACCGCATTAAGGTAGGATCCGTCACCTGGGATCAGGTGAAAGAGATAGCTGAGGCAAAGATGGTGGACCTGAATGCGTTCAAGGTTGAGTCGGCAATGAAAATGGTGGCCGGTACTGCCAGAAGCATGGGGATCACCATTTCAGGGACTGCACCTTTTGCTCAAAGCAGCGAAGAAGAATAACAATTTTTAGAAGGGAGTCGCAGATAAGAAGCGACGCTAATAACCTCGTAAACATTCATGGGAAAATTATCAAAGAAAAGAGCGGCCGCAGAGAAACTGGTGGATCCAAATAACTTGTATTCACTGGATGAAGCTATGGTCAAGGTAAAAGAAGCAAATACTGCGTCATTTGATGCTTCGGTAGATGTCCATGTCCGGCTGGGAGTGGATCCCAGAAAGGCGGATCAGGCGATCCGTGGCACGGTGACGCTTCCTAATGGTACAGGAAAGACGAAAAGAGTATTGGTTTTCTGCCCACCGGAGAAGGAAGCTGAGGCCCTTGAAGCTGGAGCTGATTTTGCCGGACTGGATGAGTTGGTAACGAAGATTCAAGGGGGATGGACAGATTTTGATGTCGTAGTTGCCGCTCCTCAGGTGATGGCCACCGTGGGAAAAATCGGAAGGATACTTGGGCCGAGAGGTTTAATGCCGAATCCAAAGACAGGTACGGTCACACCAGACATCGCCAGCGCAGTAGCAGATGTAAAAGGAGGAAAGATTTCGTTTAGAGTAGACAAGTTTGGCATTATTCATTCTTCGATTGGCAGGGTGTCATTTAGTGCTGAAAAACTGACTGAAAATGCGACAGAGCTGTTGGAAACACTGGTACGAATGAAACCAGCCTCGGCCAAAGGCATCTATATGAAATCTATAACGGTAGCCAGTACAATGAGTCCGGGGATAAAAATCAACCCTAAGTTCAATTAGAAAATGGTATCCACTTCCTAATAAAAAGAATCACAATGACTAGAGCAGAGAAAGCGGCAGCCGTAAAAGTGCTGAAGAAGAAATTCAAGAATAACACGTTCTTTTACCTGACTGATTCGTCAGCACTTTCTGTGGAGCAGGTAAATAAGCTTCGCGGTTTGTGTTATGAAAAAGGTGTTGAGATGAAGGTCATCAAAAACACATTAGCGGTCAAGGCTCTCGAGACATTTGCAGAAGATCGTGGATTCGATAAGCTGTATGACTCTTTGAAAGGTCCCACGGCAATCATGTTCTCTGATAACGCCAGTACTCCAGCCAAGGTCATTAAGGAGTTTAGGAAAGACCACGATAGGCCAGTGCTCAAAGCAGCTTACATCGATACAGATGTATTTGTTGGTGATAATCATGTAGAAGGCCTGGCTGCTCTCAAGTCCAAAGAGGAATTAGTCGCTGACGTGATTCTGTTGCTTGAGTCTCCGATAAAGAGCTTGATAAGGGCTTTGGATTCGGGTGCTACTATTTCAGGATTACTAACTGCCCTGGAAGAGCGGGGCGAATCATAAAATTGGCTTCCAAGTTTTAACGCATATATATTCATCGTAAAAAATTAAATTAATCAAACATGGCAGATTTAAGTGCGATAGCAGAACAATTGGTGAACCTCACTGTTAAAGAGGTCAGCGAGTTGAAAGACCTACTGAAAGATCAGTATGGCATCGAACCTGCAGCCGCGGCTGTAGCCGTTGCAGCCGGACCAGCCGCTGGAGATGGAGAAGGTGGTGCTGCTGAAAAGAGTGAATTTGATGTAGTACTGAACTCAGCTGGTGCAGCAAAATTGAAAGTTGTCAAGGAAGTAAAAACGTTATTGGGAGTAGGTTTGAAAGATGCAAAGGATTTGGTAGACAATGCTCCATCAACAATCAAAGAAGGTGTTCCTAAGGAAGAAGCTGAAAGTATTAAGGCAGCCCTGGAGGCAGCTGGTGCGGAAGTAGAACTGAAGTAATTTATTACAAAGTTCTGCCGACAATCATCAGTGATATCCACGCATATAAGCGATCTAGGCTTAGCTCGATCATCGAACGAGTTAGGCCTATCGTCGTTATTATTAATGCCCTGTCTACAGAGCAGGGTATTCATCAAATAAATCGAATAATCTAATGGCGAAGAAAGCTGTTGCCAAACCCAGTAAAAACGGTCGAATCAATTTTGGTAAGATTAACCTGGCTTCCGAATATCCGGACCTGTTGGAGATTCAAATGAAGTCCTTTCAGGAATTCTTCCAATTGGAGACCACGCCTGAGAACAGGAGCAATGAAGGCCTGTACCGCGTATTTCAGGAAAACTTTCCGATCACCGATGCCCGAAACATCTTCGTTCTGGAATTCCTGGATTACTTCATTGACCCTCCGCGCTACACCATTGAAGAATGCATGCAGCGTGGACTCACCTATAGCGTGCCACTGAAAGCGAAGCTGAGGTTGTCCTGTAATGACGAAGAGCACGTCGACTTTCAGACGATAGTGCAGGATGTTTTCTTAGGCAATATCCCGTATATGACTCCAAAGGGAACTTTCGTGATCAATGGTGCTGAACGGGTAATAGTATCTCAACTGCACCGTTCTCCAGGTGTTTTCTTCAGCCAGAGTTTTCATCCGAATGGAACAAAGATCTACTCCGCAAGAGTGATCCCTTTCAAGGGTGCCTGGATGGAATTTGCTACCGACATCAATCAGGTCATGTATGCCTATATTGACAGAAAGAAGAAGTTTCCGGTGACTACTCTTCTTAGGGCCATCGGTTACGACTCAGACAAGCAAATTCTTGATCTTTTTGACCTGGCAGAAGAAGTAAAAACCGATAAGCGCAAACTGAAGAGCCGTATTGGCAGAAAGCTCGCAGCCAGGGTCCTGAGAAAGTGGGTAGAGGATTTCGTCGATGAAGATACCGGAGAGGTAGTTTCAATTGAGAGAAACGAAATTATACTTGAACGTGATGTTGTCCTTGATGAGGAAAACATCGAGCAGATTCTGGAAGCTGGAGTGGAGACGATCATACTTCAGAAAGAGGACATCGATGAGGACTACAGTATCATCTATAATACGCTGCAGAAGGACGTTTCGAGTTCAGAGCTGGAAGCGGTACAACACATTTACCGTCAGTTGAGAGGAACTGATCCCCCAGATGAGGAAACGGCGCGAGGGATTATTGATAAACTATTCTTTTCAGACAAGAGGTATAACCTGGGAGAAGTGGGTCGGTACAAGATCAATCGAAAGCTCAATCTGGAGATCGAGCCCACTACACTTATTCTGACCAAGGAAGATATAATCGAGATTGTTAAGTATCTGGTGAGCCTGACCAATCAAAAGGCAGAACTTGATGACATCGATCATCTAAGCAATAGAAGAGTGCGAACCGTGGGAGAACAACTCTATGCTCAATTTGGTGTGGGGCTGGCAAGGATGGCTCGAACGATTCGGGAACGTATGAATGTGCGGGACAATGAAGTCTTTACACCGATTGATCTGATCAATGCGAGAACCTTGTCATCGGTTATCAATTCATTTTTTGGAACCAGTCAGCTTTCGCAGTTTCTCGATCAAACAAATCCGCTCTCGGAGATCACGCATAAGCGACGAATCTCAGCTTTGGGTCCGGGAGGACTATCCAGGGAAAGAGCAGGTTTTGAGGTTCGGGATGTTCACTACTCACACTATGGACGCCTGTGTACCATTGAAACTCCTGAGGGGCCGAACATTGGATTGATCTCAACACTTTGCGTTCACGCCAAGGTGAACAAGATGGGATTTCTAGAGACTCCTTACCGCCGTGTGAATAAGGGTAAGCTTGACCTTAAAGGGAACGCAGAATATCTCTCGGCAGAAGGTGAAGACTTTAAGAGAATAGCCCAGGCAAATTCGCAGATTGATGCGAAAGGTGCATTTGTATCTGATAGGATAAAATGCAGGGAGCACGGAGATTTTCCCGTGCTTACACCGTCTGAGGTCGAATATATGGATGTTGCACCTAACCAGATTGTTGGTGTGTCAGCGTCCTTGATTCCATTCCTGGAAAACGATGATGCCAACCGGGCCTTGATGGGATCAAACATGCAGCGACAGGCGGTTCCGCTACTGCGACCATCAGCTCCTGTTGTTGGAACTGGTTTGGAAGCAAAGGTGGCAGAAGATTCTCGAATGCTAATCAATGCGGAGGGCAACGGTGTAGTAGAATATGTAGATGCTGAAAGCATCGTGATCCGATATGACCGGAGTGAAGAGGACCAACTTGTGTCATTTGAGGACAATCTTAAGACCTATCACCTGACCAAGTTTATGCGGACCAATCAAGGTACCTGCATAAACCTTAAGCCAATTGTAAAGAAGGGGCAACGAGTGAAGAAAGGTATGATCCTCTGTGATGGATATGCTACCGAGAAGGGTGAACTCGCTCTTGGGCAGAACCTCCGAGTTGCTTTCATGCCTTGGAAAGGATACAATTTTGAGGATGCCATCGTGATTTCGGAGAGGGTGGTACGGGATGATACTTTCACTTCAATCCATATTGAGCATTTTGAAATGGATGTGAGAGATACCAAGTTGGGTGAGGAAGAACTGACCAATGACATTCCTAATGTTAGCGAAGATGCAACGAAGGATCTTGATGAGAATGGGATCATTCGGGTAGGTGCATGGGTGAACGAAGGTGACATTTTGATCGGAAAGATTACTCCAAAGGGGGAGTCTGATCCCACACCTGAAGAGAAGTTGTTGCGTGCAATATTTGGAGATAAAGCCGGAGATGTCAAAGACGCTTCGATGAAGGCTCCTCCATCGACAAATGGAATCGTGATCGATAAGCAGCTTTTTGCCAGGGCAAAGAAGGACAAGACGAAGAAAGCTCAGGAGAAAACGCTTCTAACTAAGTTGGACGATCAGCATGCCATTGCTCTGAATGAGCTCAAGACACTCCTTGTCGACAAGCTGAATACCCTTGTGAAAGGAGAGACCAGTGAAGGTATAAAGAGTATCTACAATGAGGAGATGGTCAAGAAGGGTATAAAATTGACGAAGAACACCTTGAAGAACATTGACTATACGGTGGTAGATTATGCCAATTGGACGAAATCTAAGAAAACAAATAGCTTGATCGCCCGATTGCTTCACAACTACAGCATTAAAGTAAACGAGGAGATTGGCCGCTACAAACGTGAGAAGTTCAATATCTCAATCGGAGATGAATTGCCAGCCGGAGTCTTGAAGCTAGCTAAAGTTTATCTCGCTAAAAAACGGAAGTTGAAGGTGGGTGATAAGCTAGCAGGACGACATGGGAATAAAGGTATTGTCTCCAAAATCGTACGTGCCGAGGACATGCCTTTCTTGGAAGATGGCACTCCTGTCGACATCGTCTTGAATCCATTGGGTGTTCCCTCTCGGATGAACCTGGGGCAGATCTTCGAAACAGTACTAGGTTGGGCTGGAGAGAAACTCGACGTTAAATTTTCTACTCCGATTTTTGACGGGGCCAGCTTGGACGAAATCGAAGAATTTATCGTACAGGCAGGGTTGCCAGCCTTTGGACAGACATATCTGTTCGATGGAGGCACTGGAGACCGTTTCCACCAACAGGCAACTGTTGGTGTGATCTACATGCTGAAACTATCGCACATGGTTGATGACAAGATGCATGCCAGATCTATTGGTCCATACTCATTGATTACCCAGCAACCACTGGGAGGTAAAGCGCAGTTCGGTGGTCAACGTTTTGGGGAGATGGAGGTATGGGCATTGGAGGCATTTGGAGCTTCGACGATACTGCAGGAATTGCTGACAATTAAGTCAGATGACATCATCGGAAGAGCAAAAACCTATGAGGCTATCGTCAAAGGAGATAACCTTCCCGAGCCCAGTATTCCCGAGTCATTCAATGTGCTAATACATGAATTACGTGGATTAGCATTGGATGTAAAATTTGATTAGTAAACCACTTTCAACTCAACAGATATGCCTTTTAAAAAGAGTTTTAATAAACAGAAAGCAGATTTTGAAAGTATAACCATCAGCTTGTGCTCTCCCGATGATATTCTCGAGAGGTCTTACGGCGAAGTACTCAAACCCGAAACGATCAACTATCGATCGTACAAGCCAGAGCGCGATGGACTTTTCTGCGAGCGGATCTTTGGGCCCGTGAAGGATTACGAGTGCTACTGCGGAAAATACAAGAGGATCCGATATAAAGGAATCGTATGTGATCGCTGTGGTGTGGAAGTGACAGAGAAGAAGGTGCGAAGAGAGCGAATGGGCCACATAAAACTAGTGGTACCTGTTGTGCATATTTGGTTCTTTAAGTCGCTGCCCAATAAAATCGGATATCTGCTGGGACTCTCCTCAAAGAAGCTAGAGTCCATCATCTACTACGAGAGATATGTAGTTGTACATCCGGGAATCAAAGAGGCTGAAGGAGTGGCAAAGATGGATCTGCTAACAGAGGAGGAGTACTTTGAGATATTGGAATCACTGCCACGAGAGAACCAGATGTTGGATAATGAGGATCCGAACAAGTTTGTAGCCCTGATGGGAGCTGAAGCAGTTCGGGAACTTCTGATGAGACTTGATCTGGATGATTTATCATACGCTTTGCGGCATCAGGCTGCCACGGAGACCTCTCAACAACGTAAATCAGAGGCTCTGAAGAGATTGAGAGTGGTTGAGGCATTCCGAGATGGATTGACCCGGATTGAAAACCGCCCTGAGTGGGCCATTATCCAATATTTGCCGGTGGTGCCACCAGAATTGAGACCATTGGTACCGCTTGATGGTGGAAGGTTTGCCAGCTCTGATCTTAATGATCTGTATCGCCGCGTGATCATCCGAAATAATCGATTGAAAAGACTGCTGGAGATCAAAGCACCGGAAGTGATTTTGAGAAATGAAAAGCGAATGCTTCAGGAAGCTGTAGATTCACTTTTCGATAACTCCAGGAAATCAAATGCGGTGAAGGCAGAAGGGGGACGACCTCTCAAGTCACTAAGTGACATTCTGAAAGGAAAGCAAGGACGGTTTCGACAAAACTTGTTGGGTAAGCGGGTCGATTATAGTGGTCGATCAGTGATCGTGGTTGGTCCGACTTTGAAATTACATGAGTGTGGAATACCTAAAGGAATGGCGGCAGAGCTGTTTAAGCCCTTCATCATCCGGAAATTGATTGAAAGAGGCATTGTAAAGACAGTGAAGTCGGCCAAAAAACTCGTGGATCGAAAGGATAGTGTGATTTGGGAAATACTGGAAAACATATTGAAAGGACATCCAGTCTTACTGAACCGGGCTCCGACACTCCACCGGTTATCAATTCAGGCTTTTCAGCCGAAATTGGTTGAGGGCAAAGCCATTCAGCTGCATCCCTTGGTTTGTGGTGCCTTCAATGCCGACTTTGACGGGGATCAAATGGCGGTACATGTTCCGCTTAGTCAGGCAGCTATTCTGGAGGCACAGCTGTTGATGTTGTCTTCTCATAACATGCTAAATCCACAAGACGGCTCACCCATCACCTTGCCCTCGCAAGATATGGTGTTGGGCTTATACTATCTGACCAAAGAAAGGACCAGGCCTGAAAGTAAGTCAAAGAATGGCGTGCCACAGGCCTACTACTCGACAGAGGAAGTTCGAATAGCTTTCAATGAAGGAAGTCTTGATTTGCATGAGCCGATCAAAGTAAGAGTGTTGGTCGAGAATGATGAGGGCGAATTATCTCATCAGGTGGTGGGGACTACGGTCGGCAGGGTAATCTTCAATGAAGTCGTGCCAGCCTCAGTGCCCTATATCAATCAACTCCTTACCAAGCGTAACTTGAAGAGTGTAATCAGTGATATTATCATCCGCACCAATTTCGAGGTCACAGCTGCATTCTTGGATGCCATCAAAGACCTCGGGTTTTACTGGGCATTCAAAGGTGGTTTGTCCTTCAATCTGGGAGATCTAATCACGCCAACAGTTAAGTTAGATATACTTGATGAAGCCCAATCTGAGGTGGATGAAGTGTGGGATAACTATAATATGGGTCTGATCACGAATAACGAGCGTTACAATCAGATCATCGACAAGTGGACATATGCCGATAACACTATTACAGATAATCTCTTGAAAGAATTATCTGAACACAAAGAAGGTTTTAATTCTGTTTACATGATGCTTCATTCCGGAGCACGGGGTTCAAAGCAACAGATCAAGCAGTTGTGCGGCCTTCGGGGTTTGATGGCAAAACCACGGAAATCGGGAGATACCGGTGGAGCGATTATTGAGAATCCGATCCTCTCCAATTTCCTCGATGGATTGTCAGTTCTGGAATACTTTATTTCTACGCACGGTGCCCGCAAGGGTCTCGCAGATACGGCTTTGAAGACTGCAGATGCCGGGTACCTGACCAGGAGATTGGTGGATGTAGCACAAGATGTGGTGATCATGGAAGATGACTGTGGAACGTTGAGAGGAATTGACACCACCGCGCTAAAGGACAATGAGAAAGTGATTCGAAGCCTGGCAAAGAGGATCGTGGGAAGGTACACCCTGCATACTTTGTACCATCCTGAGACGGACGAATTAATTCTCGAAGCCGACCAGTACATAAGTGAGAAAAAGGCTAATGAGATAGAAAAGGCTGGTATTGAGATGGTAACCATCAGATCGGTTCTCACCTGCGAAACAAAGCGTGGCGTATGCCGTAGATGTTATGGTAAGAACTTAGCCACCGGACGTATTGCGGAGAATGGAGATGCTGTAGGAATTATTGCAGCCCAATCAATCGGAGAGCCCGGTACCCAGCTTACCCTGCGTACTTTCCACGTTGGTGGTATCGCTTCGGTAGCTAAAGCTGAGTCAGAAATAGTTTCTAAGTATGAGGGTACTCTGGAGTTTGATGGAGTGAAGACGACAAAGCATTCCGAGAATGGCCTGACAAAAGATATTGTGATTTCCCGTACCGGCGAAATTCGAATTCTTGATTCCAAATCGGGTAAGTTATTTACATCGGTCCATGTGCCTTATGGAGCAAGCTTATTCGTAAAAAACAAACAGAAAATCAAACGGGGGGATTCTATTTGTGAATGGGATCCATTCAACGCTGTGATTATTTCCGAACACAGCGGTATTGTGGAATTCGAGTCAATAGAAGAAGGGGAAACTTTCCGGATTGAGCGTGACGATCAGACTGGCTATGCTGAAAAAGTCATCATTGAATCTAAAAAGAAGCGAAAGATCCCTACCGTCAGGTTGTTGCGGAAAGATGGGCGTACTTTACGAACCTATAATCTTCCAGTGGGAGCATATCTGTCTGTTGAAGAAGGCGATAAACTAGAGTCGGGTCAGATCATCGCGAAGATCCCAAGGAATCTTGGAAAGATTTCTGACATCACCGGTGGATTGCCTAGGGTTACGGAACTGTTTGAAGCCCGAAATCCATCGAATCCGGCCGTCGTTGCTGAGATAGACGGTATCGTATCGTTTGGTAAGATCAAGCGTGGTAACCGTGAAGTGATTATCACAGCGAAAGATGAGCAGGTGAGAAAATACCTGATTGGACTTTCAAAACATATCCTGGTTCAGGAAGGTGACTTTGTCAGGGCTGGAACCCAACTTTCGGACGGAGCGACGGCACCAAAAGACATCCTGAATATTAAGGGACCATTTGCCGTTCAATCGTATTTGGTAAATGGAGTACAAGAAGTCTATCGGGCACAGGGTATCACAATCAATGACAAGCATATTGAGGTGATCGTTCGTCAGATGATGCGCCGGGTGATCATTGAGGATCCGGGAGATACCAGCTTCTTGGAAGGCGAGGCAGTCGAGAAATACGACTTCTTGGAGCAGAACGATTGGATTTACGATAAGAAGTTTGTTTCCGATGCAGGAGATTCCAACAAGTTGAAACCTGGCCAGCTTGTGACATTGAGACAGTTGAGAGAGGAAAATTCTTACCTCAAGCGAAATGATCTCAAAACGGTCGAACACCGCGATGCAGTACCAGCGACTTCAAGCCCATTGTTGCAAGGTATCACCAAGTCTTCACTGGGGACCCACAGCTGGATTTCGGCTGCGTCCTTCCAGGAGACGACCAAGGTGCTTAGCACAGCAGCTATCGGAGCCAAAAGGGATTATCTGAGCGGATTGAAAGAAAATGTCATTGTAGGAAAGAAAATACCAGCCGGAACAGGATTGAGACAGTTCAAAGAACTGCTCGTCACGGGCGAATCTTTGACCGGTGGTAGGGAAGAGGAAGAAGAGGCTTTGGTAGACCAACTACAATAGAAAGACCTAATACAAAGAATTTTTTTGAGGCTGCACTTTCGAGTGCAGCCTTTTTTATTTATACCTAGCGATTTGTCGCAAAAGATATTTTGCCACGATGTCAAATTCAACGTTGACCTGAGCGCCAGGTGTTATTTGGGATAGGTTAGTGTGATCCCAGGTATAGGGAATGATAGCCACTTGAAAATGATCGTCGGTCGGATCAATAACCGTCAGGCTGACACCATTCAAACAGACTGAACCTTTGTCTACCAAGAGCGGACTAAACTTCGTATCAATTGCAAATTGCAGTACAATACTTCCATTTACATCCTTTACAGCTGTACAAGTAGCTTTGCCATCGACGTGACCTTGTACAATATGTCCGTCAAGCCTGTCTCCCGCTATCATAGCTCTTTCCAGATTTACACTCTGACCGGGAACCCATAGATCTATGGTGCTTCGCGACAAGGTTTCATCAACTGCTACTACAGTGTGAGTCGAGCCATCATGAGCCACCACCGTGAGGCAAATGCCATCATGAGATAGACTCTGATCAACCCTCAGATCCTTGGAAATTGTCGAAGCGACTTTGATTCGTTTGTTTGCACCTTCTCTAACAACTGACTCTACATGCCCCAGGCATTCGATTATTCCTGTGAACATTTTGATACTAGCGAATTAATTCGATGTAGCCTGAAAGTACATTGGGATTCTCAAAGATGCCGTCAAGACGACTCTCAAATAACCGGCAGGTGTAAAAATACACTCCGTCAGCAAGATCTTTGCCGGATGTGTTTTTGCCATCCCAATTTATATCAGGATCTGTTGTTTCAAATACAACCTGTCCCCATCGATTATACACTTTGAGGTCAATTTGATCTATGAACTTGTAGGGGAAGGGCTTAAAAAGATCATTGGCACCATCTAGATTGGGAGTAAATGTATTTGGCAGGGTGTAAAAAGGGCAGTTCTCTACACAGACGATATTGCTGGTATCACTTTCATTATCAAGGGAATCGAGCGCAGTAACCGTGTAGCAGCCGGCTATGCCAAATTCCGAACCATGTTCAAAGTTTCGAGTATCAGATTCGGTAATGGTTCCGATCAGATCAAATTCTGCACCCACAGTGGGTGCGAAATATATCCGATACCCACTGACATCTGATGGATTTTCGCAGGTCTCAGACGGCAACTGCCACGTTAATCTGTTTACAAATACACTGGCAGCATTGTTGTCATCACAGGAATTTGTCACAACCAGCTCAGGAGTACAAGGAGGAACAGCATCAAATGGGCGCTGACAATCGATCTGAGATAAATTAATCAAAGGTTGTGGAAGGCCTACAAAGCCATAAGATCCTGTGGTTTCAATATAGTAGCAATATTCTACGCCATTTACCAAGCCTTCATCAATAAAACTTTCATCGAAACTGGTGCCGATAGACTCAAATATAGATCCTCCCTCATCTCTTCGGAAGATCCTGGCTTCATAGTTTTCCCAAGGCACCGCAGCCTCCCACGAAAGAATATTCCTATTGTCGGATCCTCGTACTGATAAATATACAGAAGAGGCCGGCTGCGATTGATTTAGAGGAACACTTAGATTCCCGGCGAAAAACTGTACCCTATACGTATATGGCTGGTTTTCTGTATCCAGTCCTGAATTATCTACAAACGAGGTATCATTTGCTTCTCCGAAACTTGCACTGGTAAAACTTGCCCCTGGCACCGGTGTAAAAGACGTGGGGTTGAATCCTTCACCCCGGAGCAAGGTAAATTGGTAGGGACCCGGATTTTGTACCGTATCAAGTTCGTCTGGGTCGGGTTTGGTCCACTTGACAGAAATTACTCCGTCGATCGGCTCTGTTTCTAAAACCGATACCTCTACTATATATGGTCTATCAAGGGTAAGACCAGCACAATCTTCGTTGGAGGGTAAGCTCTCAACGATATTGAATGGATTACCTGCTGCGGAAGTACGGGCAAAAGTAGCGGTGACCCGGTAGCAGTATGATTCCCCGGGACTTGTGCCCTGATCATAATAGACATATTTGCCGTCTTCCATATTTTTCTGGAAGAATGCAATAGCCCTGTAGCCCTCACCTTCCAATCCAGGCATGCAGGTATCTATTGGAAACTGATTGCTTCCGGATCTACGCCAAACGGTAAAACCCCTGAAGTAATCATCTTCAACAATTTCGCACGCATACGGCTTGTCCCAAGTGATTTTGGTTTGACCGGGTTCATTCACTGCTCTGACATTCTCCGGAGGTGGACCCACTACCTTAATCCGAGTCGTTTTTAAGGCCGCTAGCCCCGTGGTATCAAAAAAGTTGTCCACAGCCTTAAAGACCACTGAATAGGCATGCTCTGATATGTGTTCGCACTTGGTATCCCAGATAAATGTCCCAGTCAGCGGCTGGTTATAGAAGCGGGCATCTGGTGAAAACATAGCTGGGCTCACTGTTTGTTCAAAAGGACCACCCAATGCAGTCAATGAAATCAATTGTTCAGGGACATCACTATCCGATGCCTCCACTTCAAGAACTACCCTTTCACCGGCAACTACACAGATTTCTTCCGTTGCTCTCAAATCAGGCGGGGCATTTTCGCAGTTCTCAACCAGTACCTGCATATCACGGATGATCGAATTGATCAGCACACCCTGACGGTATTCATGGATCTTGAAAGCGATATTATATTCACCCGGGCGCTGTGGGGCGTCCCAAATGATGTCACCTGTTCGTTCATCCAGGGTGATTTGGTTGTTTGGCCCGGGATTGATTTGATCTGGGAACAGATAATTTGGCACCTCAGAACCGACATCTTCAAATGGGATAATCAATTCATATGAAAGACTGTCGCCATCGGGGTCAAAAGCGTTTGGATTGTGGATAAACCTTTGTCCAATACAAGCAAAATCGATGGGAGGTTGTAATAAGATTGCTGAGCTGTTAAAACCTTGAAACTGAGTATTTAAGAAGGTAAAGGAGGTTTCGATATGAAATTTGATTTTTATCGAATTGGGCGGATTAACATTAAGAATGTTGCCTATCCGGTTGGGATCGGTCATCGACAAAACATAGGTGGCTCTTCCGGGATAAGTATGCTCGGCTACATAGAAGTTGCGTTTGATATCGTTCGGCAGGACATCACCAAATCCATTTGCTCGTGCCACCACTGTGCTTGTTCCATCCCCCCAGAAGATCTCAAGACTATCTCTATCTGCCTGAATACTACTGGTTTTTGTATAGGTCGTGATTGTAGCCCGGATTGTGAGTTCACCGATTTGTTCATAGGTGATCTCGCCGGCTCTGTTGTGAGTTGCTTGGACAATATCAACCAGAAAGAAGCTGAGAACAAAAGCAGCTATTATCTTACAGTACAATCTTGGAAACACATTCGCCACTTAGAAGGCATTTTTATAAACTAATAACGGTAAAGACCTACCTTTCGTTTAGAAGTTCAGACAAACAAATCTTCATGCTTTCCTCCCATTTGCTTATCCCCCCTCCAAAAGTTCTTTTGAATTTAGAAAGATTTAGGATACTATACCTCGGCCGCTTGGCCTTTGTGGGGTATTCGATACTTTTAATAGGATGAATAAGACAGTCCAATTCTGCATATTCGATAATGAAGCAAGCAATCTTATACCAGCTTGTTGAACCCTCATTACTGAAATTGTACACTCCGGAAATATCGGTCCAGTTATCACTTTGCTTATTCTCGATAATCTCAATGACTGAATGAGCCAGATCTCTGGCATTTGTCGGGGCGCCAATTTGATCTGCCACGATTCGTAAGCTTGTCCTTTCTTGTGCCAATTGCAGCATGGTCTTGGGGAAGTTCTTGCCAAATGTAGAGTAGAGCCAGGAGACCCTGATTATGATCGGGAAGGGATGTACCTTTTGGATGAGCTTCTCTCCCTTCAATTTGGATTTTCCATAAACACTTTTGGGGCGAGTAGGGTCGGTCTCCTTTAGAGGGCGTCTAAGCCGGTTGTGATATACATAATCACTTGAGAAATGTATGATCGGCACATTAAGATCCGCACAAATTGTTGCCAGTTTTTCAGCACCACCAGCATTCACTGTCATGGCCAGTTCTTTGTCATCTTCAGCTTGATCCACAGCGGTATATGCAGCACAGTTCACCACTATGTCTGGTTGAAGAGTACCTAAAGTTACTTGCGATTGGCCACTGGTAATATCTAGTTCTCTCTTGGATAAAAAGGTGAAGCGGAAGGGTGAATGCATGGAGATCTTTTGAAACTCTCTTCCTAACTGCCCTTGTGAACCCGTCACTACTATATGCTTCAATTCTCGGGCCATAAGAGATGATCACCAAATTTCGGAAGGGAACTATCTTTTTCGGAAATCAACCTTTCAGCTTTGGGTATTTTCCAGTCAATGTTTAGAGCGGGATCATTACTGTCAATTCCAGCTTCATGCTCCAGGGAATAGTACTGACTGCATTTGTAGGAAAAGATGGCTGTTTCACTCAAGGTTGCATAGGCATGGGCAAAGCCAGCTGGTACAAAGAGTTGTTTTTTATTTTCAGCACTGAGGATAATGGAGAAGCCTTGACCATATGAAGGGGAGTAAGGTCGTATGTCGACTACAGCATCAAGCACTTCTCCTTCGATCACCCTGACAAGTTTATCCTGCTCATATGGAGGCAGTTGATAGTGAAACCCTCTTATTGCACCGTATCTTGAGAATGCCTCATTATCCTGCACAAAAGAACAGTAAATATCTGCGGCTTCCAGACCCTGCTTGTGGTAGCTCTCAAAGAAATAGCCTCGACTGTCGCGGTGAACAATTGGTTCAATCACGAGTAGGTCTTTAAATTCGGTCTTTGTAAACTTCATTGTACTGCAAGACTATTTTTTCCGAAAATGAAGGGTAATAGGCACACCAGTAAAATCGTAATGTTTACGGAGTTGATTCTCCAGGTAATTCTTGTAACTCCCTTTGATATAGTCAGGGTAGTTACAAAAGAATGCAAAGGAAGGATAGCGGGTAGGTAGTTGGGTAATGTATTTAATTTTCACAAATCGCCCCCGGTGCGACGGAGGTGAGTACTTTTCTATGGCCTTGAGCATGTTTTCATTGAGCTTTGAGGTCTTGATTTTCTGACCCCTCCTTTCGTAGACGGCAAGGGCTTCATCAATGGCTTTGAAGATCCGTTGCTTCGAAAGCGCTGAAATGAAAATGATGGGAACGTCATTGAATGGAGCAAGTTTCTTTCTGATCTTCTCTTCATACTCCTTCGCTGTGTTGGTTTCCTTGTCAACCAAATCCCATTTGTTAACTAGCACAACGACTCCCTTCCTGCGTTTTACAGCAAGCTGAAAGATATGCAGGTCCTGAGATTCAATTCCCAATTGAGCATCGATAAGTAGTAAACATACATCTGATTCTTCTACGGCTTTAACGGCCCTGATGACGGAATAGAATTCCAGATCCTCATGAACTTTTGCCTTCTTTCTGAGACCGGCTGTATCGATAAGGTAAAAATCTTTATCATACTTAGAATAACGTGAGTGAATCGAATCCCGGGTAGTTCCCGCTATCTCTGTGACGATGTTTCTTTCTTCTCCAAGCAAAGCATTCGCCAAAGATGATTTGCCGACATTAGGCTGACCAACAATAGCGAATTTGGGTAAGTGCTCATCCAATGGTTCGGGTTGCTGCTCTAATTTTTCAGTCAGGGCATCAAGTAGTTCACCGGTACCGCTGCCTGTGATCGACGACAAGAACAATGTGTCCTCAAAACCAAGACTCCAAAATTCATTTGCATCGATCATTCGTTGGCTATTGTCGACCTTGTTAACGGCCACAAGCACCGGTTTATCTCCTTTACGTAGCATACCGGCAATCTCTTCATCCAGGTCGGTGATTCCTGTGGTGACATCTGTCATGAAGATGATCGCAGTTGATTCCTCTATTGCAATCTTGACCTGCCTTCTGATGGCAGCTTCGAACACATCATCGGAACCATGAACAAAGCCACCGGTATCGATGACTGTGAAAGAGACACCGTTCCACTCGCTGTCTCCATAAAGTCGATCACGGGTTACACCACTGATATTGTCGATTATGGCCTCACGTTCGCCAATTAGCCGGTTATAAAGGGTGGATTTCCCTACGTTAGGCCGACCAACTATTGCTACCACGTTACCCATATTCTCTGTTTATTGACTATAGCCTAATTTGTCCAGTAGTGATTCATTGTCCCTCCAGTTCTCTCGCACTTTGACACGAATCTCAAGGAAAACTTTCTTACGGAGGAAATTCTCCAGTTGCTTTCTTGCTTCTGTCCCCAATTTCTTAATGGCGCTACCTCCTTTTCCAATCAGAATGCTTTTTTGAGTTTTTCGATTCACGAATATCAGGGCCTCGATACGGATCAGGTCTTCGGTTTCTTTAAATCGTTCGATTGCTACTTCACTGGAATATGGGATCTCCTGTTTATACTGTAGAAAGATCTGCTCACGGATCATTTCACTGACGAAGAACCTTTCTGACCGGTTACTTAATTGATCTTGTGGGTAGTAAACAGGCCCTTCCGGAAGGTATTTGATGATAAGGGACCTTAGTAATTCGGTATTGCTTTGATGAAGTGCGGAAACAGGTACGATTTCGGCAAATGCCATCCGTTCTTTCCACTTTTCGATAAGAAGGATGACATCTTCGTTACTAATTAGATCAATTTTATTGATGACCAGAAAAACTGGGCATGAACTCTTTGATAGAGCTTGAATGAGTGGGTGATCAGGAGCATATTTATCCTTTTGCTCAATCAATAGAATGAGAATATCAGCATCTTCAAATGTACTGAAGACATAACGATTCATTTTCTCGTGCATCTTATAAGCCGGATCATGTACGTACCCTGGAGTATCAGAAAAAACAACTTGAAAGTCCTTGCCATTCAAAATACCCTGGATACGATGCCTTGTCGTCTGAGGCTTAAAAGTAGTAATGGACATCTTTTCACCTACCAGGGCGTTCATCAAAGTTGATTTACCGACATTAGGCCGTCCGATGATATTAACAAAACCCGACTTAAACATCTAGGGGAGAGAATGAGAGGCAAGACTGCGATTGGATTCAACCTGCTTGGCTAAATTTCTCGGTTCAAAGGATCTCCAGTTCGGGATCTGCATTCCCGGACCCATGTTAACATAGTGATTTATTTGAGTCTCGCACATTTCATCCAGTACATGAGGAAGGGTGTTTAGAAAACAAATAAATCCTCCTCTTTCTGCCAGATCTTCATACCACTCTTCATAATAGCAATTGTCCGAACCATGAAAATTCAACACATTATCAAGGATGAGAATAAACCTGGATACGTTCTCATTGATCAGAGGATCCACAATGTTTTGCTTAAGAAAAAGAATATCATTTGAAAGGCAGTCATTCCATTCACCAATTAATTCGACAATTCCAATACCCAGCTCATAATCAACATACAGAATTTTGGCATAAAGTGTGTTGGATCCGAATTCATCCCACTGAGGATGTATGAAGTAGTTATAGATCTTGTGGGTAAATCGAAACTCATCGTAGATCCGCCCGTAATGGGGTGATCGTCTATCTTCTGCGGATATATAGGTATGTCTCCAATGATGATGTGGTTCGATATCGTGCATTTCAACTCATAAACTGCTATTGCCAAAGTTATTCAACTATCATTTCATTTAAAAGCTTCTTGGTACTTTTCGAACCATGCTTTGTACATGGTATATTAGTTGCCATGAATACCACCCGTCATAAGGTGGCCGTGACAGGTCCTGAATCATCTGGTAAAACGACCCTGTCAAAGGCACTGAGTGAATCTCTATCCCTACCACTGGTACCTGAGTTTGCCCGAATTTACTTGACCTTGAAGCATGAAGCATACAAGTATCATGATTTGATATATATGGCCAGGGTCCAGCGCATCATGGAGGATCTTTATTTAGGGACTGAACATCTATCCATCATTTGCGATACGTCAATGCTCGATATTCTAGTGTGGTCCAAGGTTAAATATGGCAGGGTAGACTCTTCCATTGAGGAGAATATCAATCAGCGTTATTCAGCCTTTCTACTGTGCAAGCCTGACATGCCTTGGGAAAGCGACCCTCTGCGGGAGAATGCGGATGCACAGTGGGATCTTTACCAGCTCTTTCTCAACTATTTGCAAGATCATAATCTGCCGTTTGTTGAGTTGGGCGGAGGCGAGTCTGAGAGGCTTAGGATTTCCACTGAATTTGTTTCTGCATTTTGCTGACTGAATTGGTACCTTTGCCTCAATTACTCACCATGGGGTGCCTTATCTTCGCTTTGAGCTGAAGATTGAAATCAGGCTGAGATCAGACCCATAGCTCAGAAAGTAAGCATCTGAGCTGGAACCTGCCCGGATAATGCCGGAGAGGGACGAAGATACGTCTCATGATGAGTGTTTTGTTGCAAAAATCAAAACGATCATGAGTCTAATCCGCACCATATTATCGACAGTTTTTCTGGTAACCGCTGAATTTGCTTTTTCTCAATTTGACATACGTATCGTTGTTCAAGACGGCAATGGCTATCCTGTCCCTTCACTGCATGTGATGCTAGATTCACTTCACGGGACAACTGATGATGAAGGTTCGGTAGTATTCATACTCGAGAAATCAGGCACCTACCTGCTAGAGATCCGGGGTATAGGTATCAAAACAAGAAGGGACACTCTCTGGATTGACGGTGATGAAGAACGAGCTTTTCAGGTTAGTGCTCAGGTTTATGACTTATCAACAATCGAGTTGATTGGATCGTGGGTCAAACCCGACCAACCATTCACCTACACCAATCAAACCCATGAAGAATTTGAAAATCGAAACATGGGGCAGGATGTGCCTTATCTTCTCAAGAGTTTGCCTTCGACAGTGGTCACTTCAGACGCAGGGACAGGTATTGGCTACACCGGCCTGCGCATCAGAGGAAGTGACCCCAGCCGGATTAATGTGACTATCGACGGAGTTCCCTTGAATGATTCAGAGTCCCAGGGAGTGTTCTGGGTTGATCTACCGGACTTTGTCAGTTCCACGGAGGCAATCCAGGTACAAAGGGGTGTGGGCACTTCCACACATGGGGCTGGGGCCTTCGGAGGAACGATCAATCTCGCAACCAACGCTGTAGAAGTTGAACCTTATGCAGAACTATCTGCATCGGGAGGGTCGTTTAATACCTTTCGAGGAACCTTGAAACTTGGTAGCGGCATACTTGGCAACCATTTTACGTTCGACGGGCGGGCTTCAGCCATTCGATCCGATGGCTATATCGACCGGGGTTCGGCAGACCTGAAGTCCTTCTTCCTGTCAGGGAAGTATATTGAAGATCGGCAGTCCCTTCGGGTGAATCTCTTTTCGGGAAAGGAAATTACATATCAGGCCTGGAATGGTGTTCCGGTACAATATATCAGCACAGATAGAACATATAATGGAGCAGGTCTGCGCCCAGATGGATCATTTCATGAAGATCAGGTGGACAATTATCGACAGACTCATCTGCATATGCACTACACCAGATCACTTGCTGATGAGTTATTAGGTAAGGTTAGTCTGCACTATACCAAGGGGAAGGGTTATTTTGAGCTATATCAGATCGGTCAGGATCTGAGCGATTTTGGAATTGATCAATTAGAATCAGACCTGATCGAACGCCGCTGGCTTGATAATGACTTCTACGGGATAATCTTCTCGCTTCATTCGAAACCATCAGAAAAGCCTTTTACCTGGACTTTTGGCGGTGGCTGGAATCAATATCTGGGGGATCATTTTGGTGAGGTTATCTGGACGCCCAGGTTCGATCTAACTACTGGGCCATGGGAATACTATCGCAACGATGCGATCAAGAGAGATTGGAACATCTACTTTCAGTATCAACGAAGGTTGCTGGAAGGTTTAAACCTTTTCACAGATCTGCAGTTGAGGACTGTAAACTACCGGTTCTTGGGGTTCAATGAGCAGCTGGCTCCGGCTGATCAAAGAGATGTGCTTCATTTCTTCAATCCTAAACTGGGACTGGTCTACCATCGTGGTGAGACTACCTGGTACTACTCTGCGGCAGTGGCGCAAAGGGAACCTAATCGGTCAGACTATACTGGATCCAGCCCAGGCAGCAGACCAGAAGCTGAATTCCTGATTGATCACGAGTTGGGCCTGCGCATGAGCAATAACAAATCTACTTTTGGCATGAACTTATTCTACATGAAGTACCGCGACCAATTGGTTTTGACAGGTAAGCTGAATGATGTAGGTGAATATGTTAGGACAAATGTACCAGACAGTTATCGGACAGGAGTTGAGCTGGTAGCCAATGTTAGTTTATTCGATAACTTTCATTTGAACGGAAATGCCACATTCAGTGTAAATCGCATCAGATCGTTTGTTGAGTTCATAGATGATTGGGACACGGGAGGTCAGCTAGAAGTTATCCACGATGATAGTCGCATTGCCTTCAGTCCAGGTGCGATGGGCAATCTGTCATTAGCCTGGGATTTTATCCAGGGCAGAAAGTCTGCCTGGCAAGCTAATTTCATGCACCAGTATGTCGGATCACAATATCTTGACAATACTGAGTCTGATGCGTCGCGTCTAGAGGGGTATCAACAGTCGGATCTCGGATTGACAGTGACTTTTAACCCACAGCGGTCGGAAAATATCCGGGTGAACTTATTAATTAGAAATTTATTTGATAATCAGATAATTACGAATGGCTGGATTTATCGTTTCCAGTCTTCTTTCTATGATGCCCGACCAGATGATCCTTATGCCAGACTGGAAGGTGGAAATACTTTTAATCTGACCGGCTACTATCCCCAGGCTGGGATTAATGCATTGATTGGACTGATCGTACGGTTTTAGAACCTGTAAGTGAATCCTACCCGAACCACCAAAGGTATCTCAAGAGAATTGGGATCTTCCAGAAAGTTGTACAACAAATAGATTTCGGATGCAAACCTGCCCCCAGAGTTGTATCCAGCTCCCATATAAAAGTTGTTTTCGGTTTCCCTGATGATGATCGGTATTCCATTCAAATTTCTCGCTGGATTCTTTTCGCTTGCAATTTCGTATTCGACATGGCCAAAAATCTGGGAAAAGAACTTGTATCGTGCGAAAAGTGCGCCGGAAATTTCTATAGGGTTGAATTTGTAGATTTGGTTATCAATACCTCTGGAACGGATATGCTGGTAGGCAATGCCGAGTCTGGGTCCGATCGAAAATTCATCTGTGATCTTATATCCAGCCATAGGAAATAGGGCCAGAAGGAAGGCGCTTTGGCCGCTAAAAGACTGAAATCCCAGTCCTACAGATCCGCCATACCACATCACCTCCCGAAAATCGGTATCTTTTTTGCTTCTGTTTTGGGTGTATGAATTGATCCAAAGAACTGATAATAAGATACTTAGTATTAAGGCTTTTGTGATATTCATGGTTATATCCGTCTTATTGTCGGTGACCTAAAAATAATAACGAATCAGTAACCAAAATGTCCCGGTCAGGTAAAAGCAAAAAGTTAAACCGAATTGAGCCACAATTAAAACTGCTCTGGGTTCATTATAATAGCGAGAACACCCTAAATCTGACGTTCTGGCCATGAGCTTCATCCTCCGATTAGTCTTTGTTTGTCTTGCCATAGTGTTCCAAATTCCTGGACTTTGGTCTCAATGCAGCATACCTGCTGGCATTCCAACAACGGATCTTACTACTAGGGTAGGATATATCCGGGTAACGGGAGCAATCAATAATGATCTGTCAAATCCAGGCCAGGGGATCTGCGGGATCCATATTAGATTCAGGCACGCTTCAGTAGGTGATCTTCGGTTGCGGTTGTTTACGCCATCTAATCAAGTCTTGAATCTGGTTGAATCAAAGGGATCCCGATCAACCGACGGCACTACCTGGGATATTCGATTTGTGCCGTGTGCAACATCTCCCATGCCCGATCAAAATGCATTGATTAAACCGGTATGGGATAGTGATCAGAATTGGGGAGAGAACAATAGCTATACCGGTACTTATCATCCGCAGCAATGTTTGGAAACGATCAACCGCGGGCCTGTGAATGGACTCTGGACTTTGCAAGTGACTGACTTTACTCAGCTGGGATCAGGTGAAATTGAATCATTCATTATTGAGTTTTGTGACCAGCAAGGTATTATGTGTTCCACTTGCGAACTGGATGCAGGAAGGATAACTATCGATACCATACCTGTATGTGGAGGAGATCCCTCCCTGGGAGCAATCCGGCTCTTTCCCACTTTCACCGGTGAGGGCCCTGATCCTTCCCTTTACGATTATCTATATGCCGTGGTGGCGGAAGACGGGACTGTCGTGAATATAACTGCGGTACCTGATCTTACTGGCTATTCAAAGGGGTTCTATCGTCTGCAAGGTATTTCTGTATTGAGGGAGGATTTGCCTTTGCTCCTGGGCTATATAGGAGAATCGCTCGCTCGACTGTCGGGAATAATTTCCAGATTTCAACCTGATTTTTGTGCCACCTTTTCGACCGGATATCGGGTTTATGAGATACTTTCTGATGCAGGCACAATACACAGATCGCAGCTTTATGTTTGTGACAATAGTCCAATTGCATTTGACAATCAAACCATTACCGAGCCCGGAACTTATAGTGCGACTTTGACATCATCACAGGGTTGTGATAGCCTGGTGGAATTGGTGGTACTAGCATTTGAAGCTAGAAGTCCGATCAGTAATCCTGGTATCCTGACTTGTTCGAACAAACCCCTGACCTTAAGCTGGACCAACAGCCAGTTTCCAATGACACCAAAGTACAGGTGGAGCACCGTGGATGGCAGTATTCTTGGTCAGAATCAATCGAACAACATCCAGATTGATTTGCCGGGAACCTATAATTTGCAAATTGCTCAAGGTGGTTGTGCCGACACATTGGACATCACGATAACAGATGATGGAAGTCTACCCGATCTTGACCTGTCTGATGTGGTCATGGATTGTAGCAGTAATGTTGGAAATCTTCGGCCAGTGACCGATGCAACTTCGTTCAGCTGGGTTGGACCGAACGGATTTACTGCCAACACCAGGGATGTTGACGTGACCGAGCCGGGCAATTATACGATTACTGCCGTTGGAGCAAACTGTGCTGTAAGAAAGACAATTCAGGTCTCAGCAAACTTCGACCGACCTGGCATGACTACCGTAACGGGTGGTACACTACGCTGTGCCAATGATTCTGTGCAGCTCAAGTTGGAGGTAGAAGATCAAGACATTAGTATCGCTTGGAGAGGTCCTGCAGGATTTACCTCGAGCGATCAGAATCCCTGGGTAAAGTTCCCCGGCGTCTATATAGTTCGGATCGAACGTCCAAATGGCTGTGCAAATGAAGAATCAGTTGACGTGATCAATATATTTCAAGAGCCCAGCGTGCAGATCACGGGGGTCACTCTTGACTGTGAGCGGCAGAGCGGAAGAATTAGCACTCAAATCAATGACAACAGATCGGCATTCCAATGGACCGGTCCCGGTGGGTTCACATCTCAGGACCAGTCTCCATTGGTCAATATGCCTGGTATGTACCAGGTGACAATTACAGACAGTCGTCAGTGTGAATATCAAGCCACTACGACAGTCGATGTTGATACTATAGCCCCGACAGTGGCTGCAAGCGATATTCAGCTGGATTGCAGTGCAACAACGTTTACGCTGGGTGCAATATATACCTCACTACACGATGCCAGATTTGTTTGGACTGGTCCAAATGGATATATCGCAAGAGAACTGGATGCGGTCGCTAGCCAGGCGGGCAGATATAGTATAACCGTCATTGATCAAACCAATCAGTGTCTGGCCAGAACTTCCATTAATGTATGGGCCGATCCGGACCAACCAGAGCTCGAGACAGAATCTGGAGCTCTTAATTGTGCCCAGAATCAGGATACGCTCATTTTGGGAATTTCAAACTGCTCTGGTTGTATGATTAGTTGGTCAGGTCCTGGAGGGTTTACTTCTGACAACGACACGGTCGTTGTTGGTCTTGAAGGAGAGTACAGGGCTGAAGTAGTCAGCAGCAGTGGATGCAGGGCAACCGGCTTCTTCAATGTAGTGGAAAATACAACACCCCGACCTAAGATGTTGAGAAGTATTCCGATTGGTTGCACTACACCTGGGAGGGCGGTACTAGACAACTTTACCACCTTTCCCTCCTTATTCTGGATCGATTCCATCACAAATGAAAGATTTGACAATGCTCGATTTGTGGATGTCAGTCAACCCACAACTTTATTCCTAGTGGCCACCGATCGCAACCACTGCACTGATACTCAGAGGGTTGAAATTGCATTGAACGATCAAGCCCCAGATTTTGACTTCTTATTAGACACTATCAATTGTGCCAACAGCCAGGTGAATATCGCCGTCAGGACCCGTAATTATTCCCTAGGACAGATTGCTCAATATGAGTGGACATTGCCTGATGGCAATGCTACTAACTCTCCAGTAGCTGTAGTAGATGAATCCGGGGATATCCGCCTCCGACTCACGATGAGGAATGGTTGCGTCGGTGCTATAAGTGGTACTGTTCCCAGTGATTTTAGTACTCCTGATCTGGAAGCTCTGGGAGGTTCGTTTAGTTGTAGTGGGCCGGGCCAGCAGCTGGACTATATTTCAGAAACTGCACCATTACTTACACAATGGAGGGGGCCAGGGGGTTACCGGTCTACATTCGATAGGCCAGTGGTGAATGTGCCCGGTCTTTATACGCTGGATATACTCGGTTCAAATGGCTGCCCAGCCAGAGATACGGCACTGGTAACGTATAGTGATCCACTCCCTACACTGGATTTGGCAGGAGATACGATTACCTGCTATGACACCATTGGCAACATTGGATTTGTCACCAATGCCGTGAATCCAATCTTCAGATGGATAGATCCTGGAGGCAGAGTGAATCTTAATCAGGATATTGCCACCACCCTTGTCGGACCCTATCAATTGGAGCTGACAGACCAGAATGGTTGTGAAATTCGGGGTATGGTTTCTGTGGAAATCGATACCATTTCTGTAGGCCAGGTCATCTCATCGGATTTAATCAGTTGTCACAATCCCATGACTGTGTTGAAAATCGACACCATCCATCCCCAGATCACCTATCTATGGCTATTTGATTCCATTGTTATTTCTGATGAAGCAGAGCCTGCCGTTGATCTGGGTGGTTCATATCAGTTGATAACCACTAATCAGAATGGCTGCACCCGGATCATTGATCACATCGTAGAAGCAGATACAGTACGACCTGTCTTTGCACTCACGGGCGATACTCTGGATTGTTCAACTCCTCGTCTCAATCTCATTCCGGCACCAAGGTTAGGCACCTGGAAATACGATTGGACTGGTCCGGATGGATTTACCAGTGACCGCGGTCTTCCGCTCATCACTGAGCCAGGTGTGTATCGGTTGACCACAGAAGGTCGTAATGGATGCCGGTTTGAAGATAGTGTAGTCATAGGGTCTGACCAGAATGTACCGGAAGTTTTTGTCGAAAACACATTCATTCCATGTAACGGAAATCCGGCCACGCTTGTTTATACCTCACCAGATGCTCCTTCGGAGATCAGCTGGTTTGGACCAAATGGTTTCTTCCAGCAAGATTCTATCGTTCAAACTCTGATGGCAGGCCTTTACTTTCTTATCGCCAAAGGTGACAACGGATGTGAAAGACTTGATTCAATCGTCGTTAGCGGCGAGCCGAATTTGGAGGTTCCTGAAATCGATAGTCAGAATGTTGATTGTGCCCACAACTTAGCAACGCTGGAGGTGGTAGATCCTCGCCCAGAGTTCACCTATGTTTGGAGTGATCCACTTGGCAATACACTTATGGACACTGTATTAGAGACTACAATCGCTGGTACCTATATCATTGAAAGCATTCATGAATCAAGTGATTGCAGATTGATTGACTCGATCCAGGTGCTGATCGATACGGCTGCACCCATGATCAGCGCATTTACGCTGGATTCAATAGTTTGTGACCACCGCCGCATTTTACTCGAATCGGAGACAAATGAAGTGGTGTTATATCAATGGTCAACAGATAGTGGATCAATCGTCAGTGATCCTGAAGGTAGTGCAGTTTGGATTGATAGTGTAGGGCTTTACCAGCTCCTGGTCACAAATCCACGAAATTCCTGTACCAATCAGACGGAACTTCTTGTGTTGGAAAGACCTCATAACCTCAATGGTCTGGAATTGGAAATCAGCGATGCCAGCTGCTATGGTGATAATAACGGTCTGATCTTGATAAATGGCCCGGTAGGAGGGAGTGGGCCATATCTCTATTCCTTGGATGGAGGAATGAACTTCACTGAATCCACTACATTTCAGAATCTGGTACCAGATACTTTTGAATTGACAGTGATGGATGTCAATGGTTGTCTTTATGACTCCACAGTGGTGGTGGATAGACTTCCTAGATTTGAATTGGACATAGGCTCGGACACAAGCATTCAGCTCGGTGATTCTCTTACTCTGTCGGGACAAGTGTCTTTATCCGACAGTCTTTTGGGTTCTGTCACCTGGTATCTACCTGATCAACTTGACTGTTTTGACTGTCTTGAGCAATCAATTAAGCCACTTGAATCAACAGTGATTCTGGTGAAGGTTCAGTCTCAGTATGGCTGTGTGGAATGGGATACCATGTTTGTGACGGTGTCGGATCAGAGGGAAGTGTTCGTCCCCAATGCTTTCACACCCAATGGCGATGGGATCAATGACTTTGCAGAGGTATTCCCAGGAACCAACATTGTCGAGGTCGAAGTATTTGAAATATTTGATCGTTGGGGAAACAATGTATTCGGGGCTTCCAATTTTGCCGCAGGGGATATCGTTGCCAGATGGGACGGAAACTACCGGAATCAACCGCTAAATCCTGGAATGTTTGTATATCTCCTGAAAGTTCGTGATGTGCGTGGAGAGATCAAACATCAAGTGGGTGAGATATCCCTTATAAGATAAAAGGCCATCCTTGTGGACGGCCTTCTACCTTGATTTTTCGTTCTTTCTCCGCGTGCTTAATCCAGTTCTACCACTTTGGCACTTTTAGCAATTCTGGCAACGGCATTGATACCATTTTCACATGATGCTTTGGATTTGTACAGTTGGCTGGTTCCAATCACTTGCTTGTTTGCAGCTAGCAAGTTGAACATATGCCGACCATCCTTAGCAGTTTTTCTCTCGTAGCGCGACTTCTTATCTGCATTTGTTTTGACAGATTTAACACCGTTCATACATGATGATCTTGAGGCATATCCCTGCCCTGTTAAAATGGTTTGTCCATTTCTGGCCTTCAAACGAAAATAGTGCTTGCCCTTGCTTTTGTACACTTCGAATTTCATGTCCTGTCTATTTTGAAGTTTTTAGATTTGGAATTTGATAAAGATACAAATCCTAAGATGATAAATTTGCTTCTCGCTTGAAAAGCTGGTTGTCATTATTTATACGAAAGACGCTGCTATTAGTCACATCTAATTTGTGCCAAAACCAAGCACATTTCCAATTGTTCGGTAGGGCTCAGATTCGAATTATCCACCACAACAGCATCGGCTGTCTTTTTAAGAGGGCTGTCCTCACGGGTTGAATCTATTTGATCTCTCATGACCAGATTCTCCCTAACCGTTTCAAAATCGAGCAAGTCAGTATTTTGAGTAACTTCCTTCATTCGTCTTCTTGTCCTCACGTCGAGATCTGCTGTTAGAAAGATCTTCAACTCCGCATCAGGAAATACCACACTTCCAATGTCGCGTCCATCCATAACAAGACCTTTGCCTTCGCCCATCTCCTGCTGTAGAAGAACGAGCTTCCGTCGTACCTGGGGAATGGCGGCTACTTGGCTCACCCTGCTGTCAACTTCCTGCGAGCGTAGCTGTTTGTCTATCGGCTGTCCTCCAAGATATAGCTGACTTCTACTCCCCTTGGATTTGAAATGAATTTCAAGTTGCGACAGACAGCGTTTCACAGCTGCATTATCACTCAAATCAATATTATTCAATAGAAGGAAATAGGTGGCGGCCCGGTACATAGACCCCGAATCGATATGCCGGTAGTTCAGTCGCGAAGCAAGACCCTTTGCAAGCGTACTTTTGCCACAGGCTGAAAGACCGTCAATTGCTACAATGATCTTCCGGTTGTTCACTTTGATAAAATCATGTGATGCTACAGGCAGTATAAAGAAAAAAGGTCATCACCGGAGTAACAACCTTCACAAAATATGATTTGATTTAGGCTAATACTCATCCTCATTAAACAGAAAATCATCCTTTCGAGGATAGTCTGGCCAAATGTCCTCAATGTTTTCGTAGATCTCACCTTCATCCTCCATCTCCTGAAGATTCTCGATGACTTCCAAAGGAGCTCCAGACCGGATAGCATAATCTATAAGCTCATCTCTCGTGGCAGGCCACGGGGCATCTTCCAGGTGATAAGCTAATTCAAGTGTCCAATACATAGTCTAACAGTACAGTAAGAATAATAGAAGTTCAACCGTCCGGAAACCGATAATTTGTGGGCAAATGTATTAAATCCCTGATTTTACACAAATACTTTTTTGTCCGGACATAAAGGATGACCATTTAGGGCTCAAAAAAGTTCCTAACTAATGCAAAAACTTGAAAATCTTTGATTATTACTGTTGCTGAAATCCTTATATGATCAGCATTGCATCACCATAACTGAAGAAGCGATATTTCTCCTTAATCGCTACCTGATAGGCTTCCATGATCAGATCGTATCCACCAAATGCACAAACCATAATAAGAAGGCTTGATTTCGAAAGATGGAAATTGGTGATCATACTGTTGGCAATGTGAAATTCGAAAGGGGGATAGATGAATAGATTTGTCCAACCCTCAGCAGTTTTTAACAGCCCCTCAGCAGACACTGCGGATTCGATAGAACGCATTGAAGTTGTTCCCACTGCACAGACCCGTTTATTTTTCTTTATGCCTTTGTTAACAATCTTTACTGCTTCCGGACCAATTTTGAAATACTCAGCGTCCATTTTATGCTTTGACAAATCTTCTACGTCAATACTTCTGAATGTGCCCAGGCCAACATGCAGGGTAGTCTCCGCAAACTGGCATCCCTTCAGTTCCAATCGTTTCAGTAATTCCGTACTAAAATGAAGGCCAGCTGTCGGTGCTGCCACAGCTCCTACTTCCTTGGCAAAAACGGTCTGATATCTCTCTTTATCGATAGCTTCCGCTTCTCTCTCAATATATTTTGGAAGGGGAGTATTACCCAGCTGGTTTAGAACGCTACGAAACTCTTCATCACTGCCGTCATAGAAAAAACGAATTGTACGTCCTCGAGAGGTGGTATTATCCACTACTTCGGCGACAATAACATCGTTGTCGGTGTCATCCTTGAAATACAGTTTATTACCTACTCTGATCTTCCTGGCAGGATCTACCAGCACATCCCAAAGCCTTGAATCTTTGTTCAATTCCCTCAAGAGGAATACTTCAATCTTGGCTCCCGTCTTTTCCTTTCGTCCATACAGTCGAGCAGGGAAGACTTTGGTATTGTTGAAGATGAAAGTATCTTCATCCTGAAAGTAGTCTAGGACATCCCTGAATTTTTTATGCTCAATTTCACCGGTTTCTTTGTGTACCACCATAAGCCTCGACATGTCTCGAACATCCATAGGATAATGGGCTATTCGATTCTTCGGGAGATTGAAACTAAATTGCGAGAGCTTGGATTTCATGCACTTCTCTTCTTTTTTAAAGACCACAAAAATAGAAAATCTTACCCTTAACCAAGAACTTATTCAGGATACGGGAAAAAGGCCAGTTTCCTTGGCCGAAAAGGAGCTACACTTTATCGAAAGTACTCCGTGTTTATGAGGAATTTCACGTTCTTCGGGTTGAAATTTCAAAGTCTGATGAGGATAGGCATCCTAATCCGTATTCTGCGGGAAAGTATAGATCAATCGCTCCAGCAACTGCGGGCTAATAAGCTACGCAGTTTCTTGTCTCTTTTAGGCATCACCATTGGTATCTTCTGCATCCTCTCCGTAAAATCCGCAGTCGACTCACTAGAGGACAATATCAAAGGCAGTTTTGAGCAGTTGGGTAATGATGTTATTTATATCACCAAGTTGCCTTGGGCAGAGGACCCCGACCAGAGCTACTGGAAGTATTTTCAGCGGCCGGTTCCGAGTTACGAGGATTATCAGGTGCTAAAGGCTGGTGTTGAAACTGCTTCATTGGTAGCGCTGACCGTACGGATTGGCATCCGGACTATCAAATACCGGTCAAGCAGTGTGGAAGGTGCTTTTGTCTTTGGCGCAACCTATGAATATGCTGATCTGTTCAAGATGGAGTTTGAGAAGGGGAGATACTATTCACCTTATGAATACAACAATGGAAGTGACAAGGTAATTCTCGGGTACAATATTGCCGATGAATTGTTTGGCACCCTGGATCCAATCGGCAAGCAGGTGAAGCTAATGGGTAGAACCATGCAGGTCATTGGAGTAATTGCAAAAGCGGGAGAGGCCCTGGTGAATCCGTTGGACTATGATGACGTGATCTTCTTATCGTATACGGCCGCAAAAAAGGTAGCCGATGTCAAGCAGCGCAACAGTCCCTGGGGCAACACGCTTAATGTGAAAGCCAGGGACGGAGTGGATGTCGAACTGATGCGGGATGAAGTAACTGGTGTGCTACGGGCCCACCGCCGCCTGAAGCCGCGTGAACAAGATGATTTTTCGCTTAATGAAATCTCTGTCATTACACAGTTTCTTGACAAGATCTTTGGAGTGATCAATCTTGCCGGTCTGGCGATAGGCATCTTTGCCATCTTTGTGGGAATGTTTAGTGTAGCAAATATCATGTTCGTCTCTGTGAAAGAACGGACGAACATTATCGGAATTAAGAAAGCTCTGGGTGCGAAGCGTTACTTCATACTTCTTGAGTTCCTCATCGAGGCCATTGTCCTTTGTATTCTGGGCGGACTGGTAGGTCTACTATTGGTATTCGGGTGCATGAAAATCTTGGCAGCGGTCTTAAATTTCGAAATGTATCTTTCCCTTTCAAATATCGCTCTTGGGGTGGGGCTATCGATCTTCATCGGGATCATCTCAGGATTTATCCCAGCGAATCAAGCATCTAAGATGGACCCAGTAGATGCAATGCGCAGCTAGAATACTTGCTTATAACGGAGAGGCTAGGTACGAATGTTATTTGACGTGGTTGACTACCGCCGAGAAAACTTCTGGGTTGTTCATGGCAAGATCTGCCAAAACTTTTCGGTTCAAACCAACATTCTTTTCACCGAGGAGATGCATGAATCTCGAATAACTTAGTCCGTGCTCTCTGGCGCCGGCGTTGATTCTGGCAATCCAAAGCCTGCGAAAGGCTCTCTTCTTATTTCGGCGATCACGATAGGCATAGGACCAACCCTTCTCCACAGCGTTCTTTGCTACGGTGTAGACCTTCGAACGAGCACCAAAGTAACCTTTAGCCTTTTTTAGGATTTTCTTTCGTCTCCGCCGTGAGGCTACGGCATTCACCGATCTAGACATAATTGCAGTTGTTTAGAGAGTGCAGGGATTCCGAAGAACTCTTATAGCCTGCAGCTCTTAATTGTACTATAATCTTACATGCACAAGAGGCGCTTCATCCGTGGTTCATCCGCTTTACTTACCAGAGTGGATTTTACCAGTCGGGTTTTCGCCTTCTTGGACTTATTACGCATCATGTGCGAAGTATACGCCTGGAAGCGCTTTAATTTACCAGAACCAGTGCGCTTGAAACGCTTCTTAGCACTGGAATGTGTCTTCATCTTAGGCATAATACAATGATTTATCCCATTTACGGGCTCGCAAATGTACGAAAAGTCGCACTTTTAGCAAGAGCTACATTCTAGAAATCGAGGGATTATTTCTTTTTCTTAGGTGCGATGATTACGTTCATTCGCCTGCCTTCCATCCTCGGCAGTTCCTCAGCAGCCCCGTACTCTTCCAATTCCTTTAAGAGCCTGAGCAAAAGAAGTTCACCTCTGTCCTTAAACACAATGGTTCTTCCTCGAAAATGTACGTAGGCTTTCACCTTGGCACCTTCCTCCAGAAACTTCTTGGCATGACGTAATTTGAATTCGAAATCATGATCATCGGTATTCGGTCCAAAACGGATTTCCTTGATAACCGTCTTCACCGTTTTTGCTTTGATCTCTTTGTCCTTCTTCTTCTTGTCGTAGAGGAACTTCTTATAGTCGATGATCTTACAGACTGGTGGATCAGCTTTTGGTGAAATCTCCACCAGGTCCAATCCCATTTCTTCGGCCCATTCAACGGCTATCCCGGTCTTGTATACTCCAGACTCCACTGTTTGGCCAATGGTAGAGCTTAGTTCGTCCAGATTATCACCAACCAACCGGATCTCCGGTACTAGGATATCACCATTGGTCCTAAAAGAAATTTTCGGTGGTCTTCGGGTCCAGTTGCTTTTCTTTCTTCTTCTTGCCAAATGCTATTTTTTAATGAACAAATAAAAATATAATAAAAATGACACCAGCCTTTATGAAGTGACTGCTCTGTCATTTCAATAATGATCTTTTGATTCCAAAAAGTTCCTCGTTACAGAGGGAAACAGCGAAATCTTCAACATCCAGTCCCTTCTACTTTGTTTCAGATTTCACTTCTTTGGCTATGATATCCAATTCTTCCTCACCTTTTTTCAAGACTGCTTCAAGTTTGGTTCCTTCAGGAGGCGTTCCACTCAGGATAAACTCAGCCAATGGATCTTCGAGGTATTTTTGGATGGCCCGATGTAAGGGACGCGCTCCAAATTGGGGATCGAAACCTTTTTCGGCAACGAACTTCTTCGCCTCTTTCGAAAGTGTCAGGGTGTATCCCATACCTTCCAATCTTGCATACAGTTCCTTTAGACTTATGTCGATGATCTGGAAGATATGTTCCTGATCTAGGCTATTGAAGATGACCACGTCATCAACCCGGTTCAGAAATTCTGGCGAGAACGTGCGCTTCAGTGCATTCTGAATTACTCCCTTTGAGAAAGATTCCGCACTCTCTTGTCTGGCCTTGGTAGCAAAGCCCACCCCTTGTCCAAAGTCTTTGAGCTGACGAACTCCAATATTTGAAGTCATTATGATTAGCGAGTTTTTGAAATCCACTCTTCTTCCCAGACCGTCAGTCAATTGGCCATCATCCAAAACCTGTAACAGAATATTATACACATCAGGATGTGCTTTTTCAATCTCGTCGAGTAGAATGACGGAATAAGGCTTCCTCCTTACCTTTTCAGTTAGCTGACCACCCTCTTCATATCCCACATATCCAGGAGGAGCTCCGATAAGTCTGCTTACAGAAAACTTCTCCATGTATTCACTCATGTCAAGGCGAACCAAAGACTCTTCGCTGTCAAACATGTAACGGGCAAGAGCTTTTGCCAGTTCTGTTTTTCCAACTCCGGTTGGACCAAGGAAAATGAATGAACCGATAGGCCGGGTCGGATCTTTGAGCCCCACCCTGTTTCGTTGTATGGCCTTAGTTACTTTGTCAATAGCCTCGTCTTGACCGATAATCACTTCTTTAAGATCGTCCGTCATGTTGACAAGCTTCTTGCTTTCACTTTGTGCAACACGTTGGACCGGTATTCCAGTCATCATAGCTACCACTTCAGCAATGTCATCCTCATCGACTGGAAATCGCTTCGTCTTGGAGTCTTCCTCCCAGCTCATCTTTGCCTCTTCCAACTGCCTGACCAAACGAGACTCCTGATCGCGTAGATCAGCCGCCTTCTCGTACTGCTGATTCTTTACTGCTTGATTCTTTTGATCCTTCAGAATTTCAATCTTCTTTTCCAGTTCCTCGATGTGCTTAGGTACATGAATATTCTTTAAGTGCACTCGAGCCCCTACCTCATCCAATACATCGATGGCTTTGTCAGGCAGGAAGCGATCAGTAATGTATCTGTCACTCAACCGAACGCAAGCTTTGATCGCTTCATCACTGTAATCCACATGATGGAAGTCTTCGTACTTCGGTCCGATGTTTTCCAGAATATTGATGGTCTCTTCAGGTGTTGGTGGATCTACCATTACTTTTTGAAAGCGTCGGTCTAATGCTCCATCCTTCTCAATGTACTGCCGGTATTCATCAAGGGTGGATGCACCGATACACTGCAATTCTCCCCGTGCCAGTGCGGGCTTGAAGATATTGGAGGCATCAAGCGAACCTGTGGCTCCACCCGCACCAACAATGGTGTGAATTTCATCTATGAAGAGAATGACATCACGGGATTTCTCCAACTCGTTCATGATGGCCTTCATGCGTTCTTCAAACTGGCCTCGATATTTTGTGCCTGCAACCAAAGCCGCCAGGTCAAGCATTACTATTCTCTTCCCAAACAATGTTCTTGAAACTTTGCGTTGATTTATACGCAAAGCAAGGCCCTCCACAATCGCTGTCTTGCCAACGCCCGGCTCACCTATTAGGATTGGATTGTTTTTCTTCCTACGACTCAATATCTGAGAAACCCGCTCTATCTCGTTCTCTCTACCGATTATCGGATCCAGCTTACCTTCTTCAGCCAATCGGGTTATGTCACGCCCAAAATTATCCAGCACCGGTGTTCGCGACTTCGATCCGCTCTTTCGTTGATAGCGACTAGACCCGCTCTCTTCCTCCATAGGGACATCCGAGTCAGACGCAGATTGGGAATATATATCGTTATCCAGTTGTTCCTTTTCATCAGTCATATAGAACAACTCATTCTTAAAAGTGTCGTAATCAATATCAAACTGGTCAAGAATTTTGGAGGCTTTATTCTCGCGATCCTTCAAAATTGAAAGCATCAGATGCTCGGGAGTGACTTCATCATCTTTCAACACTTTAGCTTCTAGCAAAGACACTTTCAAGACTTTGGCAGCATGCTTATCCAGCCGTTCTTCTATCACCTTCTTATCGTTCTCCTTATCTCCACCATAACTGCTGCCCTTAGCCCGTCTGTTCTCAATAGAACGTTCAGTGAAATCCTTCAATTCGTGGATATCAACTTCAAGAGATTCTAATACCTTATTCACCAGATAATCAGAACCTTGCAAGATGCCCAACAGCAGGTGCTCCGTACCTACAAAGTCATTTCCAAAACGCAGCGCTTCGCTCCTGCTGGCTTTTATAATCTCTTTGATTTCCTGCGAGAACTTATTCATAAGTCTAAATAACTCTTTGTCAAACAATAATACTATTAATTACAGTAAGGAACAATACGATTCCTCCCTTCAAATCTGCCGTGAAAACCATGCCATTCTGGTCAAAACTGTAAAGTTGTCTGGAAGTTTACTTTACTCCATAACAGCAGAATCAAAAAAATGGCTGCGTTGAATAAGATTTTAAGGCTTTGATAACGGTTAGCTCTACTTCAATTTCCCCAAAACTACGCAGACAGAATGCATAAGTGAGCCCTAGGCTTTTATGGAATTTATAACCTAAACTTTGTACCTTCGGGGCCCTAATAAATCTGACATGAAGTACACGATAGATAAGCAAGACAGGTATGCTATTATGGGCCTGGATATCGAGAATCTGAATTCAGTGGTTGCACCTGATTTAAAGTCAGAATTTGTCATATTTCGAAATGAAGGAATTCCAAATTTCATTCTTGATCTTTCCAAAGTAAAATATGTGGATAGTTCAGGACTAAGTGCGATTCTTACGGGAAACAGGTTATGGAAAGGCATCGGTACTTTCATCCTTACAGGCGTGAAGCACAGCGCAGTCAAAAAGCTGATAGAGATTTCCAGATTGGAATCTATCCTTCAGGTGATTCCTACCAATAGCGAGGCTGTTGATTTCCTTTATATGCAAGATCTCGAAAAGGAACTGAGCGAAGAGGAGTAGTATCCAGATGAGTTGGCAGGTAACAGTCCTCGGTACCAATTCCGCCGTTCCCACACCTCAGAGATCTCCTTCAGCCCAGGTACTTTCTACTGAAAAGCACTCGATCCTGATCGACTGTGGTGAAGGCACCCAGGTTCGTATGACGTCTTTCGGAATCAAAAGATCTCGGATCGATTGTATCTTGATCACCCATCTGCATGGAGACCACGTCTTCGGACTCCCAGGGCTTCTCACTTCCTACAACCTATTTAGGCGCGAAAGAAAACTACAGGTCTATGGTCCTAAAGGACTTAGGGCTTTCGTTACACACAATCTCGAAATGATCGGAACCCACATGAATTACGACCTGGAGATTATTGAACACAATGCGGCAGATCCTAAAAGGATTTACCAAGACGAGCATTTGGAAATTCGCACAATCCCACTCTCACATCGTGTCCCAACTACCGGTTATCTGTTTCGAGAAAAGATACCTCCCAGAAAGATCATAAGTGAGAAGGCCACAGCCTACAATATTCCCTACACTGCAATGAGATCTCTCCAGCTGGGTGAAGATTGGATTGCTGCTGACGGTAGCACTATTCCCAATGAGCAACTCACCTTTCCAAATCGTACCGCAAGATCCTTTGCATATTGCTCAGACACTGCGTACAGAGAAGACATTGTCGATCAGGTGCGCTCAATAGACTTGCTGTATCACGAAGCAACTTTCTTGCACGAACTGGAGAAGGAAGCTGATAAGAGGATGCACTCCACCGCAAAGCAGGCAGCTTTAATTGCCAGGAAAGCCGAAGTAAAAAAATTGATGATCGGACATTTTAGCACCAGATATAAGGATCCGAAAATTCTCCTGGAAGAAGCAAAGCAAACTTTCGAGCCTACCATACTCGCTGAGGAAGGACTTGTCGTAGAGATATAGGTCCGAATCCCAATCTTCAACCGGCCTTTTATTTTTCATCGATAACAAATACATCATCAATGAACTACACATTGATATCTATTGATATGTAAAAAAGTGGCAGAGAATTTGTCCTCTTCTAGATCGAGATAATTTTTTTCAAACGCTACGGACCATGAAGAGGATAATGACCCTGCTGCTGTGTGCAGCCATACCCCTATCCCTGCTTGCCCAGGAAAGAACCTGTGGTTTTGACCGCCACCTTGATTCACAAATTGAAAAGGATATTAAATTGCTCTCCAGATTGGAGGTGCAAGAGACTTCCCTTCGGAAGTTTGCAAAATCCAGAAGTCTAGCCTCTGGTCAATACGACATCCCGGTCGTGGTACATGTCCTTCATAAAAATGAAAAAGTTGGAGTAGGCACGAATATCAGCGATGCACAAATTTTTAGTGCAATAGAACGGCTAAATGATGCTTTTAGTGGGAAGGGCTTTTATTCTGGCTCCGATAGCGGCATTAAATTCAATTTGGCGGCACGATCTCCCTTTTGCACAGAGACTGCGGGAATCGTTCGGGTATCGGCACAGTCAGTTTGTGTTGACGGTGATTGCTATGCAGAGAAAGGTCTGACAGCAAAGAATGAAAACGCAGTTAAATTATTGAGTAGTTGGCCATCATCAGACTACCTAAATATATGGGTGGTAAGTGAGATTGAGGACAACAATGGTCAAGGGGGTATACAGGCGTTTGCAGATTTTCCTGGAGTTGCTGTGGAACATGACGGTATTGTCATTCTTTATAATGTCCTTGGTGCCCAAAACGAGGCCGGATCGTTTAATCTCAAATCAAGTGCTCAATTGGGTTCAATTCTCATCCATGAAGTAGGACACTCGCTAGGTCTTTATCACACCTTTGAAGGTGACGATTTGAATCGCGACGGATACAGCGATCGTTGTCCTTCCTTCACCGGATGTGGTCCATTGAAGGGAGATTGTCTTGACGATACCCCTCCACATAAACGAACACAAAATAGTTGTCCGGTTGATCAGATAAATGTTTGTGATGGTGGTACTTCGAACGAACTAGTCATTCACAACTTTATGGATTATTCTAGTGAAGACTGTCAATCCGAGTTTACTGATGATCAAATTCAGCGCATGCAAAGCATGCTACAGAGTGCAAGATCATCCTGGACTAAGTCTCTTGCTCATTTACCCCTGGAATATTTTCAGGCGGGAACATCGACATGCATTCCCCAGACAAAAATTTTGACCAACTCATTTGGTCTCGGCATCGTCGAATTTCAGTTGGCCGATCTGTCAGAAGTTTCAGGTTCTGCCACGGAAGATGGAGGATATGTAGATAATTGGTGTGCTGCTGCCCAGGTGCAGGCAGGTAAATCATATTCAATGTTTATCAATACCGGTGATCGCAACTACCAGAATGTGAAGGTATTTTGTGATTTCAATGCCGATGGTGATTTTGGAGATGCCGGAGAGGAGATTTTCGCTTCAGACTATAAAAAAATCCACTCCGGTAAAATCACCATTCCAAATTCAGCCAAGAAAGGTGTGCCACTGCGCCTTCGATCCATCGCCGGGTATGCAGGGTTCGAAATTGCCGATGCCTGCCATCAGCCATACTATGGCCAGGTGGAAGATTATAGTTTGATCGTTGGAAATCTCTCCATGCCAGTAACAATAAAGTCCCTGAAAGCATCACTGAATGGACAGGGAAGCCTTATCAGTTGGCTAGCCCGAGGTGAGCAGCACATCAAGAGCTATGATGTGGAACGATCGGAGAACGGTACACACTTTGACAAAATCGCTTCCATCACCGGAAAGAGAAAGTCTTATTCAAAATATCAGCATTTGGATTCGCAGGTGAAAGCTGGAGATAATTTCTATCGACTACGAATTCATACGGTCAACAATGAAGTATATCTAAGTGAGATGATCTACCTGTCTAATGAGAAGGAGGTCGCAAATAATAATTACACTGTGTATCCCAACCCGATAGTAGGATTCAAAACTCGCATCGAAAGCGTTGGTACCGAACAGGTTGCTGGAATACGAAGAGTTGAATTGCTTGACAATAGTGGCAATATGATAGCTCTTCTTCATTCAGGTATAGCTGATCCGACCGCAGATCTTAGCTTACCATCAATTGAGCGAGGAGTTTATTACTTGCGCATCACCAGTAAGAATGGGGTGACTATGAAGAGAATAAGCAAATTATGATGGCAGAATAACACTGGTGACGAAAAAAATCAGCAGTATGTATAATTGATTACTTTTATGTGCGTTACTCAATAGATTAACGCACACTTTTTTTGCGCAACTGGAGCTAACATCGCGCTTTTCTGTTTTTCTTTTCCACGAACACTTGATCGATTAGATCGTATTTCCTTACGAACACTTTGGGCTATGTACCCCTGAGATCTTCTTTGCGAACACCGTAACGTTTAAAAGGAGATTAGTATGGCTCGTTTTACCGCCTTGGTAAAGGGATTAACATTGTTATTTTTTTTTCAAGTTGCCCAACTATCAAATGCAACTACGATCATTCCCTATGAAAATCTCGGTCATTTGGCCAGAGAAAGTGACCATGTACTGGTTGCCAGGGTATTAGAAAATTTTGAAGAGAAGGCCGGGGATGTAACCAACTATCGAAGTAAACTTCGAGTACTCAATCCTATTAAGAGCCAATTGAATCTCGGCGAATCTTTTACGATCGATAAGTGGGAGCAGAAAGTTGGAGAAATGATTCGGGTGATGTGGGGTGATATACATCTAGAAGAAGGAAAGACTTACTTACTGTTTCTGGCAGATATGCCAGATGGATCGCTGCAACCGATTTGTTTCTCCTACTATCTTTTTGAAGAGATTCACTTTGAAGGTGAAATCATCATGCAACCATCAGAATATTCAAAAGAATTTATTCTTGTGGAAGAGTTCCCTCATGAGCCACTAGTTCCCTTTCGGAAAAAACAATTATTAGAACATCTTCAAGAAGTGGTAGGATACCGGACAGAATGGAATAGCCGCACTTTTAGACTATCTGAAGACCTGTACGCATCTGCACCTGATCATCAAAGAGCAGCCCCAAATCACTGCTCTTTCCTCGGCACCAGTAATAATTTCAGATGGCTCAATCTACCTGATCAACCTATCGAAGTACACTATGCCGCCGCAGGTGACGCCGGATGCTCCAGTGCACACGAGATGATTCAACATGCGGTTGATTCCCTCAATATCTATTATGGCGGAATCAATTTGATAGACGGTGGCACTTTTTCAGGATTTGTTCCAGACTGTGCCAGTGGGACTTCACAAGGATCCAATCTGCCAGATTACATCAGCTCCAACTATGGCAGTAGCCGACACACCTTGGTTCAATTTGATGATCCCTGTAATAAGATTCCGAGCCTATCTGGATGTTCTGGCACTCTAGCGGTGGGTGGCTTGTATGGAATAGGTACCCATTTGTATGATGGAAATACCTGGTGGACGGGTGCTTACGGGTACGTTGTAGTCAACAATGGAGTCGGTTCGTGCATGTGTAGTATGGGCACCTATGGGTCCATGATTACCCACGAATTGACTCATACCCTTGGTCTTGGTCATATCTCCTCACTTTCCGGACCAGCTAATATGAATCCATCGTGCTGCAACGAGATTGAAAATCTCGATCTCGATTGCGTCAATTATGTTTATGAGTCTTCGGCCATTCTTCCTGTTGAGCTCGTAGACTTTCAAGCGGAAGGGGGTGAGGTCGTCAATTGGATTGAATGGGAAACAGCTTCTGAAATCAATTCTGACTACTTTGTGGTGGAAAGGAGTATAGATGCCAAAGAGTCATCTTTTACTTCCATTGGGACACTTCCAGCTGCCGGCAACCGTGATCAACCCAGTCTTTATGAATTGATTGATAAGTATCCGGCGGTGCATAACTACTACCGTTTGAAAAGTGTTGACCTGGATGGAAGTACACAGTATTCCGAGATTATTTATCTCAGACGTCATCCGAATGTAGATATTTCTGTCTATCCTACTGATGTAGAAGATCGGACTAATGTAAGGATCCCTTCTTCTTACATAGGTGCCACGGTAGACCTTATTCATCCATCGGGAAAATTGATTCGTCGTGTCGGCCTGCATGAGGAATATAATCTGATCGACATGCATGATCTGCCACCGGGAATCTACCTGATCCGGGTCCTACATTCTGTGGGACAAGCGTCATTCAAGGTCCGGAAATTCTAATTAGGCAGGCGATAAATTGCCTAAATTCAATTTGATTGTATCTTTGCACACGCAAAAAATGCTTTTGCGGTTGACCGCGTAGCTCAGTTGGTAGAGCAACGGCCTTTTAAGCCGTGGGCCCTGGGTTCGAGCCCCAGCGCGGTCACGACCCTCCCAAGGGCTTCTTCAATGATGAAGAAGCCCTTTTTCTATGCAATTCACTACCAGGGAATCAATACATTATAATATTTTGTAATGTTTAATCAATTTTTTATTAGTTAAATACAAATTATAATTTTATTTAATATCTTAGTTTTTCATTGACGTGGGTCAATGAGTGATAAGACTAAGATCTCATGCCAAACCCTTCATTAAGGCTGTTGTTTGGAGTGGTTTCCTACGCCATTTATCTGGCTCTGCTGCCTCGTATGATTACCTCCAATGATACCACTGTCGATTTGCTTTGGCCAGCAGATGGAGATACTGTGATTGTTAGAGATGATCGCACGAATGTATCAGAAGATGTATCAGTAAAAATCAAAGTATTAAGGAATGATCTAAGCCCCATTGATCCATGGGATAGCAGTTCTTTGGAAGTGGTCATTCAACCTGTATTTGGAAATACAACTGTGGATATCCAAGGTGGATGCATTATTTATACACCCAGTCCCGATTACTATGGTCCAGACTCACTTGTGTACAATGTATGTAACCTAAGTGGTGCCTGTGGTCAAGCAATGGTCTGGATTTTGGTTCATCCCATCAACGATCCTCCGGTAGTGCACGATGACCTGGATACAACCTGGGAGGATGAGATATTGATGATCGACATCATGGCAAATGATAACGACGATCTCGATAACGGGCTTGTAGACCCAATGACTATGCAGATTCATGGCATACGAGCACCATTGCATGGTAGTATCGAAATCGATCACGCCGAGAACAAAATCCGGTATCGACCAAACCTAAATTATTTTGGTAATGACTACTTTGAATATTCACTCTGTGATAGTGGTCATCCCATGCCTGCCTTGTGTGATACAGCCGGGGTGAAGATACATGTTCGACCGACCAACGATCCCCCTCAACTGAACAAGGATATTGATAGTACCTTCAAAGATTTATTGGCGGTGGTAGAGGTGCTTGCAAATGATTACGATACGATCGATGAGCAAAGGCATCTGGATTGGTCCAGTTTAAGTACTGATGGTCTCATACAACCCCATCACGGCTTCACTTATGTGGATAACGAAGTGGGATTGATTGTCTATGTGCCAACACTAGGTTTTACCGGTGTTGATTCTTTTCAGTACAGTGTCTGCGACAAAGGATTGACTCCGGCAATGTGTGATACCACATGGGTGATCATTCACGTACTGGATGAGGAAATTGGGTCTCAGCCACCTAGAGGATCTTTAATAGGAGGTCAGAAAGTCTCCGAAAATAATATACCAGTCATTGGGGAAACTGATGAGCAAAGTCTGATTTTTCCCAATCCGGCAATTGATGAAATAAACATAATTTTTCCTTCGTCTGAAAAAAACTGGGAGTCATTTTATATTTCAAACTCAGTCGGACAAAGATGGCAGGTTTATCCAAATCGGGATAATAACGGGATAGGTAAATTGAGATTCCATAATTTGAGTCCCGGAATATATTATTTGATCTGTACAGGTGCCAGGATAACAAATACTTATTCTTTTATAGTAGAATAGGCACTTGGTCGAGTATCGTTTCAAACAGATAATTTCAATTCTTAGAATATTAGTTAGAATCCATCAGTTCATTTCTAAGCTGATTAGCAACAATCAAAAAATTGTAATTAATATGATTTTGACTCAATTTATTTCCTGCTATAGTAATTTTTAAAATAAAAATGATTTTTATCGGAATATTCCAATAAGATTCAATTTATGAGAATGGAGTCTCAAGTACTGCAATCCTTTTTGAAGAAATGGCCGGGGTTTAATTTTTATTCTCTAACGGCTTTGGAAAGCGCATTTTGAATATCCTCTACGATGTCGTCAATATGTTCCAGTCCAACAGAAATTCTTACCAGGCTATCGGTTATTCCTACGTCAGCCCGTTCATCTTCAGATAATTTGCTGTGAGTCGAGGTAGCAGGGTGAGTGGCTATGGTACGACTATCACCCAGATTTGCAGATAATGAACACATTTCCAAAGCATTCATGAAGCTTCTTCCCTGCACTATTCCCCCATTGATGAAGAATGAAACAATGCCACCGCCCAATCGCATTTGGCTGGTGGCCAGTTCATACTGAGGGTGAGAAGGCAAATGAGGATACATAACCTTGGATACCGATGGATGCTGCTCCAGATATTGCGCCAAAGCCAGAGCATTTGAAGAATGTTTTTCCATGCGCAGATGAAGCGTCTCCAGACTTTTAGAAAGAATCCACGCATTGAAAGGTGACATGGCTGGACCTGTATGCCGGCAGAAAAAGACAATCTTTTCGATTAATTCTGCATTGCCAACTACTATGCCACCTAGAGTCCTTCCCTGACCATCAATATATTTAGTGGTGCTATGAGTTACAAGATCTACCCCATAATTTATCGGGTTTTGGATAACGGGAGTCGAAAAACAATTATCGACATTTAATATTAATCCATGTTTTTTGGCTAGCTGACTTGCTTGCTCCAAATCAATTAATGCAAGACCTGGGTTTGAAGGTGTTTCCAGCAGGATCATTTTGGTATTCGGTCGAATATGCGATTCCCATTCTTCTATTTTGCCCGGCTCAACATAATCGCTTTCGATCCCGAATCTGGGAAGGATCTGGGTGAGTATTTGATGGGTTGATCCAAACACCGCCCGACTCGCTAATAAGTGCTCACCCTTGCTAAGTATTCCGGCTATACTTGCCCATATAGCTGCCATTCCAGAGGATGTGGGGAATCCCGATTCTGCGCCCTCCAAACGACACATCTTCCGGCAGAATTCATCCGTATTCGGATTTGCATAGCGCGAATAAATGTCACCTTCCTCATCACCGGCAAACATGGCTGCCATCTGTTCAGCATCTTGAAAAGTAAAACTGGAGGTCATGAAAAGTGGGACACTATGCTCACGATATTGGGTTCGTTCCAGCTGGCCTCGAATGTTCTCTGTCTCTGGTTTAAGTTTAGCCATTTTTGGAAGTATCGTGGATGGTGAACTCAGTGGTGATCGAAGCAGTCTTCTTCAATAGCTGTGCTACAGTACAGTATTTGTCAATGCTAAGATCAATCGCCTGTTTTGCCTTGTTGGCTTTTATTTGTCCCCAGAGGTGAAAATGCATATGGATTTCCCTGAATTCCGAATATGTTTCAATTTTCTCCTTAACCGCTTTGATTTCGATTTTGATGTCATTCAGTGACTGCCGTTGCTTTTGGAGTATTAGCACTACATCAATAGCGCTGCATGTACCCAACCCCATAATCACAAGTTCGGTGGGCCGGGCACCTTTGTTCGTTCCACCGATACCAGGATCGGCATCGGTAACCACCTCATGGCCAAGTCCATTTCGGGATATTAGATGAAACAGTCCCGAGTTTCTCTCAATATTAATTGTCATAACAGACATAAGCGCTCCCGGTTGAAATTAGAATGATGTAAAGATGGCTATAATTGCGTAAAATTTTTACAGCCGTAGGTGGTCAGCGCCTGATCATTGTTAATATTAGCTTGATTATCTTGCGAGTTTAATACTGCCTATAAAGAAGATCGCAAATTTGGATTTGCTAAAGCATAATAACGAGTTTAAGCTGGAATGCGGACTAAGTCTGGCCTCGATTGAGCTAGGCTTCACCACCCATGGTAGGCCAAATGCGGATCAATCAAATGTTATCTGGATCTGCCACGCACTTACTGCCAACTCTGATCCGATCGAGTGGTGGCCCGGACTGGTGGGCAGTGGAAAGCTGTATGACCCTGAAAAGCACTTTATTATTTGTGCAAACATGCTTGGATCTTGCTATGGATCTACCAATGCCGGCAGCTACCCTCCTGGCAGTTCTAAACCGTATGGTCAGGCATTTCCCTTGATCACAATCAGAGATATGGTGCATGCACTAAAACTTTTGAAGGATCATTTGGGTGTTCGCAGGATTAACCTCGCCACTGGAGGTTCGATGGGGGGACAACAAGTGCTTGAATGGGCTATTATAGAACCGGATGTATTTGAGAATATATGCGTGATCGGTACCAATGCAAAACATTCTCCCTGGGGGGTAGCCTATAACGAAGCGCAGAGAATGGCTCTGGAAGCAGATTCTTCCCTGTGGCAAAATGGGCCGGAAAAGGGTAAAGCGGGCTTGGAAGCTGCTAGAGCCATAGCTATGCTCAGTTACCGGAATTATGAGGCATATCACCGCACCCAGTTCGATGCTGACGAGAAACTTGATGATTATAGAGCAAGCTCTTATCAGCGATATCAGGGGCTCAAATTGAGCCGGAGATTTGATCCGTGGGCATATCTCACGCTTTCCAAGGCCATGGATGCTCACGATGTAGGCCGAGGCCGGGGTGGGGCGGAATCAGCATTGGACGGAATAAAGGCCCGGGCTCTGATTTTTGGGATAGAAACAGATAACCTTTTTCCAATCAGGGAGCAGATCTATCTCAGCAAGCACATACCAAAAAGTATACTAAAGGTGATTGATTCGCCATTTGGCCATGATGGCTTTTTGATTGAAAGTGAGCAGATTAGTCAGTTTGTAAGGGAATTTATGAAATGGTAAAATTCATGACGCAAAAGAAAGAGAAACATAATCGATACAAAAAGATTCTGGTAGCAAATCGGGGTGAGATTGCCATCCGGGTCTTGCGTGCAGCGTCCGAACTTAAGCTTCGAACAGTAGCGGTTTATACCTATGAGGACAGGTATTCGCTGCACCGATACAAAGCGGATGAAGCATATCAAATCGGACCTGACAATGAGCCGCTTAAACCCTATCTCGATATCGACGAAATTATCAGAATAGCTAAGGAGAATGGAATTGATGCCATTCATCCGGGATATGGTTTTCTTTCGGAGAACGTCGATTTCGTAAGGCAATGCCAATCAGAAGGAATCATCTTCATTGGACCTGATGATTCGGTAATGGAGCAGTTGGGAGATAAGGTGCAAGCTAAAGAGATAGCAAGGGGAGCCGGTGTTCCCATCATCGAGCACAATCAGGTTGACATCACAAGTGAGGAAGTTTTGTTGTCAGAGGGACAACGGATTGGATACCCATTAGTAGTGAAGGCCGTATCAGGAGGAGGAGGCCGGGGGATGCGTGTGGTCCGTTCTAAAGATGCTCTGGTTGAAGCATTTCGTGAGGCCCAGGGAGAAGCACGGACGGCCTTTGGTGATGATTCGGTTTTTCTGGAAAAATACATTGAGAATCCCAAGCATATTGAAGTTCAGATCCTGGGCGACCACTATGGTAATATTGTCCATCTGTACGAACGGGATTGTAGTGTGCAGCGTAGATTTCAAAAGGTTGTTGAGGTAGCACCTAGCATTACCTTAAGTGAAAAGACTAGACACAAGCTATTTGAGTATGCTCTTGCAATAGCTAAGTATGTGAATTATAAGAATGCCGGTACGGTGGAATTTCTGGTGGATCCCGATCAAAGGATTTACTTCATCGAGGTCAATCCCAGAATACAGGTCGAGCATACGATTACGGAGGAGGTCACAGGGATCGATTTGGTGAGAAATCAAATTCTCATTTCAATGGGATATCCTCTTTCACATCCTACGATCTACATTCGGGACCAGGATGATATTCAGGTTAGGGGCCACGCCATACAATGCCGGATCACCACTGAGGATCCGGAGAATAATTTCAAACCGGACTATGGTACGTTGATTGCTTATCGAAGTGCCAGCGGATTCGGGATTCGTCTGGATGCCGGGAGCGCCTATCCGGGTTCTGCGATCTCTCCATTTTTTGATAGCATGCTGGTGAAGGTCACAGCGTGGGGCCGAACCCACAAAGGAGCCGCTAGCCGCCTCTACAGAGCGCTGTCCGAATTCCGCATCCGGGGCGTGAATAGTAATATCGGTTTTCTCATGAATCTATTGGAAGATCCGGTATTTCAGAAGGGGGAGGCCACTGTTAACTATATTGCAGAACATCCTGAATTGCTCATCCCTCCCAGGAGGCGGGATCGCGGGACGAAGATCCTCAGGTATCTTGCCGATATCATAGTAAATGGTCATCCCGACATCAAATCCGTTGATCACAGTAAGAAATTTCACCCAGCAGTTGTCCCTACATTCAAGGAAATTAAGACTTTTCCCTATGGATCGCGCGATCTATTGAAGGATAAAGGCAGAGATGCTGTGGTACAATGGATCAAAGATGAAAACGAGATACTTTATACTGATACCACTTTTAGGGATGCACACCAGTCCTTACTTGCCACTCGCGTACGCACCCATGATCTCATTCAGGTAGCAGAAAGCTTTGCAAAGCGACATGGAAGCGATGTGTTTTCCATGGAGGTATGGGGAGGAGCGACTTTTGACGTCGCACTCCGTTTCCTGAAGGAAGACCCATGGGTCAGGCTTAAAATGATCAGAAAGTCGATACCCAATATTCTTCTACAAATGCTGCTGAGAGGTTCTAATGGTGTCGGATATAAAGCCTATCCCGACAATTTGATTGAAGCATTCATCATTAAGGCTTGGGAAAGTGGTATTGACTTGTTCCGGATTTTCGATTCATTGAATTGGATCGAAAACATGAAGCTGAGCATCCGAACTGTGAGAGAAAAAACAGATGCACTCGCCGAAGCATGCATTTGCTACACCGGAGATGTGAGCAATCCCGACCGGAAAAAATACAACTTGCAGTACTATCTGGACATGGCTCGGCAGTTGGAGGATGCGGGAGCTCACCTTATTGCCATAAAAGATATGGCCGGGTTGCTCAAACCCTATGCCGCTCAGACCTTGATCTCAGAACTGAAGAAGGCGGTTGACCTGCCGATACATCTCCATACCCATGATACATCTTCTATTCAATCAGCTACTTACCTCAAAGCTGTGGAGGAAGGGGTGGATATTATTGATGTAGCGCTTAGCTCGATGTCGGGTTTAACTTCGCAACCTAGTTTCAATTCGGTCGCCGCCATGCTTCAGCGAACCGAACGTTCCCGATCGATCGATCTGGAAAGTCTCAATGCTTTCAGCGATTATTGGGAAACGGTGAGGCAATACTACTATCCCTTTGAGACCGAACTGAGGGCAGGAAGTGCTAGTGTGTACGATCACGAAATTCCCGGTGGACAATATTCCAATCTGCGACCTCAGGCCAGAGCGCTGGGCCTGGAAGACAGATTTGAGCAGATTAAGCAGAATTATAAAATTTCTAATGAGCTTTTTGGTGATATAGTCAAAGTTACACCGTCATCTAAAGTAGTAGGTGATATGGCTATGTTTATGACCGCTAATAATCTCACTCAGGAAGATATAATGGAAAGGGGCGCTACTCTTTCCTTTCCGGATAGTGTAAAGGCATTTTTCCGAGGGAATCTGGGTCAGCCGTATGGTGGATTTCCGGGGGATCTGCAGAAGATCGTCTTGGGAGAAGAGGAACCCTTCACGGAAAGGCCCAATGCCTATCTGGAACCGATTGATTTGGATGGGGCATTCAGGAGCTTCAAGAGAAAATTTGGCAGGTTTGTGAACCATGAGGACTTTCTCTCGCATAGCTTATATCCTAAAGTGTTCGCAGCCTATCAAGAGCATTATGAGACTTTTGGCGTAGTCAGAACAATCCCTACACCAGCGTTTTTTTACGGGTTGAAGGAGAATGAGGAGATACTGGTGAGACTGGGTCAGGGCAAGGATCTTTTGATTCAATATGTTTATAAATCAAAGCCGGATGCGACGGGTGAATGCGAAGTGTTTTTTAAACTAAATGGTCAGACCAGGGGTATTCCCGTACAAGACCGATCAGCCAAGGTGGAGAAGATTGCTCATCGCAAAGCGGAGAAAGTAACTGATGTAGGAGCCCCCCTCCAAGGAAGTCTGGCAAAGATTTTGGTAAAGGAAGGGGAGAAGGTGGTAAAGGGAAGTCCTTTATTCATCATTGAAGCGATGAAGATGGAGAGTACGATTTCGGCTACTTTAAGTGGTGAAATCAAAAAAATTCATCTTTCGGAAAAAGAATTGGTCGATCAAGATGATCTGATTATAGAGATCGATCCTGAGAAAGAACTGATATAAATTGATCAGGTGTAAAATCCATTACTTCAGGATTTTGGCACCTTAATCATATAAGAACTTGAGTTAGGTAGTAGAAATGTAATTGATTGTTGAAATCGTAACGAAACGAACTTTATCGACGAATTATTTTACAAGATTCCAGAATTTCGGATTTTTTTTAGGAGAAACGTATATATTTGACGTGCTCGATCTATCAAAGATTCCAATCTGATCTGGCATCTTTTTTGCCAATCAATACACGACTCACCTTACAACAAGACCCACCATAGTGTCCTGATCCATACGTTAACATAATCCGTTATGGGTCAACCCCGACTATTATTTATCAGGATTATTGTAGTCCTGTCGTACTGTTTATTAGTTGCACCGCACACCGTCAATGCACAGCCGTGGGATCCAGACTGGTTTACCTGCAATAATGTCTCCGTCTCCAATTGCGAATCCACCGTACCCAGTCTCTTTGTTGATCTGAGTGATGATCCCAATCAGAAGTGGTACTCTTGCAAGATCCAAAGAGGTCCCAAACAGGATACCTGTTGCGGCTATTCGCCCGCTTCGAATAATGACCAGTGCATCGAATTCAAGGTGTTGCTGCATCCCGATACCGAATCCCTAATTTTTGAAATTCCGGAATCGTCTGAAGCTGAGTGGCAGCAGGACAAGAACCATCCGGCAGCTCCCGGAAGCCCTGGAGCCAAACCAAGCATCAATACCTACCGGATAAACTGTGGTCCCTTGCAGGGAGCAGCCCATGGATCAGAACCCGCTTGTTTGACGAGTACCATATTAAACGATACAGTTTTCATCACCTACTGCCAGACCGGTAACAACGACAACGTCTACCGGATCAAAGCGATCAAAGGGGAAATTAATCCAGATCTCGTGACCATACAGGAAGGACCCTGCGGTGGTGGTTTGAAGGTAGAAACGGAAGATATTGACATCAGTAGTATCACCTGGACTTCACTTGACAATCCCGCATATGATGCCTATCTGAGCGCCACCTGCTGTACCGATTCAGTAACGGTATTCGTGCCAAATGGAGCAGATCTGTCAGATGCTACCTGGGTCGGTGGTGTACCTATCCTTACCTATGAAGTCTGTGGTGATCCAATTGACATCGACGACTGCCCATCTGCCAGCCAGGTGTGCGCAGAAGCCCAGGTATATATCATCAGACCACCATCGGTCACCGCCCAGGATGTTTGGTATTGTCCCGGTGCTCCCTACTATCTTGAGGTCATTCACCCCACTCGCAATTTATTTGAATATTGGTGGTATGATGGGCCTAATGGGACGGGAAGTCTCGTGAGCACCGGTGTAGGGGATTTCGATCACAATTTTCCGACAGCAGGAACTAAATCGGTTGTGTACCAGGATCCGACGGTGGCCTTGCTTGGCTTGGATCCAGCCTGCACCGCCGATACGATCAATATTACCATAAATCTCTATCCGGTCCCACCGGCTCAAATCATTCCACCTGCTTTCATCTGTATTGACACACCCTATGACTTTGAGGCAGTGGATGCAGGAGCGGGAGCGACTTACGATTGGAACTTTGGATCCGGAGCTAGTCCAAGTACATACACGGGAACAAACAATAGCGGCCGTTTTCCGCCTTCAGTTACCTATTCAACCTGCGGCAGTAAAACTATTACCCTGACGGTGACCTCGACGGACGGTTGTGACAGTACAACTATGGTGACCGTGCCCGGAGATACCGACCCACCGGTGATCACCTGCCCGGCAGACATCACAGTTGAATGTGATGAGTCGGTTGATCCATCAAATACTGGAACTGCTACCGCAACGGACAACTGTGATTACACAATTACCTACAATGATGTGATTATTCCGGGAGCATGTACCGGTGACTACATCATCCAAAGAACCTGGACCGCTACCGACCCTTGTGGTCTCACAGATGCTTGCTTGCAGACGATTACCGTTCAAGACAACACCCCTCCAACCCTGACGTGCAATGTGACCGATCTCGTCCTGGAATGTGATCAGGACTATGCGGCGGAGATAAACACCTGGTTGGCTGATATGGAGGCATTGCTGCTGGGAGTGGCTACCGATAACTGTGGAACTATAACTGTTTCTAATGATTATTCCGGCCCTCCACCACCTCTGAGCTGTGATCTTTCCAGCGGACTCGTAGTGACCTTCACCATAGCTGATGACTGTGGGAATTCAGTCTCTTGTCAGGCCACTATCTATGTAGATGATAGCACTCCACCTACTGTGGATTGTGTGGTGACTGACCTGGTACTAGAGTGTGATCAGGACTATGCCGCTGAAATCACCACCTGGCTGACTCAGACTGAAAATGATATTATGAACAGTGCCGGGACAGTGGATGACTGTGGCCAACCACTTAGTATCAGCAATGATTATGATGGTTCGTTGCCGACATTGGACTGTAATGGTGCAACGGGACTAGCGGTGACCTTCACAGTGACCGATGTCTGTGGTAACATCACGACGTGTGTTGGGAATATCATCATAGATGATACCCAGCCACCCATTGTCAACTGTGTGGTGACAGATCTCACCCTGGAATGTGATCAGGATTTTGATACGGAGATAAACAATTGGATCACCCAGACCGAGAACGATATCCTGGCAAACTCTTCTGATGATTGTGGGGGCACGTTGACGATTGGTAATGACTGGGATGGATCATATCCTACTTTAGATTGTGATGGGGTTACCGGACTCACGGTGACCTTCACAGTGCTCGATGAATGCCTTAATCCTACCACTTGTACGGGATTGATCATTATTGATGACACCCAACCACCCGTGGTAAATTGTGTGGTTACCGATCTTACCCTCGAATGTGACCAGGACTATGCCACTGAAATAAATAATTGGATTACACAAACAGAGAATGACATCCTGGCGAATTCCAGCGACGATTGTGGCCAGCCTCTTACCGTCTCAAATGATTGGGATGGTACGCTTCCCACTCTCGACTGTAACGGAGCTACTGGAGTCACGGTGACATTCACCGTGGAGGATGCCTGTCTAAATGCTGTTACCTGTACAGGTTTGATCATCCTGGATGACACCCAGCCACCTGTGGTAAACTGTGTGGTGACAGATCTGACCCTGGAATGTGATCAAGACTACGCTGCCGAGATTACAAATTGGATTACCCAAACGGAGAATGACATTCTCGCGAATTCAAGCGATGATTGCGGAGGAACATTGACTATTAGTAATGACTGGGATGGTACATTACCTACCTTGGACTGTAATGGCGGTACCGGGGTTACAGTCACCTTCACCGTTTTGGATGTCTGTCTGAATCCCACCACCTGTACCGGCCTGGTAATCATTGATGATAGCCAGCCACCCGTAGTCAACTGTGTGGTAACCGATTTGACACTGGAGTGTGATCAGGACTATGCCGCTGAGATCACGAATTGGATCACTCAAACCGAAAACGATATTCTTGCCAATTCAAGCGATGATTGTGGAGGTACCCTGACCATAGACAATGACTGGGATGGTACCTTACCCACTTTGGATTGCAATGGAGGCACTGGGGTTACCGTCACCTTCACCGTTTTAGATGAGTGCCTTAATCCCACCACTTGTACCGGACAAGTCATCATCGACGATAGCCAGCCACCTGTGGTAAACTGTGTGGTTACGGATCTAACGCTGGAATGCGACCAGGACTATGCTGCTGAAATCAATAACTGGATCACTCAGACCGAAAATGATATTCTGGCCAACTCATCTGATGACTGCGGGGGCACATTGACAATCGATAATGATTGGGATGGCACTTTGCCGACATTGGACTGTAATGGTGGAACTGGGGTCACAGTCACCTTTACCGTTTTGGATGAATGCCTGAACCCAACTACCTGTACCGGACTGGTCATCATCGACGATAGCCAACCTCCGGTGGTGAATTGTGTGGTTACTGATCTTACCCTGGAATGCGATCAGGACTATGCAGCCGAGATCACAAATTGGATCACTCAAACCGAAAATGACATACTGGCAAATTCCAGTGACGACTGCGGTGGGACGCTGACAATTGATAATGATTGGGATGGAACGCTACCTACACTTGATTGCAACGGAGGAACGGGGGTGACTGTTACTTTCACTGTACTTGATGAATGCTTGAATCCAACGACCTGCACCGGCCTTGTGATTATTGACGATAGCCAACCTCCGGTGGTGAACTGTGTTGTCACAGATCTCATCCTCGAATGTGATCAGGACTATGCCGCGGAGATCACAAATTGGATCACTCAAACGGAGAACGATATCCTGGCAAATTCCAGTGATGATTGCGGTGGTACATTGACAATTGGGAATGACTGGGATGGCACGCTGCCTACCTTAGATTGCGATGGCAGTACCGGTGTCGTCGTCACCTTTACTGTTTTGGATGAGTGTTTGAACCCAACTACATGTTCTGGGTTGATCATTATTGATGATAGTGATCCACCGATTGTAAACTGCGTCGTCACCGATTTGACCCTGGAATGCGATGGTGATTATGTAACAGATATCATCAATTGGATCAATCAGACAGAGTCCGATATCCTGGCTAATTCTTCAGATGACTGTGGTGGCACCCTAAGTGTTGACAATGATTGGGATGGATCTATTCCTTCTCTTAGCTGTGATGTGACTAATGGAATCACAGTGACCTTCACCGTCACCGATGTTTGTGGAAATCCGACGACCTGCAGCGGAGTCATTTACCGGGATGATTCAACTGTACCTAATATCACTTGCCCGGATGATATCGTATTTGATGGATGTAATCTGGGAGATGTTTTAGTGGCCAGTGGATTTGCATACAGTACTGACTCAGTGTTTATGGATGAAGCCACATTTGAGGCTCAGGGAGGCAGCGCCGATCTGTCCGACGATTGCGGGGTATTAGAAGTAGCTTATTATGATGTCATCATCCAACCAAGCTGCCCGATTATTGTAGAAAGGACATGGACCGTGATTGACTCTTGTCAGAACACGGCAAGCTGTGTTCAAACGATCACGATTCAAGATGTCACTGATCCGCTCATTACCTGTCCATTGGATGTGGTCTTTGATGGGTGTTCAACATTTGATGCCTTGATAGCCACAGGGCTGCCATTCAGCACGGATTCCTTCTTCATGGACGAGATCACTTTCGAAACTGTGGATGGCACCAGCGATGCGAGCGATAATTGTGGTGTACTTCAAGTGGCGTACTACGATGTGGTGATCCAGGCGAGTTGTCCGATCATTATAGAAAGAACCTGGACGGTGTTTGACACCTGTCTTAATACGGCGAATTGCGTGCAGACGATCACGATTCAGGATACAACTTCTCCGACGATAGTCTGCTCAGATGATGTGCTGGTAGATGGGTGTAATCTGGGAGATGCACTGGCAGCGAGCGGCTATGCGTTTAGCACCGACTCGGTATTCATTGATGAAGCGGCTTACGACGCAATCGATGGCACCAGCGATGCAAACGACAACTGTGGAGTTTTGCAGGTAGCGTACTACGATGTCGTGATCCAGGCCTCATGTCCAATAATAATAGAAAGAACATGGACGGTGTTTGATACCTGTCTCAACACAGCAAACTGCGTGCAGACCATTACCATTCAGGATGTGACAGTGCCGACAATCGTTTGCCCTGATGATGTACTGGTAGATGGCTGTAATCTGGGAGATGCATTGGCAGCAAGTGGCTATGCGTTTAGCACTGATTCAGTGTTCATCGATGAAGCCGCTTACGATGCGATCGACGGCACGAGCGATGCGAACGACAATTGTGGAGTGCTTCAGGTGGCTTACTACGACGTAGTGATCCAGGCGAGTTGTCCGATAATAATAGAAAGAACATGGACGGTGTTTGACACATGCCTGAATACAGCGAATTGTGTGCAGACCATCACCATCCAGGATATAACGGCTCCAACAATAGCTTGTCCCGACAACGTAGTCTTTGATGGCTGTGATTTAGGTGATGTTTCTGCTGCAAGCGGCTATGCATTCAGCACCGATTCGGTCTTTATCGACGAGGCGGCTTTTGATGCGATCGATGGCACGAGCGATGCAAACGACAACTGTGGAGTATTGCAGGTGGCGTACTACGATGTGGTGATCCAGGCGAGTTGTCCGATCATCATAGAAAGAACCTGGACGGTGTTTGACACCTGTTTGAACACGGCGAATTGTGTGCAGACGATAACGATCCAAGATACTACCTCCCCGACCATTGTGTGTCCAAATGACGTCGTTTTCGATGGTTGTTCAACCACTGATTTATTGGTCGCTACCGGGTTAGTCTTTAGTACAGACTCGTTCTTCATGGATGAATTGACATTTGAGGCGGTCGATCTTTCGAGTGATGTAAGTGACAATTGCGGAGTATTGCAAGTGGCTTATTACGATGTGGTTATCCAGGCTAGTTGTCCGATCATCATCGAACGAACGTGGACTGTGTTTGACACCTGTCTTAATACTGCGAATTGCGTACAAACGATTACGATCCAGGATACGACATCACCGACAATAGTTTGTCCGGATGATGTACTGGTAGATGGTTGTAATCTGGGAGATGCATTGGCAGCGACAGGATATGCGTTCAGTACTGATTCGGTATTTATCGACGAAGCGGCTTATGACGCGATCGATGGTACGAGCGATGCAAATGACAATTGTGGAGTACTGCAAGTGGCCTACTATGATGTGGTGATCCAGGCGAGCTGTCCGATCATTATCGAAAGAACATGGACGGTGTTTGATACCTGCCTTAATACCGCAAACTGCATACAGACTATTACCATCCAGGATACGACATCACCGACGATAGTCTGTCCAGATGATGTGCTGGTAGATGGCTGTAATCTGGGAGATGCATTGGCAGCGAGCGGCTATGCGTTCAGTACTGATTCGGTATTCATCGATGAAACTGCTTACGATGGAATCGATGGCACGAGTGATGCGAACGACAATTGTGGAGTGCTCCAAGTAGCTTACTACGATGTAGTGATCCAGGCCAGCTGTCCGATTATCATCGAAAGAACATGGACGGTCTTTGACACCTGTCTGAACACAGCGAATTGCATACAGACGATTACGATCCAGGATATTACGGTCCCTACCATTACTTGCCCGGATAACGTAGTCTTTGATGGCTGTGATTTAGGTGATGTTTCTGCAGCGAGTGGATATGCTTTCAGTACTGACTCAGTCTTCATCGACGAGGCGGCTTATGATGCGATCGATGGCACGAGCGATGCGAACGATAACTGTGGAGTATTGCAGGTGGCGTACTACGATGTGGTGATCCAGGCGAGTTGTCCGATCATCATAGAAAGAACGTGGACGGTGTTTGACACCTGTTTGAACACGGCGAATTGTGTGCAGACGATAACGATCCAAGATACTACCTCACCGACCATTGTGTGTCCAAATGACGTCGTTTTCGATGGTTGTTCAACCACTGATTTATTGGTCGCTACCGGGTTAGTCTTTAGTACAGACTCGTTCTTCATGGATGAATTGACATTTGAGGCGGTCGATCTTGCGAGTGATGTAAGTGACAATTGCGGAGTATTGCAAGTGGCTTATTACGATGTGGTTATCCAGGCGAGTTGTCCGATCATCATCGAAAGAATATGGACGGTATTTGATACCTGTCTGAACACAACCAACTGCATACAAACGATTACGATCCAGGATACGACATCGCCGACGATAGTTTGTCCTGATGATGTACTGGTAGATGGCTGTAATTTGGGAGATGCATTGGCAGCAAGTGGCTATGCGTTCAGCACGGATTCAGTCTTCATCGACGAGGCAGCTTATGATGCGATCGATGGCACGAGCGATGCAAACGACAATTGTGGAGTACTGCAAGTGGCGTACTACGATGTGGTGATCCAGGCGAGCTGTCCGATCATCATCGAAAGAACGTGGACAGTATTTGATACCTGCCTCAACACGGCGAATTGCATCCAGACGATTACGATCCAGGATACGACATCCCCGACGATAGTCTGTCCAGACGATGTGCTGGTAGATGGCTGTAATTTGGGAGATGCCTTGGCAGCAAGTGGCTATGCGTTCAGCACGGATTCGGTATTCATCAATGAAGCCGCTTATGACGCGATCGATGGCACCAGCGATGCAAACGACAACTGCGGAGTGCTTCAGGTAGCCTACTACGATGTAGTGATCCAGGCGAGTTGCCCAATTATCATCGAAAGAACATGGACGGTATTTGATACCTGTCTGAACACGGCAAACTGCGTGCAGACGATTACGATCCAGGATACGACATCGCCGACGATAGTTTGTCCAGACGATGTGCTGGTAGATGGCTGTAATCTGGGAGATGCCTTGGCAGCGAGCGGCTATGCGTTCAGCACGGATTCGGTGTTCATCGACGAAGCAGCTTATGATGCGATCGATGGCACGAGCGATGCAAACGACAACTGCGGCGTGCTTCAGGTAGCTTACTACGATGTAGTGATCCAGCCGAGTTGTCCGATTATCATCGAAAGAACATGGACGGTATTTGATACCTGTTTGAACACAGCAAACTGCGTACAGACGATAACCATTCAGGATACGACCTCACCAACAATCGTGTGTCCGGGGGACATAGTATTTGACGGGTGCAACCTGGGAGATGTCCTTGTGGCCTCCTCCCTGGCGTTTAGCACCGATTCGGTGTTTATGGATGAAGCTACCTATGAACTAGTCGATGGCACCAGTGATGTGGGCGACAATTGTGGAGTGTTGCAGGTTGCTTACTACGATGTAGTGATCCAGGCGAGCTGTCCGATCATCATAGAAAGAACGTGGACGGTATTTGATACCTGTCTAAATACGGCAAACTGCATACAAACGATTACGATCCAGGATACGACTGCTCCGACGATAGTCTGTCCTGATGATGTGCTGGTAGATGGTTGTAATCTGGGAGATGCATTGGCAGCAAGTGGCTATGCGTTCAGCACGGATTCGGTCTTCATTGACGAGGCAGCTTATGACGCGATCGATGGTACGAGCGATGCAAACGACAATTGTGGAGTACTGCAAGTGGCGTATTATGATGTGGTGATCCAGGCGAGTTGTCCGATCATAATCGAAAGAACGTGGACAGTATTTGATACCTGCCTCAACACGGCGAATTGCATCCAGACGATTACGATCCAGGATACGACATCGCCGACGATAGTTTGTCCGGATGATGTGCTGGTAGATGGCTGTAATCTGGGAGATGCCTTGGCAGCAAGTGGCTATGCGTTCAGCACGGATTCGGTATTCATCGATGAAGCCGCTTATGATGCGATCGATGGCACGAGCGATGCGAACGACAACTGCGGAGTGCTTCAGGTAGCTTACTACGATGTCGTGATCCAGGCGAGTTGCCCAATCATCATAGAAAGAACGTGGACGGTATTTGATACCTGTCTGAACACGGCAAACTGCGTACAAACGATTACGATCCAGGATACGACATCACCGACGATAGTCTGTCCGGACGATGTGCTGGTAGATGGCTGTAATCTGGGAGATGCCTTGGCAGCGAGCGGCTATGCGTTCAGCACGGATTCGGTATTCATCGACGAAGCGGCTTATGATGCGATCGATGGCACGAGCGATGCAAACGACAACTGCGGCGTGCTTCAGGTAGCTTACTACGATGTAGTGATCCAGGCGAGTTGTCCGATTATCATAGAAAGAACATGGACGGTATTTGATACCTGTTTGAACACGGCGAATTGTGTGCAGACGATTACAATCCAAGACACTACCTCCCCGACAATTGTGTGTCCAAATGATGTCGTCTTCGATGGTTGTTCAACCACTGATTTATTGGTCGCTACCGGGTTAGTCTTTAGTACAGACTCGTTCTTCATGGATGAATTGACATTTGAGGCGGTCGATCTTGCGAGTGATGTAAGTGACAATTGCGGAGTATTGCAAGTGGCTTATTACGATGTGGTTATCCAGGCGAGTTGTCCGATCATCATCGAAAGAATATGGACGGTATTTGATACCTGTCTGAACACAACCAACTGCATACAAACGATTACGATCCAGGATACGACATCGCCGACGATAGTTTGTCCTGATGATGTACTGGTAGATGGCTGTAATTTGGGAGATGCATTGGCAGCAAGTGGCTATGCGTTCAGCACGGATTCAGTCTTCATCGACGAGGCAGCTTATGATGCGATCGATGGCACGAGCGATGCAAACGACAATTGTGGAGTACTGCAAGTGGCGTACTACGATGTGGTGATCCAGGCGAGCTGTCCGATCATCATCGAAAGAACGTGGACAGTATTTGATACCTGCCTCAACACGGCGAATTGCATCCAGACGATTACGATCCAGGATACGACATCCCCGACGATAGTCTGTCCAGACGATGTGCTGGTAGATGGCTGTAATTTGGGAGATGCCTTGGCAGCAAGTGGCTATGCGTTCAGCACGGATTCGGTATTCATCAATGAAGCCGCTTATGACGCGATCGATGGCACCAGCGATGCAAACGACAACTGCGGAGTGCTTCAGGTAGCCTACTACGATGTAGTGATCCAGGCGAGTTGCCCAATTATCATCGAAAGAACATGGACGGTATTTGATACCTGTCTGAACACGGCAAACTGCGTGCAGACGATTACGATCCAGGATACGACATCGCCGACGATAGTTTGTCCAGACGATGTGCTGGTAGATGGCTGTAATCTGGGAGATGCCTTGGCAGCGAGCGGCTATGCGTTCAGCACGGATTCGGTGTTCATCGACGAAGCAGCTTATGATGCGATCGATGGCACGAGCGATGCAAACGACAACTGCGGCGTGCTTCAGGTAGCTTACTACGATGTAGTGATCCAGCCGAGTTGTCCGATTATCATCGAAAGAACATGGACGGTATTTGATACCTGTTTGAACACAGCAAACTGCGTACAGACGATAACCATTCAGGATACGACCTCACCAACAATCGTGTGTCCGGGGGACATAGTATTTGACGGGTGCAACCTGGGAGATGTCCTTGTGGCCTCCTCCCTGGCGTTTAGCACCGATTCGGTGTTTATGGATGAAGCTACCTATGAACTAGTCGATGGCACCAGTGATGTGGGCGACAATTGTGGAGTGTTGCAGGTTGCTTACTACGATGTAGTGATCCAGGCGAGCTGTCCGATCATCATAGAAAGAACGTGGACGGTATTTGATACCTGTCTAAATACGGCAAACTGCATACAAACGATTACGATCCAGGATACGACTGCTCCGACGATAGTCTGTCCTGATGATGTGCTGGTAGATGGTTGTAATCTGGGAGATGCATTGGCAGCAAGTGGCTATGCGTTCAGCACGGATTCGGTCTTCATTGACGAGGCAGCTTATGACGCGATCGATGGTACGAGCGATGCAAACGACAATTGTGGAGTACTGCAAGTGGCGTATTATGATGTGGTGATCCAGGCGAGTTGTCCGATCATAATCGAAAGAACGTGGACAGTATTTGATACCTGCCTCAACACGGCGAATTGCATCCAGACGATTACGATCCAGGATACGACATCGCCGACGATAGTTTGTCCGGATGATGTGCTGGTAGATGGCTGTAATCTGGGAGATGCCTTGGCAGCAAGTGGCTATGCGTTCAGCACGGATTCGGTATTCATCGATGAAGCCGCTTATGATGCGATCGATGGCACGAGCGATGCGAACGACAACTGCGGAGTGCTTCAGGTAGCTTACTACGATGTCGTGATCCAGGCGAGTTGCCCAATCATCATAGAAAGAACGTGGACGGTATTTGATACCTGTCTGAACACGGCAAACTGCGTACAGACGATCACGATCCAGGATACGACATCACCGGTGATCATTTGCCCTGAAGATGTGGTAGCGGATGGTTGTAATCTGGGAGATGTTTTGGCGGCAAGCGGATATGCGTTTAGCACAGATTCAGTGTTTATCGACGAGGCGGCCTATGATGCGATCGATGGTACGAGCGATGCGAATGACAATTGCGGCGTATTGGAGGTGGCGTACTACGATGTGGTGATTCAACCCAGTTGTCCGATCATTATAGAAAGAACATGGACCGTATTCGATACTTGTCTCAATACAGCGAATTGTATACAGACGATCACGATCCAGGATACCACTGCACCGGCGATTACCTGTCCGGCTGATGTGATAGCGGATGGTTGTGACGTGAGTGCCATCGCGGCAGCGAGTGGTCTGGCTTACAGTCCGGTTGAAGTGACCATTGATGAAGCCACTTTTGATGCCTTGGATGGAGTGAGTGATGCCAGTGACAATTGCGGCATACTGGAGGTACGCTATATTGATGTGATCACCCAGACAGGATGTCCGTTGATTGTAGAAAGGACATTCACGGCATATGATACTTGCCTGAACATAGATACCTGCATCCAGTTGATCACGATCCAGGATACGACATCACCGGTGATCATTTGTCCGGAAGATGTGTTAGCGGATGGTTGTAATCTGGGAGATG